>CAZJSU010000057.1:0-27575 GCA_964548765.1 uncultured Anaerolineaceae bacterium
TCAGCGCCTTTAGTGGACTTGTCTTTCCTCAGCGGCAGGGCTTGAGCCTGCCGCCTATCACATCATGGCATGTCGGGGAACTGATCCAGCGGCGCATAGGCCAGCCCCACCAGACCCGGCCCGGTATGCGCCCCCAGCACTGGCGCAATCGGCCCGGTCGGCAGAAAGGTGCATTGAAACGTCTTGTCCATACGCTCGCGCAGGATGTCCGCGCCTTCGGGGTTGTGCGCGTGCAAAACCTGCACTCGCAGCGGCGTACCCGCCGGGTACTGCTGCGTAATCACGGCGGGGATTTCCTCCACCGCGCGGCGGAACGTGCGCACCCGCGCCCGCTGGTCATACTTGCCTTCGGTCTTGTTCACGCCGATGATCGGCTTGATGTTGAGCGTATTCGCCAGCAGCCCGCGCAAATGGCTGATGCGCCCGCCGTGAATCAGGTACTTGAGCGTAGGCAGCGTGTACAGGGTGTCGCTCACATCACGGATACGCGCGAGCATGTCCAGCGTTCTGTCCAGCGGCCAGCCCGCCTGCGCTGCGCGTGCCGCCGCTTCCACATGCCAGCCCTGCGCGCCGGAAAGCGTCTTGGTGTCGAAGAAATGCACCTGCGCCTCTGGCACGTCGCCCGCCGCCACCCGCGCGGAATTATACGTCCCGCTCAGGCCGGACGACACATGCACGTACAGGATTTCGGGGTCGGTCTGTGCCAGCTTGCGGTAAATCTCGGCGAATACCCCCGGCGCAGGCACCGAGGTTGAGGGCATCCCGTCGGTCGCTTCCAGCAGTTGGTAAAACTCGTCCGGCTGAATATCCACCCCGCTGCTGTACTCTTTGCCATCCAGCGTGAAGATAAACGGCGCGTAATGAATATCCAGCCCGGCCAACTGCTGCGGGCTGAGGTCGGCGGCGCGGTCAGTCAGAATTTGCATCATGTTACTCCTGTAAAATCAGACCGCGCTATCTTAACAGGTTTTATGATAAGAATCGTTAATGTTAAGACAGAGGATAACCAACGCGCGCGTCATACAGGGCTTCAAAGCAGCGCTGTCACCCGCTTCACCAGTTGCAGCGGCACGCCCCAGGGGTCGCGCAGGAACACCAGTTGATCGCCCACCGCGTTGGTGGCAATCTCGCCCTCGGCGGTCGCGCCCGCCGCCAGCAGTTCCTCGCGCTTGGCGCGGATGTCGTCCACCAGGAAGGCGATGTGCAGCACCAGCGGCGGCATCGTCGGGTAATCGGGAATCGGCGCGTCGGGGTTGGCGTAAAGTTCCAGTACGCCCTTGCCCTCTTTATCCGCGATGAAGTGGATATACGGCGGCTCCGGGTACGCGCGGATCACGTGCATGTCCAGATGCTCGCTGTACCACTGGGCGGTGGCCGCCGGGTCGGGAACGTTCAAAGCGATATGTTCAATGTGCATTTATAACTCCACCATAGCTTTAATCACGCCGTTGGCTGGGTCGAGCCAGCCGGGAAAGTCGCCAATCATCCCCTCAAACGGGGCGCGGTGCGTAATCCAGGGGCGCGTATCAATCACGCCCGCCTCAAGCTGGCCGATCACGTGAGCGAAGTCCTCAGCGGTCGCGTTGCGGCTGCTCATCAGCGTCATCTCGTGGCGGTGAAATTCCGGGTCGTTAAAGCTCAGGTCGCCCTGCACCAGCCCCACAAACACCAGCTTGCTCCCATGTGCCGGGTACTCAAACGACTGCATCATGGACTTCGCGCTGCCCGTCGCCTCAAATACCAGCGTCGGCAGGTCGCCGCCCGTCAGGTCTTTCAGCTTCTGCAGCGGGTTATCCAGCGCGTTCACTGTGTAGCTGATCTCCAGTTCACGGCGGCAGAAGTCGAGCCGCCCTTCGTTGATGTCCATCACGATAATATTACTGGTGATGGGCTTCAGCCCTTCGATCACCGTCAGGCCGATCGGCCCCGCGCCGATGACCAGCGCGGTTTCGCCCGCTTCCGGCTGTGCGCGGCGGACAGCGTGCGCGCCGATGCACAGCGTTTCCACCAGCGCCAGTTGATCCAGCCCAAGCACGTCCGATTTATGCAGCTTATGCACAGGCATCTTGATGTACTCGCGCATCCCGCCGTCGGTACTCACGCCCAACACCTTCAGCGTGGTGCAGCAGTTGGTTTTTCCCCGCCGGCAGGCGATGCAGTGGCCGCAGTTGAGGTACGGCTCTACCGAGCATTTATCGCCCGGCTTCAGCCCGTGCGCGTTCTCGCCCACCTCGACCACTTCCACGCCCAGTTCATGGCCGAGGATGCGCGGGTAATCGAAGAACGGCTGCTTGCCTTTGAAGGCGTGCAGGTCTGTTCCGCAGATGCCGATATTCCGCACACGCACCAGCGCCTCACCCGGCGCGAGCGCTTCCGGCTCTGGCGTATCGGCCAGCACGAAATGTTCCGGTTCATTCAGTATGATTGTTTTCATCCAAAGTTCTTTCTAACCGCCGCGATGCTGGCCTCAATCCTGATGAAAGACTTCCTGCATATCCGCCCACCACTCGCCCGGCGCGCGGGTTTCCAGCGGCTGCTGCATCGCCTCGGTGATGTCCCACCAGCCGCTCTCGCGCGAGACTTTGCTCAACTGCGCCATGCGCGCGTCAAATTCTTCGTCCGGGCCGTGATACTCATAATAGCCAAAAAGCAGCCCGTCCTTGAGGAAGATACTGTAATTTCGGATGCCTGCTTCGCGGATAGCGGCCTCGACCTGCGGCCAGATTTTGACATGAATGCGCTTATACTCTTCTTCAGCTTCGGGCTTCAGGCCGATCACCTGACCAAAACGCCGCATAATTACCAACACCTCTTACGGCCATTGCGGAGTAACATAAAAAATTATAAATTATACGAAAGTTTAACCACCTGTGATAGAAGTTGCAAATAATACCGGAGGCCGCGAACGTGATCCAGAATCGTATTGAGCCGATTGAAGACAGCAAGAAAACCGTGACCGCGATGGTGCAGGAGCGAGTACGCCGTGCCATCCTCGACGGTTTGCTGGAAGCTGGATCACGTATTGACCAGAATCAACTGGCCGCAGACCTTAACGTGAGCCTCGTCCCGGTGCGCGAGGCGCTGAAGAAGCTGGAAGGCGAAGGCTTCGTCCAGATCATTCCCCGGCGCGGCGCATTTGTCGCGCAGACTTCGATCGAAGATATGGAAGACCTGTACTTCACCCGCCGGATTATCGAAGGGCAGGCCGCTTACTACGCCGCTGAGAAAGTCACAGCGGTGGACATCGCCAGGCTGGAACGACTGACCGAAGCGATGGATGCGGCTCTGGCAGAACACAATTATGGTGACTTCATGCGGCTTAACCACGAGTTCCATTTTCTGATCTACAACGCCGCTGGCAGCCGTTACATCACCAACTTTATCACCAGCTTATGGGAGCTTTCCCAGCGCTATCGTTATCGTTATGTCTACATCAAGGATCAGGGCGAGGCCATCCAGCGCGAACACCGCGCCATTCTGGAAGCCTGCTGCGCCCACGATAGCAAACGCCTGCGCGACGCGATTCTGTATCACATGGAGCAAACGCTGATCGGTATTCGCGGTTACGTTCAGTCCGGCCAGCCCACCGACAAGTAACCCGGCGCACAACCTTCAATGAGGCTTTAAAATGCTGAAAATAGATACACACCAGCACTTCTGGAACTTAAGCGAAGCGGAATATCCCTGGCTGAAGCCGCAGCATACCGCGTTTTATGGCAGCTTCACGCCAGACACGCTGGAGCCGCTGGTGAAAGCCGCTGGCATAGACTATACCGTGATTGTGCAGGCGGCGAACTCTTACGAGGACACAGCCTCGATGCTGGTCAACGCCGCTTATAACGACTGGATTGCGGGCGTAGTGGGCTGGTGCAACCTGCTTGATCCGCAAGAAACACAGCGCCGCATGGAAATGTACAGCGCCAACCCCTACTACAAAGGGATGCGTCATCTCATCCACGATGAGCCTGACCCGGACTGGGTGATACAGGAAGTCGTGATCGAGTCACTGGCGATCATCGCGCGTTATGGCATGACCTTCGACATCGTGGCGGTATTCCCCAATCACCTGAAGCACGTCCCCACGCTGGCGGAGCGCCTACCTGATCTGAAGATGGTGATTGATCACCTTGCCAAGCCGCCCGTAGGCCAGCGTCAATCGCCCTGGTTCGACCAGATGCAGGCCGCTGCCGCTTATCCCAACGTCTACGCCAAGCTCTCCGGCCAGTTTGATAACCCGGCATGGCAGGTGGACGATGTGCGCCCGTATACCGATTTTGTGTTGGAACACTTCGGAGCGAGCCGCGTGATGTTCGGCAGCGACTGGCCGGTATCGCTGGCAGGTGCGTCCTATGCCAACGTCTGGACGAACACCCATGCGCTTATTCAGGACTGTACGCCAGAGGAAAAGGACATGATCCTCGGCGGTACCGCGATGGAATTTTACCGTATCAGTTAGCGCAGCAGGGACGCGCCTAGCCTTCGTTGTGCTGCGCCGCCTGCGGAGCCACTTCCTTGCTGGGGTCGCTGCGCTGCCAGGCGTAAAACAGCAGCACGATCAGGATGCCTTCAACAATCATCAGGCCAATCGCCAGCAGGATATTGGGATTGGTGAAATCCAGTATGGTAAGCTGGCTGATGATGTTGAGAATTTTGAAGAAAATATCTGCGCCGAGGAAGAACATCGCGCCTACCTCCCAACGGCGGTTCATCAACAGGCCAACGCCCATCCCCGCGAGGCCGATAGACGTGAACAGTACGCCCAATCCGGCGGGCGAGGTCAGCCCGCCCACGCCGCGTATCAGTTCTGTCTCGGCTTCCGGCTCCACTTCGTCAGCTTCCGCCGCTGGCACAGGGGGCGTATCCGGGGCTTCTACCACCGCAAAAACTGAGATGAAATTCACCACAGCCAGAATCAGCATGACCACGGCCACCAGATTGCGCGTGGTCTTTAGTGAGCCAGTCATCTTTTCCGCCTTAGTGTTACAGAATATATTGCATAACCTAAGAGCGTAAGATGAGAAAGGGCTGAGATGGGGATGTGAGGTTACAGAAAATCCAGCGTTCAGTCGAGCCTGAAGCGATCGGGCGATGGGGCTTCGGCGGCATCGTCCACGACGCGCGGCTGTGCTTCTGGCGCTTCATCCGTTTCTTCAGTTTCCATAGACTGGCTGCGAAACCATGTCACGCCCATCATGCCGATGAAGATGACCGCCACGCCGATAAAGATGATTTCATCTAACGGACCCAGCGCCCCGTGCGCCAGGATAACCGGAATCATGTGCAGTTCCTTTTACCTTGCTGCTGCCCTTATTATATCAATTATACGACAAAAGATGGAGCTTTTGGCGGGGGAGCTGCACGGCATACAAAAAGCGCATACTACGTATGCGCCTTAGTAAGTAATTAGTGTTACGCTCGGTAGGACTCGAACCTACGCACACCGTTTAGGAAACGGATGCTCTATCCCCTGAGCTACGAGCGCTTGATAAGTTTTATTTTACCAGAGAACAGCCTTTGACTCAAGGCTGCCAGAAACTGAGACGCGGACGCGATGTATCACGCCCTACAAAACATGCGCTGGACGCGCCGTTGCGCGTCCCTACTCCTCTACAATCAACTTAATCGCTGCCAGCGGCTCACCACGCCGCAGCGCCGCCAGCACCGCGCGTTCTTTGGGCGTGAGGCTCTCTGATTGCGTACAGGGTGTAGGATCATCTGTCCGGCCTAGCAGATAATCCGTGCTGACGTTGAAGATGTCTGCCATACGTGCTACCACCTCACCTGAAGGATCAACCTCCCCTGCTTCATAACGGGGTATTTGACGAATATTCAGCCCAAGTATTTGTGCCAGGTAATTTTGTGTATATTTATTTGCTAATCGTAGGGTTTTCAGTCTTTCTCCGTGAAGCATTTCACCCTCGTGTTTTCGTTTCATACTAAATCAGACGATGCTTGACAATTAACGCAAATAATGTCATAATCATGACTTATAAGACTTCAACAGCAGCAAAGGAACCGAAATGGCCTGTCCTCACTGTAACGCAACTGAGAACCAGCAAAAGCGCGGAAAAAATAATACAGGTCGGCAAATTTATAAATGTAAACAATGCCTTAAAAAATATACTGAAGGTATCAAACCACCGCGCGTACCTTTTGTCCCCGAAGTTATTGAATGTCCAGAGTGTGGGCGTGAAACGACTAACCCAAAGTTCTGTTCACAATCCTGCGCCACAAAATACAACAACCGACTAAACCCAAAACGAAAGAAGAAACCAAGGTACTGTAAGTATTGTGGGATAGAAATACATGGCTACCGCAGAAAATGTGATAATTGCCTTCAAGGCAATCATATAGACTGGACAGGAAAAACAATTGGCGATGTTCAAAAAACCGCCAAATACCAGATCAGCGCTCAACTGCGGGATATTGCCAGGCGAAACTATGCCGCTTCTGGCCTGCCTTATGTCTGCCGCAACTGCGGTTACGACAAACACGCCGAAATCTGCCACATCCGTGCCATCCGCGACTTCCCGGAGGACACTCCTGTCGCTGTCGTCAGCGGCCTGGACAATCTGGTCGCCCTCTGTCCCAACTGCCATTGGGAGTTCGATCGCGGCCTGCTGACGATTGAGAAAATCCTCACTGGATGACTCAGCCCTATCTTCTCAGGCGGTCGCGCGCGGCGAACAGCAGAATATCGCGGATGTAACGCCAGTAGATCATCTTGGAGTAGCCGCGCACGCGGGGATGCATGGTCATCGGCACTTCGATGGCCTTCGCGCCATGTTCCAGCATCCGCACCAGAAAGACCGGCACCGCGATGAACGATGTTTCGTGCCAGGGGACAGCCTCGGCAGGCAGGCGCAGGAATGCCTCTTTTTTAAACGCGCGGAACGAGGTGGTGATCTCGGTCACATCGCGCAGCCCCAGCGCCAGCCGAATCACCTGATTCGCGCTCACGCTCAGCAGCTTGCGGTGCGGCGGCATCCGGTTTTCGCTGCCCGGCACAAAGCGCGACCCGACGACGACCTCATAACCCTGCGTCAGCGGGGCCAGCAGCGCGGGCAGGTCTGCCGGGTTATGCTGGAAGTCCGAATCCATTTCGACCAGCACATCCGCGCCGAGATGTTCAATTGCGTATTTAAAGCCTTCACGCAGCCCGATGCCAATTCCGCGCTGGTTCACGTCCAGCAGGTGTACGCGCGTGTTTGCCTCGGCCAGCGCGCCCACCACCTCTAACGTGCCGTCGCTGGAATGGCTGTCTGCCACCAGCACATGCAGGTCGAAATCGGGCATCTGCCCCTGCTCCGCCAGAATCGCCGTGATCAGGTCGGCGATATTCTCGTACTCGTCATAAGTCGGCGTGACGACGACCGCGCGCAGTGTCTTTGTCGTGTCGGCGGCTGTGGGAGCCGGGAAGTTCTGGTCAAGTAACACGCTCATGATTTCATCCTGCTTACTCAGCCTACAGACGGTGATACTCCCGCATAAATTCAAGCAGCCGGTCATGCGGGAGCGCATAAACGGTACGGTCATCGCGCCCGGTCATCGTCTCCGCCGCGATCAATGAGTTGAGGATGGCTTCCTCGACGGCTTCGATCACCGCGAGGAAAAATTCATCAATCGTCCGGCCATCATCCACAAAGCGCGGCAGCGTATCAATCACGGTATCGGGATAATGGAAAAAGCGCTGCGTGGTGGAGAAGGCGATCACAAAGTCGCCGCTCTGGTCGCCTGCAATAGAGCCTGTCCGCGCCAGCCCGAAGGCCGCCCGCTTCGCCAGCCGTTCCAACTGCCCGGCGGTGAACGGCGCGTCCGTCGCCAGCACGATCATAATCGAACCGGGGCTGGTTTGCGGCATGTGGCTTTCCAGCATCCGCTGGCCGACAGGCACGCCGAGCAGCATCAGGTCTTCGCGCCTGCCATAATTCGACTGCACCAGCGCACCCACCGTGAAGCGGCCATCCATCACCTGCCGCGAAGCGGTGCCGATGCCCCCTTTAAACTGAAAACAGGTGGTGCCTGTGCCAGCGCCCACGTTGCCCTCCGCCACCTCGCCGCCCGCTGCGTTCTCAATCGCGTGCAGGACATGCTCCGGCTGGATATGCCTGCCGCGCGCATCGTTCAGCCACGCATCATTACATTCGCCGATCAGGCAGTTCACGGTGCCTGTCGTCAGGGCGATGTCGGCGTTGGTTTGCAGCATATAGGTCATCAGCGCGTCACCCGCTCGCGCCACGCTGAGGTTACTGGTGAGGATAATCGGTGTTTCCAGCGAGCCACGTTCACGCACCTGCTCAAAGCCCATCACCTTACCGAAGCCGTTAATCGAATAGACCGCCGCCGCGACCTTCTCCTGAAACAGATTACCGCCGTGCGGCAAAACAGCCGTCACCCCGGTACGCACCGGTCCTTCCCCCTCTATCAGCTTGCCCTCGCCACGAATCAGGGTAGTATGCCCTACCAGCACGCCCGGCACATCCGTGATGGCGTTATAGTCCCCGGCAGGCAGCCGACCCGGTACGATTCCAAGATCACGCAGTCGCGTCATGTGCGTTCTACCCCTTTGTGGTTGCGCTGTGCAGCGAAGCATAAACGTCGTTCATACGAAAATCCATGCCCGATATTCTAACAAATCTATTCAGGGGCGGTAATGATGGCTACACTTGCCCGCACAACAACCGTACACGGGAGAAAACATCATGCCGCACTTCTGGCTGGACTGGGCGCAGCGCTTGCAGGCGATCGCGCAGACCGGGTTAAATTATGAGCCGCACGCTTTTGACAGGGAGCGCTATGAAGCGGTGCGCGACATCGCGGCGGAGATCATCGCCACGCATACGGACGTGCCTATTGAAACGGTGCGCGGTGTCTATACGGCACAGTCGGGTCATGCCACGCCGAAGGTAGATGTGCGCGGCGTGGTTTTTAAAGGCGATGCGCTGCTGCTGGTGCGGGAGAATCTGGACGGCGGGCGCTGGACGCTGCCGGGCGGATGGGCAGACATTAACGAACCGCCCAGCGTGGCGACGGTGCGCGAGGTGTATGAAGAAACCGGCTACCATACCCGCGCGGTCAAGCTGCTGGCGGTGTATGACCGCCACCTGCACGGCCACCCGCCGACCCTGTTCCATGCTTATAAGCTGTTTTTCCGCTGCGACCTGCTGACCGACCAGCCAAGCGCCGATCACCACGCCGAAACCAGCGCCTCGTACACCGAAACAGGCGAGGCGACCTTCTTCCCCGAAGCTGAAATTCCTTCGGATTTGTCGCTTAGCCGCGTCACCCCCAGCCAGATCAAGCGCTTTTTCGAGCATCTGCGCTGCCCAGACCTGCCGACGGATTTTGATTAGCCGCGAGAAACGAGGATGCGCTAAGGTTTCCACACGGGCAGGCAACAGAGGCACGAAGCAGCTTTATTGATCGCGCAGTGTTTCATTGCAGCTCGAAAAGCCGCAGCAGCTTTAACGCCACCTGCAAATTCGTCCGGGTTAATGGGTCGGAGAGGTTACAGGCGCAGATGTCCCCGATACGCTCCAGACGGTAGTTGAGCGTACTGCGGTGAATATGCAGGGTTTCCGCCGTCTGGACACCGTTGCCGCCCGCGTCAAGATAGGCTTCTAACGTGTTGAACAGGTCGGCCTGCTGTTCGTCCAGCAGCTTACGCAGCCCCGGCACAAACGGGTTCAGCGCCATGCTCTCCGCCCCGGCCTGATACAGGGTGTGCAGGTAGCCCAGATCATGGAAGTAAGTGGTTTTGGCCTTCGCGCCCAGCCGCTGGTAAATGTGCAGCGTCTCACGGCACTGCTGATAGGCCAGCGCGACCTGCGCCGTGCCACACAGCACAGCGCTGACACCGATGCTGAGGCTGAGGTCGTTGGCCTGCGCGTGAACGGCCTCGGCCAGTGTGCCTGCGTCTACCTGGGACAGGATAACGATCTGCCCGGCGAACTGCCCGGCCACTGCTGCCCACTGCTGCTGGCTCAACACGCGGTTGATGCGGCGGTACAGCCCAACCAGCTTCTGGGCGCTGCGCTCAGGGCTGTCGGCCACCAGCAGCGTGAACGGCGCGGTCAGGTCGAGGCCAAAACGCAGCGCCTGATCGGTCAGCACGGCCTCGCGTCCATCCACCCCCTCAATCAACTGCGCCAGCAGGCTGCCCTTGAGCGAAGACTCAGCGCTCTGCACGGCCTCCTGATGCAGCAGCATCAGCGCGGCGATGGTCGCGCCGCTGTCAATCGCCATGTGATCGAGTTCGTTGAGCGGGTGGTTGTCGGCGATAATCCACATATAACCGTAGATCGCGCCGTGTACCACCACTGGCGCGAGAATGCGCTCCATACCCAGCCCGACATCCGGCCAGCGCGGGATAAACACCGGGCGCAGCGTCGCGCGAATCTCGCCAAGCACGTTCCGTTCTTCCAGCGCCTGAACAAGGCGCGGGTCGGTGCGCCCTTCGCTGAGGGTGTAACGCCGTGCCTCATCCACCGGGGCGATGTTGTGGCTCGCCAGCGCTTCAAAACGCTCGTTCTCAATGCTGATAGACTGGCCGATCAAGTCGGCCAGCGTCACCGCCAGTTCCTTCAGGCCGCCGCCATCCAGCACCAGGCGCGTCAGCACATGGTTGATATGCAGCGCGCGCGTCACCAGCGCCATGTTCTCCTGCGCGATACGCTCGTTCACCGCCCGCGCCACGTCCACAAAACGCGCGTCGTAAGGAATCTCGATCAAGGGGAAGTTATTACGCTCGGCGACCGCGCACAAGTATTCCGGCGCGTGAAGGATCGTGTTCCCCACCGCCAGCGCCAGCCCGGCCACGCCTTTATCCGCCAGCGCCTGCACATAAGCACACTGCCCGTCTGCGTCTGGCGGCAGGTTAATCGCTGTCGTCAGCACCAGTTCATTGCCGTTTAACCAGCGCGCAGCGTCCGGCACCGCCGCCACATGCACCCAGCCCACCGGGCGATTCATGCCGCCCCGGCCCGCCACGACCTGCGAGCCATCAAATTCCTTAAACTTAAGCGCCTCAGCGACTGTCAGCATAATATCCCGAAACGACACATGAACATGCGCTATGAGCCTAGCAAACAACCGTGCGCCCGCCAAGTGCCGGGATTGCCGCATTCCTTACGATCCTTAACATCACTCATTGAAACTTGGTGATCTCTGTCTTATACTCAACGACTTGCTTCCTTCATAAAGTCCTTAAAGGCCGCTTGCGTCATGCTTTCGCTGCCAGAAATGATCCTTGTCGCCGTCGTCCTTGCTGCTCTGGCGTTAATTGTTTCCAACCGTTTCCGGGCCGATTTTGTCGCCCTTTTGGTGCTGCTGGCGCTGGCGCTTACAGGTCTCATCACCGCCGAAGAAGCGGTTTCCGGTTACAGCGCGTCAGCGGTCATCGTCATTATGGGCATGTTCGTCATCACCCATGCGCTGGAAGAAACCGGTATCGTGCAGCATATTTCCGGCTACATCCGGGCGCTGGGCGGCGGTTCGGAAAGGCGGCTGGTCGTGATCGTGATGGCAACCGGAGCGCTGCTGGTCTCGATCATGAACATCATCGCGGCGGGCGCGGTGCTGCTGCCAGCGGTGGTGCGCGTCGCCCGTGATGCCGACATTCGCCCGTCCAAGCTGCTTATCCCCATGTCCTACGGCACCCTCGTCGGCGCGATGGCAACTTTCTTCTCCAGCGCCAATATCGTCATGAGTACCATCCTGCAGGAACGCGGCTTTCAAGGGTTGGGCTTTCTCGATTTTTTTATCACGGGAAGCCCGATTGTGATCGCCGGCCTTCTGTATATGGTGTTTATCGGGCGGCGTTTACTGCCAGAGCGTGAATCTATCACCCAGATCGTTAACCCGCGCGGGGTCATGTCCTCCATACGCCAGACGTACCAACTGGATGAACGCCTGTGGGAGTTTCGCGTGCCGCCCGGCTCGCGGCTGGACAATAACACGCTTCAGGACAGCCATATCGGCGCTGATCTCGGCATCACGGTGGTCGCCATCTGGCGCGGGCATCAGGCCATCCTCGCCCCAGAGCCGACCGAGCGCCTGCACACCAACGATTACCTGCTGGTGATCGGGCGTGAGGATCGGGTACGCCAGTTGAATAAGTGGGGGCTGCTGATGGGGCGTGAAAACGGTTACGTCCGCAGCGGGCATGATTACTCGGTAGACCTGACAGAAGTGGTCATCCCGCCGCGCTCCGGGGCAATTGGCAAGACGTTACTCGACCTACGCTTTCGCAACAAGTTCGGCCTGACCAGTGTTGCCCTGTGGCGCGAGGGGCGCAGCTACCGTACCGACGTGGGCAAGATGCCGCTTCAGGTGGGCGACGCGCTGCTGATGGTGGGGCCGACCGATAAAATCCGCAGACTGACGCAGGAGCGCGACTACATGCTGCTGCAAAGCAGCCACATCTACCAGCCGCCCTATCCCGAAAAGAACAAGTGGGCGCTGCTGATTACAGCGCTGGTGCTGCTGTCGGCCATTTTCAACTTTATCCCGCTGCCTATCGCGGTGCTGGCGGGCTGGGCAGGGGTGGTGCTGAGCGGGATCATGACAATGGACAGCGCTTACCGGGCGGTAGAGTGGCGGGTGATCTTTCTGATCGCCGGAATGCTGCCCATCAGTATCGCCATGCTCAATACCGGCCTTGCGGATCGTATCGGCATAGGGCTGGTGGAACTGCTCACCCCGTCGGGGCCGCTGGCGCTGGTCGGCGGGTTATACACGCTCACGGTACTGGTGACACAGCTTCTCGGCGGGCAGGTGACTTCACTCATCGTTGGCCCCATCGCCATTACCGCCGCCGTTCAGGCCGGCATTGACCCGCGCCCGATGGCCGTAGCGGTCGCCATCGGCTGTGCAACCGGGTTCCTCACGCCGATCGCCCATCCGGTCAATATTCTGATGATGGGGCCGGGCGGTTACAAGTTTGAGGACTTCACGCGCGTGGGGATTGGCATGGTGGCGGTCGTCTTTGTCATGCTGATGCTCTCCATGACCGTTGTATGGGGCGTTGGCTGAGTTGCCTGTGCGCTTCCCCCTGCTGCTCCTCTGCCTGCTGCTGGGCAGCTACATGCTGGTTTATGTGAACCAGCCTGACAGCGCCGATGGTCAAGCGCTGCTGGCGGTGAGCGATACGCTTGCCCGGCATGGCCGCTTCGACATCAACGTGATCGGCTACACCGAATGGCTGCTGACCGAAAGCGGGCGCATGGGCAGCTTTGGGGTGGACGGCGCGCTGTACGCCAAGAAAGCGCCGACCCCTTCGCTGGCGCTGCTGCCGCTCACCCTGCTGGCGCGCGTCCTTCCGTGGCTGCCTGTCCGGGCGACCGCCATGCTGTTTAACCCACTGGTCACGATGCTGACCGCGCTGGCGCTTTTTCGGCTGGCGCGCCTGTATCACTATTCGAGCGTCGTGGCTTTCACAGTTGGGCTGATCTACGGACTGGCGACGTTCGCCTTCCCTTATGTTCAGACCCTCTTTGGCGAGCCGCTGGCGGCGCTGCTGCTGGTACTGGCGATGATCTGTGGTCATGCAAGCCTGACTACAGGAAAACCACTGACCGCCGCATCTGCCCTGGCTGCCTGTGGGCTGCTGCTCGGCCTGCTGGTGGGCGTGAACACGATCTACGTCATATTTATCCCGCTCTTTGCGCTCTATATCTTCTGGCAGCGCACGGTCACGCTGCGCGCGCTGCTGGCGTTTACCGCGCCGCTGGTGGTCTGTGGGCTGCTGCTGATGGCCTATAACTGGGCGCGCTTCGGCAGCCCGCTGGAAAGCGGCTACCATTTCGAGGCTGGCGAAGGCTTCACCACACCCCTGCTGGCCGGGTTGTACGGCCTTTTTCTGAGTCCCTATCGCGGCCTGTTCTGGTACAGCCCGGTGCTGCTGCTGGCGCTCCCCGGCTGGCTGATGCTGCGCCGGACGCAGCCGCGTCTCGCGTGGATGGTGCTGGCGCTGGTCATGCTGCAAGCGCTGGCTTTCGCGGGCTGGTGGAGCTGGCATGGCGGCATTGTGTGGGGGCCGCGTTTCCTGCTGCCCGCGCTGCCGTTTGTGGTTTTATGCCTCGCCCCCCTCATCGCTGCCGCGCACCGTCAGCGCTGGCTGTGGGCGGTGCTGATTGGTTTTGGCGCGCTCTCGCTGCTGGTGCAGCTTCTCGGCGTGCTGTACGACTATCTGATTTACGAGGGGTATCTGCGCCTGAGCTTCTGGCCCGACCTCGCCACCGCCAACCAGACGCTGCTCACCAGCCCGCCGATGACTGATCCCGCTTACAGCCCCATTTCAGGCCATCTGGCGCTGCTGGTGAGCGGCTGGCCGCCACAGCCAGCCCTGCTGCAAAACGGCCTGGATGCCGCACATCTCGCCGCTGCCGCGCTTCTGGTCGGCACGGGTTTCGTGGTCTTCTTTCTGAACCACGAAGGCGCGAAAGTCACGCGGAGAAATTTTTATAACAGCGTCGTGGTTTTAACGGCGTTGGCCTGCTGTGCGGTCATCGTGGCGCGGCAGCAGGGCGAAGCCGGTACGCAGGCGGCGCACGCGCTCAACCGTGTGATGCAACCGCCGGGGGTGACGCTGGCGACCACGTCCCTGCTGGACGATGCGCTGCTGGAACTGGACGGGCGCGTGATTTCGATGAACGCCCCTGTTGCGCCAGATGACCCGCGCGCGCGGCAGGTCTTCGGCTACGCACGACAGCAGGGCAGCCCCCTCTGGTATGTGACGTGGTTCGGCGCGGCTGACCCGCTCAACTGGCCGGAGCGCGACTTATGGGAAAGCGCTTATTTTGTGGAGGAGCAGACCGCTGCCGGGCATCGCGCGCTGCGCTTCGACCTTGCGCCACCGCAGCCAGCAGATACACCCGGCGGCTGGCAGTTTGGCCCGATCACCCTCGACGCTTACGCGCTTGCCGCTGCGCCCGATGGCGTGCGACTGGTGCTGCAATGGTCAGCGCCGGAGGCCATCACCGAGCATTATCAGTGGTTTGTGCATCTGCTGGATGCCAGCGGCGCGATTATCGCCCAGCAGGATCGCTCGCCGCAGGGCGGTTACGCGCCTACCAGCACATGGACAACGGGCAGCACGGTGACTGATCGCCTGTTCTTCCCTCTTGCCGCCAGCACCGATGTCTCCGGCTGGCAGGTGCGCCTCGGCTGGATTGCCCCGGCGACGAGCGAGCGTTTGCCAGTAGGCGATGCTGCGGGGGAAAGCGTGCCGGAGGATTTTATACACCTGCCCCTGACGCGATAAACAATGCGCGGCTTGTTCGTCAATACCACAGGCCGACCTGCTATAATACGCCGGACTGATGATGGAGGATGCTGGTGTTAAAACTGACCCTGACCCTGATTTTGCTCACGCTGCTGCTGGCGGCCCCGGCTGCCGCGCAGGAAACGCCCACCGTCAGCCCGGAACTGCTGACATTTATCGAAGCGCTGGAGACCTATACCGAGAACACACGCGAACTGGAACCGCTGGAGCCGCTGGAGCGCCTGTTCCCCAGCCGCCGCGATGCCATCAG
Organism: uncultured Anaerolineaceae bacterium; assembly: GCA_964548765.1. GTDB lineage: Bacteria > Chloroflexota > Anaerolineae > Aggregatilineales > Phototrophicaceae > JAIOHN01. The sequence continues at coordinate 15,534 of CAZJSU010000057.1, forward strand.
CTATGTGCTGGGGCTGTACGAAGAGGAAATCACGCCGGAGCAGGCCGAGCGTTACACACACTTCTACCACGCCTTTGACCTGCTCCCGCCGGATACCGATTATCTGGACATCTATCTGGAGTTGTTAAGCGCGCAGATTGGCGGCTTCTACGAGCCAGAAACCAGGCAGATGAACACGATTCTGATCGGCGGCGGCGAACTGGGCGATGACCTGCCGCTGCTTGAGCAGATCATCTACGTGCATGAATACACGCACGCGCTGCAAGACCAGCACTTCGGGCTGGAACAGGTGCAGGAACGCGCGGGCGAAAATCTTGATCTAGGGCTGGCAATCGTCTCGCTCATCGAGGGCGACGCGATGCTGTTAACCAACACGTATATCCAGTCCGTAGCCGAGCGCGACCCCATCGGCACGAGTATGCGTCTGCTGACACAGGGCGCGCTCACCGGAACACTCGTCATCCCGCCGGGCATCCCCGCTATTATCGCTGCTGAGATGCTTACGCCTTACGAGCGCGGGATGGATTTTGCCGTTGCCCTGTACCGCGCGGGCGGCTGGGAGGCAGTCAACGCCGCGTTCGACAACCCGCCGCAGACGATGGAGCACATCCTGCACCCGGAGAAATATCTCGCGGGCGAAACAGCGGTTCCGGTAGCGCTGATAGACCCTGAGCCGGGCGATGCATGGGAACTGCTGTGGGATAATACGCTGGGCGAGTTTTACCTGCGCGAATACCTGAAAACGCAGCTTCCCGCCCTCAGCGCCAACGCAGCGGCGGCGGGCTGGGGCGGTGATAACTTCCATGTCTACCGCCATACCGACACGGGCGAACTCGCATGGGTGCTGCGCGTGGTGTGGGATAGCGAAGCCGACGCAGAAGAGTTTACGGATGTTTATCTGGCGTTTCTGGACAGGCGCTTTGGCGAGGACGCGCAGACGGACGAAAGCTGCTGGACAGGCACCGAGGCCGAGCGAACGCTGTGCATGGTGCCGTTTGAGGGCGGGCATGTGCTGTCGTCCGCGCCGGACTTCCTCACCGCGCAGGCGCTTTCCGCCAGCCAGCACCCTCAATCCTGATACACCACAGGGGAGCGTTGAAGCGCTCCCCTGCTCCTGAACGAAAACTACCCCCGCGCTTTTCCGGCATAACCTTCCGGGTTATTCTTGTGCCAGTTCCACGCGGTCTCGATAATCTGATGAAGCTGGTTAAATTCCGGCTGCCAGCCAAGTTCCTGCATGATGCGGGTACTGTCGGCGATCAGCGTGGCCGGGTCGCCGGGGCGGCGCGCGCCGACTTCGGCCTTAATCTCGCGCCCGGTCACTTTACGCGCCATATCCACCACTTCGCGCACCGAGTAACCTTTGCCGTTGCCGAGGTTGTACTTGCGGCTCTTGCCATCGGCCAGCGCTTCCAGCGCGAGGATATGCGCTTCGGCCAGATCAATCACATGAACATAGTCGCGGATGCAGGTGCCGTCCGGCGTGTTGTAGTCATCCCCGAAGATAACGACCTTCTCACGCTGGCCGAGCGCGGCCTGTAGAATAATCGGAATCAGGTGATATTCCGGCGTGTGATCTTCACCGATATGGCCGTTAGGGTGCGCGCCACAGGCATTGAAGTAGCGCAGGCAGCAGCTTGCCATCCCGTACAGCCTGTCCATCCAGTACAACTGGCGCTCGACCATGTACTTGCTCTCGCCGTAGGGGCTGCCGGGGACGATACGCTCCTCAGCGACAATCGGCATCTTCGCCGGGTCGTCGAACAGGTTGGCCGTTGAGGAAAGGATGAAGCGCTTGACCCCGTGCGAGGCGGCTTCTTCCAGCAGGTGGCTGGCGGCGACCACGTTATCACGCAGGTACAGCCAGGGCTTTTCCATGCTCTCGCCCACCAGCGTGTGCGAGGCAAAGTGCAGAATACCCTCTATCTTATGCTCGGCAAACACCTGCCTGACCGCCGCGTGATCCAGCAGATCGCCTTTCACAAACACCGCCTCAGGATGCACCGCTTCCTCATGGCCGGTATACAGGTTGTCAAACACCACGACTTCATAGCCCCGGCTAATCAGCATATCGGTGACATGGCTACCGATATAGCCCGCGCCCCCGGTCACAAGCACTTTCATCGTTATCTCCTTGACTGTGCGCCGCACCACAAAATGACGCATTAAAAACCGTGTGCCTTCCTGGGTTTTCGTGGCTCAGGAAGGGGATATATAAACAGCGAGTATTATGAATATGCCGCCTATCGCCTTCCTAACTACGGCGCTGGTGGCGCGTCAGGATGAATACCCGGAATTTGCAGCACCACCTCATACACCTTCTCCCCTTCCTGAAACTGAATGATGGGCGACGATGTGCGGATGAGATTCCATAAGATCAGGACGTTATTGTCAGTTACCCAGCGCGGTTCACCACTGGCGGCGATGTCGGCCAGCTTTAAGCCAGCGGCCTCGCCCTCCCATAAAACCGATGGCCGTGTGGTATCGTAGGGAACTTCGCGCACACTGACCCAGCCCGCCGTTGGCTCGTACAGTATCGGCGCGGCGCTGATCGTTTTGCACACATCCACAATCCGCTGGAAATATTCAGGCTCCCAGTCGGCAAAGGCATCGGTCACGTGCTGGCGGTCATTCACAAATAAGGTTAACTGCTCGTATGCCGGGGTGGTTTCGCCGGGTGGCTGCTGGGCAAGACGCGCATCGTGGGTATAGATGCGCTCGACGACGGTAAGGTAGGAAACGAAGTTCTGAATCTGCTGGTCGCTCACCTGCTCCCACAGCACCTGCACATTGAAGTCGCCGAGGTCGTTTGTCCATACCACGCGGTTATCGCCATACACCGTACACAGTGGCAGGTCATTCCCGGCCAGAAAATCGCGGTCGGCAGCGCCCCCCAGCACATCAGCACGAAAAACTACGGTCTGCGGGTCTCGATTCCAGTTAATCAGGCCGCCGCCAGTGGCTTCGCTGCCCCCGTTATCCGCCACCGCGCAAGCGGCCAGCAGCCATGCCAGGCCTGCAATGAGCAGTAATCGTCGCATGTTCGCTCCCCTATAGGCTGTTCTCACTGTTTGAATTGTAGTACAAGCCTGTTTAGGGGAATAGTGAAGATACCAACTTATAACGGCTGGGAAAATGTGATCGTGATATGATAGAAGGGTGAAAAGCATCTCGGCAGGTCAGCCAATCACTTGTGCATGTGGCTGTAACCTGAGACCTGACCACTACTGGAGTCTCCATGTCCAAAGAAAAACTTGATGCCGTGCGTACCCTTATTAACCAGAAGCGCTTTGGCGAAGCGCGGGCTATTCTGGAAACGATGGGCGATGATCCCGGCGCGCAGCGCCTGCTTGACCAGCTTAACCGCAAAGCACCACGCAAAACCCCGAAGCGGCAAAGCAAGGTCGGCGGTTATCTGCTCACCGGCCTCATCAGCGCGATTGTGACTTCACTGCTGATCGCCGGGCTGGTGGTCGCTACTGCGTCGTCACGCGAAGGCCGCGCGCCACGTCGCCCACAGGGCAGCGCCACCAGCGTCGCTCAGGCTAACGCGACCGCTACGCCAACCGACCTGCCGACCGTGACCATCGGTGTCGTTCAGTCCAGCCAGACGGTGAATGTGCGCGGCGGCCCCGGCACAAACTTTGATCGCGTCGGCTCGGCCACTTCCGGCATGGAGCTGTCCATTCTGGGGCAAAGTGACGACGGCGGCTGGTACAACATCCGCCTGCCGGATGGCAGCGAAGGCTGGATCAGCGCTGACCTGCTGAGCGTCGCGGAGGTGCCAGTCACACTTACGCCGGAGAACAGCGCCACCGCTACACCGGAGGCAACGCCGTTACCCACCTGTACGCCGGAAGAAGCACGCGCGTGGTGGTTTGCAAACCCGTTATACGGGCAGGCCATGCACGCCGCGCTGGAAGCGCGCGAAAACACCGCCGCCGATTTTGGGCAGATCAGATCACGCCTGCAGAACCAGCGCGCGCTTTTTGAACAGGCGCAGCACCCGCCCTGCACCGATACCGTCCGCCAGAATCTGCTGGCCGGGACAGACGCGGTTCTGGCCGCGCTGCAAACTTACGGCGGGGGCAACGCTGAGGCGGCGGCCAGCCAGGTAGAGGCCGCGCAGGCAGAACACTTCACCCCGGCGCTGCAAAGCCTTGACGAAGATTTAGGGGTTGCCCTTACCCCGGTGGACTGCGGCGCGGATGCGTGGTACGCGGCCATCTCGCCGGAACTAACCACGTTCAACACGTTAATCGAAACGCTTGACCAGAGCGCTGCCGGGTCAGACACGATTCGCTCCGGCGTGTTCCGGCTACAGGAGATAGACCGCAACATCGGCGCGTACTACTTCCCGCTGTGCGCGACCAACGCGCGGGACAGCCTGCTGCGCGCGCTGGATGCCGGGGTGGAACTGTACCGCGCTGTTTTCGATGGCAACCAGTCGGCGGTACAGGTGCAGTTGAACGCGCTCAATACAGAGCGTAACGCTTTCGAGGGCGAGATGAACCGTCTTGGCGTGCCGCTGGCGTGAACTTACTGGCGGCATTCGCTATAATGCTGAATGGCCTGTAACACATCGGGAGAACACGAATGCGCGTTGTTCTGTTCAGCACCAGGAATTACGAGCGCGGTTTTTTTGAAGCCGCCAACCAGTCACGCCAGCATGAGATCACGTATCTGGAGCCGCGCCTGAACCAGTCTACCGCGCCGCTGGCACAGGGTTATCCCGTAGTCTGCGCGTTCGTCAACGATGTGCTGGACGCGCCGACGCTGCAAATACTGGCGGACGGCGGGACAGGGTTGATCGCGCTTCGCAGTGCCGGGTTTAACCACGTAGACCTGCAGACCGCGCATGATCTGGGGTTAACCGTCGTGCGAGTGCCTGCGTATTCGCCGCACGCGGTAGCCGAACATACCATTGGCCTGCTGCTGACGATCAACCGCAAGCTGCACCGAGCTTACAACCGCGTCCGCGAAGGCAACTTCGCGCTCGATGGCCTGCTCGGCTTCGACATTCACGGCCTGACCGTCGGCGTGGTTGGCACTGGCAAGATCGGCATCGAAGTCGCGCGTATCCTCAACGGATTCGGCTGTAAGCTGCTGGCTTACGATGTTTACCAGAACCCGGAAGCGGAGAAACTGGGCATGGTCTATACCTCACTGGATGCGTTGATCGCGCAGTCAGACATCATCACGCTGCACTGCCCACTCACGCCGGAAACCTATCATCTCATCAACCGCGACACCATCGCCCGCATGAAGCACGGCATGATGCTGATTAACACCAGTCGCGGCGCGTTGATCCATACGCTGGATGTCATTGAGGGGCTGAAGTCTGGCAGGATCGGCTATCTGGCGCTGGATGTGTACGAAGAAGAAGCCGACCTGTTCTTTGAGGATTTATCCAGCACCGTCATTCAGGATGACATCTTCGCCCGCCTGCTGACCTTTCCGAACGTCATCATTACCGGGCATCAGGCGTTCTTCACGCGCAACGCCCTACAGGCGATTGCTGACACCACGCTTGCCAACATCGCCGAATTTGAGCAGACAGGCGCGTGTAAAAACGAGGTGACGCTGGAAATGGTGCGCTAGGCATCCGCTGCAAGGCGACTATCGGCTGTTCCTCAGCCATGCACTTTGCAGGTGCCGTCCTCGCAGATTTCCACGCCGAAGAATTTGTTGATCCGATAGCGGTGCCGCGCGACAAAGGCATACACTCGCGGCCCCAGCCACGCCATGCCCGGCAAATGCAGCAGCAGCCAGAGGGGAAAGCCCAGCGGCAGGTCGCGCAGCAGCAGCCGCATTCCCTCAAAACCACCGATGAGCTGTCCATCTGGCGTGGTGACGTGCATCTGCCCCATCGCCGTTTCAAAATCCAGCGCCGGGTAACGCTTCTCAACTTCATTCCATTGGTGAATATCCAGAAACTCGACCCGATTCAGCCAATCAAGCGCTTTAATGATGCGGCGCGTCTGGCGGCAGAGGACACAGTAACCGTCATAGAGTACGGTGGTCATAGGCGCAACAACTCCTTCTCGTTCTACGTATCATAGCACAACCCTGTATAATCAATGTCGGAAATACTACATTTACTGTAAGGCTTACCGACGAGGATGTACGATGCCAGATCAAACGCCTGACCAACCGCCACAGCCGCCCGACCTGCCGGAGATGCGGATCATCCCCGCCAGCAGCCAACCGTCCGAACCGCCAGAACCAGACCGCGATTATCCCGCGCCGCCGCCCACAGAGATCACGGCGGTTCCCACGTCGCAAGTCCAAAGCACCGCTGGCAGGCGCAGCGGCTGCATGTGGGGGATGCTGGGGTGTCTGGCGCTGGCGGTCATCCCTGTCGTGGTCGCGCTGGTCATGGGGTTGACGACCGTGAACGGCCTTGTGGGGGGGATACAGAACATTTTCAGCCCCGCGCCACCTGTCGCCCGCATCACGACCACGCAGACGATTATCAACAGTGTCCAGCCGCTCGGCCAGCTTGTCAGCATCAGCGCCCAGCTTGCCAAAGCGGAGATTGGTGTCAGCATCGCGCAGGGGACGCTGAACAGTTGCAACTTCTCCGCCACGCATGTCGCGCAGGGGACGATTGAGGCTGGGGTTGACCTGACGCGCGTGAGCGACGAAGCCATTGAATATGATCCTTCCACGGACACTTACACCATCGCCCTGCCCAGCCCACAGTTGACAAGCTGCCGCATTGATTTTATCCGCCAGTACAACCGCTCCTTCACCGCCTGCTCGGTGGACTGGGACGAGGCGCGCGTGCTTGCCAATTACATCGCCCTCAACGATTTCCGCGACGATGCCATCGAAGGCGGTATCCTGAACCGGGCGCAGCAGGAAGTGCGGGTGATCGTCACCAACTTCGTGCAGGCGCTGACAGGCGACAACGTGGAAGTCGTCTTCCCGGAAGAACTACAGGACATCCCCTACCCAAGCTCCTGTATGCCAGAAGTGCCAGCAGGCTGGACACAGAACGAGCAGACGGGCGAATGGGTCAAGCGTTAGGCGGCCATCACACAGGGGCGCAGCCAGCCACGCTGGATGCTGAGGCGAAATTCCGGCGTGGTTAACCCTTCTTCAAAACGCAGGCCGATCAGGCTGACATCTGTCCCTAACGTCAGGCGAAAGCCGTATTCGCCGCTGAAGGGGTCGTAGCGCGTGGTCGCCTGCAGCGACGCGCTCACCGCCTCAACCACGTTGGGCGGCGCGATCCCACGCAGAATAGCGATCACCATCAGCGACATCTGGTCGTCTGTGGTGCCGATGGCATTCAGCACACTGGCGACGGTGGCGTTCTCGCACAGGTGGCTGTTCATCGCCGCTGTATCAAAATTTACCAAACTGAGCGCGAAGGCATCGCCGATCAGCCGGGGGCCAAAATACACATAATAAGCCGCGTAGACCGCGACCAACATCATCATTACCGTAGCAATCCGCCGGGTTTTCAGCATCCCACTTCCCCAAATTCTTACTGGTGCTATTTATTTCATTCTACGCAAAAAGAAGCGGGATAGTTGCCTGAGTGTCCTCACACGGGGAAAGTCGCTCAGTACGCGCCCTGCCGCAGCAGCACACGCGGGAGAGTCATCGCCATGATCTGGATGTCCATCCGCACAGACCAGTTCTCGATGTAGTAAATATCGAGCAGGCACATTTCGTCAAACGGCACATCGCTGCGCCCGCTCACCTGCCACAGGCCGGTGATGCCGGGGATGATCTGCAAGCGGCGCAGGTGCCAGGGTTCGTACAGCGCCACCTCATCAGGCGTGGGCGGGCGCGGGCCGACAATGCTCATCTCGCCACGCAGCACGTTAATCAACTGTGGCAGTTCGTCAATGCTGGTCGCGCGGATAAACGCGCCTACGCGCGTGATACGCGGGTCGTTTTTAATCTTCGGGTGGCGCGGGTCTTCGCCGTGTTCTTCGACAAGCTGCTGACGGTACTGGTCGGCATCGGGAATCATGCTGCGGAACTTGAACATATTAAATTCCCGGCCATTCTCGCCGACCCGCCGCGCCCGGTACAGAATCGGCCCCGGCCCTTCCAGATAAATCGCCAGCGTGGTGAGGCCGAAGATGACCAGCAGCAGCGGCGAGGCGAGGATAATCAGGCTGAGGTCAATAAAGCGCTTCAGGACGCGGTTGGTGCCGTGAAATTCGCCTTCGCCGTTCACCCCCAGCAGCGGGATACCATCGAGGTTTTCTACCTGTACCTGTCGCATGTTCAACTGGAACACGTCCGGCACGATACGTACTTCCGCGCCCGCCTTACGCGCGGTGCGTACAATCGTCTGGATGCGCTCGTGATAGGCCCATGGGATAGTCACCACGACCAGATCAACCTGATAGCGGCGAATGGTGCTGCGCAGGTTATCGAGGCTGCCCAGCCCCTTCACGCGCCCTAAGTCCACGCTGCCCCGGTCGGGGTTATCATCCACAAAGCCGACCGGATAATAGGCGAGGTCCTTGCGCGCCATCATCACACGCAGCACGGCCTGCCCGGTCTCGCCCGCACCGACGATAAGCACGCGCTGGACACCGATGCCCTTACTGCGTAAATAGGCGTAAATCACCCGGCGCGCCGCACGCATCAGCCCAAGCAGGGTAATGGTGATCGCCGCGACGTAGATCAGCATCAGACGGCTAAACACAAGCGGCTGGAACGCAAAGTAGAGCGCCAGCAGCAGCACGGTGGCTGTCGCCACACCGGTGCCGATGCTGTAGATTTCCTCTGCCAGCGAGCGGCCCCGCACATTTTTATAAAGCCCGGCGTTGTGATAAGAAAGATAGAGCAGGCCGGCGTAGATCAGCGCGTAAGGGATGTAGGGCGCGAAATCGGCGCGGTTAACTTCCAGCACCGGGCGGAAAATCGTTAGCTCGTAACGAGCGATATAGGCCAGCACAAAGGCCAGCAGCGCCAGCCCGACATCCAGCGCAGGCAGCAGCCATGAAGGTTCTGGCATGTTCCGGCGTGGGGGAAGGGGAATCTGTGGCGATGAGGACGGCGTTGGCCGGGGTTGTGGCGTGGGTTCTTCTTTTACAGCCTCTTGATATTCAAGCTGCATGTGTAGCTCCTGAGCGTTTGTCGGGCGGTTTCCTGCCACGAGTAACGCTGCACATCTTTCAGTCCCTGTTGGCTGGCCTGGTCGCGCCAGTTCGAGTCATGCCGGGCGCGACGCAGCGCCGCAGTCCATGCATCAATGTCATGTGGGGGCAGGCATAACCCCGCCGTGCCTGCGACTTCTGGCAGCGACGATGCATCCGAGACCATCACGGGCGTACCGCAGGCCATGGCCTCCAATACAGGCAAACCAAACCCCTCGAATACCGAGGGGAACATAAACACTTCGGCGCTATTGTACCAGAGCGGCAGCTCGTCTGCTGGCAAAAAGCCAAGCCAGCGCACACTGCCTTCCAGCCTGTGTTTCTCTATGGTAGCGAAGATTTCATCATAGAACCAGCCCTTCCCTCCCCCCAAGAGCAGGGGCAGACGGTCAGACGCGGGCAAAGCGGCGTAGGCTTCCAGCAGCGTGACCAGATTTTTACGGGGTTCCAGCGTCCCCACGTAGAGCCAGAAGCGCTCTGGCAAGCCCTTACGCTGGCGAAAGGCGGCTATCGCTTCCGGCGGGAGCGGCTGGTAAGCCTGTGTGTCGTATCCCGGCGCGGCCACGTCCACTTTGTCGGGCGCGATGCTCAGTGAAGCGGTCACGTCGCGGGCGGTACTGTGCGAGATGGCGATCACCCGCCGCGCGCGCTGGCAGGTGAGGCGTGTGAACAGCCGCAGGTAGAGGCGGCGCGAGGCGGTCAGCACCTGCGGGTAGTGGATGAAACTGAGGTCATAGACCGTGACGACCACTGGCACGCGCAGCCAGAGCGGCGCGACGAAGGCCAGCGCGTGATACAGGTCATACTCGCCCAACTGCCGGGGCTGTATCGCCTGCTCCCAAAGCACACGGCGCAGAGGCGACTCGGTATCCATCGCTGAGCGCCGCATGGTCATGCGCGGAAACTGCGCCTCAATCTGCGCGCCGACCATCGCGGTAAAGCGCCAGTCGGCAGGGGCTTCCGCCGCCAGGTGCGCCAGCGTGTTGTAGATGTAGCCGTGAATCCCGGCAGTGCGATAGCCAGCACGGCTGGATAGTAAGTGGGCATTCAGTCCAATATGCATAACGGGGCATTATAGCTTTGGTATTCGTCAATCTACAGTCGCAAGATAAAAGATTCAACGCAAAGACGCAAAGAGGCAAAAGATGCAGAGATTTTATTTTGAACCGCAGAGAACTCAGAACCTCCCCCCCAACCCCTTCTCCCACAGGGACGCGACACATCAAAGGCTTGCCCCCTTCTGCGGTGCTGTTGGTTCACCCATAAAACGATCATATCTGTAGGGGCGCAGCGGTGCTTCGCCCCTGCGAAAACGTATTCGCCAACAGCAAACAGAACCTCGTTATTGGTGATTGCTGCAAAGATTCAGGGAAGCGCGGCAGACCTGCTATAATCCTGCGCTATGAATAAGATCACTATCGAAAATGCGGCGCGGCTGAGTGAAATCACGCGCGCGACACGTGGCTGGATTACGACGGTGCGCTGGTCGCCGAACGGGCGGGCGCTGGCCGTCGGCGGGGCGACAGGCATCGCGCTTTACGAGCTGCCCGGCATGAACTTGCGCGGCGTGCTGGAAGGTCACGGCGGGCATGTCAAAAGCATCGCGGTCAGCGGCGATGGGTGTTACATCGCCTCGGCCAGCGCGGACACCACAGTGCGCGTGTGGGACTTAAAGCAGGCCGGGGAGCAGCGTATCCTGCAAGGCCACCGCGACTCGGTGAACGGCACAGCGATCAGCCCGGACGGGACACGCCTCGCCTCGGCCTGCGCTGACCGGACGGTGCGCGTGTGGGATTTCCACAGTGGTAAAACGTTATTGGTGCTGGAAGGCCACAGCGACGAACTGACCTGCGTGACATTCTGCGCGGGCGGGCGGGTGGTCGCCTCTGGCGGGTGGGATAACTCTATCCGCCTGTGGGACAGCCAGACCGGGGAACTGCTTAGCGCCTTGCAGCACGACGACTGGGTGCGGGAGATCGCGGTTAACCCGGCAGACGAAACGATCATCGCCAGCGCCAGCAAGGACATGACCGTGCGCGTCTGGAACGCGGTGACAGGCGAGACGATCACGCATCTACGAGCGCACTTCAACGGCGCAGACAGCGCCAGCTTCAGCCCGGACGGGGGGCTGCTGGCGACGGCTGGGCGCGACAACCTCGTCAAACTGTGGCGACTGGATACCGGGGAGCAGGTCGCAGAGTTGGCAGGCCACGACAAGCCTGTGCTGACGGTCGCCTTCAGCCCTGATGGGACGCTGCTGGCCTCTGGCAGCGGGGATAATACCGCGCGGGTATGGGGGATCGCCGATGACCATTAGAGGGATTGTGCTAAAATGAGGTGAGCGATTTAGTGAGGTTCAGGCATGGCAATTGTCCAGATCAGCGCTTACGACGAGTTTATTGAATTCATTTCTTCGTCACCTACCCTGGAGGAGATGACGGAATTTCGGCTTTCTGATGAAAGTGAAAATCACATCAGCCGCTTGCTTGAAGCCAATCGTCAACGCAGACTGTCCCCGACAGAGGAAAGCGAACTCGACGAGTATTTACGTCTTGAGCATATCATGCGACGTATGAAAATCCGCGCTTTTGAAAAATTAGATGCCCGATGACGTATGTTCCTGAAGCGCTGCGGCGTTACGTGTACGAACGGGCAGACTACCGTCTGGCATCTATAGACCCGCAGCATGGTGAGATTGTCCGGCTGTATCATCCCCGAACGGATACATGGCGCGATCACTTTAAGGTCATAGATGGCGAAATCATCCCCCTTACTGCAATCGGACGAGTGACGGCTCGTTTACTGCGTTTTAACGAACCCGATCGCGTAGATGAACGCGCTAGACTGATGAAGCTGGGGCGCTATCCTGATGCAAAATAAGGTTTGTCAGGCTTCAAACCTGTACATATCC
>CAZJSU010000058.1:0-27467 GCA_964548765.1 uncultured Anaerolineaceae bacterium
GGAGCGAAATCCCGCTGACGCACAGCGATGATGTAGGGCGCGGTATCGGCGTGGCAGATATGGCCTACGCGCTGCGTACAGGCCGCGCGCACCGTGCCAGCGGCGAACTGGCCTATCATATCCTTGACGTGATGCAGGCCTTTGACGAGTCCTCTGAAAGCGGCAGGCATATCAAAATCAGGAGTAAGGTCAAGCGCCCTGCGCCGCTGCCGATGGGCTTGCTCAAAGGGCAGTTAGACGAATAATCCAGCGGCAGGGGTGTCCCGGCTGGCTGCCCCTGCCCCTTCAAAATATAATGACTTCAGGGAAAATCATGGCTGAAGAACATTTTTTTATCACAGGCGCTCTCGGCTGCCTGGGCGCGTGGGTAGTGCGTAACCTCGTCAGCGAAGGCGCAGCCGTCACCGTGTTTGATCTGGGTGGCAATCCGCACCGCCTGAAGCTGATTATGACCGATGATGATCTGGCGAAAGTCCGTTTTATCAGCGGCGATGTCACAGATTTAGCAGTGGTCGAGCGCGCCATGAGCGACTCTGGCGCGGCGCAGGTCATCCATCTGGCGGCGCTGCAGGTGCCTTTCTGCAAGGCCGACCCGTCGCTGGGGGCGCGGGTGAACGTCGGCGGCACAGTCAACATTTTTGAGGCGGCCAAGCGCCTCGGCCTTCAGCGTGTGATTTACGCCAGCAGCATCGCCGTTTACGGCGCGCCAGAGGATTACCCGCCGGGGTTGGTGGAACACGATGCGCCGCAAAAACCGCTTAACCATTACGGCGTGTATAAACAGGCCAACGAAGGCACAGCGCGCATCTACTGGCGCGATGACGGCATCAGCAGCATCGGCCTGCGCCCCTACACGATTTACGGCCCTGGGCGCGACCAGGGGCTGACCTCCTCGCCCACCAAAGCCATGCTGGCCGCCGCAGCGGGCAAGCCCTATCACATCACCTACAGCGGCTATAACGGCTTCCAGTATGTGGACGACGTGGCGCGGATTTTCATACAGGCCGCGCGGGCGCAGTTCGACGGCGCGGGCGTGTTCAACCTGCGCGGCAGCGTCGCCCACATGCGCGACGTGGTGGCCGCTATCGAAGCCGCCGAACCCGCCGCCGCAGGCCAGATCACCTTTGAGGAACAACCTCTTGCCCTGCCCGAAGGCTTCGAGGATGACGCGCTGGTCAGCGCGATTGGCGCTGTGCCGAACACCACACTCACCGAAGGCATCGCCGCCACCATCGCGCACTTTAAGCAGGCGCTGGCCGAGGGCAAACTTTCTGCCGATAATCTCTGATCGCTTACAGGAATCCTGATCTTGAAAGACCTGTTTCTGCTGGACCCCAACGTCGTTTTCTTCAATCATGGCTCGTTTGGCGCATGTCCGCGCCCGGTGTTCGAGGCTTACCAGCGCTGGCAGCGCGAACTGGAATGGGAGCCGATAGACTTCCTCAGCAGGCGGCAGGAAGCGCTGCTGGCGCACGCGCGGGAGCGGCTGGCGCAATACCTCAACACCCCGCCGGAAAACCTGCTGTTCGTGACGAACGCCACCAACGGCATGAACACCATCGCCCGTTCGCTGATGTTCGACTTCCAGCCCGGCGACGAACTGCTGACCACCAACCACGAATACGGCGCGGTAGACAAGATGTGGGCGTACATCAGCCAGAAGACCGGCCTGAAGATCGTCCAGCATGAAATCCCGGTGCCGGTCAGCAGCCGCGAAGCACTGGTCGAGTCCTTCTGGCAGCAGGTGACACCGCGCACAAAGATCATCAGCATCAGCCATATCACCTCGGCCACCGCGCTCATCTTCCCGGTTGAGGAAATCTGCCGCCGGGCGCGCGCGGCGGGCATCATGACCATCATTGACGGCGCACACGCGCCGGGGCAGATTGACGTTGACCTGCAAGCTATCGGCGCGGATTTCTATACCGGGAACTGCCACAAGTGGATGTGCGCGCCCAAAGGCGCGGGCTTTCTCTACGTGCGCCCGGAATGGCACGACAAAATTGACCCGCTGGTCATCAGTCACGGCTGGGTAGAAGGCTCGACGCTGATCGAACGCTGCCAGTGGCAGGGGACGCGCGACACCTCGGCTTATCTCAGCGTCCCGGCGGCAATTGACTTCATGCGCGCGCATGATTGGGACACGGTGCGCCAGCGCTGCCACCAGATGGCAATCGAGTTTAGCCAGCGCATGACCGGGCTAACCGCTATCCCGCCGTACACGCCCTACTCAACCGACTGGTTTGCACAGATGATTACTATTCCGCTGCCAGACTGTAACCAGCCGGAACTGGCGCGGCGCATCCATGAGGATTATCACATCACCGTCCCGATCTACCCCTGGCAAGGGCGCAATCAGGTGCGCGTTTCGTTCCAGGCTTATAACACACAGGACGATGCCGACGCGCTCTATCAGGCGCTGGCGGCGCTGCTGCCCGCGCTGGCACAGTAGCCATCCCGCAGCGGCACGCCCCTACGGGTTATCCAGCCTGTCGCGCAGGCGTGTTTCCAGAATCTGATCGTCCATAAAATCATCAAGCTGCAAATACCAGCGTGCCGCGTCAATGAGCGCCTGCTGCGGGAGCAGCCCGACAAGCTCCGTGCGCTGGATGCCCACGCCATAACGGGCGGCCTCGCGCCGCACCATCTCCACCGCGTGAGCCAGCGAGGTACGGCGGTAATCGGTCAGGTTCATCGAAACCTGCGCCCGCCCCTGTACCAGCAGCCCCAGCGCCCGAACCCCGGCCAGCCCACCGCCAGAATGTCGCACCACCAGCGCGATCTTCCGGGCGATTTCGACATCTTCCGTTGTCAGATACACATTATAGGCGATGAGCGGCTCGCGCGCGCCGATCACCGTCGCCCCGGCTGTCCCCAACCGCGCCGGGCCGTAATCGGGCAGGCGGTCAGGGTTGGTGGCGATCTCGGCCTTCAGCCCTTCATACTCGCCGCGTCGCAGGTCTGGCAGGGCGCGCCGCGCCGGGCTGCTGGCCGCGTGTTCATACAGATACACCGGGATTTCGAGTTCGCGCCCGACCCGCTCGCCCAACTGTCGCGCCAATGCGACACACTCGGCCATCGTCACGCCGGCAATCGGCACCAGCGGGACGACATCCGCCGCGCCGATGCGTGGATGTGCGCCGCGCTGCTCCTCCATATTGATGCACTCAGCGGCGGTGCTGATGGCCGTAAACGCCGCTTCCACCACGCCCGCCGGCGACCCGGCAAACGTAACCACCGTGCGGTTGTGGTCGGGGTCGCTGTGCCTGTCCAGCACCGCCACGCCCTTTGTGCTGGTGATGGCGCTGGTAATCGCCTCGATCACGTCGCTGCGGCGGCCTTCTGAGAAATTAGGGATACATTCGACAATCGGTTGGGTCATCAGCCCTCGTCGCCCAACTGCTGCATGATGCGGCGGTAAGCCTCGTTAATCTGCTGCATCTGTTCCTTCGCCTCTGTCGCGCGGTTGAGGTCGGGGTGATACTGGCGCGCCAGCTTACGATAGGCGCGGCGCACCGTCTGGCGGTCTGCCCCCTGCGCGATCTTCAGCATCGCATAATAGGCCGCCATCGTGTTACGGTCTGCCGACAGCCTGACGCGCTGCTGCGCTTCCTGCCGCGCCTCTTTGCTGGCGGGCGGCTCAAAATCGGCCACGCGCCAGAAGCCGCTGATATGGCGCTGGTCGGTGCGGATAAAGTCGGCACGTAGATGCGCGACGTTGATCGCCGTGCCGTAGCGGATGTAACGCTGAAAGCCCTGTCCATGATCCTCAAAATACACCGGGAACACCGAGGTGTACTGCGCGTAGGAGTCGTAACCGTAAATCTTGCCATCGTACAGGGTGTACAGCGCCTCCATCCAGTCATCCGGCAGATAAACCCGGTTCTCTGGCGGCAGCAGCATGTCCCCCCACAGGATAAACAGCGTATGGCGCATGGCGGCGTTGTCTTCCGCCAGCGTCGTTTTGATCTCGCTAAGCGGCATCAACCGCTCGACCAGATGCATAATCACCGTCTCGCCTGTCACCAGTTCGGCAATCACCAGATCGCTGCCGTCGTGCTGGATATTCGCCACCACGCCCGGCACAGCACTCAACTCGTTGATGAGATAAGTGCGAACTTTATGAATATCAAATCGCATAGGGTTTTCAGCCTGTGCTAACCGTATTACGATTTTAGCACAAAGCGGCTGCATCCTGTTCAGCTTTAAGGACAGCCCCATGCAGGACGTGCGGTTACTCCGGTGACCAGTCCATCACTTTATCCAGCGGATACATCGGGCGCTGGATGCGCCGGAACGGCAGGCGTTCGATGTCCTGATCCACCGCGCCGGGGCTGAGCGCGAGAAAGGCTTTACGCGCCGCCGCCTTCAGCTCCGGCACCAGATAGCCCACCTTCACCACCACGATCTTATGCTTGTCCGGCGTAATCCCAAGCCGCTGGAAGTCGGCAATGTAGTGATACGGCCTGCGCCGCTGGGTGACGATGACCTGTACGCCGCCGACCGTCAGCACCGCCTGACGATCTCGCAGGTCGTCGGTCTGGTGCAGAAACGTCACTGTGCCGGTCACAGGCAGCGGCCTGCCGTGTACCGTGTCCAGCTTGCCGCCCAGCGTCAGCGAGACTTCCGCCCCCACCCCCGCCGCATAACAGGCGGCGACCGCTTCGGCATCGGCGATACTGGCGACTACCGCATCCGGCACATCCAGCGCCAGCAGACGCTCCACAAACAGCGGAATATCGCCCACACCGCCCGCCGTCGGGTTATCGCCGGAGTCGCTGATAATCACGGGCTGCTCCGGCGCGGCCAGCGCCCATTGGATGCACTCGTCAATCGTACCTGCTGGTACGCCAAAGCGGAATTGATCGCGCACGTCCCAATACGCCCGCGCCAGCTTAAGCGCCTCCTGCCAGATCACGTCGCCATCTGTCCCGGTCACGACAATCGCGGCATGAGCGCGCGGCTCGTCTGCCCACACGTAGCCGACGAACACCGACGCATCCATCACGCCGGGCAGCGCGTCAATCGCTGGCAGCGGCGCGTACAGGCTTAAGCCCGGCTCCCATTCGGTGCTGGTTTTCTCGCCCGGCAGCACCACCGGCACCGGGATGTAAGCCATCTGCGGGCGGATGCCATCGCGCAGGCAGGTCATGAGCATCGCAAAAGCCTTCGCGCGGGTTTCTTCCACATCCACATGCGGCGCGGTGCGGAACGTGGTCAGCATGTCGAGGTGGTCTATCTCGCGCTGCGAGATGTTGGCGTGCAGGTCAAAGCTGGCAGCGATCAGACAGTCCGGCCCCACCACCTCACGCGCCGCCGCGATCCAGTCTCCCTCCGCGTCGTCCATGCCGTGAACGTTCATCGCGCCGTGCATGTCCAGATACAGGCCGTCCAGCCTGCCCGCCGCCCGCAGCAGGTCGAGAAACTCCCCTTTTAACGCCTGATAAGCGCCCGGCTCAACCGGGCCGCCGGGGATCGCCCGCGCTTGCAGCGTCGGGACATATTCCGCGTCATATTGCGCCAGAAATGGATAACCCGCCAGCAGTTCCCCCCCACGCCGCACCCGGAAGTAATCCAGCCCGGCCAGCAGCGGCGAAAACGTGCAGCACTCGGTTGCAATCCCACCAATAGCGATCCTCATCACTAACCCCTCCAAACTTTGTCGTCTCGGCCTCTTTGTGGTTCAATGGTGACGTGTTTTACACCCTGCGACAGGAGCAGCCCGCCCTATGACCAACCCACCCCGCCTTGAAATCGCCGTCACCAGCTTGCAGGACGCGCTGAACGCGCAGGCAGGCGGCGCGGACAGTATCGAAATCTCGCGCGATCTGGCGCTGGATGGCCTCACCCCGGCGCTGGATTTGATTCAGGCGGTGCGCGACGCGGTGCAAATCGAGGTCAACGTCATCGTCCGTCCCCATCCCCGCGATTTTGTCTACACGCCTGCCGAAGCAGCGTTGATTCTGGAGCAGACCCGCGCCATCAGCCGCGCGGGCATTGATGGCATTGTCTTTGGCGCGCAGACCGCCGCAGGCCATCTCGACATCGCGCTCATCCAGCGCGTGGTGGACGCGGCCAATGGCCTGCCCGTGACGGTGCATCGCGCGCTGGACAGCAGCCTTGAGCCAGAAAAAGCGCTGGATGCGCTGGTTGGCGTGGTGCCGCGCGTGCTGACCTCCGGCCCGGCGGCAAACGCATGGGAAGGGCGCGCCGGGCTGCGCCAGTGGGTACAGGATTACGGCCAGCATTTCTCTTTTGTCGCCTCCGGCGGGCTGAAGTCCGAACAGCTTGCCACCTATGCCGCGTATGTGCAGGCGCACGAGTACCACCTGGGCAGCGCGGCGCGTGGTGATGACGGCGTGCAGGCCGAGAAAGTTCGCCAACTGCGCGACCTGCTCAAAGCCTGAACGCTCACGCCTGTGGCGCGAGAACAGCCTTGCGCCGTTCCCGGCTGACCATCACCTCGTATACCACGTAACTGATAACCGCCAGCGCCATCAGAAACGGGCCGATGATCTCCAGCCCGGCACGCTCTGCCACAAACGCCGCCACCCCCGGCAGCAGCGCCAGCCCCACCCCGGAAGCGGCGATCTGGAAGCCGACAGTGTTCGGGGAATGCAGCGCGCCAGTGCGCTCTGGCGTATCGGCCAGCAGCGTCGGCAGAATCGGCCCCAGTGTAAGGCCGATCAACGCGATACCGATAAAACTGAGCAGGTCAGAAGGGTGCAGCCACAGCAGCAGCACGCCGCCCACCGTGCCGAGCATACTCAGCCGCAGCAGCAGGACATTGCCGATGCGGTCAATCACCAGCCCGGTCACGATGCGCCCGACAGTCAGCCCCGCCCAATAGATGCTGATCCACGTGCCGACCAACCGCGCGTCCAGCCCGCGCCCTTCGACCAACAGGCTGCTGCTCAACTGCCCGGTGCCGATCTGAAGCCCGCCATGCAGGAAAAACAGCGCGATCCCAAACCATACCGCCGCGATACGCAGCGTCTCGCGGGCAGGCACCCGGCGCGGGCGCGCGCTTTCGTTCTGAACAGTGGGAAGCTGCCACTGCCGGAACGTCCAGCCGAGGCCGATCACCAGGACTACTTGCAGCGCCACCAGCACCGCGTAAGCCCAGCGCCAGCTTTGCCCCGCGTCAATGACGATGAACGTCACCAGCAGCGGCCCCAACGCCGACCCGAAACCGTACCAGGCGTGCAGCCAGTTCATGCGCCCGGAGCGATAATAGACCGCCGCAAAGGTGTTGATCCCAGTGTTGAGCATCGAACTGCCCAGCCCGTAAACAAACGCCGCCGCGATCAGCAGCGGCCATGCGGCGAGCAGCGTGAAGCCCGCCAGCCCCACCAGCATAACGAGGCCGCCCACCAACAGATACAGCCCGATAGACATCTGCGTAATCAGCCGCCCACTGTAAAAACTCAGGAGCAGCCGCCCGATAGTGATCGCGCCGAGCAGGATGCCAATCGAATCCAGCGAGACCTCAAACGAGCGCTGCATGTACAGCCACGCGACGTTCAGCGCGCCATTCGGCAGGCCGACCATAATAAACGCCAGAAAAGCCAGCCCGATCAACGAGCGGCTGCGAGGGGTGTCATCCATGTGGGCTACCGATCAGGCACTCATAGAAATAAATCAACACGCCGCTACTTTGTCAGGCGCATCACCGCAACCACCAGCACCATGAGCGTCAGGCCGATGGCAAGCGAACAGACGGAAACCACGAACTCGGCGCTGTCGCGGGGTGTAGCCAGCACCAGCAAAAACGCGGCTACGCTGACAAACACCCCAAAGCGAAAAAATGAGCGCAGTGCATCAGGAGCCATAAAGCGTGAGTTCCGCCCCCTGCGTCAGCGGGATACAGGCCACCCGTGTGTCGCTGTCCGCGCCAGGGACAGGCTCCAGCGCCGGAATCTTCACATCACACACGCCATCCACAAACCAGGGGCAGCGCGGATGGAACGAGCAGCCCGGCGGCAGCTCTGTCAGGCGGGGGATGTCCTCGCTACGCAGCGGCACATGGCGCTTGGCGCGGGTGCGCTCCGGGTCTGGCTCTGGAATGGCCGAAAGCAGCACTTTGGTATACGGGTGCTGCGGGTTTTCGGTCAGTTCCGGCGTGTAGCCAATCTCCACCACACGCCCCAGATACATCACCGCGATGCGCCCTTCCCACGCGAAATACTTCGCCAGCGCCAGATCATGCGTAATCAGCACCATCGTCACGTCGAGGTCGGTACGCATCGCCATCATCATCTTGAGCAGGCTGATACGGATGGACACATCCACCATACTTACCGACTCGTCGGCAACGATGACGCGCGGGTTGGTGGTAAGCGCGCGCGCGATGCTCACACGCTGCCGCTGCCCGCCGCTTAACTGGTGCGGGTATTTATCAATCACGTCCGAAACCGGGGTCAGATCAACCTTGTGCAGCAGTTCGCCCACCCGTTCACGCGCCTGCATCCGGTTACGCACCAGCCCATGCCGGAACAGCGGGAAACTCAGCGTACTGTAAACCGAATGAGTCGGGTTGAGCGAGGCATACGGGTCCTGATGAATGATCTGCACCGCGCGGCGATAGGCTTTATACTCCTCCCCGCGCAGGGTACGCACATCCTTGCCTTCATATAGCAGCCGCCCGGCGCTGGGTGGCAGCAGCCCGGCCAGAATTTTGCCAGTGGTGGTTTTACCACAACCGCTCTCGCCCACCAGACACAGAAATTCCAGTGGATTCACGTCCAGATTTACGTCCTGCAATACAGGGATAACCGCACGACGGCCTTTTTTAAACGAGCGATCTACATGCTCTAACTGAAGAATCGGGTCAGCCATAACGCTATTCTACTACTTTCTTATAAATCTCTTCCCGTGCCGCGATGACCTGATCGGTATGCCAGCAGGCGGCGAAGTGACCGCTGTCGTATTCGACAAACGGCGGCATCTCCTGTTTGCATTTTTCACTGGCAAACTGGCAGCGGGGGTGAAACTTGCAGCCGCTGGGCGGGGTAATCAGGTCGGGCGGGTTGCCCGGAATACTGACCAGTTCGTCCTGCCCGTGCGTCAGCTTGGGGACAGACCGCAGCAGGCCAACCGTATACGGGTGCAGCGGCTCGTAAAAAATCTGCTCAACCGTGCCAAGCTCGACCATCTCGCCCGCGTACATCGTCGCCACGCGGTCAGCCATCTCTGCCGCCAGCGCCAGATCATGGCTGATGAAGATAATGCTGAAATTCAGGCGTTCCTGCATTTCATTCAGCACATCAATGATCGCCCGCTGTGTCAGGATGTCCAGCGCGGTGGTCGGCTCGTCCAGAATCACAATCTGCGGGTCGAGCAGCACGCCGAGCGCCAGCATGGTACGCTGTTTCATACCGCCGCTGAGTTCATGCGGATACGAGTTAAAGACGCGCTCCGGGTCAAGCCGCACCAGCTTGAACAACTCCAGCGTGCGCTGCCGCACCCACGCTTTATCCGGCTTGCCGTGCGCGCGGGCGGTATCCATAAACTGGTCGCTGATACGCAGCACCGGGTTAAACGCATTCTGCGCGCCCTGAAAGACCATCGCGCAGTCGCTCCAGCGAAACGCGCGCATTTCACCCCCGCTCAGGTCCAGCACGTCACGGGTCACGCCGTCGCGGGTATAAAGCACCTTGCCCGCGCTGATCTCGGCGCTTTTCGCCAGCATCCGTATCAGCGCAAGGCTGAGCGTGGTCTTGCCGCTGCCGCTTTCGCCGATCAGCGCCAGCGCTTCCCCTTTACGCAGTTCAAACGACACGTTGTTGGTGGCCTTCACTTCACCGCGCGGCGAGTGATAAACCACCGATAAATTCTCCACTTTTAAAACAACATCATTCGCCAACAGTTCGCTCCCTTTTTAAACGCTGGCGCGCAGGCGCGGGTTAAAGATTTCTTCCAACGCGCGGGCAAACAGCACCATACTCACCTGAAAAAAGGCGATGGCAAATACCGGAGCCAGCACCATCAGCGCGCTGTCCGGGTTAAAGAGTGTCCCGCGTGTGCGGCCAAAGTAGAGCATGACCCCCCAACTGTAATCATTAATGGGAGCCATCCCCAGAAAGATCAGACCGACCTGCTCGTACATCGCGCCCGTGACCGCGAAGATCAGGTTAATCGCCACAAAGCTAATCATATTGGGCAAAATTTCGCGCGTGATGATATGCCGTGTCCCCAGGTCAAGCGCGACCGCCGCCTCGACATAATCGCGCTCACGCAGGCTTAACACCTGCGCGCGGATCGCCCGCATCAGCGTCGGCCATGACAGCACCGCGATCAGCGCGGCCAGCAGCACGATGTTGTTCAACTGGATAAACGCGGCCAGCACCACCAGCAGCGGGAAGCGCGGCAGCACCAGCACGAAGTTGGCAACGCCTGTCAGAACACGGTCAATCATGCCACCAAACAACGCCGCCATCGCGCCCAGCATGACCGCGATCAACGTTGAGAACAGCCCGGCCATCAGCGCGGTCAAAATCAGGCTGCGGCCACCGTGAACGATATGGCTGAAAATATCGCGCCCCTGTGTATCTGTCCCCAGCAGGTGCGCCGGGCCTAACGTCGGATTAGACACGACCAGATCATCGTACTGCTCGTCAGCCTGCATGTCCTTGACCGACTGCGAAAACACCAGCATCGCGTCTACTTCGCCCGCGACCAGATCATCCAGCATCAGCTCAACGCCCCGCCCGCCGCGCCAGCCCGCCTCCTCGACCTCAAACGCATCGGGATTGTGTGCCAGATATTGCTCGACCATCAGTTTGCCGCCGCTGTTGCCCACAACGCCGACCGTCTGGCCCGCCAGCGACTCCAGCGACGTGTACGTAGAGGCGTTCTCTGCCCGTGTCACCAGTTGAATACGCGACCCGGCCGGCGCGGCAATCTGGTCGAGCTTGACCGCGCCATCAAATTCTACAAACAAGGGGCCGAAGGTGATGAAAATCACATAAAACATAAGCCCCAGAAAGCCGATGAACCCGGCGCGGTTGCGCGAGACACCGATCCAGAAAATCTTGAGTTCGTCTCCCAGACTTCGCAGCCAGGAGCGCCCCTGCGGCGCGGCTTGCACTTCGGTAATGGCGGCCATCTACTTCTCCCCCGAAATGCGGATACGCGGGTCTAGCCGCCCGTACAGCAAATCGGCCAGCAGGTTTGAAAGCACGACCGAAATGGTAATGACCAGAAACACGCCCTGCATCGAGGTGTAGTCCCGGTCGCTGATGGACTTGAACAAAAAGCTGCCCAGCCCCTTGTAGACGTACAATTCCTCAATTAACACGCTGCCGCCCAGCACAAAACCGATACTGATCGCCAGCAGCGTAAACAGCGGCAGCGAGGCGTTGCGCCCCACATAAGCGGTCAGGATGCGACGCTGTGGCAGGCCGCGCGCCTCCGCGATATTGACGTAATCCTCGCCCAGCACACTGACCGTGCTGCTTTTCGTGCTTAACATCCACGCGCCAATCGTCCCCAGCACATACGTAATCACAGGCAGCAGCGCGTGTTCCAGCACGTCAATAATAAACTCTGGCGTAAAAGCCGGGGTCAGCCGGGGGTCATAAGTGCCGCGCGCCTCGCCAATGCTGAACCACTGAAGCTGCACGCCAAAAACAACCAGAATCATCAGCCCCCAGATGTAATTTGGGACCGCGCTCATCACCGAGGAAACAAAGGACAGCACGTAGTCTAACGGCGAATTGCGATAATAGGCCATTAACATGCCTGAGATAAAGCCGAGGATAAAACTCACCAGCAGCCCCAGCCCGGCGCTGAAGAGAGTCCAGGGCAGGAATCGCATAATCTGGTCGAGAACCTCCGTGCCTGTCGAGGTAATGGACTGTCCCAGATCAAGCCGGGCAAGCTGCCCCATGTAGCCCAGATACTGCTCAATGGGCGAAGCATTCATATCAAACCGAAACATGACCGCCGCCCGGCTGTAGGCTTCTTCATAAGTAATACTTTCAGTATTCATCAACCGGGCAATCTGCACCTGTACCGGGTTTCCCGGCATCAGGCGGATGAGAAAAAATGTAAAGGTCGTCACCGCCCAGATGGTTATCGCCGCCTGAATCACGGTTCGGATGGTGTAGTTCGAATAAATTTTTTGCCAGCCATCCAGCACCCGATCGAGGACGGAAGGCGGCGCTTCTGCCATCATTTCCACGTCTGTTCTGACGGTTTGTTGGTGTGTTGCCATAGAAAATCTCCTGCACAGTTCGTATTTGTCCCGGCACGTCTGAACAGACCGCCAGAACGAGCCGGGGGAAGGCTTCCCCCCGGCTCTGAAGAATTCGGTTACTCCCCTGCGGGTGTCACCAGACCCGTCAGGATGAAGTACGGCATGAAGGCATCCGCGCTTGTCTGATTCAGATACAGCGGATCATCCGAAGCCGGCGCATTCAGGAACTGGCGGTTGAGCGCGTTATTGGTGTAGCGCTCGAACAGCGGGATGATCGGCAGCAGTTCGTTGAACGAAACGGCAAGCTGTTCCACCAGCGGCACCTGCGCCTCGCGGTCAAGCCCTTCGAGGGACTGGTTCGCCAGATCAAGCAGGTTGACCTCGCCGCCGCTGTAGGTAACGTTGTTGTCGAAGTTCATCCCCGTGCCGGTCTGCCCGGCAGCGCCCGTAACACCATTATAACGGCGATACGGCTCAAGGTAGCTAAAGCCGGGGAACGGGCTGCCGATGCCCCAGTTGCGAACCGCAATCTGGAAGTTGCTCTCGTACACGTCCTGTTCCTGCTGCTGGAACTGTACACCACGCGCCGTGATTTCGATACCGAAATCATTAAGCGCCTGAGCAGCATGTTCCGCCGCCGCAGACCAGTCGGCGAATTCTGCCGGGAAGCTGAGTTCGAACGACATACGGTTGCCCTGATCGTCCACCCAGACACCATCATCACCGCGCGTGAAGCCGATGCCTTCCAGGATGGCCGCAGCAGCGTCCACGTCATAGTCGTAGGAGTTCAACGTATCCAGCGTTTCTTCTGGCAGCCAGACTTCCGCAAGGCTGTCGCTCATCCCTGCCATGTAGAACGGCGCAACGCCCGACTCGCCCAGGCTGACGAAGCCGTTCGCGTCCCGGTCAATGGCGTGGGCCATCGCCTGGCGCACTTCCGGCACGTTGAGCGGGTAGATGGAGTGGTTAAAGTACAGTGCCGGGCCGGTCAGCATCGGCGCGCGGATGATGTCCACGCCGCGATTGATGAGGTCGGCCTCTGTCGCCGGGGGCAGGCCGTGTGTGGCATACCACATATCGCCATTCGCCAGCAGCGGGGTCACGGTTTCGGTTTCGCCGTTCCACAGCACCGCTGTATCAAAGGCCACCGTATCCGCCTTCAGCCCACCTTCGTTCTTGACGAGGGTGACGCTGGCATCGCTGATGTTGTCCGAGGTGAGGACATACGGGCCAGCCGACACATACGTATCAGGGCGGAAGTCCGTCAGTTCGGCCAGAAGCGCGTCAAAGTCGGCATCACCGGGCGCGGCCTTCGCGGCGATCAGCGGCGCGGCACGCTCAGCAAAGGTGCCGTAAACGCTGGCCGGACGCAGCGAATCGGTCAGGATGAAGCGCTCTACCGCCAGTGACGGCGCATTGAGAACGAACTTCACGGTCATGTCATCTACTTTTTCAACGGCATCCATGAAGTTCCAGACGTTCCAGCGGGTGAGGTAACCCGTGTTGAAGGTCGCCACTACGTCGTCGGCGGTCATCGGGGTGCCATCACTCCATGTCACGCCTTCGACCAGAGTCACGACATAGTTCTCATCCTCGTCGAAGCCAAAGCTGGCAGCAGCCATCGGCTCATAGACACCTTCTGCCCACAGGTAAACAGCCAGCGGCGGCTCCATCAGGTCGCGGTAAATCCCCAGGCTGATCGTACCACTGGCATAACTGTTAAAGTGACCATCCGGCGGGACGCTGTACGGCCAGCCACCCACAAACCTCGTGCCTTCGTCCTGCGCCAAGGCCGGCACCAGCGACAGCGTAGCCAGCATAAGCACCAGAGCGAAAATCAGAAAACGAGAAGTTTTTTGCATATGACATGCTCCTTACAAATTGATAAAAAAACCATCTTTTGTTCACTGACGATCACATTTGGTCAAAGAATGTCACCAGCCAGTCCACAAAAAATAACACAACTCCTATTTTTTTGCGAAATTTATAATTCAACCAATAATCACATGGTAATTTTGTCAGTCTCGCCCAAAACATTGACAGGTGCCTAAAAACTGCGCTACGCTTTGCCGTTATAATTTATTAAATGCCTTTATGGAGTTACAAAACAATGGCAAAAATCACGGCGGTGGTGTTGGGTGCGGGCGGGCGCGGCCTGAACGCCTACGCGCCTTACGCGCTGCATCACCCGGATGAACTGCAATTCGTAGCCGTCGCCGAACCACGCGCAGACCGGAGGGAACTCTTCGCAAAACGCTATAACATCCCCGCCAACCGCTGTTACGAAAGCTGGGAAGACCTGCTCAACGAAGGCAAACTGGCCGACGCGCTGTTCAACTGCACCATGGATCAGATGCACTTCGCCTCTACGACAGCCGCGCTGGAGCGCGGTTATGATGTACTGCTTGAAAAGCCGATGGCGCACCGTCTGGAAGATAACGTGCGGCTGGTGCAGCTTGCCGAGGAACACGGGCGGCTGCTGCAAATCTGCCACGTCCTGCGCTATACCAATTACTTCCGCAAAATTCGTGAGATCGTGCAGTCCGGCAGGCTGGGGCGTATCATCAGCGTGGATCACCGCGAAAACCTGATCTACTGGCACATGGCGCACAGCTTCGTGCGCGGCAACTGGCGCAATCTGGCAACCTCTGCCCCGATGCTGCTGGCGAAATGCTGCCATGACCTGGACATTCTGTTGTGGATTTTGCAGCAGGACGTGGTGCGGCTCAATTCATTCGGTTCGCTGACGTGGTTCAGGCCAGAAAACGCGCCCGAAGGCGCGCCGCTGCGCTGTACCGATGGCTGCCCCGCCGCTGAAGAATGCAAATGGTACGCGCCGCGCCTCTATGTCAGCGACCGCGACGGCCACCCATGGAACGCGCTCACCTATCAGGCCAGCGCCGAAGCCCGGCTGGAGGCGCTGAAGACCGGCCCCTACGGGCGCTGTGTCTACCACTGCGATAACGATGTGGTGGATCACCAGACGGTGAACATGGAACTGGCCGACGGCACCACCGTCGTGCTGACCATGCAGGGGCAGGGTTACGAAGAAGGGCGCACCATGCGCTACGATGGCACAAAGGCCACGCTGCTCGGCGCGTTCGCCAAAGAGAATAAGATCGTCATCCACGACCACCTGACCGGACAAAAAGAGTATATTGAAGTCGAAAACGCGGCCAGCGGACACGGCGGCGGCGACATGGGGCTGGTTCGCAGCTTCGTGAAGGCCATGCGCGGCGAGCCGGACGACACCCTGACCTCGGCGCGCGCCTCGCTGGAAAGTCACCTGCTGGCTTTCGCCGCTGAAGAAGCCCGCCTGAACAGTCAGGTGGTCGAAATGGCCGACTTCCGCCAGCGTGCAGAGCAGGCCGCGCAGCAAATTTACGCCCACTGATGCGGCTTCGTGGGCAATTTTAAATTTCATTTCATCAAGGAGGAGTCATGTTTCGTAAAAAAGTTATTGCTTTACTGACAGTGCTGGCGATCATGCTTTCAGTGATCGTCCCGCTGCTCAGCGCGCAGGACGATATGACCGACGTGTATGGCCGTCCGCTGCCAGAAGACGCAGCGCCTTACGAGATGCAGGTCGTGACCGTGCTGTGCAACCCCAATAACGTACAGTCCACCTTTTCGGCGGTCGTCTCGGTCTATGAGCGCATCTGCCTTGCTGACCAGTTTTCCGATAATCTGGTCTTTCTCGATAGCAACCTCAACCTGATTCCGGGCGCGGCGGAAAGCTGGGAGCCATCGGAAGACGGTCTGACGTGGACGTTCAAGCTGCGCGAGGGCATGATGTGGAGCGATGGCACGCCCGTCACCGCGCAGGACTACGCCGCCTCGTACCAGTACACCGCCACGCCGGAAAGCGCCTACGACTTTACGTGGATGTGGTCGGGCATTATTGATAACTACTCCGAAGTGGTCGCGGGTGAGCTGCCGCCGGAGGAACTGGGCGTACAGGCTGTGGATGACCTGACGCTGGAAGTTCGTACAGAGTTCCCCTTCCCGCCGCTGCCCAATACGCTGTTCTTCTGGGCCCCGCTGCAGGCCAAAGCGCTGGCCGAGATCGGCCCGGATTACCTGCTGGACCCGGCCACCTCGGTATCTTCCGGCCCCTTCAAGCTGAAGGAATTCATCCCCGGTGAAAGCGTCGTGCTGGAAGCCAACCCAGATTACACCGGCATCCGCCCGCCCCACCTGCGCGAGATGCGCGGGGTCTACAGCGCGGTCGAAAATTACTTCCTCGCTTTCCAGAACTATGATGTCGAGTGGGTGCCTTACGAAAACCTGAGCGCCGCCGACTTTGAGGTGATCGCCTCTGACCCGCTGCTGGAAGAAAATTACCTGCCCGACCCCGGCGACTTCCGTACCGACTACATCCTCATGGACACGTACACCCCGCCGTTCGATAATGTGCAGGTGCGTCAGGCCTTCGCCAAAGCGCTTGACCGCGAGTCCATCGTCGCCAACGTGATTGGCCCGCGTCTGGCTGTCCCGGCCTATTCGATGCTGGCTCCCGGCTTCCCGGCGGCTAACAGCGAGGGCTTAAGGCAGTATCAGGACTACGACTGCCCGACAGCGCAGCAGCTTCTGGCGGATGCAGGCTATCCCAACGGCGAAGGCTTCCCGGCCCTCACGCTGCAACTGCGCGGCGAGCCGGAAAACATCGTCGCCCGCTATGTGGCCGCCGCCGCGTCCATCAGCGAGTGCCTCAACATCCCGATTGAAGTCAACAACATGGAAT
Source organism: uncultured Anaerolineaceae bacterium (assembly GCA_964548765.1). Taxonomy (GTDB): domain Bacteria; phylum Chloroflexota; class Anaerolineae; order Aggregatilineales; family Phototrophicaceae; genus JAIOHN01. Next base: position 16,944 of record CAZJSU010000058.1, read on the forward strand.
TCAGCGCCTACATGGAAGCGCTGCTCGCCCGCCCGACCACGCTTCAGTTCGGCGGCGTGTCCTACGGCATGGACTATCTGGACGCGGCCAACCTGCTCGGTACGCTGTGGAAATCTGATGGCCGTCACTCGTGGCGGAGTGCCGAGTTCGACAGCATCGCCACCGAGGCCAACTCGCTGGTGGGCGACCCGGAGCGCCGTAATGAACTCTATCAGGAAGCCGAGCGCATTCTGGTCGAGGATGTCGGGGCGATCTTCTTCTACCATCGCATTCAGGGCGAGCTGTTCCAGCCGTACCTGCAGGGCGATTTCCGCGAACCGAACGCACAGGGGCTGCCCGGTTGGCAGTGGGGCAACGACTGGATGTACAGCTCGTTCTACATTGACAACACCGTGACCGAGTATCCCACTTATCGTACCGCTGAGTAAGTGAAGGCGGGGCGGCGGGCGCTGCCTGCCGCCTTCCGCGCGATCATCCGGGGAACGCTCGTTCTCCCCCGGATGAACGCGCCACTTTTTGGGAGCATTTATGACCGGCTATATCGTCCGGCGCTTACTCTCGCTGCTGTTTGTGCTGTGGGCAGTCGCCACGATCGTTTTTTTCCTGATGGACGCTGTTCCCGGCGGGCCGTTCAGCCTGGGTGAGCGCGGCTTCTCTGAAGAAGCCTACCAGAATATCCTTGCAAAATATGGCCTCGACAAGCCCCCGCTAGAGCGTTATGTCAATTTCCTCAAGGACGCGGTGCGGCTGGACTTCGGTTATTCCTTTGCTGTCGCGGGCAACCCGCCTGTGATTGAGCTTGTTGGCCGGGTGTGGCCGGTGACGCTGCACGTGGGTTTATACACCGTTTTGATTGCCTTCACGCTCGGTCTGGTGGCGGGCATCACCGCCGCTTACCACCGCAATAGCTGGATTGACAACGGCGTGACCTTCCTATCCACCCTCGGCATCACCATCCCCAGTTTTGTCATCGCAACATGGTTTTTAATCATTTTCGGCTTTCAGGCGGGCTGGGGAAAAGAGAGCAACTGGATTATCGGCCCGCTGGTGCCGGGGGGCAGCGCCCTGCTCTCATGGGATTACTTCCTGCCAGTGATTACCTACGCGCTGACCCCGCTGGCGATTGTCGCGCGCTACACCCGTTCCAGCGTCAGCGATGCCATGAGCGCAGACTACATCCGCACCGCCCGCGCCAAAGGCCTGTCTGAACGGCGCGTGATGACGCGCCACGTGATGCGAAACGCGCTGATTCCGATGGTGACAGTGCTGCTGCCCATCATCCCCGACCTGCTCACCGGGTCGCTGTTTATCGAAGCCGTTTATGGCATCCCCGGCCTCGGCAAGTTTTTCGTCACCAGCATCTTCGCCCGCGATTACCCGATGGTGATGGCGCTGGTACTGCTGATCGCGCTGTTCTGGGGGTTAACCTATCTGCTGACGGATGTGCTGTACACCCTGATTGACCCGCGCATTCGCATCACAGGCCGGGCATAAGGAGTGAGTCATGACAACCGAGCATAGTGTGACATCACTTGCCTCCACCAGACCGGTTTCACTGGAGGCCGAAGACAGCAGCCACATCCTGCGGCGCTCCCTGTGGATGGATGCCGTCCGGCGCTTCCGGCGTAACCGTCTGGCGATGCTGGGGCTGGTGATTGTGCTTTTTTTAGTGTTTCTGGCTGTTTTCGCCAACATCCTCGCGCCGCATCCGTATGAGCGCGTGTTCTTCACCATACGCCACCCCTCCCTGCCCTTTGTCCACCCTGACCACCCCCTGGGGACGGACGCTGCCGGGCGCGATTACATGAGCCGTCTGATCTACGGCGCGCGCACCTCGCTGCTCATCGGCCTTACCACGCCAGTCATCGCCTTTTCGATTGGCGTGCCGCTGGGCGCGCTGGCGGGTTACAAGGGCGGCAAGTGGGATTTAGTCATCCAGCGTATTATTGAAATCGGCACAGGCATCCCCGGTCTGATCTTCGCGCTGCTGCTGTTGAGCATCACCGGGACAGGGCTTCTCAACGTGATTCTTGTGCTGTCCATCACGGCGTGGATCGGCGCGGCACGCATCGCGCGCGGCCAGTTTATGGCAAACCGCGACCACGAATTCGTCACCGCTGCCAGAGCATTAGGCGCGACCGACCGCCAGATTATCCTGCGGCATGTTCTGCCCAACGCCTTTTCACCGCTGCTGATCGCCTTCTCGTTGGCGATCCCCAGCATCATCTTCGCCGAGGCCGGGCTGAGCTTTCTGGGGCTGGGCATTACCGAGCCAACGCCAAGCTGGGGTAAAATGGTGGGGGGCAGCGTGGGAACCACGATCCGCATTTACTGGCATCTGGCGCTGCTGCCCACGATTATGATCGCGCTGACCATGCTCGGCTTTTCGTTCATCGGCGACGGCCTGCAGGAAGCGCTGGATGTTACGCGCTCGCAATAAATCAGGGTCATCTGGAGGAAAGGAATGCACTTTTTGAGAAACCGGTTCGTTTTTGTCAGCATGATGATTGTCCTGCTCCTGCTTACCGCTTGTGGTTCTCAGAATGCTGCTGACCTAACCCCCACCATCACCCCGACCACTTTTCCGACTTTTGCGGTCAGCCAGCCCACCGAGGCCCCGCAGATAGCGACTGCCGCCGCTGCAACAGCGGTCGCGGCGACGGAGATCGCCGCCAGCGGCGAAATCGTCCTCGACACGGAGAAGGTCGAGCGTGGGCTGGGGCGCTACGAGGCATTAGAATGCGCCGCCTGTCACGGTGTCGAGGGCGAAGGCACGGATGACGGCCCGACGCTGGTGGATTACAGCGCTTCGCTGGATGAATTTATTGACTTCATGCGTACTGGTGGTGAACTGGGCGAAAGCCACCGCTACCCGGCAGAACGCCTGAGTCCCGGCGGCGCTGAGAACCTTTATCATTACGTCGTCTCGCTTGAATAGATGAAAAAAACACGCAACACAAAACCCGCTAACCGCCAGCGCATGATCTTTGCCGGTTACGCCTTGCTGCTGGCGGTGATTATTGGCGTGGTCGCTGCGCTTGTCGTCAGCAGCAACCAACGCGGCAGCACATCGTCAGTGATAGCGACGGCCAATCCCGCCATCATCATGACCCTGACCGCCCTGCCCGAAGCTGCCCCGCTGACAGGCACCGCAGCGGCGGAACTGTACGCGCTGGAGGCGTTGGTCGCCGCCTGCGATGAATACAGCGACGCGCGCCGCAGCCAGATCAACCGCTATATCCGCTGGCTGCTCTACCCGGCAGAAATCCCGCAGGACACCTTTATGGCGATGGCCGCGACCAATCGCAGCCTGCTTTACGGCATCGCTGATTACACGGCACTTGAGTGGCGACAGCGTGAGCGCCCAGCGGTTTCCTGCCTGCGCGATCTCGGCCTGCGGCTGAACAACATGCTGGTCGCAGCGGGGGAAACGCCGCTGGCCGTTTACGACCAGACACCAGCCTCTTAACCGCTGCGCTGGCGAATACATTTTGTAGGGGCGAAGCGGTGCTTCGCCCTGGGCAAGTCGGTGACTTGCCCCTACGGATATGATTGTTTTATGAGTTGACCAACGCCATCACAGTTGCGCGCGACCCACCAAGCGCCAGCCACGTATAACTTGTAACAAGAACATCCATACCCCTCAGCGGCGGTTGGTTGTAAAATACACCTTTCTTTATCCGAAGCGTAATGTAAGCGGGAATGCTGACAGCCAGTATTCTATGTGTGGATAAATTATGTTTCGTCTGCTAGACAGCCTTTTTTTCACCTTAGAGCGCATCTGGCAGCACCGGGTACTGGTGCTGTGGACGTTGATCGGCCTTTCGTCTGCCGCGATTCTGGCCTTGAGCCTCACCCTGTATATTGACGCGGTAAACACTGGCCTGCTCGAATCGCGCCTGACCGACCCGCCCTACGCCTTTCGCTTCCGCTATCTGGGCGCGTGGGAGGGCAACATCGGGCGCGACGACGTAACCAGCGCCACCGCCGCCATTGAGGACGGCCTGCCGCGAACATTGGGCCTGCCCACCCTGCGCGAAGTGCGCTACATCAGCGGCGGCGCGTGGGCGGTGCGGCGCGAGGATAATCTACCGCTTGGCACGTTCACCGCTGGCATCCTGGAAGGCGCAGATGAGCAGATTCGCATCAGCGCGGGCGCGTGGCCTGCTGAGGCCGAAACCGATGGCGCAGTCCCCGTGATGGTGGCGGAGCAGCTTCTCTACAGCATGGGCGTGCAGGTCGGTGACGTGCTGACCGCGCAGCTTTCCGGGCGCGACCCGGTCACGCTGGAAGTCGTGGCGCTGTGGCAGCCAGTGAACGGCAATGACCCGGCATGGATTTTTCCGCCCAAGTTCTTTGACGAACGCATCCTGATGCAGCCGGACGACCTATGGGAAATACTGGACGGACTGGAAAACCCGATAGATGAAAGCGCGTGGTATCTGATCTTCGACGGCAGCGAGGTACGCACGTCAGATATTGACGCGCTGCTGGCGAACATGATCGCTGGCGAGCGTAACATCACAACAGTGCTGCCCGGCACGCGGATGGATTTATCGCCGCGCGACGGCCTGCAAGCTTTTAGCAGCGAGGTCGCCGTGCTGACACAGCAGTTAGTCATTATGGTGCTGCCTGTCGGCGGGCTGGTGCTGTATTTTGTGTCGCTGGTCGCTGGCCTGCTGGTCAGCCGCCAGCAGCAGGAAGATGTCACCCTTCGCAGCCGGGGCATGAGCCGCCGCGCCATTCTCGGCATTCACGTGCTGATGTGGCTGCTGATGGCGGGGATCGCGCTGACGATAGCGATCTTCGTCTCCCCGTATGTGGTGAGGCTCGTCGGCCAGACAACGTCGTTCCTACAGTTCGACCCAGACCTGCCGCCGCTAACCATCGTCTTTACGCCGCAGACCATCGCGGCGGGCGCGGCCACTGCCCTCATCGCTACCTTCAGCGGTCTGTACATGGCATGGCGCACCACAGGCCGCACTATCACCAGCTTCAAACAGGAAAGCGCCCGCGCCAGCAAAGCGTGGTGGCAGCGGGTTTATCTCGACATCCTGCTGCTGATTCCGGCGCTGTACGTCCTGTATACCCTGTGGCGGCAGGGCGGCCTCGTCACCGCTGCCCAGGACCCGTTTGCCGACCCGCTGACCTTTCTGGGGCCAACGCTGTTCTCGCTGGCGCTTACGCTGCTGTTCCTGCGCCTGTGGCCCTTCCTGCTGCGGATCGGTGCCGGAATCATGACCTATGGGCGGGGGATCGCCCTGCTGATGACCCTGCGTGAACTGACACGCTCCATCGGGCGCTACCGGGGGACGCTGCTCATGATGGGCTTTACGCTCAGCCTGACAGGCTTCACCGCCTCGATGGCAAGCACCATTGACCGCAGCCTGGAGGACGCGGTGAACTATCAGGTGGGCGCGGATTCGGTGATTATCACCGTGACCGACGCGCAGACCGAGCAGCAAACCCCCACCGAGGCAGGCCAGCAGGCCACGCTGACCGTCACGGGCTTCAACGCGCCGCCTGTGGTTGACCTGCTTGGGATTGACGGGGTGCGCCAGGTCTCGCGCGTCGGGCGTTATTCCGGGCGGCTGGTGGTGGCCTCGCAGCGGCTCGATGGCATCATCATGGGTGTTGACCGCGCGGCGATGGCCGCCGTGACCCACTTCCGTCAGGACTACGCCGACGAACCCGCCGCCGATGTCTTTAACCATCTGGCCGGGCAGCGCAACGGGGTCATCATCAACAGCAGGACGCTGAATGATTACAACCTGCTCCTCGGTCAGGAAATCACCATGCAGATTTCCGCGCTCGGCGAGTGGTACGAAACAAAAGTGCCGATCGTCGGCGTGGTGGATTACTTCCCAACACTGAACCCTAATAACGGGTTTTTCGTGGTAACGAATATAGACCCAATCTTCGAGACGGTTGGCACAGAACTGCCTTATGATGTGTGGTTAGGGTTAGCGCCAGATGCCGACCCCGAAGCGGTGCGGCAGGGGGTGCGCGAACTGGGCTTTCCGCTGCTGGAATGGCAGAATCCGCAGCAGGCGCTGGCCGCCGCGCAGGCCGCCCCGTCGCGGCGCGGGGTGCTTGGCTTCCTGTCGGTCGGCTTCGTCGCCGCCATCGTGCTAACGCTCATCAGCACCATCATCCAGAGTACCGCGTCCTTCCGCGCACAGGTGGCACAGTTGGGGTCGCTGCGGGCGATGGGCTTAAGCGGTATGTCGGTCGGCGTGTATCTCACGCTGCTGCAAGGCATGGTCGCGGGCAGCGGCATCCTCAGCGGCACGCTGATCGGCGTGGGGACAACCCTGCTGTTCCTGCCACTGCTGGATTTCAGCGGCGGCCTGCCGCCCTATCTGGTGCGCGTGGCGTGGAATGATATTATGCTGGTCTACGCCTTATTTGCCGGGGTGCTGGTGGTGGTGACTTTGTTGATGACCATCCTGCTTGGCCGCGAAAGTCTAGCCACCGTCGTGAAGCTTGGGGATGCTTAATTTCACAAGGGAGTTTTATTTCAGTGACACTCGCCTTTATCATCATTCTGGCTGTCCTGCTGGGTGCCTGCACCACAGAAGGCGCGAATAACCTACCCAACGCGCCGCAAGCGCAGGCGGAAGCCACCTCTACCCCTATCCCGACAGCCCCCGCAGTCGCCCGCCCCACCTATCTCGTACAGCGCGGCGATGTGCAGGAAATCCTGGAATTTACCGGGCGCTGGCAGCCCCGCGACCAGATGCCGCTCTCGTTTGAAATCCCCGGCACGATTCGGCAGGTGGCTGTCCAGCGCGGCGATACCGTTAGCGCCGGGCAGCTACTGGCCGATTACCAGATAAGTGATCTGGAAGCCCAGCTCGATCAGGCGCTGCTGAATCTGGAAGGGGCGCAGACCAGCCTGGAGGCAGGCACGGGAGATGAGGTCAACTCCGTTGTGGATGCTGAAATCGCGCTGGCGAACGCCCGGCTGCAACTGGAAAGCGCGCAGCAGAACAACCCATGGACGGGTGTGGCCTCGGCACGGCTGGCGGTAGAAAACGCTGAACGGGCGGTGGAGCGGGCGCAGCGTGCTTATGACGACGCGCGCAGCCACCCGGAGCAGCCCGCTGCCAACGCGACCAACGCCCTGCAAGCGCTGGAAGACGCGAAAGCGCAGCTTCGCAGCGCCGAGATCAGCTACTTTCAGGCCGCGCAAAGCTACAACAATTACCAGTTTACCATCGCCCAGCAGGAGAACGCGGTTCTCTCGGCAGAGATACGCCTGCAGGAAGCCCGCACGGGTACAGGCAACCCGACCGCGCAGCAGAACCTGCGCTCTGCCCAGTTAAACGTAGACCAGATTCAGGCCGACATCGCCAAAGCCTCGCTCTATGCGCCGATTGACGGCGTGGTGCTGGAAGTCCTCATCCAGCCCGGCGATCAGGTCAGCGCTTTCGATACGGTCATCACCATCGGCCAGCCAGAACCGCAGGAAGCTATCGCCAACCTCGCCATCGGCGATGCCCAACGTTTGAGCGTCGGGCTGGTGGGCGTGTGTCAGGTTATCAACCAGCCAGACACCGCTGTCCAGTGCGTCGTGCGCCAGATACCCCTGTCGGCACAGGATGCCGACCAGACCACGCGCGTCGCCGCCTCGCTGGAAAACGTCCCGCTGAACCAGTTGGTCGAGGCGCAGATGCCGCTGCAAGTGCGCGAGAACGTGCTGTGGCTGCCGCCCGCCGCCATCCGCACCTTCCAGAACCGCACCTTCGTCGTGCTGGAAACGCCAGACGGCCCGCGCAGCGTGGACGTGCAGATCGGCCTGCGAACCGATGAACGGGTCGAAATCGTCAGCGGCGTAAACGAAGGCGATGTGGTACAGGGACCGTAATGATGAGCGCATGGATTACCTGTAAACGGATCGTCAAGGCCTACAACGTCTCCGGCCATGAAATCGTCGCCCTGCGCGGCATTGATTTCGAGATGGAAAAAGGCGAGATGGTCGCCATCATCGGCCCCAGCGGGGCGGGCAAAAGTTCGCTGCTCAACCTGCTCGGCGGGCTGGACAAGCCGACCGCCGGACAGTTGACCGTAGATGATCTGAATCTGCTGGAACTGAAAGGCCGCAAACTGGCCGATTACCGCCTGAAGCGCGTGGGCTTCCTCTGGCAGCAGATCGAGCGCAACCTGTTTAATCATCGCTCGGCGCTGCGTAACGTGACGCTGCCGATGATGCTGGCGGGTGTCCCCTTCTGGCAGCGCGCGCGCCGCGCCAAAGAACTGCTGGAAGCGGTTGGCCTGGCCGACCAGATGCACAAACGCCCGGCGGCGCTCTCCGGTGGGCAGCAGCAGCGTGTCGCTATCGCGGTCGCGCTGGCGAATAACCCGCCGCTGCTGCTGGCCGACGAGCCGACAGGCGCGCTGGATCGCCAGAGCGCCGCGCAGGTGATGGACCTGATTGATGACCTGCGCCAGCGCTATAACCTGACCGTGCTGATGGTGACGCATGACCTTGAGGTTGCCCGCCACGCAGACCGGATATTAACCCTGCGCGACGGGGCGCTGGGGCAGGACATCGCGCATCCCGAAGACGAAACCCCGCGCCTCACCGAGGAAGGCAGTATCCGTCTGCCACAGGCTGTCCGTTCCCATCTGGCGGAAGCCCCGCGCATCGCGGTCGAGATTCGCCCGGAGGGGGTGCTGCTGCGGCGCGAGGTAGAGGCCGAAGACGACACCGGGGCGCTGCTTCAGGATATGCTGCCTCAGGACGCGCCGCCTGATGCAGGCAAACGCCGCTGGCGCTTGTTCCGGCGCGGGAGGGCGAAATCATGAGCGCCAACGACGCAGGCGAAAAACAGGTCAGCGTGCTTGTCGAGGGTGTGGAGCGTTCCTTTGGGCAGGGGGACACGGTTGTTCATGTCCTGCGCGGGCTTGATTTATGCGTCCATACCGGGGAACTGGTCGCGCTTTACGGCCCTTCGGGCAGCGGCAAGACCACCCTGCTCAACCTCATCGGCGCGCTCGACCTGCCCAATCGCGGGCGTATCGAGGTGATGGGCAAGGACATCGTGAACATGAGCGAGCGCGCCCGCGCCCGGCTGCGCCGCCGCCAGATTGGCTTTATCTTCCAGAGTTACACCCTGTTGCCCACTTATACCGCGCTTGAGAACATTGACCTTGCGCTGCGCCTGCCGGGGCTGGGCTTCTTCGAGCGCCGCCGCCGCGCCAAAACCGCGCTGGCCGCTGTCGGGCTGAGCGCGTGGGCGAGCCACGTGCCAGACGAGTTGAGCGGTGGTCAGCGGCAGCGCGTCGCTGTCGCCCGTGCGCTGGCGCTGCGCCCGGCCATCATTCTGGCCGACGAGCCAACCAGCGGCCTGGACACCGCGACCGCCCGCCGGATGCTGGCGCTCTTTCGCGGGATCGCCGAGGCACAGGGGACGACCTTTCTCATCGTCTCGCATGACCCTATGATCGTCGAATACGTAGATCACGCTTACGACCTGCACGAAGGCAGGCTTATCCCGCGTGTCACCGAAACACCCGCTTAAGCCACGTTCGCCGAACAAGGAACAACACCGTGAAATTTATCGCCAGACAACTCCCCACCCTGCTCCTGCTGATTATCGCCATGATGCTCGGCGCGATCCTGATGCGTATGACGATGTCGCCCCTGCCCAGCCAACCAGCAGACCTCAGCGCCCAGCAGGAAAACACGCCAGAGCAGGACACCCAAGAGGCCGCCGCCACGCCGAGCGAAACTATCCCACCCAGCACGCCGCTGCCCTCGCTGACCCCCTCGCGCACGCTGAGGCCGCCGCCCACGTTTGAGCCGCCCACCGCCACCGTGCCAGCGACCTTTACGCCCAGCGTCACGCCGACAGCGACCATTGACCTGAGCGTGTCCATTCCCGGCCTGCGCGGCGCAGAAACGCCCACGCCCAGCACCACGCCCGGCTGTGAGGCGCGCGACGACTGGAAGCTGACTTACGAAGTTAAACGCGATGACGCGCTGGAAAAAATCGCCAATCGTTACAACACCACTGTTTCGGAACTGGCGCAGGGGAACTGCCTGACCGATGTGAACGTGATTGCGGTTGGGCAGGTTTTGCGTGTGCCGGGCGATGTGCCGCCGCCGGAGCAGGTCTACGACTGCACGTGGGAGCTGCTCACCCCTGTAGATAACACGCTGGCGATCGAGGGCGCGGGCAGCCTGACATTCAACTGGCGCGGGCCGATGGCTCCCATAAACCTGATACGGATTATCAAACCGGACGGGGGCATTTACGAGCGCGTGGTCGAACTGCGCCAGAACGAGACGATTGACCTTGAGGACATCCCCGACGCGGGGACGTACAGGTGGTATGTTTACCCGCTGGACAGCGTTTTCCGCCAGATTCCGTGTCTGGAAGGCGGCCCCTGGCACTTCACCAAAAAGCAGATGCCCACGCCGACCCCAACACTGGAAGTTGGCGGCTTCGGCGGCTAAAGCCAGACAATAAAAACCCCTCTCCCTTTGCGCTTTGCAGCCACAAGGGGAGAAGGGTT
>CAZJSU010000059.1:0-25188 GCA_964548765.1 uncultured Anaerolineaceae bacterium
ATTGGCGGCTAAAACGGATTCGGGTTAAGCTGTGAGCAAGGCAAATACGATAGAGGATGAAAGGACGCGGCGCATGGTCAAGGTCTTTATTAGCCACGCGACGCAGGATGACGCGGCAGCCAGACGCATCTACGAGGCGCTGACGGCAGCAGGCATCCGCTGCTGGCTGGACAATGTGGACATCAAGCCGGAGACCGACTGGCTGATTCAGGTCGAGCGGGCCGTGAAGGAATCCTCACACGGGTTGTTCGTGCTGTCGCCTTCGGCGGTGCGCTCCCCGGCGGCGATGTGGGAGTATCACGACATGCTGTTGCAGGATAAGCCGCTGTACGTCGCGCTTGTCGAGCCGCTGGAAGGCGTGGCTGACCTTCCTTATTATCTGCGTGATGTCGCCTACTGTGACCTGACGAAGGATTTTGACGCGGGCATCGCCTGCCTGATCGCGGTGCTGGAAGGCGGCGGCGGCGAGATCAGCGAGGCGCAGCGCCTGCACGAAGCCGAGTCGCGTGATATTACCATCACCCTGCAAGCGAATCTGCGCGATCTCGATACCGATAAGTTCGTAGACCTCGTGGCGCGGTTGGTGGATGTGGGCATCAAGGATATTAAGGTCGTGAATGTCACCCCAGGATAATCTTCAGGTCATTGTCACTATCATGCGGGGTCAGCGCGAAAAGCTGGCCGAAATCATTCAGCAGAACCCACACGTCTTTCTTGGGTTTGAGATTAAGGACGACGCGCCGCCCTACCCAAACCGGAGCATCTTCGTCAATTACCGCCGCAGCGACAGCGAAGACGTTTGCGGGCGCATCTATGACCGTCTGGTGGAGGACTTCGGCGCGGGGACGGTCTTTAAAGACCTGGACGACATTCCGCCCGGTGTGGACTTCAGGCAGGTGTTGGAGCGCGAGGTCGCCGCGACCGATGTGATGCTGGCGGTGATCGGCCAGAATTGGCTCAACCGTCAGAATAAAGCGCGGTTGCACCAGCCCGACGACTTCGTGCGCTTCGAGATTGAGACAGCGCTCAAGCGCGGCATTCCGGTGATTCCGGTACTGGTGCAGCGCCGGGTGGGGCTGCCGCAAAAACGCTCCCTGCCGCCCAGCCTGCAGGACCTTGTCTACCGCAACGCGCGTGAAGTGCGCCCCGACCCCGACTTTCACCGCGATATGGACCGCCTTATCGAAGGCATTAAGGCGATTTTCGACGCGCTGGACGTGGCAGACCGGGTTATGCCGTGAGGGACAAGCACCTCTTGTAGTGCTATAATAATCAAACCGTCATTTAATTAGACTGTTTGGAGATTATAAAATGGTTGAAAGTGTAGCCCCTTCAGCAGGCGTAGGATTTCAACTGACTGAGGAGCAGCAGATGCTCCAGAAGATGGCGCGGGAGTTCACCGCAAAGGAGATCACCCCCGTCGCCGCCGAATATGACGAACACGCGATCTTCCCCGAAGAAATTTTTCATAAAGCGCTGCAACTAGGCATCGTCAACATGAACATCCCGGCAGAGTACGGCGGGGTGGGCGCGACGGTGTTTGAGGAATGTCTGGTCGCGGAGGAGTTGGGCTACGGCTGCACCGGCATCAGCACCAGCATCAGCACCAACAATCTGGGCGCGCTGCCCATCATTCTGGCTGGCACAGAGGAACAGAAGCAGTATTGGCTGGGCGAGCGCCTGATGGAGCAGGCACAGTTCGTCTCTTACGGTGTCACCGAGGCCGCCGCAGGCTCGAATGTCGTCGGTATCGAGACGCGCGCCGAGCGTAAAAACGGCGCGTACATCATTAACGGCTCAAAGACCTTTATCACCAACGCCAGCCACGCCAATTTCTTCACCATCTTCGCCAAGACCGACCCCAGCGCCGGGCATAGAGGCATGACCTGCTTTATCGTGGAGCGCGACATGCCGGGCGTAAGCGTGGGCAGGAAGTTCGACAAGCTCGGCCAGCGCGCGTCCGACACGGCGGAGATCGTGTTCGAAAATGTCGAAGTCCCGGCGGAGAATATGGTCGGTAAGGAGGGGCAGGGCTTCTATCTGGCGATGGGCGTTTTCGACCACAGCCGTCCGGGGGTCGCTGCCGCCGCCGTTGGCCTGCAGCGGCGCGCGCTGGAGGAAAGCGTCAAATACGCAAAGGAGCGCGAGGCCTTTGGCGTGCCTATTTTCCAGCATCAGGCCATCGGCCATAAAATCGCTGATATGGCGATTAATTATGAAGCGTCGCGGCTGCTGGTGTGGCAGGCGGCATGGCAGGTGGACGCGGGCATCGCCAACCCCAAAGTTCCGGCCTACGCCAAAGCCTTCGCGGCGGATATGGCAACCCGCGCGGCGGTGGATGCCGTGCAGGTTTTCGGCGGCTATGGGTTTATGAAGGAATACCCGGTGGAAAAGCTGCTGCGCGACGTGAAGATTTTCCAGATTTACGAAGGCACCAGCGAGATTCAACGCAACATTATCGTCCGCGAGCTGTTCCGTTAGACCTGCTTCCTGTTGATCCCCTCTTCACGCCGGAGAGGGGATACAGCACAAAATTATTTTCTTAATTATTTCGCAATCCTTTAGTACCCGTTCTCTATGCCATAATGATAAAACTTGACGTATTGTTATAGTGGCGGAATGCTGACTTTCGTACAAGGATGTTTCCAGACACGCTGGCGAAGGGCAAAATATGACGGATAGCAGGGAAAAACCTGAGCAGAATATGACAGAACACAGCACGCGCAGCCTCGAGGCGATTTTCGACACTGCGGAGAAAATGCCTATGCCTGTGCGGGCGACTGGCCCGCTGGACGAGGTGCTGCCCTGGGTCATTGAACTGCGAGTGGTGGGGACGGCCTCCACGCTTCAGGTACGGGTGAGCGAACACATGACGATTGGCCGCAGCGACCCGGAGCGCGGGATCAAGCCGGATATTGACCTGGCCCCTTACGGCGGGCATGTGCTGGGCGTTTCGCGGCAGCACGCCGTCATTTCCGCTAAGGACGACCGTATCAGCATTCGGGACATTGGCAGCTCTAACGGCACGCGGCTTAATGGCTATGGCCTGAAGACCGGTCAGGAATACCGCCTGCGGCATGGCGACGAACTGACCGTCGGCCAGTTGCATTTGCAGGTGCTTTTCGCGGTGGTGCCGCTGGTCGGCGAGAATAAAAGCGATGATAAAACCGAAAGCAAGCAGCCCGATTCGCTGATCCCCAAAGTGGGCAGCGGCCAGCAGGTGCTGGTTGTCGAAGATGATGCGGATGTCGCGTCGGTCTATGCCATGATTCTGGAACACGCGGGCTTCCGCGTGGCCGTGACCAGTACCGCGATGGCCGCGATGAGCTACATCGGCCAGAAGCCGCCGGACGCGGTGGTGCTGGACCTCATGCTGCCAGACATTGACGGTCTGGAATTGGTGCATTATATCCGCAATAAAGACGTGATGGATGGCCGCCATACCCCGGTGGTCATTGTTTCGGGCATTACTGGCGGCTTCCAGATGAATCAGGCCCTGAAGGCCGGGGCCGATCTCTTTCTGGGGAAGCCTGTCGGGGTGGACGAGCTTGTGCGGGCGTTTGCGTCGCTTGTGGTGCAGATGGCCTGAGCAGCGTACCCCAACCGTTCAGCATTTCAGCGGCGCGCTTGCTGAGATGCTGACGGGCTGCACCATCTTCTTATCCCCTCTGGTAATTTCTTACGAAACTCCTGTCTAATTCCCTTGACACGGGAAAACCGCAATGCTATGATACGCGCACTCTAAATCCGGCAGACACCCTGACCTTACAGGCAATGCCTACCGGCTCAACCGAGCGAGTGTGGCTGAAAGCGTTTCGCGCGGCGAAATAGCTCGTCACCAAAGTAAGGAAGATAAGGCGTTCTGGCTAATTTAGACCGCCTTTTTGCGTGTCAGACGCTAGTTACGGGAGAATTTTATGCCAACCATTAACCAGTTGGTGCGTAAAGGTCGCAAGGACAAAAAGTCCAAGACCAAAGCCCCGGCGCTGCAATATACGTTTAACGCCTACTCGCAAAAACGTACTCGGCAGCGCAAAGGCGCACCACAAAAACGCGGGGTTTGCACACAGGTCAAGACGATGACCCCCAAGAAGCCCAATTCCGCACTGCGGAAGGTGGCGCGTGTTCGTCTGTCTAACCTGATCGAGGTCAGCGCTTACATCCCCGGCGAGGGTCACGGCTTGCAGGAACACAGCGTCGTGCTGGTGCGTGGCGGTCGTGTGAAGGACCTTCCGGGTGTGCGCTATCACATCGTGCGTGGCACATTGGATGCTGACGGGGTGAAGAACCGCGAGCAGGCGCGCAGCAAGTATGGGACGAAGCGCCCGAAGGCTGGCGGCGCGGCTGCCTCTACTGGTAAGAAGCGATAGCATCGGCGAGGTTATCAAGAATGCCAAGAAGAAATCGTCCCCCCAAGCGCATTGTGCCGGCGGATAAGAAGTTCGACAACGTCCACATCACCATGTTTATTAACCGGATGATGCGCGGCGGCAAGAGAAGTATTGCCCAGACCATTATGTACAAGGCGCTTGATCTGGTGGAGGAGCGCGGCAAGCGCGACCCGCTGGAAGTGTTTGAGCAGGCGCTCCGCAATGTGTCGCCCAGCGTGGAAGTAAAACCGAAGCGCGTCGGCGGCTCGACCTATCAGGTGCCGATGGAAGTGCCGCATGAGCGCTCCCTTTCGCTGGCGATGCGCTGGATTCTGGAGAATTCGCGCAGCCGCAGCGGGCGCAATATGTCGGAGAAGCTGGCGTCTGAATTGCTGGACGCGGCCAACGGCCAGGGTAATTCGATCAAGAAGAAAGACGACACCCACCGGATGGCGGAAGCGAACCGCGCCTTCGCGCACTTCCGTTAGTCCTGTTGTAAACCGTTAAACCAAGAGAGAACACAAAAGCAAGCATGGCAAAGAAGGCTGAAGGTAAACTCGATCTGAATAAAGTGCGCAATATCGGTATTATCGCGCACATTGACGCTGGCAAGACCACGACGACAGAGCGGGTGCTGTACTATACAGGTATGGTGCATCGTATCGGCGAAGTGCATGATGGTGCAGCGACCACTGACTATATGGAGCAGGAGCGTGAGCGCGGGATTACCATCACTTCTGCTGCCGTGACTGCCGCCTGGAAGGGCTACCAGATTAACCTGATTGATACGCCCGGCCACGTGGACTTTACTGCTGAAGTGCAGCGCAGCCTGCGTGTGCTGGATGGTGGCATCGTGGTGTTCGACGGTGTGGCAGGTGTTGAGCCGCAGTCGGAAACAGTGTGGCGGCAGGCGAACCAGTACAACGTGCCGCGCATGTGTTTTGTAAACAAGATGGACCGCACAGGCGCGAACTTCCAGCGCTGTGTGGATATGATTGTGGATCGGCTGAGCGGAAGCCCGGTTTGCATCCAGATGCCCTATGGCGAAGGCGATGAGTTTAACGGCATCATTGACCTCTTTGCTATGGAACTGGTGACTTACGGGAATGATCTGGGGACGGCGATTGAGCGTCATCCCATCCCTGAAAGCCACCGTGAACAGGCAGAAACCCGTCGGGCCGAGATGGTCGAGAAGATCGTCGAAAGCGACGACTACCTGACCGAGAAGTACCTGATGGAAGAGGAAATCACCAACGATGAACTCCTCGGTGCGCTGCGGGCTGCGACCATTGCTGGTAAGGTGCAGCCAGTCCTGTGCGGCTCTTCGCTGAAGAACAAGGGCGTGCAGATGATGCTCGACCGCGTGGTGGATCTGCTGCCGTCGCCGCTGGATATTCCGCCAGTGAAGGGGACACACCCGAAAACTGAGGAAGAACTCCTGCGCGGGCCTACTGACGATGATCCTACCGCAGCGCTGGTCTTCAAGATCGTTACCGACCCGTATGTAGGCCGTCTGGCGTTCATCCGCGTGTACTCCGGCGTGGTCAAAAGCGGCACGATGCTGCAAAACAGCACTAAAGGTGGCCGCGAGCGCATCGGGCGTATTGTCCGTATGTTTGCTGACCGCCGCGAGGATGTGGAAGAAGTTCATGCGGGCGACATCGCCGCCATTCTCGGCCTGAAGGACACCTTTACTGGCGATACGCTGTGCGATGGGGATAAGCCGATTGTGCTGGAGCAGATCAGCTTCCCAGAGCCAGTGATCGAAGTCGCCATCGAGCCGAATACGAAGGCCGACCAGGACAAAATGGGTATCGCGCTGCGCCGCCTTGCCGAGGAAGACCCGACCTTTAAGATCGAAACCGATGATAAGTTGGGGCAGACCAAGATTCGCGGCATGGGCGAGCTGCACCTTGAGGTGCTGGTAGACCGTATGATGCGCGAGTTCGGCGTAGAGGCGACTGTGGGCCGCCCGCGCGTGGCCTACCGCGAAACCATCACCAAGCCCGCCCGCGTGGATACCACGTTCAAGCGGCAGACAGGCGGTTCTGGTCAGTACGCCCGTGTGGTGATCGAGTTTGAACCGCTGAACGACGAAGAAGCTGCCGAGGCTAAGGAAGGTCTGCTGTTTGTGGATGCTACCCGAGGCGGCAGCGTCCCGCGTGAGTTCATCAGGCCGACCGAAAACGGCGTGCGCGAGGCGATGCAGGGCGGTGTGCTGGCCGGGTATCCGGTTGTCGGCGTGAAGGCCAGCCTTGTGGATGGCGCTTCGCATGACGTGGACTCCAGCGAAATCGCCTTTAAGATCGCCGGTTCAATGTGTCTGAAGGAAGGCGTACAGAAGGGCAAGCCTGTACTGCTGGAGCCGACGATGAAGGTTGAGGTAAACGTGCCAGAGGATTATACAGGCACGGTCGTGGGCGATCTCTCGTCGCGGCGTGGCATCATCAGTGGCATGGAGCCGCGCGCTGGTGCGACAGCCATCCGGGCGAATGTCCCGCTTGGCGAGATGTTCGGCTATGCCACCAACCTCCGTAACATGACGCAGGGGCGCGGAAGCTTTACGATGGAATTCGAGAAATACTCCATCGCGCCGCAGAACATTGCCGATGAAGTCATTAAGGGCGGCAACTAGTTTCTACATTCACACGTGTCCATTCCTTCAGCGCACAGCGCTGTTGAGTTGGGAATATTCATAAAGGTAAGAGGACAAAATGGGTAAAGGAAAATTCGAGCGTAGCAAACCGCATGTCAACATCGGCACCATCGGCCACGTTGACCATGGCAAGACCACGCTGACTGCTGCCATCACCAAGGTGCTGGCGCTGTATGGTCGCGCCCAGCAGATGCAGTATGATGAGATTGACAACGCGCCGGAAGAAAAGGCTCGTGGGATCACCATCAATATCCGTCACGTGGAATACGAGACTGACAACCGCCACTACGCACACGTAGACTGCCCCGGTCACCGTGACTATATCAAGAACATGATCACCGGTGCCGCGCAGATGGACGGTGCGATCCTGGTCGTGAGCGCGCCCGATGGCCCCATGCCGCAGACGCGCGAACACGTGCTGCTGGCTCGCCAGGTGGAAGTGCCGGCGATGGTTGTCTTCCTGAACAAGATTGACCAGATGGACGACGAAGAACTGCTCGAACTGGTCGAACTGGAACTGTCGGAACTGCTGGAAAGCTATGAATTCCCCGCAGACACCCCGATCGTTCGTGGTTCGGCGCTGGCGGCTGTCGAGTCCAACAGCACCGATCCTACCGCGCCGGAGTACGAGCCGATCCTGAAGCTGATGGAGACGGTGGACACCTGGATTCCCACCCCCACCCGTGACGTGGACAAGCCCTTCCTCATGCCTGTGGAAGACGTGTTCTCGATCAAGGGTCGCGGTACAGTGGTCACCGGTCGCGTGGATCGTGGCCGCCTGACCAAGGGCGAGACCATCGAGATCATCGGCCTGCAGGACGAGATCATCACCACCACCGTCACCGGCATCGAAATGTTCCACCGCGAACTGGACGCTGCCGAAGCTGGCGACAACGCAGGTATTCTGCTGCGTGGTACGACCCGCGAGGAAGTGGAGCGTGGTATGGTTCTGGCGAAGCCCAAGAGCATCACCCCGCACCGCCGCTTCATGAGCGAGGTGTACGTGCTGAAGAAGGAAGAGGGTGGCCGCCACAAGGCGTTCTTCCCCGGCTATCGCCCGCAGTTCTACATCCGCACGATGGACGTGACCGGCACCATCACCCTGCCCGAAGGCGTGGAGATGGTGATGCCCGGCGACAACGTGAACCTGGAAGTGGAACTCATTACCCCGGTGGCGTTGGAAAAAGGTTCCAAGTTCGCCATCCGTGAGGGCGGTCTGACCGTCGGGGCGGGTGTTATTACAGAAATTCTGGAATAACCCGCCGACAGGATTATCAAGCATGATGAGATGCCGGGAAGCCCCCGGCATCTCCTACGATAATGGAAGACGGCCAGTCTTATACAGGGGAAATATATGGTTGTCAAAAGCAAAATTCGTATCCGGCTCAAGGCTTATGACCACCGCGTACTCGACCAGTTCGCGCAGCGGATCGTCGAGTCGGCAGAGCGTACCGGGGCGCGTGTGGTGGGGCCAGTGCCGCTGCCCACGAAGCTGGAACGCTTCACGGTGATGCGTTCGCCGTTCATTGATAAGAAGTCGCAGGAGCACTTCGAGATCAGAACGCACAAGCGGCTCATTGATGTGCTGGACCCGGATAGCAAGACCATTGACACCCTCATGCGGCTGAACGGCCCAGCGGGTGTGGACATCGAAATCAAGATTTAAGCGCGTATGCGGGCCAGCGCCCGCCAATTCGCAGGAGTAGCCGGGGCTTTGCGTATTGCGAAGCGCGCAGGAGCGCGCAAGCAAACCCCGCTGGAGGACGTAATGAAGGGCATTATTGGCAAGAAAGTCGGCATGACCCAGATTTTTAACGAGCGGGGTGATGTCATTCCGGTCACGGTGATTGAAGCCGGGCCTTGCTATGTAACACAGGTACGCACGGCAGAACGCGACGGTTATACCGCTGTCCAGCTTGGCTTTAGCGAGACCAAGCCGCAGCGCCTGACTCGTGGACAGTTGGGACATCTCAACCGCAACAACCTGCCCGCGCTGCGCTACCTGCGTGAGTTTCGTGTGCTGAGCGACTCACTGGATGTCGAAGAAGGCGCGACGATTAAAGCCGATGTTTTTGCCCCCGGTGAACGTGTGGACGTGATCGGCACGAGCAAAGGGCGCGGTTTCGCCGGGACAATCAAGCGGCATGGTTTTAACCGCCAGCCCAAGACGCACGGCCAGTCTGACCGTGAGCGCGCGCCCGGCTCGGTGGGCGCGGGGTCTACACCGGGTCGCGTCATGAAGGGGCTGCGAATGAGCGGTCGGATGGGCAATGATCGTGTCACAACCGAGAACCTCGAGGTTGTGGTTGTAGACGCGGAACGCAACCTGATCGCTGTACGGGGGTCTGTCCCCGGCGTGAAGGGCGGCATCGTACTGATTAAGCCGGCGCGTCCGCGCCGCCGTTAGGCCGCTGGCGTAGAGAGGCGAGAAGGAGTTAGCCGCCATGCAAGTACCAGTTTTAGACCAGACCGGGAAGCAGGTACAGACCATTGACCTGCCAGCGGATATTTTTGAAGTGGAAATCAACACGGGTCTGATGCATCAGGCGTATGTGCGCCAGATGTCAAACGCCCGTTTAGGGACGCACAACACCCTCAACCGGGGTGAAGTGAATTTGACCAAATCCAAATGGTATCGTCAGA
The DNA here is from genome assembly GCA_964548765.1 of uncultured Anaerolineaceae bacterium. Taxonomy (GTDB): domain Bacteria; phylum Chloroflexota; class Anaerolineae; order Aggregatilineales; family Phototrophicaceae; genus JAIOHN01. The sequence goes on from CAZJSU010000059.1 coordinate 9,670, forward strand.
AAGGCACAGGCCGCGCCCGTCACGGCTCGAAGAATGCGCCGATCTTTGTGGGCGGCGGCGTGGCTCATGGCCCGCACCCGCGCAAGTATACCAAGAGTATGCCGAAGAAGATGCGCCGTCAGGCCATTCGCTCTGCGCTGAGCGCCCTGCTGCGCGATGAGCAGCTTGTGTTCGTCGAAAGCCTCAGCATGGACGCGCCAAAGACCAAAGACATGCGCGCGCTGCTGGGCAAACTGGCGGGCGAGGACGCGAAAGCGCTCGTGCTGCTGGCAGATCGTAACGATAATGTTCAGCGCAGTGTCAGCAACCTGTCTAACGCCAGAACGCTGTATGCCAATTACCTGAACATCCGCGACCTGCTGCAATACGATAAAGTGATCGTGCCGCTGGACGCGCTGGAAGTGATTAAGAGCATCTGGGGGCGAGGACAGTAACCATGCCTGAACTGCACATTTATGATGTCATTCGTCGTCCGGTAGTGACTGAGAAATCCACCATACAGGCCGATGACCTGAATCAGTACGTCTTCGAAGTGGCCCCCGGGTCCAACAAGGTTCAGATCAAGGAAGCTGTTGAGGTCATCTTCGAGGTCAAGGTGAAGAAGGTGAACACGATGGTGATGCCTGCCAAGCGTGGACGGCGCGGGCGCAACTGGTATCTGCGCTCCAAGCAGTGGAAGAAAGCCGTCGTCACGCTGGCCGAAGGCGACAAAATCGAACTGTTCAACCCGTAGTTGAAGGTGAAACACGATGCCGGTTAAAGTTTACAAACCAACCTCGGCGGGTCGCCGGGATATGACAGGTCACACATTTGAAGAGATCACCCGTTCGCGCCCGCAGCGCTCGCTGACCGAGCCGCTGCGTCGCAAGGGTGGGCGCAACAACACAGGCCGCATTACGGTGCGGCATCGTGGTGGCGGCCACAAGCGGCGCTACCGGATTATTGACTTCAAGCGCAATAAGTTCGACTGCCTGGCAGAGGTTGTCTCTATCGAGTACGACCCCAACCGCTCGGCACGTATCGCGCTGCTGCAATACACCGATGGCGAGAAGCGTTACATCATCGCGCCGCTTGGGCTGCGCGTTGGTGATCGTATCGGCAACGGTGCAGAGAACACCAACCTGCGCACCGGCGATGCTGTGCCGATCAGCGACATTCCCGTAGGGACGCAGATCCACAATGTCGAACTGCTGCCCGGCAAGGGCGGGCAGTTGGCGCGCGCGGCGGGTGTTTCGGCACAACTGCTGGCGAAGGAAGGCACATACGCCCAGGTGCGTATGCCCAGCGGCGAAGTACGGCTGATTCACGAGCGCTGCATGGCGACCATCGGCCAGGTCGGCAATACCGATCACGGCAATATCAAGCTGGGTAAAGCCGGACGCAGGCGCTGGATGGGCTGGCGGCCTTCCGTGCGCGGTTCCGCCATGGACCCGGCCAGCCACCCGCACGGTGGTGGTGAAGGCCGTTCGCCAATTGGTATGGCCGGGCCAAAGACCCCATGGGGCAAGCCCGCGCTGGGCAAGCGTACACGCACGAACCAACGCACCGATAAGTTCATTGTCCGGCGGCGTGGTAAGAGTAGAAGGAACTAAACAATGTCACGTTCGTTGAAGAAGGGGCCATACATAGACCCCAAGCTGTTTAAGAAGATTGATCGGCTGAATAACGACAACAAGAAGGTCGTTGTTCGTACATGGAGCCGCGCCAGCACCATCTTCCCGGACATGGTGGGGCATACCATCGCTGTTCATGATGGCCGCCGCCATGTGCCGATCTACGTGACCGAGAATATGGTCGGTCATAAACTGGGCGAGTTTGCGCCCACACGCACTTATCGCGGCCATCTGGTCGAGAAGAAGAAAAGATAGGAGCGGCGGCGATGGCAGTGCGGGCAGTAACCAAACATATTTCGATCTCTGCACAAAAGCTGCGGCTGGTGTGCGACAAGGTGCGCGGTATGGGTGCCGAACAGGCGCTCGTGACGCTGCAATTCATGCCCCAGAAGGGCGCGAACATTGTCAGCAAAACGCTGGCTTCGGCAGTGGCGAATGCAGAGAATAATTTTGATCTGAATCGTGGCGACCTGTACGTGGCGACCATTCACGCCGACGAGGGGCCGTCGCTCAAGCGCATGAAAGCCGGGGCGCGCGGGCGCTATAAGCCACGTGTGAGGCGTACATCACATCTCACCGTGATCGTGGCCGAGCGGGAAGGGAATTAAGCTTATGGGTCGCAAAGTTCACCCGATTGGGTTTCGTTTAAAAATCAATCGTGACTGGGATGCCCGCTGGTATGCCGAGCGTGGGCGCTATTCTGAACTGCTGCAGGAAGACTTCGCTATCCGCCGCTTCATCAGGAAGCAGGGAGAGCGTGCCGGTGTTTCGCGCGTAGAGATCGAGCGCTACCCGAACCAGCTTCTGGTCAATGTTCACACCTCGCGCCCCGGCATTCTCATCGGGCGCAAGGGCGAGGCCGTCAAACAGCTTCGTACAGACCTGGAAGCGCTCACTGGCGGCAAGAAGGTACGTGTCGAAGTTACGGAAATTGATAAGCCAGACCTCGACCCGACGCTGGTAGCCGAAGGCATTGCCGGGCAGCTTCAGCGGCGTATCGGCCACAGCCGCGCCATCAAGCGCGCGATCGGTCAGGCGATGCGCCAGGGCGCGCAGGGCATTCGCATCGAAGTGAGTGGCCGTCTGGCGGGCGCGGACATGGCACGGCGTGAGTGGCAGAGCGAGGGGCGCATCCCCCGCAATACGCTGCGCGCCAATGTGGATTATGGCACCGCCGAAGCGCTGACCACCTTTGGCCGTATCGGCATCAAGGTGTGGATTTACAAAGGTGAAATCCTGCGCCTCGAGCTGCCGTCTGTCGAGCCAGTGGCGGATAACCCCAACGCCTAGCGCGACGGGTTAAAGGAGTATAGAGCGATGTTAATGCCAAAACGTGTGAAATGGCGCAAGCAAAGTCGCGGGCGTATGAAGGGTCGCGCAGGGCGCGGCGCGGAAGTGCAGTTTGGGGAATACGGCCTTCAGGCAACTGAACCCGTATGGCTGACCAGCCGCCAGATTGAAGCCGCCCGCCGCACGATGGTGCGCTACATCAAGCGTCGTGGGAAAATCTGGATTCGCGTTTTCCCCGATAAGCCCGTGACGCGCAAAGCAGCCGAAACCCGTATGGGTAAAGGTAAAGGCTCGGTGGAGCATTGGGTAGCCGTCATCAAGCCCGGGCGTGTCCTGTTCGAGATGGGCGGCATCAGCGAAGAAGAAGCGCGCGAGGCGCTGCGTCTGGCTTCGTACAAGCTGCCCTGCAAGACCAAGATCGTCCGGCGCATTGACCCGATCTCCGGTCAGGAGGTGGGCTAATGGACGTGCGTGAGATTCGAGAGCTGAACGACGAGGAAATCCTCAACAAGCTTGAAGATATCAAGCAGGACATGTTCTACAAGCGCCTTGACGAAGCCGCCGGGTCGCTGGAGAACACCAACATTATGAAGGCTTTGAAGCGGGACATCGCCCGGCTGAAGACAGTTCAGCGTGAGCGTGAATTGGCGGCGCAGCGGGTGAGCGAGGAAAAGTAAGATGGCGAACAAACGGAGACGGCTGGTAGGCCGCGTCGTGAGCGATAAGATGGACAAGACCGTTGTGGTCGCCATCGAAATCAACAAGCAGCACCGCCTCTATAAAAAGGTCGTGCGTACCACGAAGAAGGTTTATGCCCACGACGAAGGCAACTCGATTAAAGAAGGGTCGCTGGTGCGCGTGGTAGAAAGCAAGCCCCTCAGCAAAACCAAGCGCTGGGTGGTCGAAGAAGTGATCGAAGATGTTGGCAACCGCGTGTTGCAGCCGATTGCAGGCGAGGTCAACCTGGAAGAAGACGAACCTGCCAACGAGGAGGTTCAGAATGATTCAAACTGAATCACGCCTGGTCGTGGCCGATAACACCGGCGCGCGCGAACTGCTGGTCATCCGTGTGCTGGGTGGCTCGAAGCGGCGTTACGGGCGCGTGGGCGATATCGTCGTGGCAACCGTGAAATCGGCGACCAGCGACGGCAACATCAAGAAAAGTGAAGTGGTGCGCGCGGTAGTTGTGCGTACCGCGAAGGAATACCGCCGTTCCGACGGTTCGTACATCAAGTTTGATGACAACGCCGCGGTCATTCTGGCAGAAGATCTGACCAACCCGCGTGGGACGCGCGTGTTCGGCCCGGTAGCGCGCGAGCTGCGCGACAAGGGCTTTATGAAGATCGTTTCACTCGCGCCGGAAACATTGTAGGCGAGCAGAGGAAGTTTGAGATGCAGCGCGTAAAGAAGGGCGACACGGTTGAAGTGATCGCCGGCAAGGACAAAGGGGAGCGCGGCGAAGTCGCCGCTGTTTACCCTAAGGAAGACCGCATTGTGGTGGAGGGTGTCAACATCCTCAAAAAGCACCAGAAAGCGCGGCAGGCAGGCCGCCAGCAGGTGCAGGCGCAGATCGTCGAGTTCGAGGGGGCGATTCACCTCTCCAACGTGATGGTCGTGTGCAAGTCCTGCAATAAGGCCACGCGCGTGGGCTACCGCGTGCGCGATGATGGCATGAAAGTCCGTGTATGCCGCAAGTGCAATGCGGATATTGAGTAAACCGGGAGCGAGGTTCAATGGCAACACCAGTTTTACAAGCCCGTTACCGGGAAGAGATCATTCCGCAGTTGATGCAGGAATTTAATTACAGCAACATCATGGAAGTGCCGCGCATCGAGAAGGTGGTCATCAACATCGGCCTCGGCGAGGCGATGGATAACCCGAAGGCGCTGGACAGCGCGGTCGAAGACCTGCGCACCATTACCGGCCAGCAGCCGGTGATCACCAGAGCGCGCAAGAGCATCGCCGCCTTCAAGCTGCGTGAAGGCCGCGCCATCGGCGCGAAGGTCACGCTGCGCGGCGAGCGCATGTGGTCGCTGCTGGATCGCTTCATCAACATCGGCCTGCCCCGCGTGCGTGACTTTCGAGGGGTGTCGCCCGATACATTTGACGGGCGTGGTAATTACACCATCGGCCTGCGGGAACAACTGATCTTCCCGGAGATTCAGTACGACAAGATTGATAAGGTGCGTGGCATGGAGATTACCGTCGTCACCACCGCGAAAACCGATGAGGAAGGCCGCCGTTTGCTCAAGCTGCTGGGGATGCCTTTCCGAGAAAGCTAATACAGGGAAGAATAAGCTGATGGCGAAAAAATCTATGACCGCCCGCGAAGGGCGGCGGAAATACAGGGTACAGGTGCGTAATCGCTGCCAGTTCGTAGACCCGAATTCGGGCAAGACCTGTGGCAGGCCGCGCGCGTACATCCGCAAGTTTGGCCTGTGCCGCATTCATTTCCGGGAAATGGCGCTCCAGGGCAAAATCCCTGGCGTGGTCAAGTCGAGTTGGTAGGAGAGCACTTTTCATGGTCAACGATCCAATTGCAGATATGTTAACCCGCATCCGCAACTCGCTGATGACCGGGCAGCCGGAAGTGGAAGTGCCAAAGTCCAAAATTAAGGTCGAAATCGCCCGCATCCTGAAGGAAGAGGGCTACATCGAAGACTTCGCGCTCAACGACGAAAAACCGGTGCCGATGATTAGCATCAAGCTGAAGTATTACGGCGCGCGGCGCAACCGTCGCCCGGTAATTACCAAGCTGGAGCGTATCAGCAAGCCCGGACGGCGTGTCTACAGCGGCTCACGCGATATGCCGCGCGTCATGAGCGGCATCGGCATCGCTATTGTCACCACGCCGAAAGGTGTCATGACGGCACAGCAGGCCCGCCGCCAGCGTGTAGGTGGCGAAGTCCTGTGTTACGTCTGGTAATGGAGGGTCAAAATGTCGCGTATTGGTAAGAAACCCATTCCCGTGCCGGATAAGGTGAACATCAACCTCAACCAGCAGGAAGTGGTGGTAAAAGGGCCGAAAGGCGAATTGAAACACACGATCCACCCCGCGATGGCTGTAAAGCAGGAAGACGGCCAGCTTGTGGTAGAGCGCCCCACCGACGAGCGCCAGCATCGCGCCCTGCACGGGCTGACGCGCGCGCTCATCGCCAATATGGTGCATGGCGTAAGCGAAGGCTTCCAGAAGACGCTGGTGATCGAAGGTGTGGGCTATGGCAGCGAAATGCGCGGGCAGGACCTGGTGATGAAGCTGGGGTACTCGCACGAAATTGTCGTAGCGCCGCCCGAAGGCATTACTTTTGAGGTGGAAGATCGTGGGCGTGTCATCCACATCAGGGGGATTGACAAGCAGGTGGTCGGCCAGGTCGCGGCAGATGTTCGCAAGCTGCGTCCGCCGGAACCCTATAAAGGTAAGGGCGTGCGCTATTCTGATGAGCGTATCCGCCGTAAAGCGGGTAAGACCGGGAAGTAAGGGTGAAAGGAGTGAGCGGCGGCTGCGTTGGGCAGCCCTGGCCGTGACAGAGCTATGGACAGAAACAAGAAAAAATACCTTGCCCGCAAGACACGTCAGCGCCGGGCGCGCGCGAAAATCAGCGGCACGTCGCAGCGTCCTCGCCTCAATATCTATCGCAGCCTGAACAATATTTATGTGCAGGTGATTGATGACGAAGCAGGCAAAACGTTGGTTTCTGCCTCGACCATTGATAAAGAAGTGGTCACGCAGCTAGAGGGCAAGAGCAAGGTGGACGCGGCGCGGCTGGTGGGCAAGATTGCCGGCGAACGCGCCAAAGAAGCGGGTATCGCTCAGGTCGTGTTCGACCGTGGCGGCTATCGCTATCATGGCCGGGTGGCCGCTGTCGCCGAAGGCGCGCGCGAAGCCGGGTTAGAATTTTAGGGTTGGGAGCAGAGAATGAGCGAAAGACGACGGGAACGGCGTGACCGCGACGAAGACCGCGAGGAACTTGACGAGCGCGTTGTAAACATTACGCGCGTGGCAAAAGTAATCAAAGGTGGCCGCCGCTTTGCCTTCCGCACAGTAGTGATTGTGGGCGATAACCATGGCCGCGTGGGTGTGGGCGTGGGCAAGGCGCGTGGCGTGCCAGACAGCATCCGCAAAGGTGCTGACCGTGCGCGTAAGAACATGAAGAAGGTTGTCCTCTCTGGCACGACCATTCCGCACCCGGTCACGGCCAAGTACGGCGGCGCGGTGGTGATGCTGAAGCCCGCTTCGCCGGGTACAGGCGTTATCGCTGGCGGTGGTGTGCGCGCTGTGCTGGAAGCAGCGGGCGTGCGCGACATCCTGACCAAGAGCCAGGGCAGCCCGAATCTGCTGAACGTGGCGATGGCAACCATTACCGCCCTGGACATGCTCCGCAGCCCGGAGGAAATGGCCGGGATGCGTGGCAAGCCGGTGGACTCCGTGCGCCCGTTCTGGGAGCGCCGTCAGGAGAACGTGGAAATCCTGCACCCACCGCAGGAGGCTGCGGCGGAGGGCGAGAGCGATGAGTGAGAAAATGCTGCGTATCACGCTGGTGAAAAGCGCCATCGGTTACAAGCAGGATCAGAAGGATACGGCGCTGTCGCTGGGCTTACGCAAGATCAACTCGACAGTGACCCACAAGGACACCCCATCCATTCGTGGCATGATTAACAAAATCAGCCATCTGGTGCAGGTGGAAGAGGTAGAGAGCAATGAAACTGCATGACTTGAAGCCCGATAAGGGCGCGAAGAAGAAGCCCAATCGCGTTGGTCGTGGTATCTCCGCCGGGCAGGGCAAGACTGCCGGGCGCGGTACAAAGGGCCAGGGGGCGCGCACAGGCGGCGGTAAGGGGCCATACTTTGAAGGTGGTCAGCTTCCGCTGGTGCGTCGTCTGCCGTTTAAGCGCGGCTTTACCAATGTCTTCCGCATCGAGTACCAGGAAGTGAAGCTGGAAGACCTGAATGATCTGGATAACGGCACGGAAGTGACCCCGGCGCTGCTGGCCGAGATGGGCCTGGTGCGCGAGGCAGATCGTCCTGTGGTGGTGCTGGGCAACGGCGAACTGAGCAAGAAGCTGACGATCCGGGCGCACCGCTTTACCAAAAGCGCACAGTCCAAGATCGAAGCGGCTGGCGGCAGTGTAGAGAAGCTGGAACTGAAGCTGACTGGCGCACTTGCCACCATCAAACTGCTGCCGAAAGCAAAGCTGGCCGAAATCTATGGCGAATAAACGATAGCCGGGTCTGTACCCGGTTTATCGTTCTGGCGGCAAGCGTTCAAGACAGACTTTATCAGGATTATTGTGATGCAAACACTTGATGCACTTCGTAATGCGTGGCGTTTACCCGACGTGCGCAACAAGCTGCTGTTCACTGGCCTCATTCTGGTTATTTACCAGTTTGCGGCGCATGTGCCGGTCATCGGCGTAGACCGCGCCGTGCTGACCCAGGTGCTGGAAGGGCAGGCTGGCGGTCTGGTGGGGGTGCTAAACCTGCTTTCGGGCGGGGCGGTGGCGAATTTCAGCGTGATCGCCATGGGGGTGTATCCCTATATTACCGCGTCCATTATTTTGCAGCTCCTCGTGCCGATCGTCCCCGCGCTGGAAGCCATCCAGCGGGAACCGGGCGGTCAGGAGAAAATCCAGCGCTACACCTATTATCTGGCGATCCCAATGGCGATTCTTCAGGCCGTAGGCCAGATTGCCATTTTCAGCTCTTACGTGCCGGGGCAGGAGATTATTCGCGGCTTCGGCAGCGACCCGCTGGTGACGGTGACGGTCATTACGACCATGACCGCCGGCACGATGTTCGCCATCTGGCTGGGCGACCTCATTACCGAGCAGGGCATCGGCAACGGTCTGTCCATCATCATCTTCGCGGGTATCGTGGCCTCTGCGCCCAGCAACCTTGCGAACCTGCTCGGCACTTCGACGCAGCCCATCTACAACCTCATCCTGTTCATCATCATCACGCTGGTGAGCGTGGTCGCCATTGTGATTATTCAGGAAGGCGTGCGGCGAATACCCGTCCAGTACGGTAAGCGTGTGCGCGGGCGCAAGCAGTACGGCGGCGCGGCCAGCCATATCCCGCTGCGTGTGAACCCGGTAGGCATGATCCCGCTGATCTTCGCGCAGGCCATTACCGCGTTCCCGGCCATCATCGTCAGCCTGTTTCCGGCGGGCGGCCCCGGCAGCTTCGGCGACACGATCACGCAGACCTTCGGCCAGCAGCAGGGATTGGCCTACTGGGGGACGTTCTTCCTGCTCACCTTCGGCTTCACCTTCTTCTACGCCGAAACCATGATCGCCAATCAGAACCTGGCGGAGAACCTGCAGCGGCAGGGCGGCTTCATCCCCGGCATTCGCCCCGGCAAGCGCACCCATGATTACATCGTGCGCGTCTCGCGGCGCATTACGATTGTCGGCGCGCTGTTCCTCGGCATCATCGCCGTCACGCCCGGTCTGGTAGACCTGCTCAACCGTCTGCTGTTCCCGACGGAGTTCATCGCCGGGGCAGCCGCGCTCAACGCGGGCAGCGTCCTCTCCGGCTCTGGTCTTATCATCGTCGTCGGTGTGGTCATTGATACGCTGCGCCAGCTTGAAGCACAGTTGGTCATGCGTAACTACGAAGGCTTTATGCGTTAAAAAATTCTGCAAGGGGCATGGCAAGCGCCATGCCCTTGCTTACGGGCTATCTCAGGATAATTTCGATGGGCTTATATGTCATTTTGATTGGGCCGCAGGGCGCAGGTAAAGGCGTACAGGCGAAGTTTATTCAGGAGCAGTACGGCATCCCGCATGTCTCCACCGGCGACCTGTTCCGCGCCATGAGGACGCGCGAGGACGCTCTGGCGCGTGAGATTCAGCAGACGATGGCCGCTGGCAATCTCGTCTCCGACGAGCAGACCAACAAGGTCGTCGAGGAGCGTCTGGCACAGCCGGACGCAAAAGACGGCGTGATCTTCGACGGCTACCCGCGTAACGACGCGCAGGCAGAATGGCTGGAGAAGCATCTGGCCGGGCAGGGCGAAAAGATCAACACCGTGCTGCTGCTCGACCTTGATCTTTACACCGCTTTCAAGCGCGCTTTCGGGCGGGTAAAGTCGCCAGAAGACGAAAATGTCACTTACAACATTTACTTTGATGACGCGGCGATTGAGTGGGAATGGGTCAAAGCGCCCGATAATGAATTCCCGCCACGTTTAAAAGCGGTAGAAAAATCCAGCGGTAAAGAGTGTGTCCGTCGCCCCGATGATGCAGATGCGGCTTCGGTCATCAAGCGCATTGATACCTATCTGGAAACCACCCAGCCGCTGATCGAGTATTACCGGGAAAAGGGCTTGGTGCGCGAGGTGGATGCTGAAAAGTCCATCGAAGAGGTCAGCCAGGCCGTTAAAAAACGCATTGACGAGACGTTGTAAGTTATTGGTATCGTAAGGTAAGCATGGCAGTACATCTTAAAACGCCGGAAGAACTCGCCATTATGCGCGAGGCGGGGCGCATCGTTGGGATAGCGCATCAGGCCATGCGCGAGGCGGTCAAGCCCGGCGTGACTACCGCAGAACTGGATAAGCTGGCCGCAACCGTGCTGCACGATCATGGCGCGACCTCGGCGTTTCTCGGCTATCCCAACAACAAAAAAGGCGCGCCACCGTACCCGGCGACCATCTGTGCCTCGGTCAATGACGAACTGGTACATGGTATTCCCGGCCCGCGTATCCTCAAAGAGGGCGACATCATCAGCATTGACATCGGCTCTGTCTACAAGGGCTTTGTCGGTGACTCTGGCTGGACATACGCCGTCGGCGAAATCAAGCCAGCGGTGCAGCGCCTGCTCGATGTCACTGAAGAAGCGCTGTGGGTCGGTATCCGCGCGTCGGTGCTGCCCAACGAAACACGCGATGTCGCCAGCGCGATTGAAGCCTACATCGCGCGGCACGGCTACGGCATCGTGCGCGAGTATACCGGGCATGGTGTCGGGCGCAGTATGCACGAAGAACCACAGGTGCCGAACTGGTGGCCGAAGGGGCGTAAGCGCGGTTGGGTCAGCGAGAAGTTGCAGCCCGGCATGACATACGCCATCGAGCCAATGGTGACAATAGGACGGGCGGAAACCCGCGAACTGGCCGATAAATGGACGGTGGTAACGCGCGACGGGTCGCTTTGCGCCCATTTCGAGCATACGATCGCCATTACCGAGGGTGAACCGCTAATTTTGACGCTGCCCTAGCGTTACTTAACGCTGGACAGCCGCTTTATCGGATGTTATAATGCCTGTTCCGTTAGGAACGCAGAAAGCGAGATTTTGTCATGCGTGTAGCATCTTCTGTGAAGAAGCGCTGCCCGAAATGCCGCGTCATTAAGCGGTATGGCAGAGTGATGATTATTTGTGAAAACCCGAAGCACAAGCAGCGCCAGGGTTAGTGTAGACACAGTTGCCCGGCGCGGAGGATGATTGAATATGGCGCGTATTGAAGGGGTTGATCTGCCCCGTGATAAACGTATCGAAATTGCACTGACCTATATTTACGGCATTGGTCGCCCCACCAGCGGCAAAATTCTGGAATCGACCGGGGTAAGCCCGGACGTGCGCGTGCGCGACCTGACCGAGGCCGATCTGCAACTGTTGCGTGATGAAATCTCTAAGCTGACGACCGAAGGCGACCTCCGCCGCGAGGTGCAGTTGAACATCAAGCGCTTGCAGGAAATCGGCAGCTATCGCGGGATGCGGCATCGTTATAACCTGCCCGCTCATGGACAGCGCACCCGTACCAACGCCCGTACCAAGCGCGGTGTCAAGAAGACCGTGCCGGGTCGTGGCCGTCGGCGTGGCGCAACCAAGAAATAATCAGCGCCCGCGTGTCTTTAGTCTATGGCTGGTGCTGGCCGCCAGTGGTTTATGTTGCAAGCTAATTGATGCGCCCTGTCTTTGACCGAACAGGGCGCGTTTCCGTGATTACCAGCGAAAGAGGTTCTTAATAATGGCACGTCAGAAGCGAGCGGGGGGCGCGCGCCGTACCGCAAAGAAAGTCGTCAAGAATATACCCTACGGGCAGGCGCATATTTTCGCCACATTTAACAACACCATTGTGTCTTTAACTGACCAGTCGGGGAATGTGGTTTCGTGGGCCAGCGCGGGGACATCGGGCTTTAAGGGCAGCCGCAAAAGCACGCCCTATGCCGCCCGTATGGCCGCGCAGAACGCTGCCGAGGCGGCGCAGGGACACGGGATGCAGGAAGTGGACGTTTTCGTGAAGGGGCCGGGGCCTGGCCGTGAGTCGGCCATTCGGGCTATTCAGGCCAGCGGGCTGAAGGTTCGCTCGATTACCGACAAGACTCCCATCCCGCACAATGGTGTGCGCCCGCCCAAGAAGCGCCGCGTCTAACCCGGCACTGCAAGCCAGGAGGTTTTGGCTTTGGTTACAAATAACATGGTTTTACCGCATAAGGTGCAGGGTGATGCTACGTCCCGTAATTACGGGCGTTTTGTCATCAGCCCGCTGGAGAGTGGCTTTGGGCTAACTCTTGGCACAGCGCTGCGCCGGGTGCTGCTGTCATCACTGCCGGGCGCGGCGGTGACGAGTATTCGTGTGTCTGATGTTCATCATGAGTTTTCGGCTATCCCGCACGTGCGCGAGGATATGACCCAGCTCATGCTTCAGGTTAAGCAGCTTCGCCTCAACCTGTACGATGTCGAGCAGCAGCGCCTGCGGCTGGAGCATCGCGGCGAAGGCACCGTCACAGCCGCCGACATCATCGCGCCAGCAGGGGTCGAAATCGTTAATACCGACCTCTACCTGTTCACGGTGGATTCGCCGGACGCGCATCTGGAGATCGAGTTTGAAGTGCGCGCAGGTCGTGGTTACAGCCCGGCGGAAGAGCGCGGGCGCTTGCCCATTGGCGAACTGCCGGTGGATGCCATCTTCAGCCCGGTGCGCCGTGTCAACTTTGAAGTGGAGCGCGCCCGTGTCGGCCAGCGCACCAATTACGACCGTCTGGTGATCGAAGTCTGGACGGACGGCACGATTCGCCCGGAAGAAGCGCTCAGCCAGGCGGCCAAAATCCTGATGAAGCACCTGCAGGTCATCGGCGGCACAGAAGAATACATGCCGCTGCCGTTTGAGCGTGAAGAAGACGCGGAAGTGCGGCCAGACCATCGCAGCGGCCTCTATGAGAAGCCGATCGAAGAGCTGGACCTCAGCGTCCGTGTGTTCAATTCACTGAAGCGTACCGGCATTACCACCATTGGCGATGTGCTGGATATGCTCGATCGCGGCCCGGACGCGATGCTGGCGATTCGCAATTTTGGCGAGAAGTCGCTGGATGAACTGGTGGAAAAACTCAAATATAAGGGGTATCTGCACGATGACAGCACCCCTGAACTCAGTGGGGAATAATTGAGATGAGACATCGCGTAAAAGGTAAGAAACTGGGGCGCAACACCAGCCAGCGTAAAGCGCTGAAGCTCAGCCTGACGATGGCGCTGTTGCAGCATGAGCGCATCACCACCACCAAGGCGAAGGCCGCTTTCGTGCGTAGCGATGTGGAGCGTCTGATTACGATTGCCAAGCGTGGGCTGGCCCATGAAGACCCCAGCCGGGGCGTTCATGCGCGCCGCCTCGCTGCCAGCCGCCTGAACAACGACCGCGACATGGTGGGCAAGCTGTTCGACAAACTGGCCCCACGCTACGAGGGCCGTGAAGGCGGTTACACCCGCGTTCTGAAGGTCGGGCCGCGCAAGGGCGATAACGCCGAAATGGTGCTGCTCGAACTGGTTGACCGCGAGCAGGCGTAAGCAGCACGAGGGGCGGGCGTGACTACCCGCTGCCGCGCGACGCTGGCCTATGACGGCACCGCCTATCAGGGGTTTCAGCGGCAGACCGAAGGCATCCCGACCATTCAGGCAGCGGTGGAGCAGGCGCTGCGCCGTGTCACCGGGCAGGACATCACGGTGATCGGCGCGGGGCGAACCGACAGCGGCGTTCACGCCAGGGGTCAGGTCATCGCCTTCGATGTCGAGTGGCGACACGCCGATGCCGACCTGCTGCGGGCGCTCAACGCGCTGCTGCCAGACGACATCGCCTTGCAGGATATTCGCCAGCAGCCCGGCTTTCACCCGCGTTTTGATGCGCTCTCGCGGCGCTACAGCTACACGGTGATCGAAGCCGAACAGCCGCAGCCACTTCTGCGCCTGCAAAGCTGGCGCTTATGGGGCGCGCTGGATGCCGAAGCGATGCAGACAGCAGCGGCGCTGCTGCTGGGCAGGCACGACTTCGCCACCTTCGGCCAGCCGCCGCAGGGCAGCAACACCGTCCGGGAAGTTCATTATTCGGGCTGGACAGTTCACCCAGCGGATTATGGGCGAAGGCTGGTCTACGAGGTGGAAGCCAACGCCTTCCTGCATCACATGGTGCGGCGCATCGTCGGGATGCTGATCGAGGTAGGGCGGGGGGCGCTTCCGCTGAAAGCGTTTGAGCAGGCTTTCAGCGCGGCAGATTTGGCGCAGGCCGGGGCGATCGCCCCGCCGCAGGGGCTGGTGCTGGAAAAAGTGCGTTATCCCGGTGAAACTGTGCCTTGATTGACGCGCGATTCGCCGTACAATTTGTGGGTCGAATAACGCTAAAACCGCGCCGTTTACGGCGTTTTGGAGAGAATAGCCGCAGGTTTTTGCCTGAGGCGGGTAGCGCGGGTTTATTAACTGCCCGCCGGAGGAATTATCGTCATGTACAAAACATTTGTCACCAAGCCCAGCGACATTGACCGCGAATGGTGGATTGTGGACGCGAAGGGCAAAAATCTGGGGCGGCTTGCGACGGAGATTGCGACGATCCTGCGCGGCAAGCACAAGCCCACCTTTTCACCCCATCTGGACGCGGGCGACTACGTGATCGTCATTAACTGCGAGCAGATCACCGTGACCGGCAACCGGCTGGACGAGAAGGTTTATTATCGCCACTCAGGCTATAACGGCGGGCTGAAGTCCATCACCCTTCGCCGCCAGCTAGAGCGCTTCCCCGACCGCGTGATTAACGAGGCCGTCAAGGGGATGCTGCCCAAGAACGCGCTGGGCCGCGCTATGTTGAAGAAGCTGAAAGTTTATGCCGGCGAGGCGCACCCTCACGCGGCGCAAAAACCAAAAGTGCTGGAACTGAAGGAAGGTTAGCGCATGTCTGCTCAATATTACGAAGGCATTGGCCGTCGCAAGGCCGCCAGTGCGCGGGTGCGTCTGTTCCCCGGTGGGACGGGCAACCTGACGATTAACGATAAGGATGGCAGCGATTATCTCGCGCGCTTTGGCGATGTGGATATTCTGCTGGAGCCGCTGCGCGCCATCGGTCAGGACAAGGCTTACAACATCACCGTGCATGTCAGCGGTGGCGGCATCAGCGGCCAGCGCGACGCGATCCAACTGGGAATCGCCCGCGCGCTGCTCAAGATTGACCCCGACCTGCGCCCGCAGCTGCGCTCTGGCGACTTCCTCACCCGCGACGCGCGCGTGAAGGAACGCAAGAAGCCCGGCCTCAAGCGTGCGCGTAAGGCCCCGACCTACACCAAGCGCTAAACGCCGCGCTGCATAAGCCAATACCAAGCCCTCAAACGAGGGCTTTTTTCGTTTCCCTGCCCGCCGCTT
>CAZJSU010000059.1:25288-27013 GCA_964548765.1 uncultured Anaerolineaceae bacterium
AAGCCAATACCAAGCCCTCAAACGAGGGCTTTTTTCGTTTCCCTGCCCGCCGCTTAGCCGATCACAACAGAAAGCTCCCCCAGGTCTTAGCAATTGTTGTAATAGGCTTTCAGGCAAAACGCGCTACAATAATCATAAAAATCGTCCGTTTTTTATGAGTCAGGAGCCTTGTATGTTTGGAGTAGTGGATGTTCAACTTCTAATTGCAGCAACAGTTCTCGGTTTAGTTCTTGGCGCGGCCATCATCGCCTTCTTCATCTACGCCGCCATCACCGCCTCCCGCACCGAATCCGACCATGCCAACACGGAAAATCTGCATCACATCTATGGTGTGTCATATTGGTCACGGGTAGCCCGGCCAGACCTGCAGCGCGGTCATGCCCACCTGCTGGGGCGCGATCACGAATCGGCTGGTTGGTAGGACGAAAACTGGTTATTTAAAAACCGAATAAATTTATGCGTCTCTAGCGCTGTGCGAACCAGTGTCGGTATAATTCGGCCTGTTGCCAGCGCTTTTGTTTGGGCAAAACGGGGGAACCATGCAGCTTGTACGCTTTGAAGATGCAGCAAAGTTTGCCGAATCCACGACCGGCTTTCTGGCCGCGCACGAGGCGGAGAATAACCTCTTCCTCGGCCTGCTCAGTACGCTGAAAGTGAACCCTTATGCCTATGGCGACCAGTTCCCCTACATGGCGCTGGTCAAACAGGGCGATCAGGTCTGCGGCGCGGCGCTGCGTACCCCGCCGCATCATCTTCACTTCTCATGGATGGCCGACAGCGCCCCTCTGGAAATTATTTTGCCCGATGTTCAGCGTGAATATGGCCGCCTGCCCGGAATCCTCGGCATCTCGTCGCTGGTAAAGACCGCTGCCGAACAATGGCACAGGCTGACCAGCCAGCCCTACAGGCTCGGCGTGGCTGAGCGTATCTACCAGTTGGAGCGGGTCAACCCTGTTCCGCCTGTGAGCGGGCAAATGCGCCAGATCACCGAAGCCGACCGTGACCTGATGGTAGATTGGCTGGTCGCCTTCGGGATAGACGCGCACGTTGAAAGAGATCGTGCCGGGGCGGAAAAGGGGGTCGCCGCCGCGCTGGAGGGGAAACTGCGCCGCCTGTACCTCTGGGAAGACAACGGCGTGCCTGTTTCGCTGGCGGGCTGCACGGGCGAAACGCTCAACGGTATTC
This sequence comes from uncultured Anaerolineaceae bacterium, assembly GCA_964548765.1. Classification (GTDB taxonomy): domain Bacteria; phylum Chloroflexota; class Anaerolineae; order Aggregatilineales; family Phototrophicaceae; genus JAIOHN01. The sequence goes on from CAZJSU010000059.1 coordinate 26,474, forward strand.
GCATCGGGCCTGTTTACACGCCGCCGCAGTACCGCCGCAAGGGGTATGCTACCGGGCTGGTCGCGGCACTCAGCCAACTGCTGCTGGACGAAGGCCGCAGGTATTGCTTCCTGTTTACCGACCTTAGTAACCCCACCTCCAACCATATTTACATGGAAATCGGCTACCAGCCCGTATGTGATGTGGATATGTACAGGTTTGAAGCCTGACAAACCTTATTTTGCATCAGGATAGCGCCCTCATCTTTTCAGTCGAGTTTGCTTGGTCATGACACGTCATCTCTACAGCGTCTGTGTAGGGACGCGCTATAGCGCGTCCGTCGTTAGCAGAGCAGCGATACGGATTGTGTAGGGGAGGGTCTGTGACCCTCCCGCAGAGGCATGGCCGTAGGCTAGGTGAGGTGAGGTTTCACGGGCGGGTTTGAAACCCGCCCCTACACCTGAATACGGATGGCAGACGTATACGATATATCGAAGGGTTGAAGCCATTTTAGCACAATCCCTCTAATGGTCATCGGCGATCCCCCATACCCGCGCGGTA
>CAZJSU010000060.1:0-26835 GCA_964548765.1 uncultured Anaerolineaceae bacterium
CTTCAGCCATGACGACCCCCCTACCCTACTCGCGCTGGAGCGCCTCGCCGAGCGGCGTGGGCAGTTCGTCCAGACTGCACGCATTTTTCTGCTGATGATAAGCCACCAGCCCATCGCTGCCCCTTGCCTCTGCCCATTTCACCAGCGTATCGCGCTCGCCCGTGTATTCGTAAAAGGGAATGGCGAAGCCGCAGGAGGTCTGCACCATGTCAATATCGGCGGTGATGATCTGCCGCGTGCCGGGCAGCAGCTCAAACTGCGGGCTGAGTTCGTCCCACGCCGTCGAACCGGGCAGCACCACCCTGCCCTGCCCATACAGGCGCAGGATCATCGGCGCGGTATCAAACGAACACCACATAAACGTAATGCGCCCGTTCTCCGCCAGATGCGCCGAGGTTTCGTTGCCGCTGCCTGTCAGGTCTAAATAGGCGACCTGATGATCGGACAGGATGCGGAAACTGTTGTACCCCTTGGGCGACAGGTTGACATGCCCTTCGGCGCTCAACGGCGCGGTGGCGACGAAAAATATGTGCTGTCTACTGATGAACGCTTGCAGGTCTTCGGTAATGTGATCGTAGAATTTTGCCATCGGTCAGTTCCGCCTCGTCCTGTAGTGATACTGGGCTTGATTATCACCGGAACGGGACAATCGTCAACGGCCACCCGCGTGACGGTCAACCGCTGGATATAGGCTACTTGTATCAGCTTAAACCGTGATGAATGGCACTACGGGCAGAGGGTGACGTGCCGTACACTGGAAGCATGGTTAAGGCAATATGCAGGAGACAGCAGCATGAGGCTTGAAGGCAAGGTCGCGCTGGTGACAGGCGCGGGTTCAGGTATCGGGCGCTCAATCGCCCGGATTTTCGTGGAAGAAGGCGCGCAGGTGGTCGGGACAGACCTTTATCCTGACGGCCTGGACACGCTGGCCGCTGAAATCAAGGACGCGGGCTATTCCTCGCTGACGACGGTGACGGGCGATGTGTCTGACCGCGCCGATGCCGAGAACATGGTGAACACGGCGGTAAGCGCCTATGGCACGCTCGATATTGTCGTCAACAACGCGGGCATCATGGACGAATTCGTACCGGTGGGCGATCTGGATGACGACCTGTGGCGGCGGGTGATGGCGGTTAATCTGGATGGGCCGATGTACATCTGCCGCAAAGCGCTGGAGGTCATGCTGCCCAAAGAAAGCGGCGCGATCGTGAACATCGCCTCGGTTGGCGGGATTACGGGTGGCCGCGCGGGCGTGAGTTACACCGTCTCCAAGCACGGTCTGATCGGCATGACGCGCAGCATCGCCTATCACTACGCCAACAAGGGCATTCGCTGCAACGTGATCTGCCCCGGCGGGGTGGCGACCAACATCAGCGTCCGCCAGCCACACCCGCTGGGTTATGAGCGCCTGCAAACCACGCTTGGCATGGCGATCCGCGCGGCAGAGCCGGATGAGCTGGCGCGGGTCGCGCTGTTTCTCGCTTCGGACGAGTCCTCGTTCGTGAACGGCGACGTGCTGGTCGCGGACGGCGGCTGGACGGTTGGTTAGTTACGGCGGATGACCCCTCACCCCCCATCCCCCTCGCCCATGCAAGCGGGACGAGGGGGTGCGGGCGGGTTTGAAACCCGCCCCTACGCCTGAATGCGGATAGCAGGCGGACGCGCCGTTGCGCGTCCCTACAAATACACCCTGTAGGGGCGCAGCACGCTGCGCCCAGGGCTTGCCCCTACGAAAATGCTTCGCCAACGTCATCATGAAAACGATTGCCCTGTTCCGTCTTTGGGCGGATTGACAGGCACGGCAGGTATGCCCTACAATAACAGCAGTCACGGCGGGGTTGGTGTGATTCCCCTACCCTCCCGGACTTCCGTCCACTGAGTGAAAGATCAGACATGACCACCGAGAGCAACAACAGCCATCCGCAATAATGACGGACTCCCCGCTGCTGCGCTCTGCATGTTTGTGGCATCACTAATGCCTGTTGCCATGCATTAACTGAATAAGCGTGCCTTGTGGGCTGTCCGCTGGGCGGCGTGTTTGATTCCGTTCGTCACGCCGCGCTTTCGCCCTTTATCCGCTGACGCAGCTTACGAGGCAGAGCTTATGTCTTTGATGATTTCCAATATTTCCAAAACTTACGGTATCCACCAGATACTCAGCAACGTCACCTTTGCGCTGAATGATGGCGAACGGCTCGGCCTGGTCGGCGCGAACGGCGTGGGCAAGTCCACGCTGCTCAAGATTGTCACGGGCGAGATCGAGGCCGACAGCGGCAGCGTGATGCTGCGGCACGGGCTGAAGCTGGGCTATCTTTCGCAAACGCCGACCGCCCTGCCCCATCTGACGATCACCCGTCTGATTGATGAAGCGCTGGCCGACCTGCGCGCGCTGGAAAAACAGATGCGCCAGTTAGAGGTGGCGATGGGCGCGGCTGATGACGAGTCGCTCAGTGACATAATGCAAGCATACGCCGAGGCGATGGAGCGCTTTGAACGGCGCGGTGGTTACGAAATGGACGCGCGGGTCGAGATCGTGCTGCAAGGGCTGGACGTGGCGCATATCCCGCGCGAACGGCGGTTCGAGTCGCTTTCCGGCGGCGAGAAGGCGCGTTTCGATCTGGCGCTGCTGCTGCTGGGCGCGCCGGACGTGCTGCTGCTGGACGAGCCGACCAATCATCTCGACTTCCCTGCCCTGTCGTGGCTGGAAGATTACTTGCAGCATTATCGCGGCATGATGCTAATTGTGTCGCATGACCGCCAGTTCCTGAACCGCACCGTGACCGCGATTGTCGAGATCAACGAACACACGCATTCAGCGAGGCGCTACAGCGGTGACTACGACACCTACCACCGCGCGAAGCAGGCCGAGCGGCGGAAATGGGTCGAGGGTTACGCGCGGCAGCAGGACGAGATCAGGATGCTGCACATCGAGATCAAGGAGATCGCCCGGCGCAACGACAACTACCGCCCGCCGAGCGATGGCGATAAGTTCATCACCTTCGCCAAGAAGGCCAACCACGAGCGCACGGTTGCCAGGCGGGTGCATTCTGCCGAGGAAAAGCTGAAGCGCATCCAGGCCGACCCAATCCCGCAGCCGCCGGAAGACCTGCGCTTTACCGCGCACTTCGACCCAGCGGCGCTGCACGGGCGCACGCCCCTGTTCGCCTCCGGCCTGTACAAGGCGTTTGGCGAGCGCGTGGTGCTGGATGATGTGAGCTTCACGCTGGGCATGGAGAGCCGGGTGGTGCTGGTAGGGCCAAACGGCGCGGGCAAGTCCACGCTGCTGAAAATCCTGACCGGGCAGGAGCCGCCAGACAGCGGCGAGATCATCCTGCATCCGGCGGTGAAGATCGGCTATCTCGATCAGGAGCAGAAGCTGCTCGCCCCGGCGCTGACGCTGTTCGACGCTTACCGCGAAGGCATCGAGGACAAGACCGAGCAGCAGTTGAAAGCGACGCTGCTGCGTTCCGGCCTGTTCCGTTATGACGAGCTGGACAAGCGGGTTGGGCAGTTGAGCAGCGGCCAGCGGCGCAAGCTGCAAATCGCGCGGTTGATCGCGCAGCAGGCGAACCTGCTCATCCTCGACGAGCCGACCAACTACGTCAGCTTCGACGTGCTGGAAAACTTCGAGGCAGCGCTGCGCCACTTCCCCGGCCCGATCATCGCGGCCTCGCATGACCGCCGTTTCATCCAGCAGATGGGCGGCGAGGTGTGGGAAGTGCGCGAGGGCGCGCTCATCAAGCACGCGGGCGGGTTTGAAGCCTACGCCAGCGGGCAGGCAGCGCTGGCCTGATGCACACCGGGGGCGGCCAGCAGGTCGCCCCCGTCATTTGCAACCATCGTACAGGGCGGCGGAACCAGGCAGTTGTGTTACACTCCGGCTAACTATTGCTCGTTACGGGAGGTGCTACATGCCACAACATATTTTGGGCGCGGCGGAAACGCTGCTCAAAGACGGTGAAATGCGGGCTTATGAACTGGAAAACACAAAAGTATTGTTGGCAAGAGTGGATGGCACGTATTACGCGGTTCGCGGCACCTGTACCCATTACGGCGGGCCGCTGGCCGAAGGCGCGATAAAGGACGGGATTGTGATGTGTCCCTGGCATCACGCCTGTTTTGATGTACGCACAGGCAAGCGTACCGAACCCCCTGCCCTGGCCGACGTTCCCAGCTTCCCGGTGACGATTGAAAACGGACAGGTCGCGGTGACGCTGGAACGCCAGCCCGCGCCACAGGGCAGCGTGAGCAGCCCGGTGAACAGCGTGGTCATCATCGGCGGCGGCGCGGCGGGGAACGCTGCGGCGGAGGAACTGCGGCGCATGGGCTACGCCGGAAGCGTCACCATCCTGAGCGCGTCCCGGAACGTCCCGGTTGACCGCCCCAACCTCTCGAAGGACTACATGGCCGGACGCGCCAAACCGGAGTGGATTCCGCTGCATGACGAACAGTGGTACGCCGACCAGAACATTGACCTGCGGCTGAACACCGAAGTGCGCGGCGTGGACACCGCCAGCAAACAGGTGAAGCTCGCCAGCGGGGAGAGCGTGGCCTATGACAGGCTGCTGATTGCGACAGGCGGCATCCCGCGCCAGCTTCCGGTCGAAGGGCATGATCTCGCCAACGTGTTCACGCTGCGTACCCTGTCCGATGCCGATGCCATCCTGCAAGCGGCGGAGAACGCGACGCAGATCGTGATTGTCGGCGCGAGCTTCATCGGCATGGAGGTCGCCGCCTCGCTGAAGAAGGACGGCGTGACGGTGACGGTGGTCGGGCTGGAGGACGTGCCGTTCGCGCCGTCTATGGGCGAGGCGGTAGGCCGGATGCTGCAAAAAGAGCATGAGGCCAACGGGGTGCAGTTTCGGATGGGCAATTCGGCGGAAAAGTTCGTTGGCGAGAATGGCCGGGTGACAGGCGCGCAGCTTAAAAGCGGCGAGACGCTGCCCGCCGATCTGGTGATCGTGGGCGTGGGGGTGCGGCCTGCCACCGGCTTCCTGAAGGATTCCGGCCTTCAGATGCAGGAGCGCGAGGGGTCGCTGCTGGTGGACGAGTACCTGCAAACCAGCAGCCCGGATGTTTACGCGGCGGGCGACATCGCGCGCTACGCCACCAACGACCAGACACAGCGCATCGAACACTGGCGGCTGGCGGAGCAGCATGGGGTGATCGCCGCGCATAACATGCTCGGCCAGCGGGACAGCATGAACGAGCATGTGCCGTTCTTCTGGACGAATCAATGGGGGGCGAAGGTGGCTTACGTAGGACATGCTTCCGGCGATGACACGATCGTGATACGCGGCCAGCCGGAGGAGCAGTCGTTCATCGCCTTCTACCTGAAGGACGGCCAGCTTGCAGCGGCAGCGGGCAGCAATCACGGCGCGGAGATGTGCGCGATTGAGTTTATCCTGCGTGACCGGATGCCCCTTACACCGGAGCAGATGCGGGATGAATCGTTTGATCTGGTGGGTTACGCGACGGGACAGTAGTTTAGTTTTTGACAATGGCACGGCATGAAATGTCGTCCGTGCATCGTGTATGTTTGGCGGGGACGCGCTGTAGCGCGTCCCTCTCGTTTATAGCGCAGATTATGGTCTTTTGACTACACGAACTGTTTTGTAAAAGTGTCGGCGTGCCGACACTTTACTGACCGCGCGCGGCGTTTTCTAACTCATCCAGCCAGCGCCTTGCGTGATCAATTTTTTCCAAAACCTGCTGCCGCGTTTGGGAATCCGCCTCCCCTACCCCACTGCGAATTTTGAGCAGCCACTTGAAATCCTGCTGATTTTCACGCGAAAGCAGGCGTTTTCCGTGCAGGTGGGGGCCATCGGTGAATAGGGCAGGGGAAGCCTGCGCGTGATTGGCGCTGTCCGCAAGTGTCGGCGCGCCGACACTTAGGCCGTCCTTCGCCGCCTCGCGCCGCGCGACCTCGATCAGCAGTTTACGGTCGAGCTTACCCTCGTCAGTCCGCGCCTCGCGCTGCATGTCACGGATGCGGCGCTGCGCCCAGTTGAGATCGTCCGCCCACTGCCAGACCTGATCGGGCAGCACCAGCAGCGCGCGGTGTTCGCTCATCTGCGTGCGGCTGTTAAAGCCCATCGCCTGCAGCAGCTTGTCGGTCACGCCGCGCATGGGAAACTCTTTGCTGTCGAAGACCTGCGCGTAAAAGCGGCGGTCGCTCTCGCCGGGTTTGACCACTTCATCATAGCTGGCGAACTCTCTCCCCCGCTGGCGGTAGATGTCCATGAGCAGCAGCGCGAGCTGACGCGCCTTGCCGATGGCGTTCAGGTCGGCGCGGACGTTGTTCTCGTTCGCCATGCGCCACACGCTGGCACGCTCCACCACGCGCGCCGGGATTTTGCTCCAGCGGTCGCGCTCGTCCGGGCGGCCATCGGCCCCGTCGTAAAAAGCGTGCAGCAGATGAAACGCCAGCCAGCGGCGCTCGCCGGTTTCAAGCTGGAAGTTCACGCCCGCGTGCGCGACGGTGATCGGATTGGTCAGCCCGTCGCGGCGGATGGACGCGGCCAAATCCACCACGCGCAGGAAGTTGGCCTCGATCGGCCCTGCCGGATAATCGCGGTTGACGCGATCCTCGTCGGCTTCCAGATAGCCCTCCAGGTCGAAGTAACTGGCGCGCTGGCGCTCGGCTTCCGGGAGATTTTGCGCCGCCAATGCCAGATAACGCTCGCTGGTGATGGCCTTCAGCCACTGGTCAAACAGCGTCACCACCGTGTCCGGCTGACCATCCCACAAGTGTCGGCACGCCGACACTATCGTGCGGCGCGGCTGCGCGGGGTCGGGATAGATGCGAAAAATACTGACTGGCGCGGCATCCATGCGCCCCGCGTCCACCGTGGCAAACGCGCCATAGAACGACTCGTCCAGTTCCTGCGTGGTGAGCGGCGGCGCGGTGTCGAAGGCTTTCCCTAGTTGGTTGCGGTCACGACGTGACATTGGCGATCACCTCCTCGGCGCGGCTGACCAGCGCCCACGCATCCCGCGCGGCCTGCGTCCCCGGCGCGTAACTGAAGGTCGGCTTATAAGCCCGCGCCGCTTCGCTCCAGATAATGCGGTCGTGGATCGGCTCCCAGACGACATTGCCAAACGCGCCGCGCAGTTCTTCCAGCATCTCGGTATGTTCCAGCGTTTGCGGCTTGAAGCGCGTCGGGATGATGCCGAGCAGTTCGACCGTCCCCAGCCCTAACTCGCGCTTCTTGGTGACGAAGCTCTCGCGGTGCAGCAGGCTTTCGCGCACACCGTCGAAAGACAGAATCTCGCACAGGGTCGGGATAAGGATGCCGTCCGTCACCAGCGCGATTGCGCCGTGCAGCAGCGATGGCGTGGGCGATGTGTCGAAGATCACCACGTCAATCACGCCTTCAAGCTGGAGGAACTTGTCGCGCACGACAAGCGGGTTGCTGATGCTGGTGGCGATGTTGCGCGTCTCGACATTCGACGGCAGCAGGAACAGGCGACCGCGCGCAGGCTCGCCGGGGATTTCATAGACCTCTGGCGAGACCGGACGCAGCGCGCGCTGGAACGGCACGTTCCGCACCAGCAGGTCAGACAGCCCCGGCTCCTTCGCCAGCCCGAACATCACCGTCGCGTGGCCCTGCGCGTCCGCGTCCACCAGCAGCACCCGATGGCCTTTAATCGCCAGCCCGGCGGCCAGATGAACGCTGAGTGTCGTTTTGCCGACACCGCCTTTTTCGTTTAGCAGCGTGATAATTTTCATGAGCGTCTCGCTTTCGCCTCCGGGTTATCAAGCGCGCGGTAGGCATACTCGTAGCCTATCGGCGTAGGGTTAGGACGTTTGCCGATCTCTGCGAGCTGCTCGTCGCACAGGCGCTGCAGCAACTCGATGTCGTAGGGGGTGAGGCGGCGCTTGCCCAGCTTCTCGGCGATGGCCTTGCGCGTGAGCCACTGGTCAGGACTTGTCTGAAGCGCTTCAAGCAGTTTTTGCGCCTGGTCGGTGATCGGTGGTGTCTTGTATTCCGGTTCCAGCGTTTTCATCACTCTCATTCTCCAACTTTGCATAATGCTTGCATAGGAAAATTTAACGCACTCAAATCAAAAAAGCAAAAATTGCGCGTAAACTGGCCGCGCCACAATGCCAACGGTTAAAGTGTCGGCGTGCCGACACTTGGTCATGAGCGCGCTTCCTGCGCTGTAGCCAGCGCGCCTTTCGGCTCTGCGCGGAAGCGCGGCACACGCGCGTGCAGCCTGTCGGCGTTATTGTGGATGCGCCATGTGCAGCGGGCAGCCACGACCATAAACCCGCCCGGACGATACACCTTGCCGCGCGCCTGTAACCACTTCATGCGGCGCAGCGTCGCGTCCACCGCGTCATAGCCGTATGTCTCAAGCAGGCGGCGGGCGTTGGGCAGGCTCATGTCCGGCGCGGCCTCGTGGACGCGCTGCGCGAGGCGCTCCGCGCGGCTGTCTGGCAGCGGCTGGCGGTAAGACTGGCCGCCGCGCGGTTTTTCCGGCGTGTTGGCGGGGACATGGGCAATTTGCCGTATTGGCTCGTAAAACGGCGCGGAGGCGGCTTCCTGCGCTGATTCAGGGGCTTGTGGCGTGGGGACAGCGGGCGCGCCGGGCGCGGTCATCTGCCTGTACTGCTGCTCATACTGGTCTAACAGCGCGTCGAGCGCTGTGGTGTGCTGTAACAGGGTCAGGCCGCTGGCAGCATCCGCCACGTTCACGGCTGACGAAACGTCCGTCTGCTGGGGCATGGGCAGCAGCCCGACCCAGTAATAATTCACGCCCTGCCGCATCCGCGAGACTTTGCGCCCCTGCCCAAGCAGCTTCCGGGCGATCTCGCGCTTTAGCGGCCAGCGCTTGCCCGTGTCGTCTATCAAAAAAGTACCGGGCATTTGCAGGTCGTAGCGCTGCACCGCCGCTGCTGGCGGCAGCGTCTCCAGGTTGAACCACGTCACCGGGGTTTCGTCGTAGGTCGCCTGGGCATGGACGGCGACCTGACGGTTGTAGCGGCGGATGGTGCGGCGGCTGATGCCGACACGCCCGGCCAGCAGCGACTGGCTGTATTTACCGGGGCGGCGCTCGATCAGCGCCCGGTGCAGCGCCTGGCGGTAACGCTTCGCGCTTTTGATGTCGTCCAGCGTGATCGGGTCGCCGGGGGTCAGCGCGACACCGAGATTAAGGCACAGCGTGTGCGGCGAGGGGATGTGATAAAAGCGTGTTGTCTGGTTTTGTCCACCTGACAAAGAGCATTCTTTTTGTCTGTCTCTGGATACGTCAGTATCAACGTCTGTAGGGGTTATAAGGGGGGGTACAGGGGGGGAAATGCGGAAGATCGGCTGCTGGTTGGGGTAGCAGGCGGCCAGCGCTTTACGGAGTGTCTCTCGGCTGAGTAAGCCTTTCAGCAGGCGGCAAAGCTGGGCTTCGGTGAAGCAGATCGCCTGCGCGCCGAGCAGCATCACCCCTTCGATCACGCGGGCGATGGCCGCGCCGTCTGGCCGCCGCAGCAGCGCTTCGCGGGCGCTGTTGGGGCAGCGGCTGACACCCGCCTCATTCGCTGTCAGGTATTCCGGGAGCGGCTGTGCTGGCCGGGTATACACGCTGCTGATCGTGCGGAGCGCTTCGGCGTAGCGCTGGCTGTAAGTCTCCGCTGGATGATCGCCGCGAGGGGCTTCCTGCGCGTGAACCTGTGCCAGCAGCGTCACCGCCTCGGCTTCGCTCAATCCGTGATTACGGACATAGCGGGCGACATCGAACAACGCCCGGTTGCGCGAGCCGCCCTTGTCGGCATAAAGGCGATAGATCGCCACAAAATCATGATGGGGGACAGCACGCGGCGCAGATGATCCGGCAGCCGCTGTTTCCGCCGCTTTGACCGGGCGCTGCTGATAACCAACAAACGCCAGCACCTCATCAAGCTCCGCGCGAGAAACCTCCCGGACAGGCCGCGCCCGCAGCACCGTCCATTCCGCGCCGCCGATGCACGACCCCGGCCCAACCACATAACCGCCTTCTGCTTTCAGATCACCGCCGGGGAAGGCGCAGGTCTTTACATCAAAACGCACACGCCAGTAAATATGCGGCGTGCCGCGCACACCAGACGCGGTAATTAGCGTATCCGCTAGGTCAGGGAAGCGCGCGAACACCCGCGCCGCCAGCCGCGCGTCATCCAGATCAAGCACCACTAACCCGGAGACACGACCACACACAATCCCATAAGCGTTGAAGCGCCGACCGATAAACCAGCGTTGAAGTTCACTCAGAGAGGGCAGGCGTTTCTGGTAGGTCGCCCATGCGACCGCAGGCCGTTTCCCGGCCTGTACATCCACACCACCAACCAGCGGAATCACCGGACATTGCAGGTAATTCGTGGCCTGAAAAGCGTTCCAGTTTGTAGGAAAAATGTTAGAAACAGACATTTTAACACTCCCTTAAGGGAGATGCCTGTTGCCAGCACGCCAGAATTAGGCTACACTGTGAAACAGGAAAGTGAATTCCACAGTGGTGCTTGAGTGTTTCAGCATCAACCTGTAGTAAATCAGGGGCTAAACTGGTTTACTAATCTGGTGGACGAGCAACGAAAGCATCACATTGTACGTGATAAGCCCCTTATCCTGTGTTTGTGGTCGCCAAACCAAAAAACAAAGCAGGAATACGAGGGGTTTTCGCGTTCTATGTCAAAGTTACAATCTGTAAATAGCAGCCCTTAGCTATAAAACTTTTGCCAATCACGGTTGTCAGCAAACCTTCGCCCCGCCCTTTACAGATTTTTGTGAAATTCCAGAAAACCTCTTGGGTTTTCTAAAAATCTGTGGTATACTTTCAGAAGTTGGCCCCGTAAGGTCAACTGCTGAAAATCGAATCCTGTTGGCGCGGGCTCGATTTCTGTTTGAATAGCGGATGCGGAAACGTATCCGCTATTTTTTTATCTTTAGCCGTCGTTAGCCCCAAACGGCCACCCGTAATAAGAATTCTATACCAGTTTTCAAAAACGCGCAACAGGTATTTAACGGATTCGGGGACTCAAATTGCCCAACATCAGCGGGTAAACCCTGAAATCTGTGGTACAATGCCCTTCAAATAGCAAATCAGACTAACGTAGTCACCGTAACAACTGCAGAGGTTCCTATGTCCCGATCAGTCCCAAAAGGCAGAAAACCCAACGTTCACGGCAAAAACACCCCTATGCGGATTGACGAAGCAACCAAGCGTGCGGTTAACATCCTCGCGGGCCAGATGCAGCAGGCCACCGGGAAGACCATCACCTTCAACGACGCGCTGTGGGCGCTTCTCAATGAACACCGTCCCGACCTGGCCGAGAAAGCCCTGGAACTCATCCGCGCTGAAGAAAGCCAGTGAGCAGCGCGTCAAGCGCCGCTCACAACAAGGCGATAGCCTGTCTTTTCCTCAAACATACGAAGCACAGGCTCTGCCTCCTCATCAGCCGGAACCTCCGCCAGCCTGGCGGAGACTTCTGCCCGGTCAACATGAATGCCCGGCCCCTTCCGCACTGACCACCCAGCCTCACGCATCACCTGAGAGGCGTACTGCAAAATCTGCTGCTGGTTGGGGTGCGGGTGAATGCTGATAGGGTAGCCGGTCTCCTGTGCCAAACCGCGAATCATCTCCCGGTAACGCTCGCCCACCTGTGGCGAGATAAACGTCAGCACAATCGTGTCCTGCTTCAGACCGGCTTTATACAGGCCGTGCTGCTCCAGCGCGTCGCGGATCAGCGTGTAGGCTTCGTTGATCTCCATACGCGTCGCGCTGCCACTCTCATGCACAGGCGCGACAGTCTCCGCCAATGCCGCGCCCTCGCCCTTACGCACCGCGCGCAGGCGAAAGCCGGTCAGCTCGAAGTAACGGCGCTCCAGGTCTGCTGTGTCGTCTACACCGTCCACCTCAACATGCACTTCTTCCTTGTCCAGATGAAACGATGGGCCTTTAACCAGCCGCTGCCCATCCGTCATGACTTCTTCAACCGCCGCGCCCAGCGCCTGCTGATTCACGCGCGGGTTCACCAGCACATCCCAACCGGACTGGTCAACAACCTGCTCAACCGCATCGGCATAGACCTCTGCCGCGCGGTGCGGGAAGTCAAAGGTTAAAGTCAGCCGCTTGCGGTGAATCTCCATACCGACTTTTCGCAGTCGTGCCTCTGGCGGGAAGGCCGCAAACGCGATCTCCCGCGCCTGATTTTGCTCGACGGGGCCATCTTTGGTCGCCCGCCGGGGCAGCAGGCCATCCGGCTCCAGCGTCGCGCCATCAGCGGCCAGCCCAAGCACAATCGTCAGCAGCGCCTGCTCGCGCGAAACGCCTTCAGGCAGGTCAGCAGGCAGCAGATCAGCCGGGTTTACCGCCCGCCCGCCTTCCACCAGCGCCTGCCGCTGCGTAAACGGCAGCAGATCGTCCTGAAGCGCTTTCGCCTGCTTGAGCATGTCACCGATATTCGCCAGCGTCCCCTTGTCGCCGTCAGGTCGCTCCCAATCAGCAATAACCCACAACAGCGCATCTGCCGGATAATTGCGGCCTTTGGCGCTGTGGACATTGGCCTCGAAGGTATCCTGCCCGGCGTTCGTCACCACGCCCACACGCGGGCGGTTATTGCTGTCGCGCAGCACGATGAGCTTGCCGACCAGATCAGGGTTTGCCAGCATGATCGCGCGCTGGCGCTGCTTGCGGGCGACCTGCTCCGCGCTGCGTACCTGAAACGTGTCCTTCCTGCGCCAGTCCGCCGCGAAATACAGGTCATCGGCCAGCGCCTGCGCCGCCTCGCGGTAGCGCTCGGCATCTCCCCACCACATCTGCGCCAGTTCGCGCGCGCTGAAGAAACTGCCCGCCTGTGCCTTAAGCGCCTCCCATAGTTCCGCCGAATTCAGCGGGCGGGCTTCATGACCGCTCTGGATGCCGCCCAGCGCCCACGGACGACGCGCGAAAGCAAAGCGCACGGTCTGCCCGATCTGCGGCGAGAGGACGCGCTTACCACGCTGGCGCAGCGCGGTCGCAAGGCTGTGCCGCGCGCCGGGATCACCATGCACCAGCATGATCTCCTCGGCGTTCATCGCCTCGGCATAACTGACTAACTCCTGTTCGTCTGCATGGGCAGACAGCGAGTACGTCCCCACTTCGCAGCGCACCGAGACCGTCTCTTTATCCAGCTTCAGCGCAAATTCCTGCCCGGCCTCGCGCTCGCGCATCATCCGCTGAAGCAGGCGACCGGGCGCTTCCTCGTCCTGATAGCCTGTCAGGAAAATGGCGTTATGCTCATCGCCGACCCAGTGCCGCGCGTAGACCACCGACGCGCCGCCCGTCAACATGCCGCTGCTGGCAACCACGATAGCGGGTTCCGGGCTGTTGATAACCTGGTCACGCATGGCGGCGCTGGCGACAGGCTTAATCTTGTGGCGGAAAAACAGGTGATCGTTGCCCGCCGCTTTGACCGTATGCTCCGGCAGCCAGTCCCGAAAGCCGAAATAAGCGTTACACACCGACCGCACCATGCCATCGGCGTAGACTGGCACATCCAGCGAGTCGCGGTAAGCCAGCAGGATTTGCAGGACTTCCTGCGCACGCCCCAGCGCAAAGGCCGGAATCAGCACCTTGCCCCCGCGCTCGACCACGCGCTTCAGCGTCTCGATCATCCGGCGTTCCTCCGCCAGACGATTGGCGTGCAGCCTGCCGCCGTAAGTGCTTTCCAGCACCAGCGCGTCGGCCTTTACACGCGGCGGGCTGGCGTTGATGACCGCGCGCTGGTCGGCCAGCGACACGTCGCCAGACATGACCAGCGTTCCTTCTTCGCCCTCCAGCACCAGCGTCGCCGCCCCGGCGATATGCCCCGACGGGTGATACGTCACCTGCAGGCCATCGCCCAGCCGCACAGGCTGGCGGTAGTCCACCTGCTGGAAGGCGTTCATCAACCTGTCCGAGGCCACTTCGTCGAAAATGGGCAGTTCACCCTCGGCCTCCTGACGGCTTTTCATAATGCGCTGCGCGTCGGCCTGCAAAATGCGCGTCAGGTCTACCGTAGGGCGGGTGGCGATCACCGGGACGTGCGGGTACTGCTCCACCACCAGCGCCAGCGCGCCGGTGTGGTCGGTGTGGGCGTGCGTCACCAGGATGTAATCTGGCCCGCCCGCGACGCTGATCGGGTGCAGGTCTGGCAGTTGGTCGTTCTGGATGCCCCGGCTGGTACGCGGCGAAATGCGGATGCCCGCATCCACCAGAATCGTCTTGCCGCCCATGCGAATCAGCGTGCTGCTCGCGCCGACCTCATCCGCCCCGCCCAGAAAAGTAAGTTCCATCAATTGCGCTCCTTAAAATCAAGACCGCCCGCTAGAATCATCCCGTTAACATGCCCGCGCAGCACACTAACGGCAGGATTCTAGCGAGTACGGCGGTCATCATACCTGAAGCAGGGTAAAGTCTGCAACTGTAACCCGCTTTGTCACCTTTTAATGCAACACTTAAGGGCGAATCACTTGCGCGCAACCAGAATCATGTACAATGCGTATAGAGATTGGCACCAATGGTTATGCCATGTTTTCATCCTTAACCAATCCAAACACGAGGAGAAACTATATGCGTCGCCTATTCACCCTTATGGTCGTGCTGCTGCTTCTGACGGTAGGAAGCGCGGTACTGGCACAGGAAGCGCCGCCCGTTTTCTGCGGCAGTTTAGCACAGGCAGATTGCGACCTGCTCAACCAAGCGCGCACCGCATCCCAGAATCTGGACTCTGGCACGGTATCATTTAACTTTAACCTGAACATCTCTGGCGTGCCTGACCTGCCGGAAAACGCCAACATCAATGTGACAGGCACCGGCGCGTTCTTCGGCGCGGGTACGTTCCAGCAGTTCAGCGCCATGAGCGCCGACCCGGCCTCTGTGGACGTTGCCGCGATGCTCCCCTCGCTGCTGGACGCGCTGGAAAACTTCAGCGGCGACCTTTCCCTGACGATCAGCATTCCCCCGGAACTGGCCGAGGGCGGGCCAAGCACACTACCGCTGAACCTGCGGCTGGTGAACGGCGTGGGCTACATTGATTTCGACGCGCTTCAGCCGATCACGCAGGACCCGTCGCTGACTGGTTGGGGCGGGCTGGACTTCGTGAACCTGCTTCGTGACCTGCTGGAACAGCAGCCCGACCTGCTCGATGAACTGGGCGAGATGTCCGGCGCGGGCGATATGACGATGGGCATGGACGCGGACATCGTGGCGCGCTTCAGCGACCCGGCCTTTGCCGAGCGCTTCCTCAGCATCCAGCGCCTGCCGGATGAAGGCGGGCAGGCGGTCTTCGAGACCACCTTCGACTTTAACCAACTGCTCTCCGACCCTGAGTTCCAGCAGTACCTGCGCGACCAGATGGAAGAACAGGCCGCGCAGCAGGGCGAGGAAATGACCGACGAAGAGATCAACCAGGCGATGGAGATCACCTCGACGATGTTCCAGAACTCGACCTTCGTTGTCCGCGAGGCGATTGACCCGGCGACTGGCTTTACGCGCAGCACCAGCGGCTCGATGACCTTCGACATGAGCAGCCTCGCCGCGATGGCCGAGGAGCAGGGCGAGGCCATGGATGCCACGCCGATCATCAACTTTGATTTCAACGTCAGCATGGATAACCTGAACAGCACGGCGGCCATCAACGCGCCGGAAAACGCTTCCCTGTTCCCCTATCAGATGCTGCTGGGGATGGCAGGCGGTATGCAGGAAATGCCGACCGAAGAAGTGACACCAGAAGTCGGCGGCTAATCGCATCCTGCGATAGTTCGTAGTACACTTACCGAGGGGTGGCACACAGCCACCCCTCTTACGTTAACAGGTGACAGCGTGACGACAAGCCCGCCCCATTTCCCAGACTCCTTTGAGACAGAGCGCCTGCACATCCGCGCGAAACGCCCCGGCGACGGCATGGAGATTTACGAAGCGGTGCGCGACTCCATCGCGGAATTAAGCCAGTGGATGTCATGGGCGCAGCAGTTGGAAACGCCGGAGGCATACGAAGCGCGCGCCAGAAAGTCGGCTGAAAATTTCCACCGCTACGAGGACATGACCTTCGGCCTGCACCGCAAGCCCGACCAGTACCTTGTCGGCGTATGCGGCCTGCACCTGCGCGACGCAGACGTGCCGAGTTATGAAATCGGCTACTGGGCGCGCTCATCGTGCAGCGGCAACGGCTACATCAGCGAGGCGGTGAAGGCACTGACCACGCTGGCGTTCGAGCGGCTGCACGCCAACCGCGTCGAAATCCGCTGCGACGCGAATAACCGGCGCAGCGCGGCGGTGGCAGAGCGCTGCGGCTACACGCTGGAAGCGCGGCTGCGGCATCACCGCCGCACCCCACAGGGCGCGCTGGCCGACACGCTGATCTTTACCATGCTCAAACCACAATCCCAACAATGAAGTCCACTTACCGCACCCCGTTTACTTACTTCGATCTGGTAGAGACGTTCCCCAGGCCGGGCTGCGCGGTCTGCAACCTGCTCCAGCGCGACGTGCAGCAGTACATTGACAACATGCTGTTCGAGTTCGCCAACGAGCCGAGGCTGCGGGCGACCTTCGCCGCCGCGCGCGGTATGTGCATCGAACACGGGCAGATGATGCGCTACAACAAGATCGGCAACGTCATCGGCATCGCCCGCCTGTACAGGGACACGCTGGACGAGGTGCTGCGCGTGATTGACGAGACCCCGCTGGAGACCACCGAACCGCCGCGCGTCCAGCGCCTGCTCGGCACGCCCGCCAAAGCCAACAGCCCCGCGCTGGCCGACGCGCTGGAGCCGCGCGAGGGCTGTGTCGCCTGTGTGAAAATGGACGAATACGAAGGGGAGTATGTTCGTATCTTCGGCAAATACATCCATGACACGCGCTTTCAGGAAGCCTATCGCGCGTCGCAGGGCATCTGCCTGCCGCACTTCCGCCGCGTGCTGCGTGTGACCACCGACCCGGACAGCGTGAAAGAGATTATCGCCATCCAGCGCGACATCTGGCGCGGCCTGCGCGACGAGGTGACGGTGTTCATGGACGCGCAGAACTACGAACACATGGATGACCCCATCGGCACGGCGGGCGATAGCTGGATACGGGCGATCCTCCGCATGGCCGGGGAGCGCGGCGTGTTCGGCACGCGGCGAAGATCATAACCGCCATCAGTAACGGAAGTAGAAAAAAGTACGCGCCCGGCTGAGCAGCAGCTCCATCGGGTTACGGTCATCGGTCAGCAGCAGGCCGCCCTGCGGCAGCGTCCACAGGGACGAGTCATCCAGCGGCGACGGTGACGCGGCGAGGATGATATTCTGGGACTGTTCGCCCGTCGCTTCGGTTGAGCCAACATGGTCAAACGCCGCGCTGAGCGTGGCCGAAATCGCCCGGAACGATCCAGACCGCGCCCCCTGCGGCGTGCCGATGAAGTTATAGAGCATCCGGCCATCGGGCTTGAGCGCGCGGCGCACCGCCTCGAAAAATTCCAGCGTGGTCAACTGCGGCGGCACATTGGCCGCGCCGTCGAAGGCATCAATCACGATCAGGTCAAACGTCCCCGGCGGCACACGCTCCACATAAATCCGCCCATCCTCAACCACGACTTGCCCCTCAATAGCGCCGAAGTATTGGTCGGAAAGCGCCACCACAAACGGGTCAATCTCAACCTCTGTCACCTGCGCGCCGCGCCGTTCAAAGGTATGCGCCAGTGCGTGACCCGCCCCGCCGATGACCAGCACAGCCTGCCCGCGCACATCGCCCGCCAGCGGCAGCAGCTTTTCGGCATAGCTGAAAGCTGGGTCGCCTGTTTGCAGGTCTATCTTCGACTGGAATGTGGGGCCGAGGTGCATCTGCACGAACGATTCGTGATCGGTGTATACGCGGATGGTCTGGTAATAACCCTCGCGCTGTTCCAGCAGTGTCAGGCCGTCGTCGTCCTGCCAGTGATAATCCGGCTGTGGGAGCAGCAGGCAGAAAACCAGCGCCGCGCCCACCCGCCAGCGCCCCTGCCCGCGCCAGAAATAAGCCGCGAACAGCACCAGCATCACCGCGAAGGCTTGCAGCGAGGCGGCAAGGCCGACCCATGGAATGAACAGAAAGGCCGCGCATAACGCGCCCAGCACACTCCCCGCCGTGCTGAGGGCGTAGACATGGCCGACAATACGGCTGGTGGCCTCTGGCGGCTGGTCTTGTGTCAGCAGCGTGATCGCCAGCGGCGACAACATGCCGAACAGCACCGATGGCACAAGGAACGCCACGCCGATGGTGAACAGGATAATCGTCAGGTTAACCGCGATGCTGGCGCGGGCGAAGGTCGCGGGAAGCTGCCACACGATCCAGCTCACCAGCACCAGCCACGCCGCGTTGACCAGCAGCACAGCGGGCAGTACCCGCAGCACACGCCCGCGCGGGACATAACCGCCGAGCGCATAACCCGCTGCCAGCCCCAGCAGCGTGACCGAGATCATCACCGCCCAGATGATCGTCGTGCTGCCGAAAAGCGACGCGAACAGGCGCGGGCCGATAATCTCCGCCGCGAGGTTGGCAAAGCCGCCGCAAAACACCAGCAGGTAAAGCATCAGCCGCGAATACGGCAGAACAGGGGAGGCTGCTTGTTCCATGTGTTTACCCCTTATGTTGAATTCGTCGGGACGCGATACATCGCGCCCGCCTGTTTTGCGCCTCAATCATCATTCATGTGTAGGGACGCGCAGCCGCGCGTCCGCAACAAAAAATACCAGCCAAACACAAAACGTCAACAGAACCGGTTATCCATCGCCCGTTCCATCAGCCAGACGAATAAACCCCGCCCCCGTAAAAAGGGCGAATTTAAAAAACGGACTCCGAGATTTTATGCTTTGCGCCTTTTTGGCTTTAAAATAAAGTGGGGCATTCACGAGGAGTTCAATAGATGACCAAGAACTGGAGTGTCACAGGGGAGATGTCCACTGTGGCCGCGACTCAGGTCTTTTCTGGCGGATCATGCAATATACTCGACACACAAGGTAAACTGCTGCGAAATACCGAGCGAGACCCGATCAACGACTGGCTGACCAAACAGAAAATACAGTTTTACGATCCACAAATTCACCCGGACACGCACGGCGTGGAATATAACTATGACCTGCATCACCGCCTTGAGAAGGCCGCGCGCAAGGCCGCGAAGGTCAACCTGTACGAGATTTCGCCGCGCACTTTTGGCGGCATCTCCAGCCTGGAGATCGCGGCTGACCAGTTTCGCTGGCAGGAGCCGATGGTCATTTACTTCTCGGACGGCAACGCCAGCAAGGACGGCATCCCCGCGCACTCCGAGAAGGGTTATCCGCTGTTCTCGCCTTACGGGCTGAACAGGAGCGACACCGCGATGAAGGCGCATTACCGCGAGTTTATTAAAAACGCCAACCACATGCGCCGCCACCTGATCGGGGTCGCCAACCAGCTAGACACGATGACGGTTAACTTCAGCGACCGCGCCTATGACGGCGATATTGTCGTTACGCCAGAGCGAATGCACGCGGCGGAACTGTTCCGCGCGGTGGTCATGGCCTCGGCAGGGCATCGGGTGTTTATCACCTTTACCGGGGGGGAGAAGGCGCAGGATAAAAAAGGCAACCCGATCTTCGTCGTGCCAGAGAACCCGCCGGAAATCCAGATGCGGACGCTGCTCGACCAGTATGTAGACGAGGGGAACGCCTTACGAAAAGCCATCGCCGAACTAGTGAAGATCAACGTTTTTGTGCGCGTGGTGTACACGCAGCGCTCGGCGATCATCGCGCTGGAAGAGGTTTTACGCATTAAGAAGATTATTCGCTAGGGCAGGATTAGCCTGTATCCGCGCGTCACCTTGTTTTATCATTAGTTCGCCTTGAAGCTGTGAACGGGAGTTTGATGTTGATAAACCTGAAATCTGTCTACTTTGTCCTGCTGCTGGTCTGCCTGCTGGCAGCGGCATGTTCGCCACAGGCTGAACAGAGCGAACTGCCCACGCTGGCCGTGCTGCCAACCGATGAGCCAGCCACCGAACCGCCAACCGCACCCCCCGCGACAGCGACCGTGCCACCTCCCACAGCAGCCCCCACAGAGCCAGTAGAGGAAGCCGCGCAGGCGGTGACTGAAGAAGCCGAAGCGCCCGCCATCGCCGCCGATTCAAACGGCACGATTATTTCCGGCGGGGAGATGATCCCCGGCTGCGATGACTGGCAAAGCTGGGACATCTCGCGGCTGGAACTGCGCGACAGCATCTACAGCCAGCCGGTCGCTAACGCCGCCCCAGCAGATATCCCGCGCCTACAGCTAGAACAGCTTCGGGCAGGGGTCGGCGCGATGGATTACAACGAATGTCTGGCCGAAGCGCGCTTCCAGTACCTGAACGCGCTGGACGAGGCGCTGCTGGCATTGGCCGCGCCAGACCGGGCGACAGCCGACCAGCACGAGCAACTGGCCGCAGACGCGCTCGCCGCCTTCGATTCAGAGTTAGCGCTGCTGGGCGGTAACTAGGTTATGTGGGCGTTTGACGTTTAAGTGTTGTTTCGTAGGGACGCGCAATGGCGCGTCCGAAACAGAAAACACGATCGCAACATAAAACGTCAACAGAACCTAAACGGTCTAAAACGGGGTTTACATCACGAGAGGGTGGCGCGCTGCCACCCTTTTAACGTTAGGGGATTTCCCGATATTCGTCGTCCCGGTAATCACGTGGGTAATCGGTGCGCCGCTGCATCCGGTCACGCAGATTGCGGACACGCTGACCAAGCGGGCTGACGTGCGAAACGGGGACAATATCGTCGCCCACGTCCAGCGAGTTAATCGGCTCTGCTTCCTCTGGCGGGCCGTAGGGACGGCGGTTGAAGTTGAAGCCCCGCGTGAGGATAAAGCTCAACATGCCGCCAATGGCGAAGGTGAGCAGGAAAACCGCGATCAGCACGCGCGTCCCGGCATAGGTTTGCAGCATCAGATACCATGAAACGAGGACAATCGTTACCGTGATCGCCATCGTAATGGCGCGGCGCACCCGCGAGTCGCTGTAGCCCCCGCTGCGGATCAGCATCAACAGGCCAAAGCCGACCACCAGACCCAGCGCCGAGGGGATCATCAGCGAGAGAAAGTCCAGTTCCACAGAGGCTACGTCGAACGCTTCAAAGTCGGGCGTGCTGGTCGGGCGGATGAGCGTGCTAAGCACGATAATCAGGAAAACACCTGTCAGCCAGCCCAGGATATAACCAGCGTACTCGCGCAGCGAAAACGCCCATCCCGTGACCAGGAGCATGATAAACCCCATCACAAGGAAAATCATTACGTTACTGAGAAAAACCTCCTGGAAGAGATTGCCCATACGAGGCCGCCTTTCGCTAGGGTAACTACGACGAAGACTAAACCAGCCTATGATACGGCTTTAGTTTAAGAAACACATTAAACCAGAAGTCGTTCTCACGAATAACCCTATAAATTCGGGGATTCATCCAACACTCAGCAGAAAACAAACAGACGCGCTGCTGCACGTCTGTCAGGTGTTGCAAGGTTGAACCCGCGTTGTGCCTAACCGTAGCTGATGACACGCCACAGGCCGCTGCTGGCATTCTGCGGCAAGGTGACAGCGTAGAGCGTGTTGCCCGGCCCCTGAATGAGCATTTCGCTGCCAGAGGCGCGGCGGGCGGCTGTGTCATAGCCGACATGCTCCGACATCGCCCAGCCTAACGGGCTGTTGCCACCGCCGAGCGCCTGCCAGATCGCGCCGAAGCCCATCACCGGGGTGAAGTAGCCAGCGGGGGCGGTCACGGCGGGGTTGGGCATCCCCTGCGCCCAGATGTCGCTGTAGACGGTTATTGTGCCATTATTCAGCATGACCCAAATCTGATCGGTGTCTGACCACCACATCATCACGCCGCCAGTGAACGGCTGCCACGACGCGAAAACGCGGTCTACCGGCTGGTTGGCGGCCTGTGCCAGCGGCGCGGTGGACTGTGCCTGCACACCGAAGCTCACACTCAGCATCACCAGCGCCAGTATCAACACCATCATTTTCATTCGTTTCATTATTAAATCTCCCATGTTTTGCTCCAAAACCCATTCTAGCACGAAACGAAATTCGGCATGGTGAACGTTGGGTAGGAAGATGTAACTATTTGTGCCTACCAAAAGCTAACCCGGCGCGGTCGCGCCCGTGTAACAGCCGAGCGCTTCAAAGTCCCCCGCCGGGTAATAGTTGGTGAAATACTCGATCAGCCGCGCTGCGCCCGTCGCCGGGTCAATCTCCCAGAAGGCGTTGCTGTTCGCGTCGCTGTTGCTGCTGGTCACGCCGTAGAGCGTGCCATCGTTGTAAAACGAAAGCCCTTCAACATCGTTGACCGGTTCGCCGTCCTCGGCGTTGGTGATGCGCGCGACGAAAACCGGCTGGACGGTGCCTGTTTCCGGGCTGAGCGTGTCGAAATCAATGCGCGCGAGGACGCTTTCGTAATCGTCGTCGTTGCTGGCGATGATGTAGAAGGCGCTGTCGCCGGGGGAGATCGCCAGTTCTTCAATATCGGTCAGCGGGTGATTGCTCGGCAGGCCGGAGAGGTCAATCAGCACGTAATCCAGCCCCGGCCCGAAGGTGTTCCGCGCCACCTCGCCCGTGTCCGGGTTAATCTCGAACAGCAGATTGATGAGCTTGTCGTCGCTTTCATGCACCGCCCACACGCGGCCTGTCGCCGGGTCTACGGCAAGGCTGTCCGGCGTGTTGAGGATGTCCGTCCCCAGCGCCGGGTTCTGTGCCGGGTCGGGGATGACCGCGATCGCCGGGCCGAGGGGCGTAAACAGCCCTGTCTCGATGTCCACCGTGCCGAAATACGCCAGGCTGTCCTTCTCGATGGTGTAGAGGGTACGACCGTCCAGACTGAAGGCCATCGCCTCTGCCTCGAAGGTTTCCGTCCTGCCGATGTGTTCGACCACCCCGGTGAAGCGGTTCACGCGGAACAGGTCATTGTCCTTTGTATCGAGCGCCAGGTCCTCGCCGGAGATCGCGTAACAGTAGGCGCTCAGGTCGGGCAGCGCGGTTTCCACCGCTACCGGGTCATAAGCCACCGTCCCTAAGAAAATGCTGTTATTTTCCAGCGGCGTACCCGCCTCCGTGACCGTGCTGCGCGCCAGCGTTTCCAGATCATACAGCCCGGTGTAAATATCGTAGCTGCCCGCTGGCATGGCCTCTGGCAGCGCGATTTCCCATTCATCCACCATGCGGGCGTTGGCCGCCCAGTCGCTGGTGGGGTAGCTGCCACCAAACGGCGGCTGGTCGAAGGTGAACAGTTCACCGTCTTCCTGATTTTGCAGGTGGAAGAACTGCGTCAGGTCGCGGTCGGCTTCGGCCTCTGTCTGCCACCAGAAGCGGACAGGCAGCGTCGTGCTGGTCACTTCTTCGGGCAGCGCGTAGCCAGCCAGCGTGAAGCCCTCCGCCGGGAAGTGATAATCCGCGACAGTCTCCGGCGCTGGCACGTCGCCCGCTGGCGCGGCGGTCAGTTGGTCGAGCAGAACGGCATCATGGGCGAACAGCGGGCGGGCATCCGACTGCGTGATGGGCAGGCCGGTGGTGTCTTCCCACGGGCGCATGAACGGCCACGGGCCATACCATACCCGCACCATCAGGTCGTAAGTGCCGGGGGTGGGCAGGCTGCGCGGCGCGTTAAAGTACACGGTGCGCCGTATGACCACGCCCGGAAACCACGCTGTCGCCGGGACAGACCCGCCCGCGTGCAGGTCATCAGACTGGGCGATGCTCTCTGGCGAGTTATGGCGCAGCAGGTGAACCGAGAGGCTGTAATCCTCTGGCAGCGGCTGGCTGGCGCGCCAGTACAGCGTCAGTTCAATCTCCTCGCCGGGGCTGATGCTCCTGTTCGGCAGGCGGTAGCCGACCAGCGACATCAGGCCGTCCTCGTACTCGATATGGACTGGCGTTGCGAAAAAGCGGGCTTCAAGCGCGGGGATGAGCAGCAGCGCCAGCGCATAATACAGCGCCCCGAAAACCACCGCGCCCAGCAGCACCGGCTTGACGCGCAGCCATGCCGCCGCGCTCAGGTGGCGCTGGGAGTAAGAGAGCATGGTCGCCAGCACGATGGTCGCGCCGACCATCTCGAACAGTTCTTCAAACAGGTACATCCACGTGGCGGACTGGCTGCTGACGACGAAGCCGCGCAGCACAAATTCCTCGATGCCGATGCCGCTGACCGCCATCACCGCCAGCCCGACGAACAGCAGGACGAAAAAGGTGAACTCGCCGCGAAAGCCGAACCAGAACGCCAGCCCGCTGATCGCCAGCAGCACCAGGCCGCCGATCATGTACGGGATGCGCCATGCCTCGGTCGGGACGCGGCTGCCAAAGGTTTCGTGGAACTCGTAGAATTCGTCAATGCTGAAGTAGAGGAAGACCAGCGCCAGCAGCACCCAGTACGCGCGCTGCCAGCGCTTCAGCCCCGGTGTCGCCCAGGCGTTGATGAGCGCGACCGCGAAGATGATAAACAGTTGCAGCGATGAAAACACGGTCGGCAGGTTTAATTCCTGATCCATATCGAAGAACCAGCGCAGGAAGGGCGGCAGGTCGGAATTAAACGTCAGGAAGTGCAGCACGGCCAGCAGCGCTTCGACCCCGATCAGCGCGAACAGCAGGTTACGGGCGAACGGCTGTAACGGGTTGCGTCGCACGTACCAGATTGTGAAAAGGCTGATGCTAAAAATAACCAGAATGGACAGAAAGAACAGAATTTGAAACAGGACTTGCTCTTGGAGCATAGCGACCTCGACAGGGGATTGTGGGAGACTTCATCCCGATGTGGAATAAATTCAGGCAGGAAACGGATGTTTCCTGCCCAAGCAAACGTGCATTATACAGCAGCGGGAGGCTGTCTGTCTTGGATGAGGTGTTACCAGGTACGCTGCCAGGGGGGTACGCCATCAAAGTCCTGATGCACGCAGTCGCCACCCCAGGGCGGAATATCCCACCCCGGCGGGCAGCCATCCCCGGTCGCGCGGGGGATGGGGCGGCAGCGTGACCACTGGTAGTCGGACATGCCGCCCGACGAGTTGATGAAGTTCACCTGAAACTCGCCAGAGTTCAGCAGGTAGAGCGCGACAGGCTGGCCGTTGTACGCCTGTGTAGACGTGCCGAGCAGCGTGTTCTGGCGCGTGGCGAGCATCTGCTGGTAGCCAGCGGCGATCGTCCCGACTGGCACGTACAGCACCGACGCGCCCGCAGGCGTTTTCACGAGAATGCCGCCGTTGCGGTAGGTTTCCTCCGGCACGAAATCGGCGTTGACGCAGTACACGGCCATGCCGTCAATATTCACGCCGTAATTAATGCGCCCGTCGTCGCCGCCCCACTGCTTGAAGGGGTAATCGTACTGCGGGTCTGTCGCGTCGAGGCCGGGCAGCGGCATCGTGTACGGCCCCGCCACCGGCGCGAATGCCAGATTTGCCAGGTTGCTGGTCGCGGCGACGGTCTGCGGCGCGGTGATCTCGACCACCGCTTCCTGCTCTGGCGTGGCTTCTGGCTCGGCAGGCGGGTCTTCAGCCGGGGCGCTGGGCGCTGCTGCGCCACCAGCGGGCGGCGGCAGCGTGAACGGGTCATCCACCCAGACAGTCCGCAGGCTGGACGCATCGCTCAACGGCAGCGCTACGGCGGTCTGAATGACCCAGCCGTACTGACCATCGGGCAGGATGCCACGCACCCATGACCCATCATACGCCTGTCCATCGAGGCGGATCGGCGTACCCGCGTCGTAATAGCCCAGAATGTACCACTCCAGACCGGGGCCATAGCGCAGCTTGGCTCTGGCGGTGAGCGTGGTCGTTACGTCGCTGTTCTGGGCGCTGACCAGACCGACGCTCAAAGCCAGCACGAGCAGCGCGGCAAACAGAATTGCTTTCAGGTGTCGCATTTTTATTCCTCAGATAGCCAACGATAAGCTGTGTAGATCGTCGCACAGTTTGTAATAAAGCGCAGGCATTTTAGCAAAGGCGTGGGGTTTTAGCAAAGTAGCCGAGCGGCCACACATCTCGTTATGGGCTGGGTGTGGGGGCTAAGCCAGGATTTTGGCAATAAGCGGAACAATGTGTTGCTCGTAATTGACATAGCAAATCCAGCGTGCCTGACACTGGACAAACCAGTACAGGCGCAGATAGTCCATCAGTTGGACGATGGGGCGCTCCACATAAAGCGCGGCATCAAACCCCAGCGAATCGAGCAGGCTGGCGAGGTCAAGCCCGCGCGGGCCGCGTCGCGGTGTCGCCCAGTCAATGACGCGGTATTCGCCGGGCTGCATCACAAAGACATTCTCAGCCGTGAGGTCGCCATGCAGGTAGGCAGCGGTGTCGTGAACCGCCTGTAACACCGCGTCCGAAAATGCCCACTGCTGCACGCTGTCCAATGAGGAACGGCTCAGCAGCGTAAACTGCCCGCTTGCTACCCACGTATGCAGGCGGCGGTGCGTATCGTTTACCAGCGCACCCCAGCCCTCTATGCTGCTGATGTCGAGGTAGCAGGGGAGGTCGCCCGTGATGGCGTTAATCTGCGCCTCTAGCTGCTGCCCGGCCTCTAAAACCTGCCCGGCTGTGCAGGCTTTGCCGGAAAGCAGCGGCGCGTGGAGGAAATCGAACAGCATCGCGCTGTAATGCCCCTCGTGGTATATCGTGCGGGCAGGGATGAGCAGCGGTGAGAGCGCGTTCTGGTAAAACTGTGGCTCCAGCGAGGGGCCAGACTGGGTTTTGTAGATTGCTTTTCGGCCATCTTCCAGATGCAGCCGCTGGACACACGACAGCGGCCACTCATGAAGCGTATGCCGCTCCGTGATGCGGCTGCCGACAATGGCGAGAAGTTCCTCATCAGTATGCAGCCGCAGGTCAAAATAAGGATGC
>CAZJSU010000061.1:0-26266 GCA_964548765.1 uncultured Anaerolineaceae bacterium
TTGGTCGCGTGGCCGGCGACGTTATGCCCGCCGCCGCGCACCGATACCAGCAGGTTGTTCTCGCGGGCAAAGTTCACGGCGGCGATGACATCAGCCACCCCTGTGCAGCGCGCGATCAGGGCCGGGTAACGGTCAATCATGCCGTTCCAGACCGCGCGTGCCTCATGATAGTCTGCGTCCTGTGGGCCAATGAGCCGCCCCCGAAACGCGCTTGCGAAGGCTTCCAGCACGGTGCTATCCAGCGTGGGCATATGCCCGTTTTTTTTCACTGCTTCCAGCATGGGATTTCCCCTTCTTTCATTACCTCATGGTTTCACTCTACAAGCGCGGCGGCGGCGCGTCATCTACCGAAGGATATATTAGGCAGGGTGTTACGAGATATAAACCAGTTTGTAACCCGGAGGGGACAGTTACAGCTTGAGCAAACTCAAAATTGTGTCGTATAACACTTGACACAACTCTCAGAGTGGGTTATGTTTTTTGCAAAGGTTTGCAAAGTTCCTACGCATCAAATGGGCAACTTGGCAATTTCGTTCGCACTACACGGTGTTTCCGGCGCTGAACAGCCTTGAAAATAGCCAAAACAGTAAATTTTTTTTAGACCCTGCTTGCAAGCGTTTGCAAAAAGGGCATGAAAGATTTTATGCAAGAACAAACGAGAAAATCTGGCCCACCTACCATTATTGATGTCGCGCGCGAGTCCGGCGTGTCTTATTCCACCGTGTCGCGCGTCCTCAATGGCTATGAATTTGTCAAGCCGACCACGCGCGAAAAGGTGCTGCGGGCAGCGACCAAGCTCGGCTACGTGCCGAACCAACATGCGCGCAGCCTGGCGGGTGGTCGCTCTAACCTCATCGGCATCCTCGTGCCGGGGCTGGATAACAGCTATATCAGCGAAATTATTCGCGGCATTGATCAGGAACTTGAAAAATCGGACTATAACCTGATTCTTTACACCACACGGCGGCATCATGGCCGTGAAGCCAATTATGTGGCGACGATCATGAATGGCGCGGCAGACGGGCTGCTGCTGGTTGTGCCGCTGATCTCCACCAACTACCTCGACGCGCTGTATCAGCAGCATTTCCCCTATGTGTTAATTGATCAGGCTGATACGACCGCCAAAAGCTCGTTTGTCAACGCGACCAACTGGCAGGGCGCGTATGACGGCACCCAGTACCTGATTAAACTCGGTCATCGGCGCATCGGCTTTATTACCGGGCTAACCGGGCTGAACAGCAGCGCAGACCGCCTCGAAGGCTACCGGGCTGCTCTGTCCGATCAGGGGCTGCCTGTGGAAAGCGAATTGATCGCAGAGGGCGATTTCTGGGAGCGCGGTGGGTATCAGGCCACGCAGAGGCTGCTCAGCCTGCCCCAGCGCCCGACAGCTATTTTCGCCTCTAACGACTTATCGGCTTTTGGCGCGTTGGAGGCTGTCCGGCAGTGCGGGCTGCGTGTGCCAGAAGATGTTTCGGTCATTGGCTTCGACAATATCCCGCAATCTTCCGTTGTGTATCCCAAGCTGACGACCATCCACCAACCGCTTGAGCAGATGGGACAGGTGGCGGTCAAGATGCTGTTGGAGCATATTGCCGACCGGGAGCGTTCCCCCTATCGCGTAACGCTGGCGACACAGCTTATCGAGCGGGATTCGTGCCGTCCGCCCAGCAATGAAGTGTGAGCGTGGGACTTCGAAAGGAGGTGGTAGCCTTCGTCAAGGTGTTTTACAGCGATGCTTTCAATGTCAGGGTTAAATTAGAAGGAGTCTTTCTCTGATGAAAATCTATAAGCGTTCGGTTTTTGTGTTCATGCTGGCACTGCTGCTGGCGCTCTCTGTAAGCGTCGTTTCCGGGCAGGACCCGGTCACGATTGATTGGTGGCACATTTCGACCAACGAACCAGAAGCCGCGTACTGGCAGAGCCTTGCCGACCAGTTCGAGGCAGAAAACCCGCATGTTAACATCGAGATCACCATTCTGGAAAATGAAGCCTTCAAGTCCCGTCTTGTGACCGTCATGCAGGCGGGCGACCCGCCGGACCTGTTCCAGAGCTGGGGCGGCGGCGTACTGTGGACATTTGCCGATGCCGGGCTGGTGCGGAATATTACGCCGGAACTGGAAGGCGATTGGAAAGACTCGTTTACCGCACAGGCGGCGCTGGAACTGTATGGGCAGGACGGCGAATACTACGGTGTCCCCTGGACATGGGGCGCGGTGGGCCTGTTCTATAACCGTGCGCTGTTCGAGCAGGCCGGGCTTGACCCTGACAACCCGCCGCAGACATGGGACGAGTTCCTGAGCGCGGTGCAGACCCTGAAGGACGCGGGCATTACCCCGATCGCGCTTGGTGAGCGCGAAAAATGGCCGGGTCACTTCTGGTGGGTCTATCTGGCGATCCGCCTCGGCGGCGAGGAAGCCTTCCTGAACGCCTACAACCGCGAAGGCTCATTTGCCGACGAACCCTTCGTGCAGGCTGGTGAGTACCTGCAGCAGTTGATCGAGCTTGAGCCATTCCCGGAGGGCTTCCTCGGCCTCGGGTACACCGATCAGGCCGCGATCATGGGCAATGGGCAGGCCGCGATGGAATTGATGGGGCAGTGGTCGCCCGGTACACAGGTCGCCAACAGTGAAAGCGGCGAGGGCATCGGTGAAGACCTCGGTTGGTTCCCCTTCCCGGTGATCGAAGGCGGCGCGGGCAACCCTGACGATGTGCTGGGTGGCGGCGACGGCTTCGCGGTGGGTGCTAACGCGCCTGACGAAACCGTCGAGTTCCTGCGCTTCATCACCAACGCCGAAAACCAGAGCGCGGGTGCTGATATCTGGATCGTGCCAGTGGTAGAAGGTGCCGAAGAGGCGCTGGCCGATGACGAGATCATGACGCGCATCATCGAGTTCCGTAATAACGCGCCCTACTTCCAGTTGTACTACGACCAGTTCCTGCCGCCTGCGGTGGGCGCAGTCGTGAACGACGCGGTGGAAACGCTCTTCGCGGAGGTGGGTACACCGGAAGAAGCCGCGCAGACCATCGAGGAATCCGCCTCGTTTGAACTGAGCCAGTAAATATGGTCACTGAGGATGTGGGGAGCGTATCCCCGCATCCTCAGCTTGTTTCAGGACGTAAAGATAAGGCTGCAAATCGTGTAGCAAAGAGGTTGTTTTATGTCAGCTATCCGTTTTAGAGTTCTCCCTCGTAACAGAGTACAACTGGACGCTGACAGGGCGCGGCAGTTGAACAAGTCCTTAATGATTGTGTTGTTTCTCCTGCCGGGCATGACCATTTTTGCGCTTTTTCTGCTTATCCCCATGGGGCAGTCGTCTGTCTTCAGCCTGTATGACTGGGACGGTCTTGGCGAGCTGAACAACTTTGTCGGCACAGGAAATTATGAGCGGTTGTTCAATCACTCTGTTTTCCAGGCCTCGCTGTCGCACAGCTTCACCATTATGATCCTCTCGCTGGTGATCCAGCTTCCGCTGGCGCTGGCGCTGGCGCTGCTGGTAGGGCGTGGCTCGCTGCCCGGCAAGAAGCTGTTTCGGACGATTCTGTTTGTCCCGTTCGTCTTTTCCGAAATTATCACCGCTATTATCTGGCTGTACGTGCTGAACCCGCGCAACGGCCTTGTGAACACGATGCTGGCATCCATCATCCCGGAATTTCAGCCGATAGGCTGGCTGGCAGACCGTGACATGGTGCTGTACGGCATTTTCGCGGTGCTGACGTGGAAATACTTCGGCTTTCACATGATCCTCTACATGGCCGGCCTGCAGGCGGTTCCCAAAGACCTCGAAGATGCTTCACGGGTGGATGGCGCGACGGAGATGCAGGTGCTGCGTTACGTCACGCTGCCGCTGCTGGGCAGCACCATCAGGCTCACGATTTACCTGTCGGTACTGGGCGCGTTCCAGCAGTTTGTGATCGTGTGGGTGCTGACGCAGGGTGGCCCGGTCAACGCCAGTGAACTGATCGCCACCTACTTATACAAGTATGGCATCCAGCGCTTTGCCCTGGGCTACGGGAGCGCGGTAGCCGTCGTACTATTCATCATTACGCTGGTGTTCTCGCTCGGCTACCAGCGCGTGATTATGCGGCAGGATTACGCTGCCGATTATTCATAGGGAGCAGCCATGTTAAACCGAACTTCATTCCCGGTTGCGACGACGGTGAAATATCTTGTCCTCATCCTGCTGTGCATTGCGGTGATGGCTCCGGTTCTCACGGCGGTGCTGGGCAGTATACGGACGACGGGCGAGTTCCTGGCCGCGCCGTTCGGCCTGCCACAAAGCGGAATCCAGTGGCAGAACTATCAGGGCATTCTGGAAAGCAGCACCTTCTGGAATTCCTTAAAGAACAGCCTGTTAATTACCATCGGGGTAACGGTGCTGAATGTCGTGTTTGCCAGCATGATGGCGTTTGTCTTCAGCCGGATAAACTTTCGCGGGCGCGGGCTGGCTTTTAACATCCTGTCGCTCGGCCTGCTGTTCCCGCTGGTCGTGGCGATTTTGCCCGTCTTTATTCAGGTGCGCCAGATGGGGTTAATTAACAGCCTGTGGGGCGTTATCCTGCCGCTGGTGGCGTTTGGGCTGCCCGGCAGCGTGGTCATCCTGCGTGGCTTTTTCATCAGCATCCCCACTGAACTGGAGGACGCGGCCTATATTGACGGCTGCACCAGCTACGGGTTCTTCCTCCGCATTCTGCTTCCGCTGGCGCGGCCAGCGTTGATGGCCGTGGCCGTGTTACAGGTGATCGCGGGCTGGAACGAGTATTTTCTGCCGCTGCTGGTCCTCAATGATGCCAACCTGTGGCCGCTGCCGTTGGGGATTATGCAGTTTCAGGGGCAGTTTGGTACAGACTGGGCGCGCGTGATGGCCTTTGTCACCCTGCTGATTATCCCTGCTGTGCTTTTCTATCTCTTTGCCGAAAAATACATTGTGACTGGTTTGACAGGCGGGGAATTGAAGGGTTAGTGAACCCTGTCCCGGCACCCATGCAAAGGCGAAATCATGACGATTAATCGTGAGCTGTTTTCCGACGCAACACAATCCATAGATGATCGGGTCACATCGCTGCTGGAGCAGATGACACTCGACGAAAAACTGGCCCAGATTGTGGGTATCTGGGTCACAGAAGTGCTGAATGACGACCGCGAGTTTCAGGAAGCACAGGCAGATGTGCATCTGGCGCATGGCATCGGGCATATCACCCGTATCGCGGCGGCCTCCATGCTGGAGCCGCAGAGCAGCGCCCGGCTGGCGAACCGCATCCAGAAGTACCTGATCGAGCGCACCCGGCTCGGCATCCCGGCGATTGTCCATGAAGAAAGCTGCGCCGGCTACATGGCGCGGGGGGCTACCACCTTCCCGCAGGCGATCGGGCTGGCCGCTACATGGGAGCCGGAGTTGGTCGAGCAAATGAGTGTCGTGATCCGCCAGCAGATGCGGGCGGCAGGGGCGCATCAGACACTCGCGCCAGTGCTGGATGTCGCGCGGGATGCACGCTGGGGGCGTATTGAGGAAACCTTCGGCGAAGACCCGTTCCTGATCTCCAGCCTCGCTACGGCCTACATCAAAGGCATCCAGACGGACGACTGGCGCAACGGCATCG
Source organism: uncultured Anaerolineaceae bacterium (assembly GCA_964548765.1). Taxonomy (GTDB): domain Bacteria; phylum Chloroflexota; class Anaerolineae; order Aggregatilineales; family Phototrophicaceae; genus JAIOHN01. Next base: position 5,599 of record CAZJSU010000061.1, read on the forward strand.
CGGCCACGGCCAAGCACTTTGTCGCGCACGCCCTGCCCGAAGGCGGCATGAACTGGGCCCCGGTTCACATGGGCGAACGCGAAATGCGCGAGATGTTCCTCACGCCGTTTAAAGCGGCGATCCACGAAGGCAACATCGCCTCGGTGATGAACGCCTACCATGAAATGGACGGCGTGCCTTGTGGCAGTTCGCGCGAGTTGATGGTTGACCTGCTTCGGGACGAACTCGGTTTTGATGGCGTGGTTACTTCGGACTACTTCACGCTGCGGGCGCTGGTGAATTACCACCGTGTGGCGCGTGATGACGTGGAAGCGGCGCGCATGGGGCTGGAAGCCGGGATTGACATTGAAGTGCCATCGCGCGACTGCTACGGTGAAGCGCTGCGGCAGGCGCTGCTGGACGGCGAGATTGACATGGCGCTGGTGGATACGTCGGTCAGGCGCATCCTGAAGCTGAAGTTCCAGCTAGGGCTGTTTGAAAACCCCTATGTGGACGAGCAGAAGGTGATTGAAATCTTCGACACCCCAGACCAGCGCGCCCTCTCGCGGGCGATCGCGCAGAAGACGCTCGTGCTGCTGAAGAATGACGGCCTGCTGCCGCTTGCCAAAACGCTGAACACGCTGGCGGTGATCGGCCCCAGCGCGGACAGCGCCCGGCTGCTGCAAGGGGATTATCACTATCCGTCGCATCTGGAGCATATGTTTGAACAGCGCACCAGCGATGCCGCGCCCAGCCCACAGCAGCAGGCTATCATCGAGAACTGGGACGATCACTTCCCGCCCACAGTGACGGTGCTGGACGGCATCCGGGCGGCTGTCTCCGACAAAACCGAGATCAGATACGCGCAGGGCTGTGTGGTCAACGAGGACGACACCTCCGGCTTTGATGAGGCGGTGGCGGCAGCCACAGGCGCGGATGTGGCGGTGGTCGTCGTCGGCGATAAATCCGGCTTGGGCAAGGGCTGCACCGTTGGCGAGACGCTGGACAGCGCCACGCTGATTTTGCCGGGGGCGCAGCAGGCGCTGGTGGAGGCCATTCACGCTACCGGAACGCCTGTCGTGCTGGTGCTGACTACAGGCAGGCCGTATAACCTCAGTTGGGCGGCGGAGCATATTCCGGCGATTATTCAGGCATGGCTGCCCGCGCAGGAAGGCGGCGCGGCGGTGGCCGATGTGCTGTTCGGCGATGTGAGTCCCAGCGGCAAGCTGCCGCTGTCGTTTCCGCGCGCGGTGGGGCAGATTCCGGTGTATTACAACCACAAGCCGTCTGGCGGGCGTTCACACTGGCAGGAAAATTACACCGACCTCAGCACCAAGCCGCTTTTCCCCTTTGGGCATGGCCTGAGCTATACCGAGTTTAGCTACAGCGACCTGTCCCTGAGCCACAAGCAGGCCGCCGCTGCCGACGTGGTGACGATCAGCTTCAGGGTGCAGAACAGCGGGCAGTACGCCGGAGACGAGGTGGTGCAGTTGTACGTGGCTGACCCGATCGCCAGCGTGACGCGCCCTGTCAAGCTACTGAAGGGCTTTAAGCGTGTGTCATTACAGCCCGGCGAAACCCGCGCCGTGCGCTTTGAGCTTGACCTGCGCCATCTGGCATTTTACGACCGCCAGATGCGTTATGTGGTTGAACCGGGCGAGATACAGGTGATGATCGGCAGTTCGGCTTATGATATTCGCCTGAGCGACACGCTGGAGGTCACTGGCGAAACCACTCCGGTGGAGCAGGTACTGTTTACACCCGTCCACGTAGAATAGACCAATAAAGGGGTATGTCTATGTTTAAAGTTGCTTTAGTGCTTATGGTGCTGATGATCCCGTTGATCGGCTGGGGGGTGCAGGCACAGTCGTCCTCATCATCGTCAGAGGAAGGTGAAGGCGCGTTTTATACCGGGGAGTACCCCAATCTGCTGAGCGAATGGGGGCTGAGCGACGAGGAAATTCAGGCGCGTATTGATACGCTCTGGGATCAGCTTTTCTATGGGAGCGATACCACGCAGCGCGTGTATTATCCGGTTGGCGACGATATGGCGTACATTCTGGACGTGAACAACGGCGATGTACGCAGCGAAGGCATCTCTTACGGCATGATGATCGCCGTGCAGATGGACAAAAAAGAGGAATTTGACCGGATATGGAAATGGGCCAAGACCTATATGTATCATGCCGAAGGCCCGTATACCGGTTACTTCTCGTGGCATAACCTGCCCGACGGCACCCGGTTAGACCAGAACCCCGCGCCGGACGGCGAGACGTGGATGGCGATGGCGCTGTTCTTCGCGGCGGCGCGCTGGGGGAATGGCGAGGGCATCTTCGACTACGAAGCCGAGGCCAACGCCATCCTGCACGCCATGCTGCACAAGGACGAAGAAGGCTCTTTCGTCACCAATATGTTCGACCCAGAGCATAAGATGGTCGTCTTTGTGCCGCAGGCGGGGCAGATCAGCCAGTTTACCGACCCCTCCTACCACAAGCCGCATTTTTACGAGCTGTGGGCGCGGTGGGCTGCCGAGGACAACGAATTCTGGCAGGAAGCAGCACAGGTAAGCCGTGATTTCTGGCACGTGACCGCGCACCCGGAAACCGGCCTGATGCCCAATTACGCCGAATTTACAGGCGAGCCGCGCCCCTGGGGCGATTACGGCGAGTTCTTCTACGCGGACGCATGGCGCTGTGGCATGATTGTCGCTATGGATCACGTCTGGTTCGCTGCTGACCCCTGGCAGGTGGAGCAGACCGACCGCCTGCTGGCGTTCTTCCATGATCTGGGGATTGGCAGCTACAACACCCGCTTCCGTATTGACGGCGAGCCTGTCAACCCGCAGCATCGTTCCACCGGGCTGATCGCCACCAACGCCGCTGCAGCGATGGCCGCATCCAGCGATATAAAGTGGGACTTTATCGAGGAATTCTGGAACACGCCCATTCCATCCGGGCAGTACCGCTACTACGATGGCCTGCTCTATTTCATGTCGGTGCTGAACCTGAGCGGCAACTTCCGAATTTACCACCTGGACAGCGCGGCCTGATCGCAGGCAGCAGGGTAACAAACGAAAACTCCCTTGCCTGGTGCAGGGGAGTTTTGTTTTTAGTCCTCGTTACGCAGGTCTTCGATCAGTTCCATATCCTTTTGCAGATTGCGCCAGCGGATCACCAGCGAACCGATATACACAAGCAGAATGGTAAAAACCACGCCGAGGCCGAGCAGCAGATAAATCCCTGTATCGGGCATGATTACGCTTCCTCCTGATGTTTGGGCTTCTCGTCTGCATAACCCAGCACCTCGGCCTTGAGCGCCTGCACACGCTCAATCGCGTTTTGCAGCCGGAAGCGGTGCCAGATGAGCGTGGCGGGGAGCAGTGTACTCCAGATGAAGGAGTTGACGCTGAGGGCGGTCCGCATCGCGTCCGTCATGGCAAAGCCGCCTTCAGCGTTGGCCGAGCCGGTGCCGATGACGGTTGGGTGAATGGTGCGCGGCTCGATACGGATGACCATAAAGGTGTAGATCACGGTGATGATCGCCACGATGCCATAGACCGAGGCGAAGCGCCGCCGCTGCTCCGGGTTTTCGATGCCCGCGCGCAGCATGAGGTAGGCGGCGTAGGTGAGGCACATGATCGCGGCGGAGGTCAGGCGCGGGTCCCATGTCCACCACGTGTTCCAGATCGGACGCGCCCAGATGCTCCCGGTAATCAGGTTAATCAACGCCAGCGCGAGGCCGACCTCTGCCCCGGACAGCGCCAGCGAATCCCACTTGACGGCGCGGGTACGCAGGTACGCCACGCCGCCCGCCACCGTGACGCAGAAAGCGATAAACGCCCCTGAAAAGGACGCGACGTGGATATAGAAAATACGCTGCACCATTCCCTGATTGACCTCGGTTTCGGCATAGCCCAGCGCCATGTACAGCCCAAAGGCGAACGCGATGATGGTCGCCAGCGTGAGGATACGCAGCAGCGGCGGCCATGCCGCAAGGCGACCCGGCGCGTTTTCTGCCGTGCCGGATTGTATGTTTCCAACAGCACTCATGCGAAGGTGACTCCCGTAAACCTGCTTTTAAAATTGTGAAAATCTTAGCATATCTACAAAAAATTACCAGTGATTCTCACTCTTCCACCACATATTCAAACAGCAGGAAGCACACCGCCAGATAGATCACATCCACCGCCAGCAAGACCTGCGGCCACACCGCCCAATCACTCATGGGCATATCGTTGAGGATGGCGAGGGAAGCACGCACGGCGGCGATCAGGATGGGCAGCACAGTGGGCAGCATGATGATCGGCAGCAGGGTTTCACGCGCGCGCGCCTGTGCTGTCATGGTCGCCAGCAGCGTGCCAACGGTGGAAAAGCCGAAGGTGCCGAGCAGCAGCATCAGCACCAGCAGCGGGTGCAGCAGCGAGACGTTGTACAACGCGGTCATCAGCGGCAGCAGCACCAGCCCGACCAGCAGCGCAAACAGGTAATTGGCCGCCAGCTTGCCGCAGAAGATGGCCGCGCGGGAGATCGGCGCGAGCAGCAGCGCGTTCAGCCCGCCCTGTTCCCGTTCCAGCGCCATGCTGCGGTTAAGGCCGAGGATGCTGGCAAAGACGATCGTTACCCACAACACCCCGGCGATCGCTTCATGCCGGGCGACGCGATCCAGCTCCAGCGCGAAGCTGAAGATGAGGATGCTCAACAGCGCGAACAGCACCATCGAATTGACCAGTTCGCGGCTGCGGAGTTCGGCGCGCAGGTCTTTCGCGGCGATGGCAAGCGCGGCTTGCAGAAACGATGTGGTCATCGGGCGGCGGCCATGCTGGTGGCTTCGGTGTACGCGGCGGCCAGCGTCACAGCGCTTAACCCACCAGCGGGCGCGTCATGGACGACCTGCCCGCGTGACAGAATCACGACACGGCTGACCAGCCCCGGCAGGCGCTCCAACTGGTGCGTGGTCATCACAATCGTCCGGCCTTCGGCGTGGGCGGCGCGCAGCAGGTTGTCCAGTGTGTGCGCCGCGTCCTGATCCAGCCCGGTATACGGCTCGTCCAGCAGCAGCACATCGGGCGAGTGCAGCAGGGCGCGAGCGATGCTAAGGCGCTGCTGCATCCCGCGCGAGAAGGTGCGAACGAGGCTGTCTGCACGCCGCAGCAGCCCGACCTGCGCCAGCAGCGCGTCAACGCGGGCATCCATGTCGGGCAGGGCGTAAAGGCGGGCGAAGAAGCGCAGATTCTCGCGCGCGGTCAGGTTTTCGTAAAGCAGCGCCTGATGGCTGACCAGGCCGATCTGCCCACGCACAGCGGCGGCCTCGCCGGGGAGTTGCCAGCCGCCGACGAGGATCGTGCCGCCTGTCGGCCTGCTTAACCCGGCCAGCAGCCGCAGCAGCGTGGATTTTCCGCTGCCATTTGGCCCCAGCAGCGCGACAAACTCGCCCCGCGCGACCGCCAGATCAAGCTTACGCAGCACGGGCAGCACATCGTAGGCTTTGGTCAGCGCGCGGGTTTCGATCAGCGCGGGGGTGCTGTCGCTCATGGTTCCTGTTCCGGTTCGCCCATCAACTCGGCTAACCGCGCCTTTAACTGCTGGCGGCGGTGATGGTACAGGTCGTGGTTGATGTCGCCGCGTTCGTGCGCGTCGTCCAGTTCGGCAATCTGCCGCGCCAGCGCGTCAATCACGCGGCTTTTATCCTCTGGCGCGGCGGTTTTGCGCCGCCGATAAAACCAGTACAGCCCGCCGATCAGCACCGCCTGCGCGATTAAGACCACCAGCACGACCGCCACCAGATTATTGGACGACACCACAGGCGGGATGATCTCGTCGGCGGTGGCCGCGCCGGTGCCGCTCAGTTCATAAACGACCGCCTCGCCCGGCTGTAGGCTGAGTTCCGCGCCGTAGCCGCTGTAAGTGACCTCGCCCAGTGTTTGCGGGCCGATAGGCTCTAGCTGGTCGCTGGTCGCGGTGACGTTCTCCGGGCGCAGCAGCAGCCGCACCGCGCCATCCAGCGCGTAATTTAACGGCTGCTCGATGATCGCGCCGTCCTGATAGGGCAGGAAGTAAATATACTGTATCAGGTGATCGCTGCCCGGCAGCACAGGCACGCTGTCTATCACGGTCGCGCCGTCCTCCGGCACGATGTAGCGCTGTTCCTGCTCCGGGAAGCCGAGGATCACCCCGCCGGGCGGCAGCGCCACCACGACCGAGGCGTACTGGTTTTCGCCCACCTGCTGGCTGCTGGTGAATACACGGTCCGAGTTGTTGCGGAAGTTGATGACCTGTACGACCTGTAACCCGTCGGCCACTGCCGTGACCTGCGACACCATGCCGACAACGGTGATCACGGATGGGTCTTCGGTCAGTTCGTAGATCGTCACGGGCAGGTCGAGCGTGTCCCCCTCGCCGCGCGCAAATTCGCTGGTGAAGGTGCGCTCCTGATAGGCGACCACCGCCACATACGCCTGTTCCGGGTTAAGCGACACGCCCTCGAAGCGGAAGCGGCCATCAGCATCCAGCGTGGTTTCCCGGCGCTGTGTCTCGCTGCGGCCATCAGTGGCAAACAGCGTCACCGTGAGGTCAGGCGGGACGGTGCCGAGCGCGGTGCCATTCGTCACCTGCCCGGTGACTGTGCCTTCGCCTGCGGGGGCGGTTGTCGCGCTGGCGGCGGGTTCTTCGGTCGCGGCGGGCGGGATGGACTGGCCTGCCATTTCGTGCAGGGTGTAGGTGTAATAGGCCACATCCCAGCGCGCCTGTTCGCTGAGCGACTCGCGCCAGGGCGGCATCAACCGCTCGATGCGCCCGTTGGTGATGATGTCGAACCACTCGCGCGGGGTGTGATCGAGGACGTTGGCCGGGTCGAGGAAGCTGCCGGGGTCGCCCACTTCCCCGGCCAGCACCAGTTCACCGCTGCCGCTGCCATCCACGCCATGACAGCGGGTGCAGTTCTCGGCGTAGATGCGCGCGCCGTTGGCGAGGTCGGGCGGCGGCTGTGGGAAGCCTTCATCACGCGGGGCCTGCGTCACCGGGGGCAGGGTGGCGACGATCTCAGGATTACCCGCCAGCCCGCCGCAGGCGGTGAGCAGCCATAAGCCTAAGCCGATGCCGCCGCAGGTTAAAACCTGCCGGACGCTTTGCTCAGCCCCTTTAGCCGACTTCGACACATCAGCCAGGCGTTTTAAGGCCCGGCGACAGAAAGATGCCATAAACGTTGTTCCAGAAATAATGAACGCCCCCGATAAATTTATGGCTGTGGCGTGTGCTGCATCTGGCGGCGGGCGGTGATGGCGGCTTCGATCGCCTTGTCAATCGCTTCGTCCGCTGCCGCGTCGTCGGCGGGCGTGTCGGTCAGCAGCACGCGCTCGTCCAGCGTGTCCAGCGCTTTTAACACCTGAATGCCGCGCTGCACCCATTCCTCACGTTCCAGCGCGTAATCAGCTTCCGGCATCTTGCCCGTACTGTAATCCTCATCCAGATCGCGCAGGTTGGTCAGCACGCGCTCGTAATAGACCAGCAGGCGCTCACGCTGCTTTTGCAGGCGGGCATCGTCGGCCTGCTGGCGTGTGCCAGCGCGCAGCAGCGGCGACACGATGAACAGCGCTGCCACTGTCAGCAGAATGACCGAAACTGCCAGCCCCTCAATGCTCATGCTTCAGGCTTCCCCGCGCAGCAGGCGCTCAATCTCCGTGCTGAGGATGTCCTCGTCCACCTGACTGATGTAAAAGCGGGCGATGTTGCCATCCTGATCTATGATGAACGTCTCCGGTACGCCCTGAATGTTGTACCAGTCAGAGATGCGCGTTCCGGTATCCGCGCCGTTGGGGTACGTAATATCGTACTCGTCCATGAACGCCCGCGCTTTCGAGTCGGTGTCGGTATAGGCCACGCCAAGCACCGTCACGCCCTGTTCCTGATAGCGCTCCCACGTCTTCTGGAGCGCGGGCGCTTCCTCGCGGCACGGGCCGCACCAGCTTGCCCAGAAGTTGAGGATGACCACCTTGCCGCGCAGGTCTGAGAGCTTCACCACGTCGCCATCGTAGGTTGTCAGCGTGAAGTCCGGCGCTGCACCGCTGGTGGGCTGGGTCTGGTTCTGGCGTATGAGCGCGATGCCAAAGACCACCGCGACCGCCGCCACGCCGATCAGCAGCACGATCGAGCCGAGACTGAGGCCGCGTCTGGCGGGCGGGGAAGCGCTTTCGTCGTGTTCTTCAAAGGGAAGTTCAATATTTGTCATGAGGTGTCACCGCCGTTCTCTCAAATCACTTTCCAGCCGCTGCCGGTAATAGTCGTCACTGTGTTCTGTCGCGTGCGGCGCGGTGTTTGCCAGTGTGGCTTGGCGCTGACCTCTGCGCCAGCGCAGGAAGGTCATCACGCCGACCGCTAACGCGGCCAGCCCGATCAGCCAGGGCGTAATCAACGCCAGCGCCCGCAGAAACGGGTCTTGCGGCGTGCCGATCACGCGCTCGCCGTAGCGCGCCACGAAGCTGTCAATAATCTGCTGGCGGGTGCTGCCTGCCGCAAGCTGTTCGCGGATGTCCTCGCGCCAGTCTATACAGGCCTGCGTCGGGCAGACATCCAGCGGGATGTTCTCGCACACCGGGCAGTACAGGTCTTTGGCGACGGCGTTCACCTCGTCATCGGTGACGACGCGCCCGCCTTCCTGAGCATGGGCAGGCATGGTAAGTGCGACAAGCATGACCAGCACAAGCAGTACCGCCCGACCACCAGCGGCTAAAGCCGTCTGGCTAAAATTCACAAGCCCGCTGAAGCAGGCTGGCTGGCGCGCGCCGTGATGAGCCTTAGCCCTCTTTAGAGTGCTTGGCACTGTATAGCCGGGCGGCTTTAGCCCCCGGCTGTATAACTCCCCACTCACGCTGTCGCCTCCACCTGCCGCCGCTGGCGCGATTCCGCGCGCACGCGCACCGTTTCCGTCGGCCATGCGGCGATCAGCGTGCCGACGATCAGCACCAGTCCGCCCCACCAGACCAGATTGACCAGCGGGTTAATGTAGATGCGGAAGGTCGCGGTCTGGTGGGTGAGTTCATCCCACCCGACCAGCAGCACATAGAAGTCGTTTTCGAGCGTACTGTGCGCCCCGGCGATCGTCATGGACTGGTTTTCGCCGTTGGGGTCGTTGCTCAGGTAAATATCAATGCGCGGCTCAATCTGCGCGATCTCTCGCCCGCCGCGAATGACGGTGGTATACGCGCGCTGGATATAGCGGCCATCAGCAGCGTAACCTTCCTCGAAGTCGTCATAGCGCAGTTGGTAATCGCCGATGCTCACGGTGTCGCCAAGCGTGACGCGCTGCTGTGTCTCCTGCTGAAAGACCGTGCTGCCGATCACGCCGATGCCGATAATCGTCACGCCCAAGTGGACGATATAACCGCCGTAACGCCGACGATTGCGGCCAAAGAGCGCCAGCACCGCCCCCGGCCAGCTTTCACCCAGGTTGCGCCGCCGCGCCGCCGCGCCGCGATAAATCTCGTACAGCGCCACGAACCCGGCCAGCGAGACGATGCCATAAGCCAGCAGCGCCCCCGGCTGCGTCGTGCCTGTCACCAGCAGCCCGGCCAGCAGCAGCAGCGCCAGGACGAACGGCACCAGCAGCGCCCGCCCCAAACGGCGAAGCGAGGTCGCGCCCCATGCCGACAGCGGCGCGATGCCCATCAACACGAACAGCACGGCGAACAGCGGCGGCGTGACCTGCATGAAGTAGTCCGTGCCGAGCGTGATATTGGTGCCGAGGAACAGGTCGGAGATGATGGGCGCGCCGAAGCTGCCCCAGAAGATGACCACAAACAGCGCGACGAAGATGACGTTGTTCAGCACGAAAAGCGATTCACGGCTGAGGACGTTCACGAAGGGGTGTTCGTCTTTCAGCTCGCCCCTGTTCCAGCGCCACAGAATCAGGCCGACCGAGATCAGCGTCAGCGCCGCCCAGAACGCGAACATCGGGAAACCGATCTGGCTGCGGGCGAAGCTGTGAACGCTTTCGATCAGGCCGCTGCGCGTGGCGAAGGTGCCGAAGATCACCGCGCTGAAGGCCCCGATGACCAGAAACATATTCCAGACCTTCAGCATCCCGCGCTTTTCCTGAATCATGACGCTGTGCAGGAAGGCGGTGCCGATGAGCCAGGGCAGGAACGCGGCGTTCTCCACCGGGTCCCAGCCCCAGTAACCGCCCCAGCCCAGCACATCATACGCCCAGCGCCCGCCAAGAATCAGGCCGAGGCTGAGGAACAGCCACGCCACCAGCGTCCAGCGGCGCGTCGCGCTGATCCAGTTGGTCGTCAGGTCGCCAGAGGCCAGCGCGGCCATCGCAAAGGCGAACGGGATGACAAAGCCGACAAAGCCCAGATAGAGCATGGGCGGGTGGATAATCATGCCGAAGTGCCGCAGCAGCGGGTTTAGCCCACGCGCGGAACTGGCAAGGTCGCTGTAGGGTGGGGCGGCTGCGCCTTCGGGGATCAACAGATACGCCGGGATCGCGCGCGCGCTGGCGGGCAGGTCTGGCGTGATCCAGTAGCGCGTAAAGGGGTTTTCCAGAAAGATGGACAGGCCGACGAAAAAGGCCAGCGTCGCCATCGTGTAGGCGATCACGTAAGGCATGAGGCGGCGGTGGCTGCGCCAGTTAAGCCAGATGGCTAACGCGGCGAACAGGCTGAGCAGCAGCGACCAGAACAGCAGCGAACCCTGCTGCGCGCCCCAGAGCGCGGTCACGCGGTAAAAAACCGGCGTGGTCGGGTTGGAGACAGACCAGACATAGCTGATCTGGTACTGCTGTGTCACCAACGCCAGCAGGAGCGACAGCGTGGAAATCAGCAGCAGCGGAAAGGTGAGGACAGCCGCGTTGCGCGCGCTGTTCGCCCATTGATCAGAATGCTGGCGTACCCCATAAAGTGCTGCGCCGATGGCGTACACCGCCGCCAGAAACGCCAGCAGCAGCGCGGTAAATCCAACCTCTGCCAGCATGGGGTGTTATACCTCTGGGTGATCTTGTGGTACGGCCTGCGGCCCGTCTGCCTCGAAGCGGCTGGGGCATTTCAGCAGCAGGTCGGTCGCGTAGAACACGCCGTCCTCGCCCAGACTGCCCGGCAGGATGGCCTGTGCCTCGTGCTGGAGCAGGTCGGGCATGGCGCTGTTCTCAACCACCACCTGCAGGCGGGTCGCGTCCGGGTTGTTCACGGCCACGTTGAGCGCGGTCGCCAGGTCGGTAAACTCTGCCGGAAGGTTGACGATGGTAAAGCGGATAATGCCGTTCTCCGCGTCATAGTCAATCGTATCACCCAGCACCGCGCCGGAAACCTGCACCGTCTTTCCGGTGTAATCCGGGTCGGCCAGCAGTTCATCTACGGTCATGAAAAAACGCGCGTTGGTCAGCGTGCCGCTGATGAGCAGATACGCGACCGCGCCCAGAATGAGAAGGCCGCCCGCCAGAAACTTCCAGCGCCCGGCACCAGCCCTCAACTGTACCTGTGCCGCTGCGTGGTTTGGTTTTTCCCAAGTTGCCTGTGCCATTGGTGAATTACTCCTGAAACACGGGGATAGCTTGATTATACCGCAATTGTGCCGAACATCACAAGCGTCCTGAACACGCTCTCATCTGTTTGTTACACAGTTATTCTAACGCAGAATCTAACGGCGTTGTACCCCCCGGCGCATTGACACAGAAAACGTAAAACGCATATAGTGGTAGTGTCGCAGCCCACTTTATACCCCCTCAAAAACTCCAAAAATATATTCGGAGGCATGTCATGGATAGTTACCATCAGGCGGTAAACCAGCAGTATGGAAGCGTGAACGACATTAGCAGCCGGGTGCTGACCGCGCTGCAAAATGCCGGAAAGGACACCGACCACCTCACCAGAGGCGACCTCGAAACATTTGACCAGCTTCATATAGGCGGTGTCGCCGAAACGCGCAGCCTGGCACAGCTTGCCGGCCTGCGCGAGGGAATGCATGTGCTTGACGTGGGCAGCGGTATCGGCGGCCCGTCGAGGGTGCTGGCAGCGGAGTTCGGCTGTCGTGTCACCGGGTTGGATATCACCGAGGAATTCTGTCACGTCGCACAGATGCTGACGGAGCGTGTCGGGCTGGCCGACAAAATCGAGTTTCGTCACGGCAGCGCGCTCGATATGCCGTTTGAGGACGACAGCTTTGACGCGCTGTGGACGCAGTTTGCCTGCATGAACATCGGCGATAAGGAAAAGCTGTATGCCGAATGCCGCCGCGTTCTGCGTCCCGGCGGCGTGCTGGCGCTGAACGAGATCATGGCCGGGTCGGGCGAGCCGCTCCATTACCCGGTGCTGTGGGCAGACGAGCCGTCCATCAGCTTTTTGCGCCCGCCCGAAGCCATCCGCGCCCTGCTGGAAAGCAACGGCTTTGAAGTGATTGTCTGGGAGGACATGACCCAGCGCTCGATCGAATGGTTTAAGGCCATGCAGGCGGCGCGGGCTGCCGCCCAAAAGCCTGTCGTCACCTTCGAAATCCTTGCCGACTCTATACCACAGAAGTCTGCAAACGTTGCCCGCAACCTACAGGAAGGCCGGATCACGGTGATTCAGGCTGTCCTGCGGCTGAACGACTGACGGACACTCAGGCCGCGCTGGACTCGCCGGACTCGTCACGGAAGTTATGGCGCGCCAGCATCACCACGCCGACGATGCTCACCGCGCCCAGTCCCATCAGAAAAACCAGACTCGCCAGCCCCGGCGCTTGCACCGTTTCCGCTTGCGCTGGCGCGTCTGTCACAACGGCTGGTGTGCCTTCTTCCTGCGCGCTGATAAACGTCATGGTGGGCAGCAGCAGCGCGCACAGCAGGCCGATCAACAGCAGGCGTTTCATCATGTTTCGCATGGTGGATGATACTCCTTAAGATAAGACCCACAACGGTCTATTATAGCGCGTTCATAGAAAAGGGCGGGTTACAAAACCCGCCCCGCTCACTAGCGAATGGTTAATTGCCAGCCGCTTACTCTTCAAATGACTTCAGGTAAGCGACGATGTCTGCCAGCCCCTGCGGGTCGAGGCGCTCGCCAAAGTACGTCGGCATGACCGGGCCGTAAGGCGGCACCAGATAATCATGCGGGCGCAGAATGCTATGGACGAGGTATTCCTCTGGCGTGAGGTCGGCCACTGCCGGGTCGCTCAGGCGCTCCCCACTGACCACTGCCGGCCATGTGTCTGCGGTCAGCGGCGCGGTCACTTCAGCGCTGTGGCATCCGGCACAGGCCAGCGCGCCACTGTTATACAGCGCCTGCCCGTTGGCTGCGTCCGCTTCCAGCGCGACCACCTCGGCGGTGATCTCCTGAACGCGCGGCAGCGCTTCTTCTGCCGAGAGTTCCGCGATGTCTGGCGCAACGGCTTCTTCCGTGTCCTCGCCGCCACCCCTGCCGGGGCGGATAGCGAACTGCTCAACGGCCAGCAGGTCTTCAATCGTCCAGTCCCGATCCCAGTTCAGAATGTAATTGGTGATGTTCTGAATCTGGTCATCGCGCAGCGGGCCGCCAGCGGTCTGTGACCACGCGGCCATCGGCTGCGGCCAGTAAGACTCGCTCACCGGGCGGCCAGAAACCAGCGTCGTGTGGACAAAGGCGTTTAACGTGCCGCCCCAGCCTAGCTGTACCAGACGGTCAGGGTTTTCAGGGTCATAACCGCGATCTACGGCGGCCTGCATCTGTGACAGCAGGGAAGAACGCTGCGCGGCTAATTCTGTGGCTTCCGCGTCAATCGCTTCAAGCATGTTGTCGCCATAAGTCTCGCGCAGGGAAGCCAGACGCGCCTCGATCTGTTCCTTCTCGGCCAGCGTCCGTTCATCAGAGGTCAGGTCAGCCTCAAGCTGCGGAATTTCGGCAGCCAGCGATGTCAGGTCTTCGATCTGCCCGTCAATTTCCGCCAGAAAATCATGACCGAAGAGCGCCGGGTTATTCAGTCCGGGCGCGGTACCTATCAGCCCGCGCCCATCGGTGCCATGACATGAGGTACAGTTGGCGGCGAAGAGTTCCGCCCCCTGCTCGATAGAGCGGGCGTTGTGCTGCCCCTGAAAGGCCTGCATCCGCCCCTGCTCATTGATGGCGACCCAGCCGACCAGAACCATAATCCCCAGAAACATCACTGTTCCCAAGAGGATACGGTTTTCCATTCTTTCGACAAGTAAGCGTTGTAAGTTCATGTGTTCCTGCTCTTAGTCGTAGTAGGCGGCGTTTTCATGGATGAAGATGTGGTCGGTGTTGACACGGCGGTTTGGCTGGCCGTCCTCGCCCATCACCAGTATCGGGTTGCCCTGCGCGTCCAGCACCGGGTCGCCGCCTTCAAGCTCTACTTCATCCCATTCAATCACCAGGTCAATGCGCTTCAGACCGGGCTGGTTCTGGGTAATGATAACCGAACCCACCGCGTTATACAGTTCGAGGTTGTTTTCTTCCAGCATGTGCTGGAACGCTTCCATCGCGGCGTAGAGGCGCGGCGCATCTGATGGCACAGGGCTGAAGCGTACCGGCGGGATGACCAGATGCTGCGCGGCGAGTACCGTCGCCAGCGCTTCGCCACCACCACTCTCCTCCATCTCCGCATTCAGTGCCTCGACAGCCTGTGTCCGGTTGCCTTCCTCAGCGATGACTTCGCGCGTGGTGTACGCGCCGACGGCAAGCTGCTCGTAAGGCACAGGCCGCAGGACACCCATGTGATTATGGGCGGGTTCAAACGTCATCTCATGCAGCACTGTCGCGTCGGCAGAGGTCTTTACGCCGAACTCCGGCAGACCCATGTAACTGGAGACCACGAGGAAGGCCAGCATGATAAACGATACGCTGAACGCGAAGCGGCGGCTTGCAAAACGACGGCTGACCGTCACATCAATGTACGGGACGATCATGAGGAAGACGAGCAGGATGGTCGGGAAGATCACACCCCAGAAGGTCTTGTCACCCAGCTTGAGCGCGCCCTGAATCCAGAGGAAGTACCAGGGCGCGGTTGTCCCCAGCGGCGTGATCTGCGGGTCGGCGTGGGCTTCCAGCGGCGCGTGATAGAACCAGACGCACAACACCACCATGATAAAGGTGGTCACGGCGAACCACATCATCTCGCTGGTCAGCACGTCCGGGATGAAGTAAACGCGCTTGTCCAGCGGCACACGCTTGGCGGTGTCTTCGCCGATGTTTTCCTTCTGCGGCGGCAGGCTGTGGCCGTGAATGATGACCTTGTAATAATGCACACCCGTAAAAACGAACAGCAGCGCGGGCAGCATCAGCACGTGCGCCAGATAGAACCGCAGCAGACCCGCCGCGCCCATTTCCGGCCCACCGCGCACAATCAGGTTGACCTGCTCGCCGATAAGCGGCGTGGCCTCGGCCATACTCGCGCCAATCGTCACCGCCCACAGCGCCAACTGGTCCCAGGGCAGCAGGTAGCCGGTGAAGCTGAGGAAGCCGGTGAGGATGAGCAAAATCACGCCCGTAAACCATGTGAACTGGCGCGGCTTTTTATAGCTGCCTGTGTAGAACGTTCGCAGCATGTGCAGAAAGACGATCAACACCATCGCCTCAGCGCCCAGACGATGCAGGTCGCGCACGAACTGGCCGAACGGCACGTTGTTGAGCATGTTGAGCATGTTGCCGTAGGCGATCTCTGGCGACGGGGTGTACCAGAACATCAGGATAAGGCCGGTAATCGTCTCGAAAAACACGAAGTAGGTCGAGAGCCAGCCCAACCGGAAGGTTGGGTACAGCCCGGTCATATCGGCATTAAAATAACTGGGGCGCATGTGCAGCCAGAACCCGTCGGCATGAGGAGTCAGGCGCGGGTTGGGGCGGCGGCTGGGGGCTTCGCCGCGCAGTGCCTCGCGGATGTCCTGAATATTCATGCCAGCGGTGAGGCGCTCTACAGTTTCGTTCACGCCCTCATAGACTGCCTTCTTAAAGCCCTTTTCCTTCACATCATCGAGGAAGGATGGAAATGGAAGTACAGACATTACATTTCTCCTCGCAACAAAACTTCCCGCAGGGCGAGAAACAGCATTTTCTTAATCCTTACCGGGGCGGAAAAGACGTGTACCGCTGTCAATGCGGATTTCCTGAATTTCGCGGCCATCCAGCGGAATAGGATCACCAATATTGTTTGTGGTTGCCGATGTGCCATCGGTGAAGATGATGGTGGTTGCAAAACGGTCGAGGCTGCGCGGGGCAGGCCCTTCGATGTAAGTACCATCAATCTCGTACTTCGAGCCGTGACAGGGGCATTCAAAGCGGAATGTCGCGTCTACCCACGCGGGCAGACAGCCGAGGTGGGTGCATACCGCGTAGAGCGCGACAAAGCCCTCCTCCGGGTTAGACAGCCAGAAGCGGCCTTCCGGCTTGGAGACCGGCGCTGCGCCAACAGCAGGCAGTTCCGTCGGGCTAACCACAAACGTCCCGCCGAACTCGCCTTCGCGGAAGCGTGGGAAAGCCAGCCACAGCGTCCCGGCAGTAATCTCTCCGGCCACCATCAGAAATGACGCACCCCAGATATAAAACAAAAATTCACGGCGGCTGGGCAGAGCTACTTCGGCTTCTGCTGCCGGGGCCGCTGTTCTCGCTGCTGCGCCTTTTGATGCGCTTGCTGTCGCCATATGACTCTGGCCTCCTGCTATCACACGGATTGTTACAGATGTTCAAGTGAAAGTATACGCGGGTGCTGCACCAGCGTGAAGACAGTGTTTTTCCAAAGTGAACACAGGCACCGCTGTCCTGTGCCTTATTCTGTACAATATATCACAAGCGCCCTGTGAAGTCAAAATTCAAAGGCCATCCAAAAATCGCGGATCACGGGGGATAAATCCCTGTTTTTTTGTGTGGTTTTTTGGGCTTTTCAGCAGGTGGAGATGCCAGTATAGTTGGCATATCTGTTTCCTTATACCACATCAGAATTTTTATGACCAAAGCGGTACTGCCCCCGGCAGTTTATGTGCAGACTGATGAGCATCTGCGCGAGGTGGCACAAGCGCTGGCAACAGAGCCTGCGCTGGCGGTGGATACTGAATCCAACAGCCTGTATGCTTATCGTGAGCAGGTGTGCCTCTTCCAGGTTTCCACCCGTACACAGGACTACATTATTGACCCGCTCACCATCAGCGATATGTCGCCGCTGGGGGCGCTGCTGGCCGATCCGCACATCGAAAAGGTCTTTCATGCGGCGGAGTACGATGTGCTGTGCATCAAGCGCGCTTACGGCTACGAAGTCAACAACATCTTCGACACGATGATCGCCGCCCGTGTCTGCGGGTATCCGTTGTTCGGGCTGGGCAATATGGTGGAGGCGCTCTACGGTGTGCAGTTGGACAAAAGCCACCAGCGCGACGACTGGGGCCAGCGCCCGCTGCCGCCAACCAGCCTGGCCTATGCCCAGATGGACACGCACTACCTGCTCGGCCTGCGCGACGACCTGTACGATAAGCTGACGCAGGGCGGCCACCTCGAAGAAGCGCGCGAATGGTTCGACGAACTGGCGCGGGTACAGCCCGCCGATAACGCCTTCGACCCGGAAGGCTACTGGTTTATGGGGCGACCGGGCGAGATCAACCGCCGCCAGCGGGCGATCCTGCGCGAGCTGTATCTGCTGCGCGAGACGCTGGCGCAGCGGCGCGACCTGCCGCCGTTTAAGGTGCTGGGGAATAACACGCTGATTGAACTGGCGAAAAACCCGCCCGAAACCGAGCGCGACCTGCTGCGCGTGAAGGGGATTACCAAAGTTGTCGTCAGGCGTGACGGGCAGGCCATCCTGAAGGCCATCCGGCGCGGGGTGGAGGCCAAGCCGCCGCGCCCCCCTGTGCGTAACACCCGCACCTCGCCCGTCGTGGCAGAGCGTTATGCCGTGCTGCGCGACTGGCGCAAGCAGCGCGCCGATGAACGCGGCGTGGAATCTGACGTGATTATCTCCAAGAACACGCTGTGGGCGCTGGCAGAGCAGGTGCCGCAGACCCTTGAGGAGATGCGGGAGATCGCTGGCCTCGGCCCCTGGCGGCTGGCAAATTACGGCGAGGAACTGCTGAAGCTGCTGCGGAAACGCTGAAACTGGTCACTGTTCCCGTGAGTTGGCTACAATACAGGGTGCAGTATCCTGCTGCGGCAGGCATTTCGCCTCTTATTCTTTAGGGGAACTTATGCGGCTTACCTTCTACGGCGCGGCACGAACCGTGACCGGTTCGCAGCACATGATCGAGGTTAACGGCCAGCGGATTCTGCTGGACTGCGGCCTCTATCAAGGGAGGCGCGCTGAGTCTTACGAGCGCAACCAGAATCTGCCCTATAAAGCGGCAGATGTGGACGTGGTGGTGCTTTCTCACGCGCACATTGACCATTCCGGCAATATCCCCAATCTGGTGAAAAGCGGCTTTCGCGGCGAGATCATCTGCACCCACGCCACGCGCGACCTGTGCGCGACCATGCTGCTGGACAGTGGGCATATCCAGGAGCGCGACGTGGAATACGTCAACAAACGCCGCAAGCAGCGCGGCGAGCCGCCGCTGCTGCCGCTTTACACCCAGCAGGACGCGACTTACAGCCTCGATTTCTTCACCAGTCGGGCCTATCACCGCCCGCGTAAGATCGCCAGAGGGGTAACGCTGACGCTGCTGGATGCCGGGCATATGCTGGGCAGCGCGATTGTGGTGCTGGATATTGAAGACGAGGAAACACGCCGCGATGTGCGTGTGGTTTTCAGCGGCGACCTCGGACGCGCGGATATACCGATCATCCGTGATCCTGAAACGGTCGAATCGGCTGATGTGCTGATTATGGAAAGCACCTACGGCAACCGCCTGCACCCGGCCTATCCCGACGCGACCAAAGAACTGGAGCGCGTGGTGGATGAGGCGCATCAGCGCGGCGGCAAGATCATCATGCCTGCCTTCGCCGTAGGGCGCACGCAGCAGTTGGTCTACACGCTGCACCAACTGGCCGACGCGGGCGACATCCCGCGCCTGCCCGTGTATGTGGACAGCCCGCTGGCGATTGACGTGACCGGGGTTTTTCGGTCGCACCCGGAGTGCTACGACGACGAAACCCGCGAGTTCATCATGCAGGCAGATGGCGGGCAGCGCGACCCGTTTCACTTTAGCGACCTGACCTATACCCGCCGGGTTGAGGAAAGCAAGAAGCTCAACTTCCTGCGCGAGCCTGCCATTATCATCAGCGCCAGCGGCATGGCCGAAAGCGGGCGCATCCTGCATCACCTGAAGAACAACATCGAGGACCCGAAGAACACGGTGCTGATTACCGGGTGGCAGGCGGAAAACACGCTGGGGCGCAAGCTGGTGGACGGTGTGCCGGTAGTGCGTATCTTCGGCGAAGAGTATCACAACAACGCTCACACCGAAGTCATTAACGGTTTCAGCGGCCATGCCGACCGCGATGAACTGCTCGACTGGGTGGGGGCGATGAAGCGTAAACCGCAGCGCGTGTTTCTGGTGCATGGCGAGGAAGCTGCCGCGACAGCGCTGGCCGACGACCTGCGCCAGCGGTTCACACTGCGGGCAGATGTGCCTGTATGGAAACAGGCCTATGAGATACAGGTGTAACCATGAGCGAGAATATTTTTGCCGACGACTGGTACGACTGCCTGCGCGAACATTTTATGGACGTGGTGCGGCAGCAGGATCATAAGACGCTGAATTCGCTGACGGCAGTTATGCTCGAAGTGGGCTACAGCGAAGCCGACCTGCGCGAGATGCAGGTGATGGCGACCGCGCATGTGGACGATGTGGGCGAGGACTTCGTGCCAGATCTGCACATCCTTGAGCCGACCGTCCACGCCGGGGTTGAGGTGGCCGAAGCGCCGGAAGCGGTGCAGATCATTGAGGAAGTGCTGGAAGATGCACAGGACGACGCGCCGCCCACCTATGAGGACGTGCTGCACGACGACGCGGTGCCGGAAGGCGAAGAGGTAGACGACGCGCCAGAGGACGACCCCGACTCGCCACAGCAGTTAAGCCTGTTTTGAGCTAAAACAGTGCTATCCTCTGTTTATAGACGTAAACAGGGAGATAGAATGAAACACCTGTATTCCCTGATTATCCTTTTGCTAGGCGTTGTTGCGGTAGTCTGCGTGATATTGCTGCTCAATTTTACAGCGCCAAACCCCACAGGCAGACGTTATTCAAGCGCTGTGCCTGTCACGACAGGGCAGGGAAGCGCGCAAACCATCGGCCTTAGCGGCGAAAGTGTCCTTGCTTTAGATTTAAAATTGCCGCGTAACGAACAGGCCGATCAGCGCCAGTGTATTTGCAATAGCGCGTATGCCCCGCCTGTCAATGAATGCCGCGTCTGTTTCGCGCGTACAGAAGTGGTAGACAACTACCGCCGCCCGGACTTCATCGGCGCAAGCTTTATTGCCGAGTCGAAAAACTCACAGAACCTGCTCTATACCGGGCGAGAAGTTGACCAGATCAGAGATTATGCTGCGGCGGCGCAGGCCATCCGTCTCCCGTTATGGCTGTATGTCAGGGTGAATACGCTGGTTGCGCCTGAATTTACGCAACTGGTGCGCTCAACCGGCGGTGATATGGTGTATTACTTCACTGTAGCAGGCTATGTTGATCCGGTTGATCTGCTTGCCAGCCGCCTGCTCATCGTCGTCCTCGGCAGCCTTGCCTTACTCATTTTCGGGCGGTTGGTTGTTGATCGGCTTGCATGGTGGAAGGCCGCGCCTGTAGAGGGCGCGCCCAG
>CAZJSU010000062.1:0-2222 GCA_964548765.1 uncultured Anaerolineaceae bacterium
ATCTGCGCCAGCGTGAACTCCGCCACCGGGACAGCGTTGGCGGCGGCAGCGCTGGTGATGAGGATGCCGCTACGCCAGAAGGCTTCCGTCACCAGCGCGCGGATGGTGCCAGCGCCATAGAAGAAGGCTTTCAGGTTGGGCGCGGCGGCCAGAAAGTCCTCGTCCAGCAGCGGCCCGCCCCAGCCGGAGAAGATGACATCCGCCTGTTCCAGCAGGCCGAGGTTCTCGCGGATGCTTTGCGCGGTCTGCGGCGGCGCGTAAATCTCCACGTGCTTCTGAATATCATTCAGCTCCGCCGCGCCGTAAATCTGAGTAAATGACTTGGGGTTGAGGATGAAAAGTCCTTTGAGAGCCATGTGAGAGTCCATTCCTGATTGTTAACTGCAAGGTTCGTGAATTATGATACAATAAATCGTTTGCTTAACCCATTTAGTCGAGGAAGTCAACGCATGACCTTACACAAAGAAGCCCAGGTTCAGCTTATCGCGCCTTATGGCGGCAAGCTGGTAGACCTTCTTGTCCCGGCAGAGCAGCAGGAAGACGAAAAAGCCTACGCCGGCACACTCCACTCCATTACGCTGACCGATCGCAGCATCTGCGATCTTGAACTACTGGCGGTGGGCGCGTTTTCGCCGCTGGATCGCTTCATGGGGCAGGCCGATCACCAGCGCGTGCTGGACGAGATGCGCCTTGCCAGCGGCCACATCTTCCCGATGCCGATCACGCTGCCCGTCGAGGACGTGAGCAACATCAAAATCGGGCAGGACGTGACGCTGCGCGATCGCAAGAACAACATTCTGGCGATCATGACGGTGGAGGAAATTTACGAGTGGGATCGGGAAGAAGTCTCGCAGAAGGTCTTTAGGACGCTGGACGCGCGCCATCCGATCGTGTCGGAGATGTACCGCTGGGGCAAGTACAACCTTTCCGGTACGCTGCGCGTGATCCAACTGCCGCCGCACTTTGACTTCAAGAATCTGCGCCGCACCCCGGCAGAAGTGCGTCGGGTGCTGGAAACCTACGGCTTCGACAACGTGGTTGCCTTCCAGACGCGCAACCCGCTGCATCGCGCCCACGAAGAACTGACCAAACGCGCCACTGCCGAGGTGGACGGTGTGCTGCTGCTGCATCCGGTGGTGGGCATGACCAAGCCCGGCGACGTAGACCATTACGTGCGGGTGCGCGCCTATAAAGCGCTGGTGGACAATTATTACGACCCCAACCGCGTGCTGCTGTCGCTGCTGCCGCTGGCGATGCGTATGGGCGGCCCGCGCGAGGCGGTCTGGCACGCGCTGATCCGCCGCAATTACGGCGCGAATCACTTCATCGTCGGGCGTGACCACGCCAGCCCCGGCAAGGACTCCAGCGGCAAGCCCTTCTACGGCCTGTACGACGCGCAGGACCTGCTGCACAGCGTGAAAGACGAGCTTGGCATGAAGATCGTGCCGTTCAAGCAGTTGGTCTACCTGCCGGACGAAGACCGCTACGAAGAGGACTCCAAGGTGCCAGAGGGCGCGAACACCGCCAACATCTCCGGTACGCAGGTGCGCGAGGACTATCTGGGGCGCGGCAGGCAGTTGCCGGAGTGGTTCACCCGCCCGAAGGTGGCCGACGTGCTGGCGCAGAACTTCCCGCCGATGCATCGTCAGGGCGTGTGCCTGTGGTTTACCGGCCTCAGCGGCTCTGGCAAATCCACCACCGCCGACGTGCTGACGGTGATGCTGCTGGAACACGGGCGGCAGGTGACGGTGCTGGACGGCGACATCGTGCGGACGCACCTCTCAAAGGGGCTGGGCTTCAGCCAGGAAGACCGCGACGTGAACATCCGTCGCATCGGCTTCGTCGCGTCGGAGATCGCCCGGCACGGCGGCGTGGTCATCTGCGCCGCGATCAGCCCGTACCGCGCCACGCGCAACGACGTGCGGAACATGGTGGGCAACGGCTTTATGGAAATTTTCGTGGACACGCCGATTGAAGTCTGTGAAGAGCGCGACACCAAAGGGCTGTACGCGCAGGCCCGCGCGGGCGAGATCAAGGGCTTCACGGGCATTGACGACCCCTACGAGCCGCCGCTGAACCCGGAAATCACTCTGACCACCGTGAACACCACGCCGGAGCAGAACGCCCTGAATATCCTGAATCTGCTCATCGAAAGAGGCTACGTCCAGCCGCTGGATCGTTAGCGGCTGTCATGTCACGGACGCGCCGTTGCGCGTCCCTAC
>CAZJSU010000062.1:2322-5634 GCA_964548765.1 uncultured Anaerolineaceae bacterium
GCCGCTGGATCGTTAGCGGCTGTCATGTCACGGACGCGCCGTTGCGCGTCCCTACAAATGACGCACGGTGTAGGGGCGGGTTTCAAACCCGCCCCTACGAACCACGCGCGATGACTATTCCTCCTCAAGCCAGGGGAACTGACCGCTCATCTCCGGGTCAATGCTGATGGCGCAGCGCACGAGGTTGTTAAAATTCTCCTGATTTTCCTCGTCGCTCAGGCCGGAGTCGAAATCGGGAATCGGCTCGATGCACTCCCGGAACAGGCCGATATGCTCCACCGCCGCCTGCATCTCCGCCTCGAGGTCGCGGTCTTCCAGCACGTAACGATCAAACGCCCGGTTCATCCACACCTGCTCGATCCAGCCACCCCGGTAGGTCGTGAGGTTGGTGGGGTCGAAGATGATCGTGTTGGGCGACTGCATGAGCGTGTCTAACGACTGGTACAGGGCGATCAGGTCTTCGCCCATCGCGGCCAGCACCGGGCTGCTCATCATAGAGCGGCGGGCGGGCATTCCGGTGATGATTTCTGGCCGCTGAGAGATAAAGCTCAGCCAGCGGTAGCAGGCTTCCGGGTGCAGCGTGTCGGCATCAATATAGCCCGCGCCCACCTGATAGCTGATCGGCGTATGCTGGGTGCCAACCGGGAACGTGGTCAGCCGGTAGTCGTCATCCCCGCCTTCTAGCGCGACACGGTTTGTCAGCCGCCAACTGATGAGGCTCAGCATCTCGTCGTACATCGGTGCCATACCGCCACCACCGCCGCCGAACCCTCCTGCAAGCTGCTGGTAGCTGATGAGGCCATCCTTCGCCAGATCAAGCACCTGCTGCATGGCCTCCAGCGTGGCCGGGTCGGTCAGGTTGATGGTCGGCGGGTTGGTGCGGTGATCGTAGGGCAGCGCGCCATAAGCGGCCATCAGCATCAGCAGGTAGGTGTTCTGGAAGGTCTGCGGCGCAAACGGCGGCTCGCCGTTGCTGGTTTCGATGTTTCGCAGCGCATCGGCGAAGGTGTCCACTGTCCAGCCGTTCTCTGGCAGGACAGCGTTCGCGTCGGTGAATGCCGCCGGGTTGTACCAGATGATATGCGGTTCAACCGAGATCGGCAGCCCCCACGTCCGGTTCTCGCGCTGGAGTTTTGCCAGCGCGCCCGGCACAAGGTCGCTGCGGTCAAAGCTGGGGTCTGCGTCCAGAAACGGATCAAGGCTCAGGATGTGCGGGTCCTGCGGGTTCATGCCGCCCACCACGTCGAAGGACTGGTAGAAGCAGTCCAACGCTTCATCGGGTTCGCCGCCGAAGCCGGTCAGCATTTCGATATGCCCCACTTCCGGGTCAGCAGCGACAAACTCCGTCATCAACTGCTCCCATTCCGCGCGGTTGGGCAGCGGGGAGATATTGGCGTTGACGCGGAAGCGCAGCGCGATCTCGCCCCCGGACAGCACGGGCGTGGGAATCGGGGTGGCGACCATGACCACGCTCTCAGCGCGGTAATCGCTGGCCGTTTGCAGGTCGGCCTGCGCTCTGGCTTCCGCCTCCTCCAGCGCGACCTCCACCGTCGTCCCTTCCTGTGCCATCTGATTGATGGCGGCATTAACATACTCGCCGAACAACAGTTGCGAGTGGGGGATGGCGTTTTCAAAGGCGCGGTCGAGCAGCGCCTGCACGTCTTCGGAGACTTCCGGCCTGAAGAAGCTGTCATCTTCTGACTCGACCCCGATCATGCTGCGGCGGGCGGGCGTATCGCCAAAGAAGGCCAGCGTGACCTCAGGCCTTGTGGATAGGTATTTCGCCAGCTCATAGGCCAGTTCCGGGTAGGCTGTGCCTCCGCTGACAGCAAACCCTTCAACATCCATCCCGGCGGTGCCGCCCGGCAGCAGTGATGCCTGCCAGCGTTTGCTTTCATCGCTGATCTGGTTGGTCAGCAGGTAGGAACGGTTGATGATCATCGGCACGTCTTCAAGGCTAAAGCGCTGATCAGAGGTGGGAAGACCAAAGATTCCTTCCTCCTGAAGCACCAACCATTCCTCAAGCACGGTTTGCAGTTCCGGCGTGGTGAGGCGCGGCTGTGCCGCTGCGCCCTCATCGGTGTAGAAGGGCTGTCCCGTCAGCGCGCGAAACAAGTGAGCCTGATTAAAGGCGAACATGCCGGGGATAAGGACTTCGCCGTTTTCATCGTAGACGGACAGGGCGCGGGCGGCATCGGCATAGTCGCGCAGCGTCCAGCTTTCTGTGGGGTAGGGCAGCCCGGCTGCGTCGAAGGCCGCCGCGTTATAGATGACCATCAGCGCCGACGCGCTCACGGGCAGCGCCCAGATACCGCCTTCCCACTGGTAAGACTCCCAGATCGCCGGGATGAAGTCGCTTTCGTTAAAGCTGGTATCAGCGCTGACCAGTGGTGTTAAATCCAGATACGCCCCAGCACGTGTGCTTGTAATGTCCATCTGATAATTGGCGACCATCAGGACATCGGCGGTACTGGCGAGTTTGGTCACGCCTTCCAGACTCGCCTCGATATCGTAGGCGGCGGGTGGAAAAAACACATCCGGCGATTGTGGGACAAAGACCACCTTTACGCCGGGGTGGGCGGCCTCGAAATCTGCGAATAATTCTCTGTCGAAGGTGTCCTGCATCCATTCCTGCGCCATGATGGTCAGCACAATGTCGTCCTGTGCGGCCAGCGGTACGAGCAAGCCCGCGCCCAGCAGCACAGCACAGACGGTCAGTAAAAGTAAGCGTGTGGGTTTCAGCATCACTTTTCCTCCAATTGTCTTTATGCGCGTTGTAATGCTGCCCGGTTATACCACGTCGGGGGAAAAAAGTTTCCTACGATTACCCTACGATGTTGAGGATGCGCTGAACAGGAAGCGGATTCTGGCAGAAAATTTTCCTGTCTAAGCGTATACTTGGCTAAAATACAGCTATATACAAAGCAGGGTAACAAAATGGCGCAAATAAATTATGACGAGGTTGTCAAATTAGTTGAACAGCTCTCACGTACTGAACAGGAGGCACTTGCAGCCCATTTACAGCGGCTTGCTAGACAGCGCAAACTGACCAGCAAGGAATGGGAGACACTGTTCGATTCAATGAAAATAAGTGTTCCTCTGGGTGAGAATTTTTCACTAAACCGCGAAGACTGGTACGATGACGATGGCAGGTAAAGCCTTTGTTGATACAAATGTGTTGCTGCGTGCGAATCATGATGCGATGCCCCTGCATGTAGAAGCAGAGAGCTTGGTTAAGCAAATCCAGCGCGAAGGCTTTGAGTTATGGGTGAGTCGTCAGGTAATTCGAGAATACCTTGTCTGGATTACCAG
>CAZJSU010000062.1:5734-25721 GCA_964548765.1 uncultured Anaerolineaceae bacterium
TTGAGTTATGGGTGAGTCGTCAGGTAATTCGAGAATACCTTGTCTGGATTACCAGACCCGGTTTTTTAGCGTTGCCCATACCCGTCGAACAGGCAATTGAGCAGATTAACATTATAGAATCGCTGTTTCAGGTAGCGGATGATACAACGCATGTGACGCGAAAACTGCTGGAACTGATCAAAAAATATCCCACAGCAGGAAAACAAATTCACGATGCGAATATCGTGGCGACCATGCTGGTTCATGGTGTTGATACACTCCTTACCCAGAACGTAGCTGACATGCGACGTTTCGCCAGTGAAATAACGATCATTCCCTTATTTGCAGCCGAATAAACCTGCTCAGCGAACAAACAGCGTTGTCAGATACACCAGAGCGCCCACCCCTGTGCCATCGGGCAGGGACGCGGGCAGCGCTTCGCCTGTCTCGAAGTTGTACAGCCCCAGCAGCAGCGGGTATTCGCCCGGCGGCGTGTCGCACGGTACTTGCAAACTGCGTTCATCCAGATAAAGCTGTTGCGGCTGCCACTGCTGCATGAGCAGGCCCGCCGGGGTGCCATCGCTGCGGGCGATGCCCACGCCATCCGCCCCGGCCAGCGTGAGCGTCAGGCTGTAGTTTTCGTCCGGCACGCGCCCCGCCTGCCACCAGCTTTCGAGCGTGACGCTCTGGCAGGGCTGTACGGTCACGTCCTCACGCAGCGCCCAATGCTGCAAGCGAACAGCCTCGCCGAAGCGATAAACGGTCGCCAGTTCGTCCGGCAGGCGGCGGTAGCGGGTCACGATATACGGCGGGTAGCGCCTGCCCTGAATACCCCAGTCGGCCTGCTCGACCGCCAGATAACGCTCGTGGAGCAGGTCGAGGAACGGCTGGCGAAAGCCCGCGCCGCCCTCGCCTTCGATATGCCATAGCTGTTCGGCATCGCTGATGAAGCCCGCGAACGCTTCCCGCGCGGCGGCATCGTCGCCCCGCGCCAGATGCACGGGCGGCGTGGGCATGTTCCGCAGGATGGCCGGGTTCTCGACATACATCAGGTGAAACAGGTCATCGCCTGTTGCAGCGGGGGTCATGCGCTCGCGCAGGTAGTAAGTGAGGGGGACGTGCTGCCAGGGCAGCGGCGCGTCCACAAGCACCGGGTCGCCCGCCTGATAGGCCGGGGTCATGAACCCGACGATCTCGCGGTAAGGGCCGTTCGCCACGTAAGCGCGGAAGTTTTGAAGGAACGGGATCGCCAGCAGCAGCAGCAGCACCGCCTGCGCGCGCCAGTGCAGCGACCGCAGCCCGAAGGCCACCAGCACCGCCAGCGACGGCAGGAGGACGATCAGGTTGCGCGGTGTCAGGCTGCTGACCACGCTGTTCGTCACCAGCGCCAGCGCCAGCAGGATGGCGGGCAGGGCGAGGACATGCAGGCGCGGCCAGTGAATGCCGAAGCGGAAGGGGTGCTGTGTGGGGGAAAGTGGGGAATGGTGGCGGGCGGCTTTGAGCGCCGGGTACACCATGCCGACAGGCACTACCAGACTGAGCAGCAGCAGAAAGTCGCCCAGCGGCGCAGGCCGCAGGTTCATCTGGTTAAACAGGAAAACGAGGTTATCCCATAATGTCGCGGCGGTCGGCTCCAGCGCGTAATCAATCCCGCCGGGACGCACGACGAGAAAGCTGTGCAGGAACGAGGGCAGCCAGCCGACGAACGCCAGCCCAACCGCCGCGAATAAGATCAGCGCCCGCAGGTATAACCCGCGATTCCAGCGCACGAACAGCACAAAATACAGCGCCAGTGCCGCGATGAAAAACAGGCTGAAGAAGTGGATATAAAGCGCGGCGCTGGCCGCCAGCACAAACGCCAGCGCGGGCTTCAGCGCGGGTCGTTGAATCCAGCGCAGCAGCGCGACCTGCGCGCCAGTGGTCGCCGTGACCAGCGTGGTATACGGGCGCGTTTCGTGCGCGTAGAACTGGAAGAACGCCAGTGACCCCAACAGAAAGACCGCCAGCAGCCCCACGCGCCGCTCGAACAGATCGCTGCCCAGCCGAAAGACCAGCGCCAGCGTGAGCGCTGTCCACAAAGTCGAGAAAAAGCGGGTGATGATCTCGGTATGCCCGAAAGCGCCGACCCATACATCCAGCCCAAGCTGCCACAGCGGCGGGTGCAGGTTGCCCAGCGACCACTGCACCGTCCCGGTGAGGTCGCGCTCCAGCGCCAGATGCGCGCGCCATGCCTCGTCCTGCCGGTAGTTGCGCTCATGGAAGTGGCTGCTGTGGACGGCGAGGATAAAGACACACAGCGCGGCGAAAATCAAATAATGAAGCAGGCGGCTGCCTGTGCTGGCCTGTGCTGGATTAAGCAAGCTCCCCCCTTGCGTGTACATCCGTGACTAACGGCACCAGTGTGTCAGGTCGCGCCCAAGCAGCGCGCTCAGGCGCTCGACCTCTGGCAGGAACAGCCTTTGCAGCCGCGCCTGCGTCTCTGGCAGCAGCGGCGGGCGGCGTTCATGGCGCGTATAGGCGCTGGTGGCCGGGTTGAGCAGGCGGTCGCGCACCGTTTGCGGCAGCGCCCGGTTGGTGGCGGCGATGTAATTGAGGCGGTCTTTCACCAGCATGGGCGAGATACCCAGCGCCAGCATCGCCTTCTGTATGCCGGAAAGGCGCACACGCTTGCTGGCGTTGATGACGTTGAACGTTGTGGTAAACGTCGGGTCAATCTCCAGGTATTCCAGCGTGCGACGGTAGGCCGCTGCGGTATCGGCCTTGAAGTCGTCATAGATGATGACATGCACCCGTTCGCGCCCGAAAGCGTCGAAGTAGCGCCGTACCTGCTCGGTGTAAAGCCCCATGCGCGTGTAAAACAGGCCGTGATAGGTATGGGAACGCGGCGGCATCCCGCGCCCGGCAGCGCGTTCGTCCTCCGCGTCCAGCGCCTGCTCAAACGTTGGCAGCACTTCGTTGCCCGTGTAGCTGGACTGGTAGTACAGTGAGTAGGCCAGTTCAATCGGGTTACGCAGCATGATAATCACCGCCGCGCGTGGGTCATAGGCGTGAATCTCCTGCGCGGCGCGGCACGAATAGAGATACCAGATGGACGATTCGCCGACCCACTTTTCGCTTTGCGCCCCGGCAAACAGCGACAGGTATTTCTTCTCGTTGCCCCGGAACTGTCTCATGCGCGGCCCCTGCAGGTCGCTGCCGAAGTAGTGCGGCTCTTTATAGGCGGTCATAAACACATCAGGATGCGCTTTGAGGTATTCATGCAGCGCGGTGGTGCCAGATTTCGGCGCACCTACGATAAAAAGATTCGGGCTTCGCATCGCCTACTCACACTCAGCAACCATGATAATGTGCCATGCCTGCCGCTTCAGCAGCGGGATATGCGCGCAGACTTCATCGAAGCCGATCAGCCAGCGCGTCAGGGTATTGCGAAAGGGTAGGTAGCGCATCAGCGGCAGGATGTCGGACAGGCCGCAAAGCGGGAAGGCGACAAAGCCGAAACGCCGTTCCGCGCGAACCCGTAACCCGTGCGCGGCCAGCTTCTCGCGCAGGTCACGCCCGGCCAGCGCCAGATGGTCGTCGTCGAAACGCTCGGAGCGCGTGCGCCACCACCAGCGCGGCAGCCGCAGCAGCCAGCTATCGGCGCATGGCTCGGAGAGGACGAGCAGGCCGCCCGGCTTCAGCACGCCCGCAATGCTGGCAAGCGCCGTGTCGAGGTCGGCGGCATGGTGCAGCGCGCCCCGGCAGAAGGCGACATCGAAACGCCCCCGCGCGAAGGGCAGCGCCTCTAAACTGCCCACCGCGACCACGCAGCGCGTGCGGGTGGCCGGGTTCATGTGCAGCAGCATTTCCTCGGAGATGTCTACCCCCGTCACCTCGAAACGCTCCGAGAGGTCTTCCATTAAGATGCCTGTGCCACAGCCACAGTCAACCGCCGCCCCGCCGCGCACCCCTGCCACCGCCATCAGCACGCTGTTCCAGTGATGATGATAAAGGCGCGTAAACTCGAAGCCGTGCCGCACATCGTACTGAGCAGAAAGCGCCTTGTGCAGTTCGATCTCGCGCTCGTGGCGGGAGCGTTCTTCAGCAGGGTCGAGGTTTTTGGTCATCAGTGATCTGTCTTTCTGTCCGGGTAAATCCCTTGCCCGTGCCACACGCGGCGGTAATCCGTCCTGATGGCATACCACAGCAGCGTGAGCAGAATATGCAGCAGCTCCGCCAGCGCCCACCACACCCGCGCCAGCAGCGCGATGCTGAAGGCGGCTTCCAGCCCGTACACAGGCGTGAGCAGCACCGTCAGCGCGGCCTCGCGCGCGCCCAGCCCCGCCGGGGTGACGAAGATGAGAAAGCCAATCGTCCATGCCACCGCGTAGCAGACGACAGCGTACCACAGTGAGACGCTCTCTGGCCGGGCGATGCCTTGCAGCAGGATGTAAAAGCCCACACCCGTCACCAGCCAGATGATAAACGACGACAGGGATAACTGCGCCAGCAGGCCGTAACGCCGCCCCCCCAGCGCGGTCAGGATGTCCAGCATCCGCTGCGCGCCCTTGACGCGCCAGCGCGCCAGCCAGCGCCAGGGCCAGAACATCAGCGAGGCCAGCATCGCGCCGACCAGCAGCGCCGCGCCTATGGTGATCCACTCCGCCCCGGCCACGCTTTGCAGCGCGCCGAGGCTGGTAATGCCGAAGGCCAGCCCGATCATCAAAATCGCCAGCAGTTCCCACATCGTCGCCGCGCTGGCGACCACCAGCGGCATCCCGTTCTGATGATACAGCACCACTTTGGCGGCGACCAGCCACACCCCGCCGGGCAGGTACTTGGCAAGCTGTGACAGCGACCAGTAGCGGTGCGACTGGGCGCGGCTGATGGGATAGCCGAGGTAGCGAGTGCTGATCGCGCCCATTTGTGAGCGGCCATAATGCCCGGCGAACAGCACGAGCGAGGCCAGCCCGAAGGCGCGCCAGTCCAGCCCGGTGAACACCTGCGCCCAGTCACCCTGACTGCTCAACTGCTGCCAGAACACAAGCAAAAAGCCAATGGACACCAGCCAGCCGAGCAGGTTCAGCACAAGGCGGAGGCGCTGTCGTCGTGGGCGCGGGTTAGCTGTGGGAGTCATCCAGAATCTCGCGTACAATGTAGGTGGGCTTGTTCTGGGTTTCGTGGTAAGTCCGCATAATCATCTCGGCCACAAGGCCCATGCTGACAAGCTGCACCCCCAGAATGACCAGCACCACCGCCATCAGCAGCAGCGGGCGGTCGCCGATGGACTGGCCGAGGAACAGCTTGATGTAAGTCAGGTACAGGCCGATCACAAAGCCGAGCAGCCCCACCACCACGCCAACGATGCCGAAGATATGCAGCGGGCGGTTGGAGTAATTCAGGAAGAAGCTCACGGTGATTAAATCCAGCATCACGCGCAGGGTGCGGCCAATGCCGTACTTGCTTTTGCCGAAGCGCCGCGCGCGGTCGCTGACCGGGATTTCCGCCACTTCCACGCCGATCGCGCTGGAAAGCGCCGGGATGAAGCGGTGCATCTCGCCGTAAAGCTGCATGTGGCGCGTGACCTCGGCACGGTAAGCCTTGAGGGTGCAGCCGTAATCGTGCAGGTGTACGCCCGTCGTGCGCGAGATCAGCCCGTTTGCCAGCATGGAAGGCAGGCGGCGGCTGAAAAACGGCTCTTTGCGATTCATGCGCCAGCCGCTCACGATGTCGTAGCCTTCGTCCAGCTTCGCCAGGACGCGCGGAATATCGCACGGGTCATTTTGCAGGTCGGCATCTATGGTGACGATAATCGGCGCGCGGGCATGATGAAAGCCGGCGGAAAGCCCGGCGGTCTGGCCGAAGTTGCGCCGAAAACGGATGACGTGCCAGCGCGGGTCGCGCTCATGCACCGCTTTGAGGCGGGCGAATGTCTCGTCCCGGCTGCCATCGTCTACGGCGATCACCTCATACGGCTGGCGCAGCGGCGCTAGCGCCGTCGAGAGTTCGCTGTACAGCGGCTCAATATTGTCCTCTTCGTTATAGATGGGGATGACGACAGAAAACGCTGGATCGTTGTGCTGGGGCATACAAAGTCTGCCAAGAGTTCTGTTGAGAGCAGCGCTATCATAAACCAGACACGCTAAAATCAACAGGGGTCAATCCTGAACGGCGACCCTTCCGATTGCCCGCTATAATAAAAGGGACATACAGCACCATGCGAGGGGAAACCGTGCTGGAACAGGCGAACGACTACAAATACAGCGTCATCATCCCGGTATACAACAGTCAGGCGATTGTCGGCGAGACGATTGACCGGGTGGTAGCGTTCTTCGAGGGGCAGGGCTGGGATTACGAGCTGATTCTGGTCAACGACAACAGCCCGGATAAAAGCTGGCAGGTGATCGAAGCCAAAGCACAGGCCAACCCGAAGGTAGTCGCCATTCACCTGCTCAAGAATTACGGCCAGCACACCGCCGTTTACTGCGGCTTGCAGCACATGACAGGCGATTTCGCCATTACGATGGACGACGACCTGCAAAACCCGCCGGAGGAGATCGTGCATCTGGTCGAGAAAATCCTCGAAGGCCACGATATCGTCTACGGGCGCTTCAAGCGCAAGGAACACGCCAACTACCGCCGGGCGGGCAGCCGGGCGATCGCGCTCATCAACCAGCGCGTGTTCAAGCAGCCGAAAGACCTTGTTGTGAGCAATTTCCGCATCATCCGGCGCGATGTCGTCGAGCGCATGTGCAATTACCGCACCAACTACCCCTACATCACCGGCCTGTCGCTCATGTTTTCGACCAACCGGGCAAACACCTGGGTGGAGCATCTGCCGCGCAAGGTGGGCAAGAGCAATTACAACACGTTTCGCATCGCCGCGCTGGTGATGCGTATCCTGTTCAATTACTCGTCTTATCCGCTGCGTATCGTGAGCATGATCGGCTTTGCCGCGTCGTTTATCTCGGTGCTGATCGGCGTGTTCTACCTCGTGCGCGCGGTTTTCGTGGGCATCAGCGTTCCCGGCTGGGCGACGGTGGTGGTGCTGCTGGCGTTCCTCAGCGGCATCAATACCGTGATCGTCAGCATGGTTGGCGAGTACCTGATCCGGCTGGTGCAGCAGATGAGTGAGAGCAACGTGTATTACATCAAGGAAATCGTTAACCGCAGCGCGGGCGAGCCGGTGGCGGCACAGCATGAACGCTGACCATTTTTTCATCGTCGGCGCGCAGCGTTCCGGCACGACTTATCTGTACCAGATTCTCGACGAACACCCTGAAATTGAGATGGCAAAGCCGGTGCGCCCAGAGCCGAAGTTCTTCCTGCGGCCAGACCTGCACAGCCTCACCCGTGATGACTACCTGCGCCGTTTTTTCGACCCTGCCGCCCCCGGCAGGCTGCGCGGTGAGAAAAGCACCAGCTACATCGAATCCGAGTATGCCGCGCGGCATATCGCCGCGTGGTTTCCCGACGCGAAGATCATCTTCTTACTGCGCGACCCCATCGCGCGGGCGCTTTCCAATTATCACTTCAGCCGCAAAAACGGCTTTGAGACGCTGCCGCTGGAACAGGCCATCACCACCGAAGGCGAGCGCCGTGACCAGTATGACCGGGCGAAAGTCTCCACCTCGCCCTATGCTTACCTCCAGCGCGGGCGGTATATCGAGTACATGCAGCTTTACGCGCGCTACTTCGACCCGC
The DNA here is from genome assembly GCA_964548765.1 of uncultured Anaerolineaceae bacterium. Taxonomy (GTDB): domain Bacteria; phylum Chloroflexota; class Anaerolineae; order Aggregatilineales; family Phototrophicaceae; genus JAIOHN01. The sequence goes on from CAZJSU010000062.1 coordinate 13,397, forward strand.
AAAACCTGCTCATCCTCATCCACGAGGAGGTGATGGGGCAGGCGGCGGCCATCAGCGACCTGTACGCGCGGCTGGGGGTGGACGCGGCCTTTTCCCCGCCGTCGCTGCACCAGCACATCAACAGCGGCCACGAAGAAGCCGTTCATCCGCTTTCGCCAGCGCTGGAACAGTACATGCGCGCCTGCTTTGCCGAGCCAACCGCGCAGCTTGAGGCGCTGCTTGGCCGCCGCATTACGGCCTGGATTCGCTGACCATCTGCCGCACCCGCCCCAGGCTCACACCTTCACCCAACAGCCCGACAACGCCCGTGATCGCTGTCACCAATACATAGCGCAGGCGCAGCAGCAGCGTAGAGGCGATGGCGATGTCGTCTGGCACGCCGAGCGTGGTCAGGCTGAAGACGACGGCGAAATCCAGCGTGCCGATGCTCCCCGGCAGCGCGGGCAGCAGGCGGCCAATGCCCCCGGCGAACGACACCGCCAGCGCCAGTTCCAGCCCCGGCGCGGGCAGCATCCCCACCAGCAGCACCCACCCGGAGAGGCCGATCAGCAGCCAGAGCGCAACCGAGATGGCGACGGCATAGAGCAGTTGCAGCGGGTTACGCAGCGTCTGTAACCCTTCCAGCGCGCCACGCACCAAGCCCAACACGCGCCCGCCGCGCTGCTCCCCGGCCAGCCGCGTCAGCAGCGGCATGAGCCACGTTTGCAGCGCGTCCGCCCGCAGCGCCATCACCAGCAGCACCAGCATGGCGGCCAGTGTCAGCCCGCCGACGACGACCCCGGCCTGTGTCAGTTCTGGCGGCAGCGGCGCGATGAACAGCACCAGCACGCCCATAAAGGCCAGCGCCAGCAGATCGAGAAGCTGTGACAGCACGATGGTGGAAAGCGCCGCGCCCCACGAGACTCCCTCGCTGCGGTGGATGAGCGCGGCGCGGGCGACCTCGCCCATCCGCAGCGGCGTAACGGCGTTGACAAAATCCCCGGCGAGGCAGGCGGTCGTGCTGCGCCACAGCGACACACGGTAATTAAGCAGCACCCACCAGCGCCAGGGGAACATCAACTGAAGCAGGGTAGCCATGACGGTAGAAACGACGAACAGGCCGTAATCCACTGTTTGCAGGGCCTCACCGACTGCCGCCAGGTCAAGACGGCTGAACAGGAAAAGCAGCCCGCCGACGCTGAGAGCAATAGATAACAGCGTCACCAGCAGGCCGCGCCGACTGTGCAGCGGAGGTGTCATGGTTTTGTTCATCAGTCTTTTCGGGCGATAAGCAGCAGCGAACCGCCCGCCGGGAAGCGCAGACGGTTTTGAATAAACGCGGTTTCAACCCGCATAACGCTGTTAAGCACGCTGTTCGTCAGCCGGTTAATTTTAAGCTCGGTCATGCGGTCAGGTATTTCTTTGGCCCGGCTTTGCCGGAGGCGTGAGAGCAGCATCATCGGCAGTAGCAGACTCACAAACGAGGTGGTATAGGCAACTTTAAAGCCCGCGCGTGTGACTTTTTCCACCAGTTCGGCACGCTCATAACGGCGCTCGTGATGTTTGTACTGGTCGGCGACACTCCACAGAAAATGGTGTTGTGGTACTGTGAGCGCCAGTCCGCCGCCCGGCTTCACAGCGCGGTACATCCCTGTCAGCACTTGCTCATCCTCTTTAATATGTTCGATGACATCAAATGCGCCAATTACGTCGAACTCTGCTTCAAAGGGCATGGCGCGCGCATCAAGCTGGTAAAAGTCTGCCTGTGGCACTCGTTTCTGTGCGAACGAAAGCCCCTCAGCATAGTATTCTGCGCCGGCTAACTGCGTCTGTGAAAACGCACGGCTGACTGCCGCCAGCACAAAGCCTGTACCACAGCCAATTTCCAGAAACGAGCGCATCTGGGGGAAGTAACGGCGCAGCGCCCAGACGATAAGGCGGTTGCGCGCCTCGAACCAGAAATGCCCATCCTCAATTTCAGCCAGCGGCGAAAAGAACTCCCCTTTGTACCCTTCAACGCCATTTTCATGTTCGGCCAGCAACAAGTGACCGTTATGCGCCCTGGGCGACCATGCACAATGGGGGCATGTCCAATCGCCCCCGTCGAAACGCTGACCGCAGGCAGTACAGATTTTCATATGCGTTCCAGATACATGGCTGCTGCCCAGCCTTCACGGCCATCGGGCAGGCGCACTTGAATCCAGCCGTTTACGCCCAGCGTGTTCAGCGCGTCCTGCGGGTCAGAAACCACCGTAAGCTCCGTCCCCGGTTTCATGACGGTGATGCGTTCGGCGCTGGCGTTGGGTTGGGCGCGCAGGTTCAGGTCAGTCGTCGGCGTGAGCAGCACCACGCCGTCGGCGACAGGTTGCAGCGCCAGAAACCACGCCGCCGCCCATCCCTGCTGCTGATCGGGCGTTTCCACGTTCAGCCATTGATCCTGCTGGCCGATCTTGGCCTGTGTTTGCGCCGCGCTTTCGAGTGACTTCAGTGAAGTATTGCGGGCAACGGTGGTGATCCGGTCATGGCTGGTGCCGGGGCCGCTGCGAATGTTCAGGTTATCGGTCGGGTAGACCGTCATGGGCGGCGGTGGCGGCGCGGGTTCATCGTCGCCCAGCGTGAGATACCACGCCGCTGCCCAGCCCGTTTTGCCATCAGCAGTCCGTACCTGCATCCAGCGATCCTGCTTGCCGATCTTGTTCGCCACCCTGTTCAGCGCTTCCAGTGCCGTCAGCAGCGCCCCCTCCGGCACGCTGGTGATGACCGGATGGTCGGTGCCTCTGCCGCTGCGGATATTCAAGCCGACTGTGGAAGTCACAAGGATGCGCGACAGCTTCAGGTACTGCGCCGCCGACCAGCCCTCGACCCCCAGCACGGTTCGCAGGTTGAGCCACTGCCCGGCCACGCCCAGTTTGGCCTGCACCGTTTTCGGCGCTTCCAGCGCGGTGACTTCAGCCCCCTTCTTCACGGTCGTCACCCGTGAATAATTCGTCCCCGGCCCGCTGCGCACGTTGAGGCCGTCGGTCGTGGCGAGGATAATGCCGCGCAGTTGATCCAGCGGCAGCGGCGGCGGCTCGAACTGGGCCGCGCGGGCGATCTGAAAGAACTTGTTGTAAACGCGGGTTTTGGGGTTGTTGCTGCTGTTCACGATGCCGGCGTTACGCATCACGTCGGACCACGCGAACCAGACGACCATCGTAACGTTGCTGTAAAAGCGGCTGGTACGCACCAGATCGTAAATCCCCTGCATGTACTTGGCGACCATCGGGTACTGTTCCTGCGGAAACGGAATTTCCTCAGAGATGCCGATCTCGGTCAGCCAGACGGGGATGTTGGGGAAGGCGTTGACGATCGTGCCGAGGTGGTCTTCCAGCTTGCCGAACCAGCCGCCCCACTCTGGTTTGCTGGCGAAGTTCGGTGTCCACTGGCCGTAAGGATGCACGCCGATCGCGTCTACTGGCAGCCTGCCGCTAAGCGCTGTGCGTACATCCTTGACGTAACTCACGGCGGCCTGCGCGCCAGCGGCCAGCCCGCCGAAGGCGACAAGGCTGTTGCTGTCTATGTTTTTAATCGCGCCAGAAGCGGCATCCAGCACTTTGGCGAACTCGCGCGGCGGCACAAAGACCGAAGACGGCCCCTTGATGTCGCCCTCGTTCCAGATTTCATAAGCCACGCCCTTGCCGCGATAATGCGCGGCGATCTGCCCACAGACCACCCCAAACTCGCGGGCATAACGATCCCAGTCGCCGTTATCCCATGGGCCGTTGCCCCAGAAGGTCTCCTGATTCAGCACCAACAGGGTACGCATTCCAATCTGGTTGTAACGGTCTATCAACGGATCGTAAAAGTTAAACGCCTGCTCCACGCTTTGGCGGGCTGCCGCTGCCTGAAAGACAATGCGCGCCCAGCGCACACTCTGCAAATCGTTGATATTGGCCGGCTGGCCGACAGGATGGCGCGGGTTAAGGTTAATGCCGTATTGAACCATAACTTGCTGCTCCTCGCGTGAATTCGCCAGCCTTAATCATATCACCTGATACGAATTTGCGGGTCATTAAGAAGGGCGGCGCTGAAAGTTGGCATACCCCGCGTCGGCAAAATCTGCTAACCTTGTGATGTTTTTTACAGGTTAAGAAGGTACTGTGAAGCTGAACGAACGAAAAATTCTGGCACAGCGGGCAGCGCGGATATTCAAGCTGACGATGGGCAGTTATCCGAGGCTGGTGGCTGCGCTGGTCCTTTTCACCATCCTCGCCAGCATCATGCCGGGGGTGCTGGCGTGGGCCGGGCGCGAGCTGATTAACGCGGTGACTCTGGCCTCGGCGGATGATTTCAGCCCGGTAGCTTACTGGATTCTGGTCGGCCTGGGCTTAAGCGGCCTGCTCGCCTTCTTCCGGCTGGGGAGCAGCTACTTTAACAGCCGTCTGAGCCAGGAACAGCAGTACCTTGTGGACAGTATGGTGCTGCAACACGCTGCAAAGCTGGAACTGGCGCACTTTGAAACGCCGAGCTTGCAGGATGCCATCGCGCGCGCGCAGCATAACATGGGGCTGCACGTCTCAAAATTCGTTACCCTGATTTTCAGCACAGCCAGCGCAATCCTTCAGGCGGTCTCCATTACCGTTGTCCTCGCGGCCATTGACCCCGCTGCTCTGATTATGGTGCCGTTTATCTTCCCGCACCTGATCTTCCAGCTTTACGTTGGGCGGATGCGCTATACAAAGGAATACAGCCGTGCCAGCAAACGCCGCTGGACAAAATACTTCACCGACCTGATGCTCAACCAGAACTCTATCCCGGAGGTCAAGGTGTTCAACCTTGCGCCGGTGCTGGTGCGGCAGTTTCAGCAGATTTCGCGGCGCTTTATCGCGGAAGACCGCCGCATTCACCGGATAGATAACGCTGGTAATTTTTTACTGGAACTGGTGTTTCAATCGGTGTATTACGGCATCTTCGCCTATGCCGCGTGGCGCGTGCTTCTGGGGGAACTGGTACTTGCCGATCTGGTCATCTACATCGGCGCGACGGTGCAGCTTCGCCAGTCGCTCCAGACCGTCAGCAAATCCGGCGGGGCAATTGCGGAAGAAGGGCTGTATGTCTCCGACCTCGTTGACCTGTTAGAGGTCATGCCGGATGAGTACGATGTTAAGGACGCTTCCCCCGCCAGGCTGCCGAAGCTGCGCGGGGAGATCGAGCTGCGTGATGTCTCCTTCCGCTATGGCGGCACGACAACGGATGTGCTGAAGCACCTGTCGCTGCGTATCGAGGCGGGCGAGGCCATTGCGATTGTCGGCGAGAACGGCGCGGGGAAATCCACACTGGTGAAGCTCATCACCTGCCTCTACCGCCCACAGGAAGGCTGCATACTGTTCGACGGGCATGATACCCGGCAGTTCGCCTTTCAGGATTTGTACCGCCAGATCGCCTATATCCCACAGACGCTCAACCGCTACGAGGCGACCGCTGGCGAGAACATCGCTTACGGCGATTGGGAACGCTTAAACGGGCATCCTGAGGAGGTCGCCGCTGTTGTCCGGCAGGCGGGTATCGAGGAGATGATCGAGGCGATGCCCCAGCGTTATGATACCATGCTGGGCCGGAAGTTCGGCGAGTACGACCTGTCTGGCGGCCAGTGGCAGAAGTTAGCCATCGCGCGCGCGTTCGGACGCAACGCGCCCATCCTGATTATGGACGAGCCGACAGCCAACCTTGATGCGGAAGCCGAGTACGAGTTGTTCATGAAGATGATGCAGTTGGCGCGCGGGCGCACGTCTATTCTGGTTTCACACCGTTTTGGCACGGTGCGTATGGCCGACCGCATCCTTGTCATGCATCACGGTCAGATCGTCGAGCAGGGGTCACACGACGAACTGATCGCGCTGGACGGTTACTATGCCCGGTTATACAATTTGCAGGCCACGCTGTTTCACGATGCGTAAGCCCGCCCCTGCCGCGTATTTGAAGCCTGTTCAACCAACGTAATTGAGAACCGCCTGCACGATGCGCTCCCCCGCGCGGCCATCGCCGTAGGGGTTGGGCGCGGCGGCCATCTGCTGGTAGACGGCGGGGTCTTCCAGCAGGCGCACCGCCTCGCGCACGATGACCTCGGTGTTCGTCCCCGCGATTTTGTTCGCGCCCGCCTCTACCGCTTCGGGGCGCTCTGTCGTTTCGCGCAGCACCAGCAGCGGCTTGTGCAGGCTGGGCGCTTCTTCCTGAAGCCCGCCGGAGTCGGTCATGACGATGTACGAGCGGTGCATCAGGCTGACCAGCGTTTCATAATCCACCGGCTCGGTCAGCATCACGTTGGGGATATTGCCCAGCAGGTCGTAGACCGGCTTCTGCACGTTGGGGTTAAGGTGTACCGGGTACACGATCTGCACGCTGTCGGCATAGCGGCGGGCGATCTCGGCCAGCGCGTTGCAGATGTTGACCAGCGGTTCGCCAAAGTTCTCACGGCGGTGCGCCGTGACCAGAATAAGCCGCTTGCCGTTCAGGCTGGTGAGGGGGGCGGGCAGCGGTTTGCCGCTCACGCGCTGCGCGGTCATCAGCACGGCATCAATCACCGTGTTGCCGGTGACGACGATGGCCTCGTCTGGCACATTTTCTTTCAGCAGGTTCTGGCGGTTGGTCTGCGTCGGGGCGAAATACAGGTCGGACAGCACATCGGCCACGCGGCGGTTGATTTCTTCCGGGTAGGGCTGGAATTTGTCGTTGGTTCGCAGCCCGGCCTCGACATGGCCGAGTTTGACGCGGTGATAATAGGCGACCAGCCCGGTTGCCATGACCGTTGTGGTATCGCCCTGCACCAAAATCCAGTCCGGCTTCTCTGCGCTGACCACCTCGTCCATCGCGTTCAGTACGCGCGCGGTCAGCCCGGAAAGCGTCTGGTTGTGGGTCATTAAATCGAGGTCATGCGCCGGGGTGATGCCGAAGATTTGCAGCACCTGGTCGAGCATCTGGCGGTGCTGCCCGGTGGCGACCACGACGGACTGAATTTCCTCCGGGTGTTTTTCCAGCGCTTTGATGACAGGTGCCATTTTGATGGCCTCTGGCCGCGTACCAATCACGGTCATGACTTTGAGCATGTTTCAGGCTGTCCTTTAAAACAATTCCGTAATCAACTGCTTATAACCATCCCCGCGCTCAACGTTGTCCAGCGCGTACAGCGCGTGCGTGGCGAACATCGTCGCCCACGTGAACATGATCGGATGCCCCGGCCAGAAGTAAAACCCGCCCAGCGCGTTTGAGTCGGTCGGGTCGCTGGACTGCATCCCGCGCAGCCACTCCCCCGCGCGGCGGGCGGCGCGTAAAAAGCGCTCGTCGTGCGTCTGGTAATAGAGCAGCAGCCACAGCCGCAGCGCCTGCGAGGTCGCGTCGGTCACTTTGCGCGGCAGGAAGCGCTCGGTAATGCGCCGCCCCATCTTCGCCCACTCCTGCTTATAGGCGATATTGATCGAGCCGTCGCGGTTCTGTGCGTTGGAGGCCAGCCACTCGCCGCCGCGCTGTGCGGCGAGGAAGTAACGCTCGTCGCGCAGCACGTAATGGGCGTACAGCAGCCCTTCCAGCGTGTAACAATGCGGATGGCTGATGATCTGCGGCTGGCGCTCGCTGGCGCGGAACGCGCCGTCGGTGTCCTGAAGTGTCAGCACCCAGTCGCACACCCGGCGGGCGGCGCTGGCGAAGCGTTCGTCGCCCGTCGCCTCGAACAGCTTCACCAGCCCGATCGCATGTTTGCCGTGCAGACAGCCGAAATCATCGAAGAACTGATCGCCCAGATGCTCCCATGTGTCCTTTTCGGCATCGTACATGGCGCGGAACGAACCGTTTTCCTGCTGCATCCGCTCGATCAGCCAGTGACCCATCAGCTGGGCGCTTTGCTCTACCCGCGCGTCGGGCTGTACGAAGTGCAGGTCGAGCATCCCCTGAACGCACATGGCGACATCGAAGCTGTAATACTGCGGCATGATTTCCAGCGCGGGCAGCGAGCGCCCCTGTGGCAGCGCGCCGTAAAGCGGGCTTTGCTGATCCTGCACCTGCACGCCCATCAAAAAGGCGGCGGCTTCCTGAGCATAATCGAGGTACTGCCTGCTGTTCGTCCAGCGGTAGGCGCAGACGAACATACTGACCGCGTAACCGGTGATCTCGCTGTAGACGAACGGGTAGCTGCGTTCCTGCCAGTTGTATCCCTGGTTCACGCCGCCCGCCGCGATGCCATCCCGGTGACGCACGTCGGATTGCGCCAGCCAGCGCAGCGCGAGTTGTACTGTGGGGGAGAGGGACATCAGCGGGTCAGCCTTTCAGGTGGGGTTGCAGATAAAGTTGCGGGTCCTGGCCGAGGCGCAGCTTCAGCCATTCGTACTTCAGCCGGGAGAGATACCAGTCCAGCGGCTTGCTGCGAAAGTCGGCCAGCAGCTTTTGATAGCCGACAGAGCGCCCCTGCTTCTCCGTGAGGACTTCCAGCGAGGTCAGGCTGGTGCTGTGGACGCGGTACTGGTAGAGGATACGCGGCACGCGCATCAGCTTGAAGCTGCGGGCGATGCGCCACCAGTATTCCCAGTCTTCGGCCAGAATGTAGTCGGGGTCATAAAGGCCGACTTTCTGCTGGCAGGCGCGGCGATACATAAAGCAGGCGTTGACGTAGTTCACGCGCATCAGCAGGTGAAGGTCGTGTTCCAGCGTGCGTACCGTGCCGACCAGTTCATCATCCTCGTCAATCACTTCCCAGTCGGCATAAACAAAGCCAACATCCGGGTTTTCGTCCAGCGCCCCGACCAGCGTTTCCAGCATGGCAGGCAGCATGATATTGTCCGAGGATGTCCACGTGAGGTACTTGCCACACACCTGCTCGAAGCCGGTGTTCAGGGCGCGCGGCAGCTTGCCGTTCTGCTTGTGGATGACCTTAAAATCATAGCGCTGCTGATATTCCGCCAGCACGTCAGCGGTATTATCTGTCGAGCCATCGTTGACCACGATCAGCTCGAAGTCCTGCCACGTCTGGTTAAACACGCCGTCAAGCGCTGCGGGCAGATAACCTGCCTGGTTATAGGTGGGCAGCACCACACTGACGTAAGGGGTGGCTGTGGATGCCATGTTTCTCTCTCAGGGCGATTGATCTCTCATTTTGTCTTAACATATAACGTTCTGCCCTTGCGCTTGCCTATCGCGCCGGGCATCAAAAGTGTAAAAACGCGCGAGGGCTTTTACACCCGCGCCAGCTTGGTCACGCGGCCATCAGAAATCCACTCGGCCACGTAGATATTGCCCCGGCGGTCTACGTGCAGGTCATGCGGCGACGTGAAATTCCCGGCCTGCCGCAGGTCATGCGCGATGTTGGGCCAGCCGGGGATTTCCCAGCCGCGATCGCGCTCGCCCAGATGCGTGATAAGCTGGTCGTTTCGGTCGAGAATCGTCAGGCGCGAGTGCAGGTCGGGGATGTAGAGGTCGTCCTCGTGCTGCTCGGTTGTGCAGGGCAGGCGCAGCATCCCCTCGGTGATCTTCACGAACTCGCCGTCCAGCGTGAAGTATTGCAGGCGGTGGTTGCCCCGGTCTGCGACGACCAGCAGCGGCTCGCTGCCGCGCGTGTCCAGCATAATGCCGTGCGGGTTGTTCAACTGGCCTTCGCCATCGCCGCGCCCGCCGAAGGAGAACAGATAGCCGCCGCGCGCGTTGTAACAGTGAACCCACGATTCGCCGTAACCGTCCGCGATGTAGATGTCGCCATTGGGCGCGACCGCTGTTTCGGTCGGCACGAACTTTCGCTCCGCGTCGTAAATCTGCGGCAGTTCCGGGGTTTCAATACGCAGCACCTCCTTGCCATAGAGCGTGGTCTTGACCACCATGTTCTGGTTGCTGGCCGCCAGATAAACGTACTCGCCATCCGCCTCGCGGTTGAGCAGCATCCCGTGCGCGCCCGCCGCGTATTCCTCGCCCCATGACTCCAGATAATTGCCGTCTTCATCAAAGATGATGACCGAATGCGCGCTGGCGTTATGGACGAAGATACGCCCCTGCGAGTCCTCGGCGATGCCGTGCGTATAGCCGAACTGGATGCCTTCCGGCAGCTTCGCCCAGTTCTCAACCCATTCGTAAGTGTACGATCCCGAACCGATCTGCATGATGTTTCCTCTGCCACACAGGCGTAAGTCTCTCTATTAGGATAAGCCATTCTGGAAGCCGCGCCAGTGATTTCCGGCTTGTAGGGGCGCAGCACGCTGCGCCCTGGGCAAGTCAGCGTTGCCCCTACTCTAGGCGCGCAGTTTCGCCAGCAGCGCCGCGCCCATCACCGGGCTGTAACGCGGCTGCGGGATGGCGGGCAGGCCGAGCTTGCGGCACAGCAGCCCGCTGAGGAAGTTCTGCTGACGCAGCAGGCTGCCCGCGAAGGCGACCTGCTGCATGGGCAGGCCGAGCCGCGACAGCACCGACTTCGCCGCCAGCGCCAGTTCCGCCGCGCCTTCTTCGACGATCTGCCAGGCGATGGGGTCGCCCGCCTCGGCACAGCGCAGCACCAGCGGCGCGAGGCCGGCCACTTCGCGCATTCGCGGCGTGGGGCTGTGGTAAAGCCACGAGATGAGGTCGAGCGGCTGCGCGAGGTTGAGCGCGTCCAGCAGCGCGGCGGTGAGTGTCGTCGGCTGGTCGCGGCCATCTGCCGCGCGCGCCACCGCCCGCAAGCCCTGCGCGCCCAGCCAGTACCCGCTGCCTTCGTCGCCGATGAGGTAGCCCCACGCGCCCGCCAGCGCGGTTTCGCCCGCCGCGTTCACGCCGTAGGCCAGGCTGCCCGTGCCACACAGCACCAGCACGCCCTCGCGCTTGCCGTGCGCGCCCACCAGCGCGATCTCGTAATCCGAACTGACGGTAATTCGCGTCTGCGGCAGAACGCTGCTGAGTACCCCGTGCAGCCAGTCCGCCGAGTGGCTGCTGGCCGCGCCCGCGACTCCGGCACACGCCGCGCCAATCGCGCCGGGGGAGAGGCTGGCGGCGGCCAGCGCGTCGTGGATGGCGGCCTGAATGCGCCGCGCGGCCTCCTCGCGCCCGACGATGCTGGGGTTGACCGTCTCGCCCGTGACCTGCGCCATTGTTTCGAGGTCTGGCGTGCAGATGACCACGCGCACGGTGCTGCCGCCGCCGTCTATGCCGAGCAGGTGCGTCATGCTACCCCTGTCCCCATGTCCGTTTTGCCAGTGCGGCGTAGTTTGCGCCGGGGGTGATCTGCCCCAGCACGACAGGCTGCGCCGCGCCTGTCAGCGCCGGATGGCTGCCGGGGCGGTTGTGCCAGCTTTCGTGTGCCAGCAGCGCGAACACCATCGCCTCTTTGTGGTCGCTGTCGAGGCCGATGTCCTCATGCGTGACCACCCGCGCCGGGGCGAGCATGTCGCGCAGCAGCGCTATCAGCACCGGGTTATGCCGCCCGCCGCCGCCGATAATCACTTCTTCAATGGGCGCGGGCGCGAAGCGGCGATAAGCATCGGCGATGCTGCGCGCGGTGAAGGCGGTCAGCGAGGCGATCAGGTCCACGTCCTTCATGCCCAGCCGCCGCCCCTGCGTGATGAGGTTGGCGGCCATCTCCTTGCTGAACAACTCGCGTCCGGTGGTTTTGGGTGGCTTGCGCTGGAAGTACGGGTGCGCCATCCGCAGCTTGACCCATTTTTCGTCCACCGTGCCAAGTTTTGCCAGCGTGCCGCCTTTGTCCATCGTGCTGTGGCCGTCGGTCATGATGGACATGGCCGAGTCGATGAGCGCGTTGCCGGGGCCGGTGTCGAAGGCGATCGGCTGGCTTTCGCTGTCGGAAAGCGGCGGCAGGAAGGTCACGTTGCCGATGCCGCCGATATTCTGCACCGCCCGCCAGTGGTCGGGGTGGCGCAGCAGCAGCCAGTCGAAATAAGCGGTCAGCGGCGCGCCCTGCCCGCCAGCGGCGATGTCGCGCGGGCGAAAGTTGCTGACGGTGGTGATGCCTGTCTGCTGCGCGATGACCGCCGCCTCGCTGATTTGCAGCGTGGAGTGGGCGCGGCCTTTGTCGTCCACATGATGCCACAGCGTCTGCCCGTGCGAGCCGATCAGGTCAACCTCGGCGCTGGTCAGCCCTGCCGCCTCGATGGTCCGCATCACCGCCTGCGCGAACAGCGCGCCAAGTTCGACATTCAGGCGACAGATTTCGTCCACGCCTGTCAGGTTCGGGTCGGCGCAGTCCAGAATCCACTGCTGGAAGCCGTCAGGGTAGGGGAAGGTGAGCGCTTGCAGCAGGCGAATCTCGATGGCCGGAGGCGCGCCGCTGATGTGGCAGAGCGTGGTGTCTATCGCGTCGGCAGAGGTGCCGGACATAAGGCCGATAACGTACATAAATGACCGCTTTCAT
>CAZJSU010000063.1:0-18555 GCA_964548765.1 uncultured Anaerolineaceae bacterium
CGTAATAATCGCCGTGTCCCGCGCCCGGCACCTCCCACAGCGTCGCGTTGTCCCCAGCAGCGGCGACCTGCAAACGCGCCCCGGCCAGCGCGGGTTCGCGCGTGCCATAGACCAGCAGCAGCGGGCGCGGCGCGATCTGGTCAATGACGCTGATCGGGCTGAGGACGCGCATGTCCAGCCCGGTTGCGAGACGGTAGCCCACGTCCGCGCCGAGGCGGTACAGCGGCGCGAACCACTGGCCGCGCACCTGCTCGGCGCTGAACACGGCGAAGTCATGATAACCCCCGCTGGCGATGACGGCGGCCAGTTGGGGATAGCGCGCCCCGGCGAAGATGCTGGTCGCGCCGCTGGTGGAGAAGCCGTACACGCCCACGCGCGTCATGTCCACGTCGCCGCGCGTCTGCAGGTAGGCCAGCGCGTCGCCCACCTCGTCGGCTTCGCTGTAGCCGAGCGTGATGGGCAGCCCCATGCAGCGCCGCGACTCGTAATTGAGCAGGCCATAGCCGTGTTCATGCAGCAGCGTGTACTCGCGCCGCCAGTAGCCCGCGCCGCTGCCGCCTGTGGGCGGGATGATGAGCGTTACGCCGTTTGTGCCGGGCAGGTAATAACCGCGCACGTCACGGTCAAGCGCGCTGGCGGTGAAGGTGATGGCTTCGGCGGCGGTCGTGCTGGCCGGGGGCAGCCCGCCGCTGCACGGCATGTGCGTCACGCCGAGCATGAAGAAGAAGCCGAGCGCCAGCGGCACGATCAGCAGCAGGGCGAGGGTGACGGCAATGGTGATACGAATGAGGCGGAAAAAGCGCGCGCGGGTCATACGGAACAGGTGGGTGGCTGTAGGGGCGCACACGCTGCGCCCCTACAAGATAGGCGTTATGGCCTGCGGAAGACATAGCCCACGCCCTGCTGGGTGTGGATGTAGCGCGGGCTGTCCGGCGTGGGTTCCAGCTTCTTACGCAGGCGGCTGACGTTGACCCAGAGGTACTGCGTCTCGGCCTGATACTCCGGCCCCCACACCTTGTCGAGAAGCTGCTTATGCGTCAGCACGTGGTTTTCGTGCATCGCCAGCGTGTTGAGCAGGTCGTACTCGATGCGCGTCAGTTCGACCGGCTTGTTGACCAGGAACACCTCGCGCCGGGCGAAGTCAATGTACAGGTCGCCCAGGTCGAGCGGTTCGCGGGTGCGCGAGGGCAGGTCGGCCAGCCGCTTGAGGATGACATCCACGCGCGCCATCATGCGTTCTTCGGTGACAGGCCGCTTGATGAACTCGTCAGCGAACTTGAGCGCGCGCACTTCCTCCGCGTCGCTGGCCTCGTCGGCGGCCATCACGATCGGCACTTCGGTGCGCTTGCGGATACGCTCGCAGATTTCCAGCCCGTTCACGTCGCGCAGGTTCGCGTCCAGCACGATCAGGTCGAGGCGAATGGCGTTGACATCACTCAGCGCGTCCTCGCCAGAGTCGTACACCAGCACCTCGTAGCCCTGCGCCTCGAGGTTGTCGCGCAGCGTGACCACCAGTTCAGACTCGCCCTCAATCACCATGATCGTCTTGGGCTGGCGCTTCTGGACGCTGTAACCACCAGGGCGGCTCTCCTCGCGGGCGTGGCCGTTGGTCGGCGTGGTTTCGACATACTCGATGCGCGGCGGCGCGGTCACGACCCCGCCAGACTGCGCGCTGGGCAGGGCGATGGTGACGGTCGTGCCTTTGCCGGGGGCGCTCTCCGCCCAGATACTCCCGCCGTGACGGTGAACCAGTTCGCGGCTGATGTACAGCCCCAGCCCGACCCCACCGTTCTCGTTCTCCTCGTCGCCCCGATAGAACGGGTCGAAAATGCGGTTGAGCTTATCGGCAGGGATGCCTACGCCCTGATCCTGCACGATGATGTGAACCTCGTTGGCGCTGCCTTCCAGCCGCAGCAGCACGGGCGCGCCCTTCGGCGAGAAATCGAGCGCGTTTTGCAGCACATTACTCACCACGCGCTCAATACGCAGTTCGTCCACCCGAACCATCGGCAGGCGCGCCGGGGCTTCCACCCGTATCTGGCGGCGGTTCTCGTGGAACAGGCGGCCTTCCAGCACCTGCTGCACCAGATCGTACAGGTCGGTTTCCTCGCGTTCCAGCACCAGCCCGGTCACTTCCAGGTTGTACATATCAAGGAAGTTCTCCCAAAGCTGGCCGACATTCTCGACATTGCGCTCGATCTGGCGCAGAAAGCGCGTGCGCTCGCGGTTGCTCAGCCGCGCGTGATGCTCGATCAGCGTCGTCACCAGCCCGCGCAGTTCGGCGTGTGGCACGCGAATCTGCTCGGACATCATATCCAGCAGCGACATCTGCTTGCTGAACATGCTCTTAAAGCGTGTGTTATCGCGGATAATGCCGATCCAGCCGAGGTATTCGTTATTCAGGGTGCTGATGATCTGGCTGAACTCGATGTGAATCTCGCGCTCCGGGTTCGCCAGCGCCATCTCCAGAATGGAGTAGTTCTCGTCCGGGTTATTGAGGATGCTGTGGGTCGCTTCCTGAAGCTGAGTCAACATCTTGGACGGGTCGCCCGATTCATCGGCCAGCCGCTGCAGCAGCACTTCCGGCTTGCCGTTCAGCACCTCTGAGGGGTTGATGCCCGTCAGTTCGGTAAACTGCGCGTTGCAGAAGGCCACGTGGCCGGTGGTGTCTACAAAGAAGATGCCCTCGTAAATACTGCGGAGAATGGCTTCCAGACGACCGCCTTTTTCGCCCATCACGACGGTCAGCGTATTGCGTACCAGCGCCTGCCCGGCAGCGTGGGCAAGGCTTTTCATCAGGTTTGCCTCTTCGATGCTGAAGGGGGCGTTATTGCTGGAGCTAACCAGCACGCCGCCCGCCAGCCGCGCCGAGTCAGTGATCGGGAACAGCATCAACTGCTGCGCCTTCATCACGCGGTACAGCGGCCCCAGCGGGTCTTTCTGGCCGCGCCCCAGTTGCAGCGTGACCTGCAGGCGCTCGTCGAGGTCTTCATACAGCCTGTCAATCTGCCCCTTCTCATGCAGGTCGCGCAGGATGTCGGCCAGTTCGGCCTGCTGCGCGCTGACGACCATGCTCTCGCCCAGTTCGTCCTCGTACAGCCAGACAAGCACCTGCCCCACGCCCGGCACATCCTGCACCAGTTCGCGCAGGTTGGCGGCGATGTCGTCGGCGGTGTTGAGGGTAATCAGGCGCTGCCACGCTTTGAGCAGGTGCGAGCTGGATTTGACGCGGTTCTCCTGATCTTCGTAGTGCTGCGCGTTTTGCAGCGCGGTCGTGAACTGCGAGGCGAACAGTTCGTAAATAATCAGGTCGTCGGTGTTCACCGGATGGCTGGACGAGCCGAATACGGCCAGTGTGCCGTAGGTGTATTCGGGGAACATCAACGGCACGAGGATGGCTGATTCGGCTTTGGGCAGCACCGGGATCGGCGTGTAATACGAGTCGGCGTTGATGTCGGCGAAAGTCTGCACAAAGCCGCTCTGGATCACGCGCTGGAAGGGGTCGTAAGGCTGGACGCGAATCGTGCTGTCGTGCAGCGTGTCACGGGTTACGCCATCGCGCCCGGCGTAGATGTGCAGCGTATCACCCTCGCGCATGACAATGCCCATGCCGTATAACCGGAACGTATTGCAGGCGAGGTCAATCGTTTCGGCGATGAGCGTCTTGGGGTCTGTGGTGGTATGCAGGCGGCGCGCCAGCATCGCCAGCGCTTGCAGGTTGTTGTTGCGCTGTGCCAGCGCGCGATTCTGCCGCCGCTGCAGCAGGACCAGGCGCAGGCGGCGTTGAAGCTCATCGGGATAAAGATCGTTGACCAGAAAGTCGGTCGTGCCAGCTTCCATGAGGTCGGTCTGGTAGGCGTTGTCTTTGTTATCGGAAAGCACAAGGACCGGTGTGAGCGGAAAGCGCCGCCGTATTTCGCGCACCATCCCTACGATTTCCTGACCGAGCAGGACATCATCCAGCACCACCAGGTCGTAATCCGAATCGTGCAGCATCTCCATCGCCTTGCCCGGATCATGCACACGCTGCACGTGATAAATCTCAGCGGCGAGCGCGTCGAGCGCGCGTTCATTGGTGCTGACAACCAGCATTTCGATTAGCTGACCGATAAGCATAAGTCTTCACCATAAGTTCTTGTTTGAGCATTTCCATATATTATAGCTTATTGCAGCTTCTATCGGGAAAGGGGGGATGCGCCGTCCATTCATGAAAAAAGTGTCAAAAACTGGTAAAAAACTTATTAAGCCTATTAAATACCTCCGAAAATGTGTTTTCCGTTTGTGCGAACCCATGCTATACTATATCGGTCATACACATTTACGTTCAGTCACTCAGGCCAACAACCTTTCAAAGCGAGTGAGGAGGGGAATTAATGCCCGGCGATACGAAAAAATTTCATCGTGACGGCGAAGAAGGCGCGATGGCCTCACAGGAAATTAAACCAATTGATATGGGAATGCCGCGCCCATGGCGTATTGGGCTGCGCATCCTGCCTAAAGATCATCGTATGATTTTCGATATGTCCGGGCCGATGGTGATGGGGCGCATGGAGTCGCATGACAACATCTTCCCGGATGTAGACCTCGGGCCATACAGCGCCGACGAGATGGGGGTTTCGCGCCAGCACCTGACGCTCAAGCTGGATGGCGACCGGATTGTGGCCTGTGACAACGGCAGCCGCAACGGATCGCTGATTAATAACGAGCGCATGAAGCCTTACGAGAATTATCCCATCCGCGATGGCGACGAACTCACGCTTGGGCTGCTGCGCGTCAAAGTTGAACTGTTGATGAACCCGTTCAGCTAACCCCGCTGTACACACCTACCGAACCAACCCAGACACACATCGCAGGGGACTGTCGCACTCGAAACCGTTTCGAGCCGATATGCCCCTGCGCCAGCGCTAACACATTTCTTACACGACTCACAGCTTGCCGTTAGCACTTCCTTACAGCGCGCGCGTATAATCAGGATCACGGACGCATTTAGGTGCTGTTGGCTAACGCATAGAGCAATAATCACCGTAGGGGCAAGTCGGTGACTTGCCCTGGGTGCAGCACGCTGCGCCCCTACGACAAGGATTTCGCCAACACCATCGCATTAGTTGTTGAGGAAGAAACACATGGATTTTCTGAAGCGCCGCCAGCAGGAAGAGCAGGTTAAGAAGGAAGGCCGCCTGCCCCCCGGCCAGTCCCTTACGCAGAAGTTCCCGGTGCTGACTTATGGCCCCAACCCGCCGTTTGACCCGGCGACGTGGGACATGAAGGTATGGGGCGAGGTTGAAAACGAGATGCGCTGGTCGTGGGATGAGTTTCTGCAAATCCCCACGCGCACGATCACGGTGGATATTCACTGCGTCACCCGCTGGAGCAAGTTCGATACCACATGGGAAGGCGTGCCGTTTAACGAATTCGTCAACCTGTTCGGCGTGAAGCCCAGCGCCAGGTACGTGATCGCCCACTGCGATTACGGCTACACCACAAATGTCACGCTGGAAGAGATGATGGACGACGATGTGCTGCTGGCCTACAAGTATGACGGCCAGTGGCTGGAGGCCGATCATGGCGCGCCGGTGCGGACACTTGTCCCCAAGCTGTACTTCTGGAAAAGCGCCAAGTTCCTGCGTGGGCTGGAGTTCAGCGCGGTAGACAAGCCGGGCTTCTGGGAGCAGGCAGGCTACCATAATCACGGCGACCCGTTCAAAGAGGAACGCTACGGGCGGCGCGGGTTCTTTTAAGCGCTGGTTTATCAGGGCGGGGCGTGACCTCGCCCTGATGTTTTAGCCCACAATGACCCCGCAAAATTCCAGCAGGTCACGCTCACCCCGGCACTCGCACAGCGCGCGCATCACATCCTCCGGCAGCTTGAACCACTCCGGGCTGACGCGGTAATCTTCCAGCGCTGTATGCACCTGCTTCTCCGACTTGTGCGCGAACATCACCGGGACAGTATGCACGATACGCAGGTCGAGGATATTCGGTACACTCAACTGCGCGGCGCGTTTTGGCGGATTCTGGCTGATGCCGATTTTGTGAAAGCCGAGCGACGACTCGGCCACATAAAGCACCTTGCTATACGTAGAAACGCATTTCCGACCCATTGGCATACGTTCCGTTAAAGCTGTGTTTGCTTCCCGTTTAGGAGTATATCATAGAACAGGTTTTCCGGTAAGAGCATACTTACTCTCTACGTGTTCCGGCAAATATAACGGCGTAGGGCAGACATTGTGAAAGCGTATGTGCAGCATCCCCCGGCGCGCCCTATAATAAACGTAGTCGTTACGCCGAGGGGTGAAAGATGCCGTCACCAGCAGGCCACCCGGCCAAAAAAATAACAATCTTCGCGCCTTTACGGCTTTGCGCGTTCGCGTTATGCCTGTGCTTTTCCGCCTGCAACCTGGGCGTGCCACAGGTCACGCCGACCGTCGCGCCGACGATGACGGCCAGCATCACCCCCAGCGCCCAGACCACGCCGAGCGCGACCCACACCGACACGCCCGACCCGACACTGATCGCGCAGCTTTTCGCCACTGATACGCCAACCAGCACAGACACGGCGACGGCCACCGCGACAACCACGCCCACAGCGACTGCGACGAACACCGCCACAGACACGCCGACACCCACCGCCACACCGAGCGGGACGCATACAGCCATCCCGACAGATACGCCGACCGACACGCCGACGACGACCGACACGCCCACCGCCACCGACACGCCGACGGATACCCCGACGTGGACAAGCACGCCCAGCGACACCCCTACAGCGACGGATACACCGCTGCCGACGGACACGCATACGCCCATGCCCACGCCCACGCCGCTGCCCACCATCGGCCCCAGCGACACGCCATCACCGACAGCAACGGTCACCCCGCTGCCCACGCTTACGCCGCTGCCGACGCTGACCGATACGCCAACCGCGACGCTTCGGCCAAGTTTCACCCCCGCGCCCACAGGCACCCCGACGCGCACGCTCTCGCCAGAGGAAATCGCGCTGCTGCTGGGTACGCCGCTGGCGACGGACACGCCGGATACGCCGACCGAAGCGCCGACGCTGGATGTCACGCCGACGATTGTGACCGCCGCGCCGGAGACAGAGGCGTTCAACACGCCGATCGTCGCCACGACCACGCCCTTCGTCCTGCCGTCAGAAACGCCTGTGGACGTGGCGCTGCCGACGCTGACGCTGCTGCCAACGCTGATCCCGATTGACCCGCAGATTCGCGCCTTCGTCCTCAGCACCGATGGCGGCTTTATGGGCGGCGAGATCGGCCTGCTGCGCGATACCGTGCTGTTCGAGCGTAACCCGGTCAACCCGGCGCAGTACGCGGTGACGGATACGTCCGGCCTGCTGTACTTTACCGGCATCAACGGCGAAAACGCCGCGCGGGTGGATGTCTCGCCGTTTTCGCAATTCATCCCCTTCACGCCAGAGGAAAACAACGGTTATGTGAGCGATATGGCATGGTCGCCTGATGGTCGTTATCTGGCGTTTCTGGTGGATGCTGACGAGTCGTCGGAACTGTCGAACGATGGCGTGTGGTTCTTCCAGCCCGGCCAGTTCCCGCCCATCCAACTGCTGGTGGACTGTCCTAAAGCCGACCATCCCGGCTGCGACATTGTCGTCGCGCCCTACGGCCCTGACCTGTGGCAAAGCCTCGCGCTGGAATGGTCGCCCACCAGCAACGCGCTGCTGGTGCAGACGTGGCTGCCCACCGAGAACCGCCTCGCGCAGACCATCGTGCCGACCTCGTTCAACCCCGCCGTGCGCGACCAGCGCCCGCCTGTGCTGCGCCACGATTACGCCAGTTGGGAGGTCAACGGCAACCGCGTGCTGGTCAGCGGCACCGCGCATGATGGCAACATCTATATCGCGTGGGTGAACCCGAACGACTTTAACCAGATCGAAGTGGTCTTTCTGGCGCGGGATAACGGCCTGTGGGTGCAGCACGCGGTACAGCGCCCGGATGGCTCGATTGTGACGCTGGGCGCGCCCTTCAGCGAAGGCGGGCGCGATGCACCGCAGCGCCTGTACGACGCATTCGGCCAACCGCTGACCACGCCCATCGGCAGCGCCCCGCCGTCGCGCGTGGAGTGGAGTCCTGACCGCAGCGCGGCGCTGGTCATCGCCGGGGGGCGGCAATACGTTGCGCGCATCAACGGCGAAGTGACCGACATCACCGATCGGGTGGGTGGCACGCGGGCGATTAACTGGGTCAGCGGCGACCTGCCCATCGTGGACAGCCCGCAAAGCGCCGCGCCCCCGGCGGCGACTGCACCGGGAATCGCGCCGATCGGGGTACGCGAAACGCCGACACCGTAAGCCCCCTAAATTTTGGGAGGCCAGTCCTGTAGACACATGCGTCAAAATGCAGTATGGTTAGCGTAGGGTTAGAGTAGGAATATTTAAATGAGCAAATCCGACAACCAGCAACCGGAATCGCAAACGGGTGCAGTCCCCAAGCTGGATTTTCCCTTCCTGAGCAAGCGCCGCGAACCGCCGCGCCCGGTCACCTTGCCAGATTTCCCCGATGACAGCGGCAGCATCACCGGGGCGATCAACATCAGGACAGAAGGCGAAGATAAAGCCAAGTATGCCGACGACACCCCCACCAGAAGCGCTTTGACGAGTTAATCTTATGTCGAAAACCAGACCCCGCCGGATGCCAGCGCCATCCGGCTTTTTATTTGCCGTGTCCAGCCCGCGCCCGTCACCATCCCGCCGCGCACGGGTTATCAGGAGTGATGCCTGCTCATAACGGCCAGCCACACAAGGATAAACAGATCATGCTTCCTGCTACCTATCGTAAAGTCGTTGCCGCGCGCTTTGACAAGCATTTCAGGTCGGCGGCGGAGATTGTTGAAGCGCCCCTGTCACCGCCAGCGCCGAACGAGATCACCCTACGCATCCGTTACGCCGGAGTTAACGCGACCGACGTAAACATCAGCGCGGGGAGTTATACCCCCGGCAAACAGCCGCCGATTGACCTGGGCGCGGAGGCGGTGGGCGAGGTGGTGGCTGTCGGCAGCGAAGTCAGCACATTCAAAGAGGGGGACGCGGCGCTGGTCACGACGGTGGGCAGCGGCTACCGCGAGTATTACACCGTGCGCGCCAGCCGGGCGATCCCGGTGCCGGAAGCCACGCCGGAGATTCTGAGTCTGGTGGTCAGCGGCGTAACGGCTTCCATCGGCCTCAGCGTGACAGGCGAGATGCGAAGCGGCGAGACGGTGCTGGTGACAGCGGCGGCAGGCGGCACCGGGCAGTTCGCGGTGCAACTGGCGAAGCTGGCCGGGAATCATGTCATCGGCACATGCAGCAGCGCGGACAAGGTGGCGCTGTTAAGCGCGCTTGGCTGTGACCGTCCGGTGAATTACCGCGCGGAAGACCTCGACACGATGCTGCGCGAGGAGTACCCTAACGGCGTGAACCTGATTTACGAGTCTGTCGGGCGCGAGATGTTTGACACCTGCTTTAACCACCTGGCTATTCGCGGGCGGCTGGTTATCATCGGTTATATCAGCGAGTACCTTTCCGAGCGCGAGCAGGTCACGCGGGAACGGGTGTATTTTCACCTGTTGAGCAGGTCGGCCTCGCTGCGCGCCATGTTCCTGCCGCACTTTTTCAAGCAGATTCCCGATCATCTGGCGCAGTTGGTCGTGCTTTATCAGGCGGGCGACCTGCGCGTTGAAATAGACCCTACGCCGTTTGCGGGGGTGGAGGCGGTGTGCGACGCGGTGGATCACCTGCACAGCGGCCAGTCTCGCGGTAAAGTGGTGGTGCGGTTTGGGGGTTAGAGATAGGGCAATGTGTTCGGCCTTTGTTCTGTCATGGAGATAGGTGAAACATGATTTCCCTGATTGCCACCGTCCTCAATGAAGGCGACAACATCGCCCACCTGCTGGACTCGATCCTCGCCCAGACGTGCCTGCCGGATGAAATGATCGTTGTGGACGGCGGCAGCACCGACCAGACGCTGGAAATCCTCCAGCGTTATGCCCAGCGGCTGCCGCTGCGGATTCTGTCCGCGCCGGGGTTTAACATCAGCCAGGGGCGCAACCTCGCCATCGCCGCCGCCGAGGGCGACATCATCGCCGTGACGGACGCGGGCGTGCGGTTGCAAACAGACTGGCTGGAAAAGCTGACGCACCCGCTGTGCGAAAACCCTGATGTGCAGGTGGTGGGCGGGTTCTTTCAGGCCGACGCGCATAACGTGTTTGAGGCGGCTATGGGCGCGACAGTGTTGCCGCTGGCCGACGAAATCCACGAGGAAAACTTTTTGCCCTCGCACCGCAGTGTCGCCTTCCGCCGGGCGATTGTGGAGCAGGTCGGCGGTTATCCGGCATGGCTGGATTACTGTGAGGACCTTGTGCTTGACCTGAAGCTGAAGCAGGCCGCGCCAGACTTTGCCTTCGTGCCAGAGGCGGTGGCTTATTTCCGTCCGCGTGGGTCGCTGCGCGCCTTCTTCAAGCAGTATTACCGTTATGCGCGCGGCGATGGCAAGGCCGACCTGTGGCGCAAGCGGCACGCTATCCGCTACGCGACCTATCTGCTGGCCGCGCCGCTGATTTTCCTGCTCGGCTGGCGGCGGACGCGCGCGCTGTGGCTGTTGTACCTGCCCGGCGCGGCTTATTACCTTTACCAGCCATACCGCCGCCTGCCTACCACCCTCAGCCATGCGCCGCCCACCAGCACGGCGGGCATCCTGTACGCGGTGGCGCTCGTCCCGCTGATTCGCGTGGTGGGCGATGTCGCAAAAATGCTCGGCTACCCGGCGGGCTGGTACTGGCGCATACGCCAGCGACCGCCAGACTGGCGCGGCCCGACGTAACAAAGTCTTCGTTTCTTTTCCGCAAATCGTTATATACGGCTATAATGAACACAAGCGGCTGACCCGGCTGTGCGGGGATAGAAGTTAGAAAGGCAGTCATACCATGCCAGCGCACATCACCAGCATCAACCTTAAAGTGTTGATTATGGATACCGACTTTTACGCCCTACAGGCGATTAACAGTTATCTGGCGTGGGATCGTCGTACGCGCGTCACCAGCATGTGCGAGAGCGTGGAGGATATGTGGGGGTATATTAACCGCGCGCCGCTGGCAGAGCAGCCAGACGTGATCCTGCTGGATGCCGACCATCTGGGCGGCGCGGAACCGCTGCAGGAGACCATTCAGGCGCTGCGGACAAAGACCAAAGGGCTGCGCGTGATCTGTCTGGCGCAGGTGATGGATAGCGATCTGGTCGAAGCGGCGGCGAAGGCGCAGGCTTCCGGCTTTCTGCTCAAGCAGGACGTGCGGTTGCAGATCGCCTGGGCGATTGTCTACTCGCTCAACAACGATTTTATCGTCACAGAGCGCATCGCGCAGGCGTGTAAGGGGTTGTTTAACCCGCGCCTGTTCCGCGCCAAAACGCTGCCCGAACAGCGTTCCTACCCCGAACTGACCGACCGCATCCGTCAGGCTATTGAACTGTGCGTGATTAAGGGGATGCCCGCGCATCTGGCCGCTGACGAAATGGGCATCAGCCTGCACACCATTCGCGGCTACATCAAAGAGGGCTACCGCATCATGGAAGCCTACGATGAGAGCGAATACCCGGTAGATATGACCCCGCAGGAACGCGCCTTCATGCGCTTTACATCCTTCGCTGAAGAACGGCGCAAGACGAACGAGATGGCACCAGTGCCGCCTGCCGAGCAGGACACGAACTAAGAAACTGGCGGACGGCCTCTAGGGCAGCCACGTCTCGGTAAACTGCACGCTGTCCACAAAGTCGCCATTGACCGCCACCTCCCAGTGGAAATGCGGCCCGCTGCTGCGCCCGGTATCGCCCGTTACGCCGATGATCTGCCCCTTGATGACAGTCTGCCCGCGCGTGACGTGAATCTGCGACAGGTGCGAGTAGGTCGAGAACACCCCGTAACCATGATTGATCGCCACGAGGTTGCCGCGAATATCCAGCGTGCCAGCATAAGCCACCTCGCCCGCCGACGAGGCCAGCACCGGAACGCCGAGCGTGGTGCGGATGTCCCAGCCGGTATGCCGTGTTTGCAGCGTGCCGTTAAAGGTGCGGAACGCGCCAAAAGGCGATGTCAGGCTTGAGCCGAGGATCGGCATCTGAAAGCCGGTGCTGTCCCACAGGCGCTCTGGCAGCAAATTGCTGAAGACGCTCTCCATCCGCGCCAGTTCACCGCGCTCGATTTCGGTGTCCACCAGATAAGCGCGGTCTGGCGCGATGGTGATGTCGTCCTGACGAATGAACGCGCCCAGCACAACCGGAATCTGCGTGGTCAGGGTGACACGGTGGTCGTCGGCAAACCATGCGAAGATCGAAAGGTCATAGGTGCGCGGGTTCTGCTCCATGTTGACCGAAAGCAGGCCATAAAAACCTTCGCCCTCAATCGGGAAGAACTCGATCATCCTGTTCAGGAAGCGCGCCCGCGCTCCGGCCAGCCCCTCCCCCTGCACCTGTACCAGCCCTACCTGTCCCTGCCCGATTTCACTGAAGTACAGGCTGAGGCGCACCCCGTCCTGGTCCATCGTGCTGACAGGCAGCGGCCTGGGCAGCGGGGTCGGGCTGACGACAGGCGCAGCCGTCCCCTCTGTCGGCTGTGGGGTCAGGTCTTCGATTCCCTGCGCGTAAACCAGCGTCATTGAGGCCAGCCACAGCGTGGCGACAGCGATAAGAGACGCAAACCGTTTCAAAGCCAGACTCCATATCCTGAAGCGACAAAACGCCGCATAGCGTACAGGCTTGTGGAACGTCTTGCAAGACGTAGAATTTCACGCCTGCTGGCGCAGGCTTTAACCCGGCACCCGGAAAACCACGCTGTCCAGAATGGCCTGCAACTCGTCCTGCGCGCCGTCCATCGCCTCAAGCGGGTCGGTATAAACGTAGAACACGAAGTTCAGGTCGCCCTCGCGCAGCCCGGCGAACCAGCCGCGTGTATCTGGCGACTCCGGGCAGTCCACAATGGCGAACTGCGTGCCTGTGGCGGCGCGCCCGCCCACGCGATAACTGCGCTGAAGGTCGGTGCCGGGGTTACAGCCAGAATCGACAATCGCCAGACGGAACAGGCGCAGCGCGTCCACCCATAAATCAGGCATCGGGGTGCCTTCGGCCAGCGGGTTGCCGTCAACAAGGCTGGGGAAACCCCACAACAGCACAATCGTCCCGGTGCCACCCGTGACTGGCCCGCGATAGACCGCCAGCGGGATGTAGCGCATGTCGTCCACGTCCAGCAGGCCGTAGCTGTCGTAACCATGCACCCAGCCCTCCGGCAGCGTAATGTCCAGCGGCGGCGGGTCGGCAGAGCCAGCGAGCGGCGTAATCTCCACCAGAATAGTTGGCTCTTCGGTGGCTTCCGGCGCGGGCGTGGTGGGCGTGGCCTGTGGGTCTGCGGTGGCTTCGAGGGTCGCGGTCGAGGTCGCTACCGGGGTGAAGGCTGGCTGCGTGGCCTGCGGCGTATCCTGGCAGGCGGCCAGCAGTACGACCAGCAGCCACAACAGGCCCACGCTGCTGCCAACACGACCACAGCCTTTTAAAAAGCCCGCCCGCCGAGAGCCAGATGTTTTATCTTCTGGAGTCAATTGCTGCATTATCCCATCTCATGTGTGTCAGAAGCCCGATCAGCTTAATGATGCTGCTGGCGAGTTTATAGGCGCAGCGTGCCGCGCCCCTACGGTATTCCGGTTCGCCAATGGCATCCTTAATAGGATAACATCTCACCGGGCGGCTGCCATGTGGGAAAATCGGCTGCGTCACATTTTGTAAATATTCCACCAATGTTTCTAACAAACCTCCGAATATTCTTGGTTTTGCTAATATGACCATGTATGATTCACACAAATACATTAAGCATGTTAAGGGGTAAGCGCGTGTCCGATATAAAAACCCCCTGGGTGATTGAATTACGCGGCGCGGCCATCAACCCGCCGCTGAAGCTGCGGCTGGAGGACGGCCTCGTCCTTGGGCGGGCGGATGTCGGCGTTACCGAGCCGCCAGATGTAGACCTGACGATTTATCAGGCGGCGGATTTTGGCGTTTCGCGCCGCCACCTGCGGCTGAGCGCCAGCAAGGATCAGCTCACCGTGACCGACCTGCGGAGCGGGAACGGGACGATGATTAACGGCGCGAAGCTGGAGCCGGAAAAGCCCTACGTCTTAAGGCATAAGGACATCCTCCAGTTGGGGCGGCTGCCGATTGAGATCGGCGTGCTGGTATCGCCCACGCAGGGCAGCGTGTCGCACAAGCAGTCTGAACTGCAACTGGACGACAGCCTGATACCCGGCAGCGGCCAGTTCGTGCTGATCGTGGAGGACGATATTGAAGTGGGCAAAGTGCTGGCGCTGGTGCTGGAACGGGTCGGCTTCAAGACGCAGGTGACGCACGATGTCGTCAGCGCCATGCGGATTTTTAACCAGCGCGAACCCGCCGCCATCGTCCTCGACCTGATGCTGCCAGACATGAACGGGCTGGAATTCTGCCGCTACGTCCGCCGCAGCGTGGAGCATAACAGCATCCCGGTCGTGGTGGTCAGCGCCAGCGGCGTGCCGGAGCATATCACGCAGGCGCTGGAAGCCGGGGCGGATATTTTTCTGGGGAAGCCGGTCAGCGCCGGGGAGCTGCGCCACGTTGTTTCCTCGCTCGTCAACCAGCGCGAGAGCGGCGTTTCCACAATGAACACTCGGCATCTGGTCGGCACCGCGCCGCTGAAAGCCGTGCTGCCAGAAAGCCGCCGCGACTCGGTGGTGCTGTTTGTGGCGGGTCATGCCGACATCCCCATTACGCTGACTATCCGGCACCCGATCACCTTCGGGCGCGGCGCAAACCTGCCCGATAAAACCTACATTGACCTGACCCGCTTCAATGCCATTGATTACGGCGTATCGCGCACGCACATGCTGCTGCATAACAAGGACGACCGATTCTATGTTGAAGACGCGAACAGCATCAACGGCACCTATCTCAACGGCAACCCGCTGGAGCCGCATCGTCTGGTCGCCTTAAACAACGCCGACGAAATCCGCCTCGGCCAGTTACGGATGTACATCTATTTCCTGACCGATAAGGAACGGGAAGATGGTTTTATCGGTTAGGGTCTGTTGATGTTGTGTGGGGGTGGTATTGGATGTGGCGGACGCAATGTATCGCGTCCGTTGTAAATGACGGACATCCGTAGGGGCATGATGCATCATGCCCTACACCATGCAAACGTTTTTCATGACGCGGACGGCATGTGGGCGCAGCACGCTGCGCCCCTACAAGGTGTATTTGTAGGGACGTGCAACGGCGCGTGCGCCGCAAAATATTCGCCGAATGGTCAAATGTCAACGCAACCTAAGCGGCGGGCTGCTGGTCATATCTCCGGCATCATGCTAAGATGGCTGTTACACGGGATTAACGAGGTTGGGGGATGTCAAAGGCCAAGCTGAAGGCGGCACGCGACCTGATTAACGAACTGAATTACGACGCGGCGCGCGCGATTCTGCGTACCATGCCCGACGACCCGACCGCGCAGCAGTGGCTTGCCAAGCTGGAGCGTGTCGCGCCGGAAGCGCCCGCTGCCGAGGCGGGCAAGACCGCCCCGCTTCCCGCTGTCCGCGCCCAACCGCCGGACTCCATCCGTCAGCTACCGTCCGACCCATCCCTGCAACCACGTGCCGCGCTCACGCCGCTGCCGCGCTACGAACCCGAACCCGCCTTCCCTGATCTGGAACAAAAGCCGCGCCGCCCCGCGCCCGCGCTGCGCCGCGCCCGGCGGCGTTTGCTGTGGCTGCGCCTGTGGCAGCTTATCTGGGGCGGGCTGGCGCTGCTGGCACTGGGCTGGATACTGTTCGGTATTTACGGCACGTTTACTGGCACACACCCGCTGTCCGGCCAGATTCAGCAGGCGGTCTCCGGCGCGGTCAATCAGGCCGCAGGGACGGTCAGCAGCCAGGTGCCTGTTGGCCCGGAAGTGACCGAGACCATACGCGGCACGGGCGACAGCCTCAGCACGGCGGTCAGCCTGGGCCTGTTCATCTGCTCCGGCCTGCCGTTGATGCTGGTATTCCTCTCGTTTTACCGCCGCACTCGCCGAATCCTGCGGGATGAACGCCAGCATAAAGAAGTGCTGGAAACCATGCAGTACCAGCAGAGTTGACCCCGGCAAAACTTCTGATTGTTTCGGCATAAATATTCTCATGAGCCGCGTCTAACTCTGCTGTTGGATATTGTCGAAACGTCATTTCCGCCTTTAAGATAACAAAAAGTCTAACGGAAACCGTTGTATCCATGACACCACCTTCCAACCACCAGCAGGTGCAGCGTGTTCTCACGGTCACGCTGGTGCTGAACTTCACCGTCGCCATAGGCAAGATCATCATCGGCCTCATGAGTGGCGCGCTGGCGATCACCGCCGACGGCCTGCACTCCACGATTGACGGCGCGGGCAACATCGTCGCGCTGGTGGGAACGCGCGTCGCGGTGCGCCCGCCGGACGAGAATCACCCTTACGGCCATGGACGTTACGAAACACTGGCCGCGCTGGTCATTGGCGCGCTGCTGCTGGTGACAGCGTGGGAGATCATACGCGGCGCGATCGAACGCCTCGGCGGCGGCGAACCGCCAGAGATCACGCCGCTGACCTTCGCCGTGATGCTGGTTACGCTGGCGGTGAACGTGTTCGTCAGCCGCTACGAGACCCGCGCAGGCCAGCGTTTGCAATCGCAGGTGCTGCTGGCCGACGCAGCCAATACCCGCGCCGATGTCCTCGTCACGCTGTCGGTGCTGGTCAGCATGGCGCTGGTGACGCTGCTGGGTTGGGCGTGGGCGGATATTGTGGCCGCGCTGTTGATCGGCGTGTTTATCTTTCGCGCGGCGTGGGGCGTGTTGCGGCAGGCGGCGAGCATTCTGGTGGATACCGCGCCGTACACGCCAGAGGAACTCACCCGGCTGGTTGAGGCGGTGCCATCGGTGGACAAGGTGGTGCGGGTACGCAGTCGCGGCCCGGCCAGCGCGACCCATATTGACGTGGATGTACAGGTCGCGCCAGAGATGACCGCGAACCAGTCCGCCGCGATTGCAGGCGCGATCCGCGACACGCTGCATGAAAACCTGAACGGTGTCCACGAAGTTGAAGTCCACTTTGAGCCGTACCATGACACCGCGCCCGATTACGCCCTGCTGACGCGCGCCCACGCCGATGCGCTCGGCCTCGCCACGCACGAAGTCCGCCTCAGCGACGCGCCCGGCGGCAAGATGCTGGAAATGCATGTTGAGGTGCCGCCCGACGAGACGCTGGAAGCCGCGCACAGGCGCGTGAGCGAACTGGAGGTGGCGGTGCAGCGCGACCTGCCGGAGGTGGTGAACGTCGTCAGCCATATCGAACCCGCGCTGGTTGAAACCAGCAACCCGCACGACAGGGATGCACAGCGACAGGCGCGCTGGCTGGAAGCGGAGGTGATGCGCCTGCTGCAAAGCCGCCATCCGGGGCTGGACTGGCACGACCTGCACGTGCAGCCTTATGAACACGGCTTCACCGCCGCCCTGCACGTCACCCTGCCGCCGCAGATGAGCGTCGAGGCCGCGCATCGCATCGCCGAAGACGCGGAAACGCTGCTGCGCGCCGAAGCGCCGCAGTTGGAGCGCGTCATCATCCACACCGAACCGCCGGAGGATGAGGGTTAGCTTGTGTTGATAATTGACCTTATGTGGGTGTTTTTGCCAGCGGACGGCATGTGGGCGCAGCACGTTGCGCCACTACAAGGTGTATTTGTAGGGACGCGCAACAGCGCGCCCGTGATATGGGGGGATCACTGCTGGCGCAGCGCGCGGCAGGTTTCGTAAACCTGCATCGGGAAGTCGTGCGGCGTGTACGCCTCGAAGGCCGCGCGGTCATCCACCGCCACCAGCCCGACGCGCGTATGCCACAGCGACCGCAGCGGGCAGGCGCGGGCGAAGCCAAACACCAGTTCATTGGTTTCATAGACCGCCGAGTAACTCATCCTCAGTTCCACCCCTTTATAACCCACGATTAACTGCTTCTGCGGCGGCCCCAGCCACAGCCAGACATCCCCCAGCGTGACGTAGGTGGGGAAGGTGAAATCGCGGATGGTGTTGTTGGCGTTCAGCCGCATGTGGCCTGGCTTGAGGGTGCTGTCTACAAGCGGCAGCGCGCCATCTTTCCAGCGCCAGCTAATGAAGCGCGGGTCGGCTGTCAGCCCGCTGAAGTGATACAGCGCGTCCGCCACCCATTCATGCGCGTTGAGGATACGCATCGCGCGCGGGATCGAGGTTTCGCCGGGGCGAATGCCGAGCAGGCACGGCGACGGACAGCCCTCCGGCGGCAGAAACAGCGCGCGCAGGTAGCTGTCATCGTAGGGGCGGGCGCGGATCAGCAG
Organism: uncultured Anaerolineaceae bacterium; assembly: GCA_964548765.1. Taxonomy (GTDB): domain Bacteria; phylum Chloroflexota; class Anaerolineae; order Aggregatilineales; family Phototrophicaceae; genus JAIOHN01. The sequence goes on from CAZJSU010000063.1 coordinate 18,388, forward strand.
CATGGGCAGCACTGCTGCGGCAGTGACCAGAACGGCCAGCTTGACATACAGGCGAAACATGACGTTTTTTATCCCTTTAAGGCTGCCTTTCAAACAACGGTCATTTCAGAATCATTGTATCCAGGTTCTATTGACGTTTTGTGTTTGGCGGGTATTTCCTGTCACGGA
>CAZJSU010000063.1:18655-25437 GCA_964548765.1 uncultured Anaerolineaceae bacterium
GGCGCAGCGTGCTGCGCCCACATACCGTCCGCTGGCAACACAACCTAGCGCGACTGGCAGAAGCCGCGCCGTGCCGCCGCCACATCGTAGGGCGAAGACGTGCCAGCAGCCTCGCTTGATGGGCCGCGCTCGATAATCACCTCCACCCACGCCAGCCAGAAGTGGGCGCAGTCCGCCACAGCAGCGACATCGAAATGGCGATAATCCACCCAGTAAAAGGGCGGTGTGGCGGTGCCAGCCAGCGGCTGCCCGAACGCCAGCCAGACTTCCGCAAATGGCACGCTGGTGCGCTGCCTGAGCATGATAATGATGCCCTCGTGAAGGTCGGCCACGCCGGAGTCGGCAAAAGCTGCTGGCTGCCGTCCGTTCCAGTCCCATGACAGGTTGCGTACCTGCCCGTCGGAGTCGCGGTAAACTGTCGTCCCGGCTACCCAGGGATGCGCGGCCAGCAGCTTCAGCGCCTCGTCAAGCGTGGTCTGGCCGGGGCGAATACCGAGCAGGCACGGCGCGGGGCAGCCCGGTGGCGGCGCGAACAGCGCACGGGTGGCGCTGGCATCGTAAGGGCGCGTCGAAATGAGCGCGATACACCCTGTAAACACGAGGACACCGATAAGCGCCAGTTTGAGGAAAAGTCGCGGCATCAGGTATCATCCCTTCTCCCCAATTCTAACGAAGCCAGCGCAAAATACATCAATAGCGCTAGTGCGCCCGAAGCAGATTTGAACCACGCAAGCCGCAGCGAGTAGACAGAAAACACACTGTTTGCTGCGCTTAAAGGCTTCTTTTATGCGAATGATCGTGATCCTCCTGCTGCTGATGCTCCCCACGCTGACCACCGCCCAACCCAACGCGCTGGAAGCCGGCACGCTGGTGTATGGGGGGCTGGAGCGCACTTACTGGCTTTACGTGCCGCCCGGCGCGGACGGCGAAACACCGCTGCCGCTGGTGATCGCGCTGCACCCGGCAGGCGCGGATGGCCGCCTGATGGCCCAGATCACGGGCTTTAACACGCTGGCCGAGCGCGACAGCGTGATGATGGTCTATCCTGATGGCCCCGGCGGTTACTGGGATTACGGCGCGGATTTGCCACAGTGGGCAGGCCAGCCCGACATCCGCGATGACCCCGGCTTTATCGCCGCCCTGCTGGATACGCTTGAGGCAGAGTACGCCATTGACCCACAGCGCATCTATGCGGTGGGTTACTCCAACGGCGCGCGGATGGCGTTCCGGCTCGGCTGCGAGGCGGGCAGCCGTGTGCGGGCGATCGCTGTCGTCGCTGCCACGTTAACCGATGAGGTGTCGGCGGCCTGCGCGCCAGCAAAGCGCACGTCCGTCATTTACATGCACGGCACCGCCGACGGAGTCACCCCATGGGCGGGAAAGCCGCTGCGGATGGTGGCGGGCGGGCCGGTTATCGCCAACGCGCTGTCCGCGCTGGATACGGTGGATTTCTGGGTGGCGCAGAACGGCTGCGACCCGCGCCGTTACGACACCAACCTAGGCCCGCAGCCTGACGTGGCTCCGGTGGTCTTGCGCGAGCTTTACCGGGCATGTGAAGGCGGCACGGTCGTGGATTTTTACCGCGTGAACGACGGCGGCCACGAGTGGTTCACCTACCCGCACCTCAACGCGACACAGGCCATCTGGGAGTTTTTCACCGGGACAGCGCGTCCGGCGCAGCGCTAAAGCAGCCCCACGCCGGGCAGTTCGGTCTTGGCGGCGCGTCCGGGGTCATTGAGGAACTGCGTCACCTGCCACGCGAACACCTCGCTGGCCTCTAGCTGCGGCATGTGACCGCACTCTGCAATGGGCGACACGACCGCGCCGGGGATGGCGCTTTTGATGCGCTCGGCCTCGTCCAGCGGCGCGATAGGGTCTTCCGCGCCCCAAAGCAGCAGCGTCGGCAGCGGCGGCTTGCGCTTTTCGGGGATGGGATCGCTGGCCCAAAGGCGCATCATGTGGGCGAAGGCGGGGACGCTGGCGCGCACCTGTGTTTTGAAGTCGTCCGTCAGCACCTCTTTGGCGTGAATCATGCGCTTTAACTGCGCGGGCGCGAGGGTGGAGCGTGCCAGCAGGTAAAACAGCACGTCGCCGACCAGCGATGTGCGCGCCAGCGTTCGCAGCATGGGCGGGATGTTGGGGATCGAGCCGCCGTTGACCAGCACCAGCGCCGGGGCATACAGCGGATACGCCGCGCCGAACAGCCGCGCCAGCAGCGCGCCGAAGTCATTGCCGATCAGCGCCATCTGCTCCAGCCCCAGATGGTCAATAAAGCCTTTAATCCACGCCAGCAGGTTCTCGATGGAGAGGCTGCTGAGAGGCGCGCTGCCGCCGAAACCGGGCAGGTCTGGCGCGATGGTGCGAAACTCCTCAGCCAGCAGCGGCATACAGGATGCCCAATGCAGTTTTGCGTCGCCCATGCCCCCGTGCAGCAGCAGCAGCGCTCGCGGCAGTTCCGCGCCCGCTTCCCAGTAGTGGACGGTCTGCCCGTTGACGGTTGTGGTCTTCTCTTGCAGCGTCATGTTCCCTCTTCTTCACATGCGAGCTATTCGTCGGTCAGCATTTCAGCCTGTCAGCGACAACAATGATCGGTTTAAGACGACTACAACCTAACCGCTATCCCCTAAACAAACCCATGCTTACGCAGCCAGTCACGAAGCTCTGTCTCGCTCGGCTCGGTAATCATCGCGCCCCGGTCAATGCCGCGCGGACTCGCGCCCACAGGCAGCGGCGGCGGCTCTTCCAGCGGCAGCAGGCCGTCTTCCTCGGTCACTACCAGCGTCGGCACCGCCAGAAATCCCGTCCAGACCAGCACATGCTCTCTGGCCTGCGCGTCCTGATCAATAAAGACCTCACGGTAAGCTACGTTATGCGCCTGCAGAACACGCCGCGCGGTTGCCACCATCGGGCAGCCTAACGTGCGCGTATACATGACCAGTTCTTTTGCCACAATGTCATCCTTCATGTTAAGCAAGCTGTCGTTATACACCGTGTAAAGGTTATGCGCCGGGCGCTTCTTCTTCGGCGGGCGCGGTCGGCGGCGGGCGATTCGGGTCCAGGAAGCACAGCACGCCGTCGGTGATGCCCTGTGCCATCGCGTCCGTCTGTTCGGTCAGCAGCGCGCGGTCGGCCAGCATAAAGCCTAGCTCGATGATCGAAGCCGGGGTGAGCGCGTGAATCTCGCGGAAGGTGTGATAATCGGTCATGTCCACCGTTGTCCCTTCGCGCCGCTGCAGGCCGGTGGCCTGCTGGTAATAGCGGGCGACACATTCCACGAGGATGTTATCCTCGCCCCGCGCCGATTCACGGGCTGCCGCCGCCGCGATCAGATAACCGGAGACAACCTCACCGCCCGGCCATGTCTGGCAGGTGTTGGCGTGGATGGACACCAGCGCCGCCGCCTGATAATTATCCAGCCGCGAGTCGAACTCGTCCAGCAAATCCACCGAGTACCCCAACGCGCGCAGGTTACGCACGACGCGCTGCGCCACTTCAAAATTGATCGAGGCTTCGGTCAGCCCGTCCGGGCAAACCGCGCCGGGGTCGCCCTCTGGCCCGCGATGCCCGGAGACGATGCCGATGCGCCGAAACCAGTTCGGCGTGGGCAGCCCGGTCGGCTCCAGCGTCGCCTGGCTGGTCGCCTGCGCGATGCTTAGCTCGCTGCGAACGTCGCTGGCGATGAACTGTGAGGGAGTCCACCATGTGAAAATGGTCGCCATCAACCCGGCGGCGGCAACGACCACGATCACCGAGCGCACGAACCCGCCCACCAGACTGACCGCGTTGCGGCGGCGGCGCGCTGTACGCCGCTGCACACGGCGGATGCGCTCGGCCTCCATCGCTGTGTCGTAGGCCAACTGCCGCTGGCGTTCTTCCTCGGTCAGCAGCGCCAGCGGCGACTCTGGCGCGACCACTTCTGCTTCCGCCTCTGGCGCAGGCGTTTGCTCGGCGGGGGGTGGCTCTGGCGCGGGCTTCTCTGGCGCTGCCGCCGGGGGTTCCGGCTTCAGGCGTGGCGTGGCCTGCGGGGGCGAACGCCGCTGGTTACGCAGCGCGGCCTGCCGCATGATTTCCATAAACGCGACTGATGGTGGGATTTCGATGTCGTCGTTTTCGTCGTCGAACTGAGGTCGGTCATCAGCCATAACGAATTCGGGTTTCCCAACTGTTGAACACTCAAACCCTAGTTTAGCGCTTTCGCCGATGTGTGGCTACTGGCTCAAACGCAGACAGGCCAACAAATTGTCGGCCTGTCTGTAAAAAGGTGGAAGCAGCTTAACAGTTACGAAAAGCTGCTTCCGAAAAGGAGACTTCGCCATCTCATGCATCATCACAAGACGGATCATACACCTGACCAAAGCCTAACATTAAGTTGAGAGCAGGTCAATCAACCGGCGCGATATTTACGAAAAATTCATGTTACCCTGTCCCGCGTTACGCCGGGTCATCCGCCGCAGGCAGCGGATGCGCGGTGAAGAACTCCCACATGATTTCGCTGGCGTTCACGTCATCATTGGTGACACCCACGATAAACGCGGGCAGTTCTGCGCCACCGGGCCAGGTATGCCCGCCGCCCGCTATGGTATACAGCACCACGCTGGCATCATCGTCGCAGTCCACATACTCGACCCCGCTCACCACGCCGACAGGCTCTAATGCTTCCGGCGCTGCGTCGCAACCGTTACGCGCGCCCCAGCCCGCCGCCCACGCCTCGATAGACGGCAGCACAATATCGCGGCCTCCACCGCCTGCGTATGGCACGATGTCGTCGGCGGTGCCGTGAAAGGCGATGACCGGAACAGGACGCGCTGGCTCACACGCGCCGGGATGGTACGCGCCCGCGACCCCGCCGATGGCCGCCACGCGCTCCGCCATCTCGCAGGCCAGACGGTGGCTCATCCCGCCGCCGTTGGAAAGCCCGCTGATGTAAATGCGCGCGGTATCCACACAGAAGTCCTCGATAAGCTGGTCGAGCAGCGCGTTGATGAAGCCGACATCATCTACCGCGCGCTGCGACTCAAACAGTGCCTGCCCGCTGTGCCAGCGCAGCGGGAAGCCCGTCCCCTGTGGATAGACCACCAGAAAACCGTGTTCGTCTGCCACCGGGTTCCACTGCGAGATGTTCACCTGCTGGCGCGCGTTTGAGGTGAAGCCGTGCAGGCTCAGCACCAGCGGGGCTGGCTGCGTGGGGTCATAGCCTTCGGGAACATAGACCAGATAGCTGCGTTCCAACCCATCGTGGTCAAGCGTGTTCTGGCTGATTCCGGGCTGGATTGCAGCCTCAGTGGTGCAGGTCGAAATCGCTTCCTGAGCGTGTGCCACGCGAGCGCCAGCAACGCCAAGCAGCAGCACAAGGACGAAAAAACGGCTGAGATGTTTCAACATGATCGGCATCCCTTCTTGAGCATCTATCTTAAGCCTAACCGGAACAGCACATCGCGCCATGAGAATTTGCTGAACAACCGCCGCCTGCCCTTTGGCCTTATCGTCATCACCGCCGCCTGCGCTATACTCCGTTTTATTTTTCAGCTCAAGAGTACGTTGTTATGAAAATCACGAATGTCAAAGTGCTGGTCACCTGCCCCGGTCGCAACTACGTGCTGGTGAAGGTTGAAACCGACGAAGGGCTGTACGGCTGGGGCGATGCCACGCTCAACGGGCGCGAACTGGCTGTCGCCAGCGCGCTGGAAGATCATATCGCGCCACTGCTGATCGGGCGCGACCCGGATCGCATCGAGGACACGTGGCAGATGCTCTTTCGCGGCACCTACTGGCGCGGCGGCCCGGTGCTGATGACCGCGCTGGCGGGCGTTGACCTCGCCCTGTGGGACATCAAAGGCAAACGCGCCGGGCTGCCCGTGTATTCGCTGCTGGGCGGTCAAACGCGCGAGGGCGCGCTGGCTTACGCGCACTGCGGCGGCGAAAGTTTTGATGACGTGGCCGAGAGCATCCAGAACCGCATGGCGCAGGGCTTCAAGGTGCTGCGCGCGCAGTGTGCCATCCCCGGCAATATCGGCACTTATGGCATGGCGGTCAAAGGCACCGTGCGTAAGGATATGCCCTTTGTTGAACAGTGGGAGCCATCGCCCTACCTGCGTACCATCCCGCGCCTGTTCGAGCATCTGCGTAAGACACTGGGCGAAGAAGTGGAACTGCTGCACGATGTGCATGAGCGGCTGAACCCGGTGCAGGCGGCACGGCTGGCGCGTGAACTGGAGCCGTACAACCTGTTCTTTCTGGAAGACCCGCTGCGCCCGGAGCATAAAGAGAGCTTCCGCCTCATCCGCCAGCACACGACTACGCCCATCGCCATGGGCGAGTTGTTCCACAGCCGTTGGGAGGCGCTGCCGCTGATAACCGAGCAGTTGATTGACTTTATCCGCTGCGACATCGGGCATATCGGCGGGCTGACCGAAGCGCGCAAGATCGCCGCGATTGCCGAAACTTACAACGTGGCGACCGCGTGGCACGGGCCGCCGGATATTGCGCCGATCACCCACGCGGCCAACGTCCACCTCGACATCGCTATCCCCAACTTCGGCATCCAGGAAATGACCTTCTTCCCCGAAGTGACCGAGGAAGTCATCCCCGGCGGGCCATACCTCGAGGACGGCTATCTCAAGGTGACGGACGCGCCGGGCTTGGGCACTGATGTGAACGAAGCCGCCGCCGCGAAGTACCCCTACCAGCGTGCCTACCTGCCGATGGTGCGCCGTCTCGATGGCAGCGTGCATGATTGGTAGGCAGTATTTATTCTCAATATCCTGAAAGTGAACAGGTTTGGA
>CAZJSU010000064.1:0-21470 GCA_964548765.1 uncultured Anaerolineaceae bacterium
TGGATATTCAACGGTTGGAAGAAGGCAAGGCGGTGCTGGATCGTAAGACGACCTCGATGCACAACCTGCTGGCCGAGGCCGCCCAACTGGTGCAGCCGCTGGCCGCCGAGGCCAACCAGCGCCTGCGCTTTGACCTGCGCGACGACCTGCCGCTGTTAAGCATTGACTCCGACATGATCCTGCGCGTCGTGACCAATCTCATGGAGAACGCGGTGAAATACACGCCGGATGGCGGCTCGATCATGCTGGGGGCGGCGCTGTCGGATGAAGGGCTGGTCATCAGCGTGACCGATTCCGGCCCCGGCATTCCGCTCCACATGCAGCGCCAGATTTTCGACAAGTTCAACCGCGTCAAGTACACCGACGCGCCCAAAGGTATCGGGCTGGGGCTGGCCTTCTGCCGCCTGGCTGTCGAGGCGCACGGCGGGCGTATCTGGGTCGAGAGCGAAGAAGGGCGCGGTTCTACCTTCTGCTTCTTCCTGCCGCTGAATCACGTGGCGGAACACGCGGCGGTGTAGCGACGTTATTCTGCCGCGCCGTGTTCGCGCAGGTGCGGGCTGCCGCTTAAGAACATAATTTGTAAGTTAGGAAGTTATATTTAGTTGAGCGCTTTTGCGGATGGAATGAGCGAAAGCCTGCATTTATGCACCACAAACACACGGATTGTTCCGTGTTTTCTGTGTAAATTGTCCGGTTTTGCACGAAATTTTCATTACGAAAATGCTTTCAAAACATGCTCTCAGCTTGACTCATAATAAATTTTGTTATAAAGTAGATTAGTGCTGTATATAATAATAGGAGGTGAAGTTCTGCATATTGAGTAATTTTTAATAGGCAGTATCGTTTGTTTATGAGTGTTCGTGTTTAGCCATACATGCCGGAATATCCAGTTCTTTGCACTGACACTGCAAATCATGCAATGTCTAAGCTGATATTTCTTTTAGAGAAAGGTTCCATATCAGACATTCTTTACGATTGGTAACACTGCTTAGCGCTTTACTGATGACTTGTTTGATTGTTGCTCCAGCGTTAGCGCAGGACGAGGGAAGTTATCACTGTGTTGATCGTATTCCTTATGAAGGTTCCAAAGACCCAATTGTGTATCTAGGTTGTTACCCTACGTTAGCAGAAGCAATTAGAGTAGCAACTAGTGGTACAGTTTCCTTATCTGATAATGCTACAATAGATGAAGTAGACAGCGCGTTACGTACACTTGAAGCTGATCAATTAGCATCACGAGGTAGTAGTGATCTGCTTTGCTGCACGGTCTTTGCTATCTTGTACGATTGGACTAACTACCAAAGTTCCTCCATTACTCACACTACAACCTCACCAAGTGGCTGTGCTTTAGGAAACCTCAACAACCCTGACTACAGCCTTAATCCACATCCGGGCGGTGGGAATTGGGATAATAAAATCGAATCTGCTATAATCTATGCGAACTGCAACTACGCTGTCATGTATGAAAATATCAACTATGGAGGATCGTTGAACCCTTGTGCCAGTCCTTGCTCAACTTTTGGCCTCCTCAACGACAAGGGGTCTTCAGCAAGTTTCAGGACATCTTATCCATAGTCGGAACACATTAGTGTGGCAATTAAGTTAGCAACTTAGGCTTGGCGGTGGTTATGAAGAAGAAAAGAGATACACGACCCAAAGGCATCTTGCTGGTAATATTTGGGATTGCAGCGATTGCCGCCCTGGTGTTTATCGCCAATATGACACCACCAACCGGGCATTGTGTTTCTGGTGAGACGATAGCGTACCAGTGTTTTGACACTCAGGCAGAGGCGATCTACTATGCGACTGGAGGCAAAGTGAATCTTCCGCGCGATGCTTCACAGACTGAGATTCATGCTGCGCTGGTGGCGCTTGACGCTGGATCCTGATCTACGCGGAGGGCTATAAGCTAGTCCTCCGCATTTCCACAATGCTGCTCCCGACAAACGATCGTCAGCGCATGGCTGAGTGCGGGTTATGAGGCGGTCTCACTAGGGCTTCGATGCGATCAGCAGCGTCATCGAGCCGGACTGCACGGTTTTGCCGTCCTGATTGATGATCTTCACCTCGGCGATCACGTTGCCCCCGCCCAGGCGCGGCATCGGTTTGGTTTCGGTGATGGTGACTTCAGAATGGAGGGTGTCGCTAATGAATACCGGCAGGCTGAACTTCATTTCCAGCCCGCGAAACGCCAGCACGGTACGCTCCATAAAGCCTAGCTGGTAAATCTGACCAACCGCATAACTGAGCGTGAGCATCCCGTGAGCAACACGCTGCCCCATCATGTGATTCTTCATGTATTCAGCGTCGGTGTGCATCGGGTTATAGTCGCCCGTGAGCGCGGCGAACTGCATAATGTCGGCTTCGTTGATGGTGCGCCCGCGCGTGCGGTAGGTGGTGCCGATTTCGATCTCTTCAAAGTAGTAGCCCATCGGGCCTTCGGGGGTGTATCTCACGGTAACTGCTCCTACTGTGAACCGCCAGAACGCGGATATGATGAAATAAGCCAGATTTTATGGAAGCGCTGCTTCCCATACTCAATAACACGCTGACTATTGTAGCGGTTCTGGCGCGATTTCACGAAGGCGGCTTTTGAGCGCCATCCCCCACAGCAGCGGGCGCGACAGCACCACCAGCAGCGCCCACGCCAGCAGGCCGTGATGCTGGCGCGTATAGACCAGCAGATCACGGAAATAGACCTGTGTTGCCAGCCATGACTGCGTGACGGATTTTTCGTCGTGGGTGATAAACGCATCGGCCAGAAAGCGGAACTTCTCGCCCGCATAACGGCGCGCGAGGTCATCCTCCGGGAAGTACAGCCGCAGGTCATCATTCAGCCACAGATCGCCGCGCCGCATGAGCAGGCACGACCCCGGCAGCACCGCCACATCGCGCGAGATATCGCGCGCCCAGCCATCATACCAGTGACCCGCGTTCACCCGCCTGCGCCAGCCGCGCAGCAGCCAGCCCAGCGGCGTGTGGTTCAGCAGCAGGTAGGCGTAGGCAGGCACGCGCGAACACGTCTGCTGGACGCGGCCATCAGGATAGCGCAGTTGCAGCGTCGCGCCCCGATAGGCCGGGTGCTGTTCCATGAAGGCGACCAGTGTTTCCAGCGCGCCCGGCTGTGGGATCGTGTCGGGGTTGAGCAGCAGCACGTACTCGCCCCGCGCCGCCGCCAGCCCGATATTATTGCCGCCGCAGAACCAGCGGTTTTCTGCCTGTGGCAAGAGCGTAACGAAGGGATAAGCGGTGTCCAGCCCGGTGGCGCTGCCATCGTTATCCACGATAATGACTTCATGCGGCAGTGTACAGGCGGCCAGCGCGGGCAGGCATTTTTCCAGATGCGCCCGCGTGCGGTAATTGACGATAATCACGGAGAGCTTAATCGCGCTTACCCCTGCTGCATGGTTTCGATCAGCCTGCCTAACAGAAAGCCCTGCCCGGCGGTTAGTTGTGGAAGCTCATCAAACAGGTTCACCCAGTAAAGCGCGAAGGGGATCGGGCCAACGCTGCCATCGCTGGGGGTTCGCTCACTATGGTGCCAGCGCTCTGGCACAGCGCCCTCGCAGCGCAGGTGATAGAAGTGGCGGTGATCGGTCTGCTCCATACCGTAAGGGCGCAAGTCGCGCCACTGTTCGCCGAGGAAGCCCACCAGCGTCAGGTTTTCCAGCCCGGTTTCCTCGTAAGCCTCGCGCAGCACCCCCGCCGCCGGGTCCTCGCCGTCTTCCAGCGAGCCGCCCGGCACCTGTATACCGGCTTCGGGCGCGTTGACGTGTTCAAAGACCAGCAGGCGGCTGCCATGCGTGATATAAGCGTAGGCCTTGCGCTTGATGAGCATTACTTCTTCCCGACCACCAGCGTGCTGAAGTTAAACGCCCAGGGCAAGGCCACGCGCAGCACCGCGCCCATGCGCTCGGCAAGCGGGCTGGTTTCGTAATAGCCGCCGCCGCGAAACGGCCCGCCCAGCCCCCACAGCGTATAGGCGTGGCTGGTGGGCAGCGCTTGCTCCACGCGGAAGCCCGCCTGCGCCGCCGCCTGCGTCAGCGCGGCACGGGTGTAGGCGCTTTCGTAAAAGTCGTCGTCGGTGAGCGTGGTTTCGCCTTTGACGCGCCGCCGCCACTGGACAAGGCGGTAAACAAGGTTGGGATAGGGGATGGTCAGCACCAGCGTGCCGCCCGGACGCAGCACGCGGTGAGCCTCGGCCAGCGCCGCGCCCATGCCCTGCTCGAAGTGTTCCAGCACGCCAAACGACAGATACCCGCCCAATGAGCCATCGGCAAACGGCAGATGATGCACATCGCCGCCCAGCAGCGGCAGCGATGGATCGTAGCGGCGCGATTCTTCCAGCGCGTTGAGCGCGTAATCCAGCCCGATCACGTTATAGCCCATCTCGCGCAGGGTGATGACCACCGCGCTCAGGCCGCTCCCGGCTTCCAGAATCGGCGCGTCTTTGGGCAGGTAAGGCAGGTAGGCGCGGATCGCCTCCATCGAGCGCGCGGTACGCACACAGCGTAGTTCGGCCTCCACCGAGGCGCTGCCCCAGATGTCCTCCCACGCGGCGCGGGTGGTTTCGTAACGGCTTGCTTCTGCTGGCGGTTGGCTCATGAATTGACTTTCACCACATTGCCTGTATAGTTAGCGGCGTTTTTGGGGCCGCAGCGGTTGAAGTGTAATTCATGCTAAAGCTAAAGACCAGTTTCAACATCTCCCCCTCGCTGGCAAGGGTGATCGTGTATTGCGGCTTCGCGCTGCTGGCGGTGGCGTTGGTCAGCCTGCATACCTACCACTTCGCAGGCCGGGAATACCGTCAGGATGAGGCGTGGGGGCTGCACCGCGTCGTGCTGACCGACACCATGCCAGAGCTTTTCGCCATCATGGCGCGCGCGATTCATCCGCCAGTGTGGAGCGGCCTGCTGAAAGTCTGGGTGGTGTGGTTCGGCCATCATGAAGCCATCGCGCGCTTCCTCTCCACGCTGTTTACGCTGCTGACCTTTGCCTTTGTCTACCGCCTCGGCGCAGACCTGTTCGACAGGCGTACCGGGCTGCTGGCCGTTTTTTTATTGGGGACGCTCCCGCTGTTCCAGTATTACACCCATGAGGTGCGCCCCTACGGGATGCTGATTGCGGCGACTGCGGCTGCCCTGCTGACGTTTCTGCGCTGGCTGCGCCGGCCAGATTTCCGCCATGCCTTGCTGTTTGTGGTGGCGGGGGTTGTGCTGGTGTACAGCCATTTCTACGGGCTGATGGTGATGGCCGCGCTGGCGGTGTACTTCATCATCTTTGTGCGTTGGGAACGGGCGCTTTACCTGCGGGCTTTCGGGCTGTTCGCGGCGGTTGGCCTGTCGTTTACCGGGTGGCTGCTGCCATTTATTCACAGCTTCACTGTGACCAACCCCGGCGGTGTTGGCTATGCGCTGGAGCCGCGCGATTCCGAGAACATCTGGGAGACGATCGCCATCCTCTACAACCAGATGCAGACCAACCCACCCCGGCTGGAACTGGCGCTGGTGGCGCTAGGGGCGCTTGTACCGCTGCGGTTTATCCCCGCACACCCTGCCACGCCGGAAGCGCCTTTTCGCTTCGGCGCGGCGTGGCGCAAATTATACATCGTGAGCATCGCGCTGCTGCTGCTGGCTATCCCCCTCATCAGTAACCAGTTTGTCACCAGCGTGACCCCACGCAATATGATCATCGTGCTGCCCGCGCTGGCGCTGGTGGCGGCGGTCGGGCTGCGCGTGCTGCCATGGCTGGCGCGGCTGGCCGTGATCGTGGTCATCGCCTACTTCGCGCTGACCAGCTTCCGCACCTATATCGGCATCGGCCCGTACCATGAGATAGTGGCTGCTGTCGCGCCACAGCTCACCCCAGACACGCGCTTCGTGGTCAACATCCCGGCCATGCCCTCGCAGATCGAGGCCATCTATTACCTGCGCGAACGCCTGCCGCTGCGCCTGCCAGACGAGCAGTTCTTTCACCTGATGCAGACCTCATTCCGCCTCGTTTCCATCATACCCGTCGCCCCGGCCAACCTGATTAACGCGACGGTGGCCGACGGCTTGCCGCGCTTTGAGGCGTTTCTGGCGGCAGCGCCGCACATCTGGTATATCGAAACCGTTGAAGATCAGGTGAGCTACGGCGAACCTTTCATCGCGGCGCTGGATGCACAGTTCGCGGTGGTGCGCGAGGCGCTGCTGCCGAGCGACCCCTACGCAGGCCGCCGCCCGTATCACGTTCGGGAGTATCGCCCGCTGCCCGATGATCTGGAAACCCGCTTCCGCTTTGGCGATGCGCTGACGCTGCAAGGCTGGCATATCGCCGAGGGGGTCAACGTGCGGCCCTGCGACGCGGTGACGGTTACAAGCTGGTGGCGCACCGACGCGAAGCTGGACGCGCCCTACAGCGCGACGCTGGTGCTGGCCGACGGCGCGGGCATGGGCATCGCGCGCAGCGATCAGGTCATCAGCGCGGTCTGGCCGTACACGTGGGATACCGCGCGGGTCTATCTGGACGAGCGCACGCTGACCGTGCCTTGCGAGGCGGAGCCGGGCGACTACGCGCTGCTGATAGACGTGTACGACCCGGAAACCGTGACCTTCCTGCCCGCCAACCTGCCCGACGATACGCCGACGGGGCAGCAGGTTTATTTGACCACGCTGTTTGTGGAGTGATTACCCGCTTGAAAACGCGCTTCGCTTACCTCACCCTGCTCGTCATCCTCGCCGCGCAAACCGTGAGCCATCTGGCATGGCTGCCGATTTCGGCGCATTCCGGGCAGGTGGCGATTCCCTGGATGATGAACCGGGGCATGAGGCTGTTCGACACGCTGATCGAGCAGCACGCGCCGGGCAGTTCGCTGGTGGGCGCGCTGGCGCAGCAGGCCATCCCCGCCGAGCCGCTGCTGGCGATACGCTTCGCCAATCTGCTGCTGGTGCTGGCAACGACGGTGCTGGTATATGTGCTGGCCGCGCGGCTGAGCGATGGCCGCGCGTGGGTGGGGGTGGCGGCGGCGCTGGTCTGGTTCTGGTGGGAACCGGTTTACGGCAACGTGATGCTCTATTTCGACACGCTGCTCGGCTTCACGCTGCTGGCGGCGGTGGTCTGGGTCGTGCTGGCGCAGCGCGGCGGCTGGCTCACGCCGCTGCTGGTCGGCCTGCTGCTGGGGCTGGCGACGCTGTTCAAGCAGCATGGCTGGGCGGCGGTGGGGATATTTGGCCTGTGGCTGCTGTTCACCCGCCGCGACTCGCGCTGGCGTGACGCGCTGGCTTTTGGCGCGGGGGCGCTGGTGTTCCCGGTGTTGTGGCTGCTGGTGATGGCCGCGCAGGGCAGCCTCGACGCTTATCTGTACTGGAACTGGGGCTTTAACTTCTCCGGCCTGATGGTCAACGACCCGCTGGATGGCGATTTCCTGCGGAAGCTGCTGTTCACATGGGCGCTTGTCCCGGTACTTCTGTTTTCACTGCTGCCATCCCCGCGCGCTACCTCGTCAGCGGGGAGCGGGCGGGCGGTGCGCTTACTCGTTTTTTTGCTGTGGCTGGCGGGCTGCCTGACGCTGATCCCGCGCCCCGGCGAGATTCACGTCATGGGCGGGCTGCCGCTGATGGCGGTCATGTCCGGCATGGTGATCGTGGAAATCCTGCGCTATCTGCGCGCCCAAAACACAGACGCGACCGCGCGCGCGCTGGCGGGCGGGCTGCTGGTGGTGGTCGGCGCGGCGTGGTTGTGGACAGGCGCTGCGGCTTATGCGCGCACCTTTACGGGCATCCCGGCTTACGATGAGTTCACGCCCATCGCGGCGGAATTACAGTCCCGCGCCGCCCCCGGCGAGACACTGTTCGTGCTGCCCGAAACCGACAGCACGCCGCAGCTTCACCCGATGAGCGGCCTGCTGCCACCGGGGACATGGATTAAGGGCTGGTTCTGGTATCTGGAGCCGCCGGGCGTGGTCGAGACGCTGCTGGCGGAATGGGCAGCGACCCCGCCCACCTATGTCGTGATCTTCCCGGACATGCTGACCGAGGGCGAACCGGGAATCACGCCGCTGGTCGAGTTCGTGACCGGGCGCTATACACAGGTCGCCACCTACGAGGCCATCCCCTTTCACGGCGCGGCGGAGGTGTGGGCGCTGGCGGGCTGAGGCTTTTCCCCCTCAACCCCGGCCCTTCTCTCCCACAGGGACGCTACGCAGGGGTGAGGGGCTTAATACGCTTTAAGGAACGAAACGTCTGGCTTCGGGTTCGCGCCCAAAGCCAGAACAACAGCTTACCCCGCGACCAGCGCGCGCTTGCGCTTGACCTCTTTCATGCGCTCCTCGTTGTTGAGGATGCGCTTACGCAGCCGCAGCGCCACAGGCGTAACTTCCAGCAGTTCGTCTTCGGCCAGAAACTCGATGCAGTCATCGAGGCTCAGGTTGCGGTGCGGCGTGAGGCCGTCCACTGTTTCGCTCGGCTTGCCGCGATGATTGGTCAGGTGCTTGGTCTTGGCGACGTTCACCGCGAGGTCCTCGGCGCGGATATGCTCGCCGACGACCATGCCCTCGTAGACTTCGGTGCCGGGTGGGATGAAGAACGCCCCGCGCTGCTGGACGCTGAGCAGCGCATACGAGGTGCTGACCCCGTGCTGGTCGGCCACCAGACTGCCGAACTGGCGTGTGGGCGCGGCCTGCGACAGCACCGGCTCGTAACTGTGGAACAGCGTGTGAATCTGCCCCATGCCGCTGGTGGCGCGCATGAACTGTGACTGGAAGCCGATCAGAAAGCGCGTCGGCACAAGGTACTGGATGTAGGTGGTGCCGCTCTCGGTCTGCATGTCCAGCATCGTCCCCCGGCGCGCGCCCATCAGCTCGAACACCGTCCCGGCGATGTCCTCGGCCACCTCGATATGCACTTCCTCGACAGGCTCCAGCAGTTCGTCGCTTCCCTCGTCTTCGCGGAAGATGACTTCCGGCTTGCTTACTTCAAACTCGTAGCCCTCGCGGCGCATGGTTTCGATGAGGATGCCCAGATGCAGCTCGCCGCGCCCGCTGACGATGAACTTTTCCGGCGTGTCGCCATCCTGCACCCGCAGCGCGACGTTGCTGCGCGTTTCGGCTTCCAGACGGGCGCGCAGGCGGCGCGATGTCCCCCAGCCGGTTTTGCCCTCGCGCCCGGCAAAGGGCGAAGTGTTCACGCCGAAGGTCATGCGCACAGTCGGCTCTTCGACCATGATCGGCGGCAGCCCCTGTGTTTCTTCAGGGCTGGCGATGGTGTCGCTGATGCCGATGGTATCGAAGCCGGCGAAGGCGCAGATGTCCCCGGCGCGCACCTCGTCCACTTCCAGCCTGGTCAGGTTATGGAAGGTGAACAGGTATTCCAGACGGCCTGTGATCTTCTCGCCCTGCGGCGTGATGCGCGCGACAGGCATCCCCTTACGCAGCACGCCGGATTGCAGCCGCCCTACGCCGATCTGCCCTTTGTAGTTGTCGTACTCCAGCGTCGTCACCAGCAGGCGCGGCGGCGCGTCTGCGTCAATGCGCGGCGCGGGGACTTCGTTCACGATGGTCTCGAACAGCGGCGTGAGGTCTTTCGCCATATCGTCGGCGGCGTGTCCGGCGACAGCATCCAGCCCGATCGCGTAGACCACCGGGAACTCGGCCTGCTCGTCACTTGCGCCCAGTTCGATGAACAGGTCAAACGTCTCGTTCAGCGCTTCTTCCAGCCGAGCGTGCGGGCGGTCAATCTTGTTGATGACCACGATCACGCGCAGGCCAAGCGCCAGCGCCTTGCGCAGCACGAAGCGCGTCTGTGGCATCGGCCCTTCTACCGCGTCAATCAGCAGCAGCGCGCCGTCCACCATGTTCAGCACACGCTCCACCTCGCCGCCAAAGTCGGCATGGCCGGGGGTGTCTACAATGTTGATCTTCACCCCGTTCCAGGTGACAGCGGTGTTCTTCGCCAGAATCGTGATGCCGCGCTCGCGTTCCAGCGCATTACTATCGAGGATGCGCTCTTCCGTCTGCGCGCCCTCGCGGAAGACGTGCGCCTGCTTCAACATGCCGTCCACCAGCGTGGTTTTACCATGGTCAACATGCGCGATAATGGCGATGTTGCGAATATCGTCTCGTACCTGAGTCACGTATTTTCCTTGTTTGCTCAATCTTGTTTGTTCTGGGTGAGTGGTCGTTGTGGGGATACAACGGTTTGTATCCCCAGATATTTTATCAGAAAAATTTGTCGAAAATACAGGGGCAGTCGCTTAAGATTTTTGGAGAAGATGCTATAATGCGTGGACACGTCCACACAGAGCTGGTGACATATGACCGACAGCACCTACTACAACGTCACCCAGGCACATATCTCCGCCCGCCCCGGTTATTGTGGCGGCGAACCCTGTATTCATGGACGGCGCATTAAAGTGCGGCATGTCTATGTCTGGTACGACTGGATGGGGATGAGCGCGGACGAAATCGCCCGTGAGTATCACCTCTCGTTAGCGCAGGTTCACGCTGCCCTGACCTATGCCTATGAGCATCTCGACGAGATACGACAGGCCATCCGCGAAGAAGAGGCCACCGTCGCGGCGTATAAAAAGAATCACGTTAGCAAATTAAAGCCCTATTTGCATGACACAGACGAATAGGATTCGCTTCTACCTCGATGAAAACGTTAATCATGATGTTGCTGAGGGGCTTCGGCATCGTCAGATTGATGTCCTCACCACGCCGCAAGCCGGGAACATGGGGCTTTCTGATGAGGAGCATCTGGCATTTGCTTTGGCCGAGCAGCGCGTGATCGTGACGCAGGACAGCGATTTTCTAAAGTTACATCATCAGGGCTTATCCCACGCGGGAATTGTGTATTATCCGGCGCAGGATCGCAGCGTCAAGCAGATTATCCGGTTTCTGGTGCTTGTTTATGAAGTCTTGCAGCCAGAAAACATGGAGAATCATGTTGAGTATATCTGAACACGCACACTCGGAGTCATGATGCTGAAAAACTATAACGTGTACACGGTGATTGCTGCGGTTATCCTGCTGGCTGTCGGGGGGATGGCGGCGCTGGCACAGGAAGACGGGCTGGACGTGTCCACGCTGGAAGTGGTGGAAACGTCCGAGATTGAACTGGTGGTCGGCGCGGCAAACACCAGCGCCTACCTTGCGCCCAACGGCGAGTATTTCGCGTGGTTCGGGCCGGGCGACGACGGCCTCGAAATCTGCCTGTTCACCATCGCCGGAGAAGAGACCGGATGTGTCCTCGCCATGTCGGATTACGACTCCGGCTCGGTGCGCTGGTCGCCAGACAGCACCAGACTGATTTTTGCACAGCGTTTCCTGCAATTGTTCACGGACTCCGATATCTGGATGTTTGACGCAGAGGCGCTGACGCTTACGAACCTCACCGATGACGATGCCGACAAGATAGATATATTCGGCACAGGCGCGGACAGTGCCGATGCTCCGGTAGACCTGATGCCGTTATGGGGGGCAGACAGCGACTCGGTTTACTTCGTGCGCTATTTCATGGAAGAGACCGCCCGCCGCCAGCCCGACCTTTACCGCCTTGACCTCGCCAGCGGCGAACTGACGCTGCTCCATTCGTTTAACCTGCCGCTCCCGTTTGGTATTTACCGGGGCGCGATTTCGCCAGATGGCCGCTGGCTGGCCTACAGCGAGGACACGCAGGTGGGGCGCGCGTATGATCTTCGGTTGCTCGATCTGGAAAACGGGGACGACGACCTGCTGGTTAAATTTTCAGAGTCCGATGAGCGCCCGTATCACGCCGGTTATCTGGAATTCTCGCCAGACAGCCGCTACCTGCTGCTTCACGATCCGTCGCTGCTGCTGACTGGCCTGCCGCTGGATGCAGAGAACCCGGTCATGCGTATCTTTGATATGGACGGGAACGAAACGCTGATTGACCCGGAACAGGTTGTGGTCAGCGCGGGTTGGCTGCCAGAAGGCGCGGCGCTGGTGTATCAGGTCAGCGACATCACCGACCCGCCGACAGGAGCGCTCTTTGTCAGCAGCGCGCCGGGACAGCCCAGTCACCAGCTTGTCGAGGGTTACTATCTGGGAACCACGATTTATCAGGAGCGTATTGAGTGGGGGACGAACCATGCGCTGCTGGTGACGGTGCCGGGCGGTTTCCCGCTGACGGTGTTGCAGGTGGCCGCCGGGTCGTAAATGTTTCTACGGAAGCGCGGTTAAACCTGCGCCGCCACCCACTCGCGGGCGGCGGTTTCCAGATCAAGCGCTTTGCCACGTTCCCACGCGGCCTCAAACGTCGCTTTGTCCAGCGCCTGCTCCAGATCAGCGCGGAGTTGGCGCAGCAGCGCCCACTTGTTCGGCCAGCCCGTCGCGCTTTCCGTCTGGTGATAGGCGAGACTCGCCAGTTCCGCCGCGCGTTCGTGTCGGCCTTCATGCGCCAGCACCGCCGCCGCGCCTGGCAGGCAGACGGCCATAAACGCGAGGTTATTCAGCGCCAGCACGGTCTGGAGCGCGGTCTGGGTGGTACGGCGCGCGGTGTCATAATCGCCCAGCCCTGCGGCAGCCGTTGCCAGCCCGATGTCGGCAATGTAGACGATCAGCGGATTGGCGGCGGCCAGCGGGCGTGCTTCCTCGCACAGGGTACGTGCGCGGGCATAGTCGCCCTCGGCCACGGCCAGCATTCCCAGAATCGCCAGCGCGAACCCCCGGCGGCTTTCGACGTGAATATCGCGGGCGATCTGGAGCGACTGCTCCACCAGCCGCCGCGATTCGTCGTAGTCGCCGCGCCACAGCGCCAGCCCAGCCAGCGTCGCGCCGCTAAAGGCGATGTCGGACAGGCTGCCTGTCTCCTGGCTGATGTCGTGCGCTTCCTGCGTGTAACGCTCGGCCTCGGCCAGCCGCCCCTGAAAGATCAACGGCGCGCTCAGGTATTGCAGCGCCTCGGCCATCCCCACGCGATCCCCCAAACGGCGGCGCACGTCAAGGCTTTGCTGAGAGTAGCTCATGCCTCTGGCGACTTCGCCCATGCCCGCATACCACACGCCCAGCCCGGAATAGATCGCCGCGATGTAATACTCGTCGCCCAGCGCCTGATAGTGCGTCAGGCTTTCTTCGTAGCTGTCCAGCGCGTCCTCGTAATTGCCGGACGCATAATTAACCCAGCCAAGCGCATACAGGCAGAAGGCGATCTCGCGCTGGTTCGCGCTGGCGCGGGCGACCTCCAGCGCTTTTTTCACCCATGCCGCGTCCGGGTACTGATTGTAATAACGCGCCAGCAGCCGCGCCCAGGTGATGCCCGGCTCCTCGCCCAGCAGCGGGGCGAAGCGCCCAATGGCCCGCAGCAGCAGGTCGCCGTCGCTCTGCCAGCGGCTGCGCATGTTGAAAAACAGCGCGAGGCTTTCTGTCGCCTGACCGATGGCTTCAGCATTTCCCCGTTCCAGCGCCCAATCCCACGCCGCGCGTACATTCTCGAAGTCGCTTTCGATCTCGTTCAGCGCCGGAAGCTGGCGACGGCCTTTGATGTCGGCCTCGCGCTCGCCTATGGCGGACGTGTAATAGGCGGCGTGGGCATCGCGCAGCGCCTCGACCTCGCCCACCTGCGCGAGCTGTTCGGCGGCGTACTGGCGCAGTAGTTCGTGTACCTCGTAGCGCCCGCTGGCCGGGTCGCGCCGCAGCAGCGACTTGTCCACCAGCGCCATCAGCGTCCGCAGGGACGCGCCTGTCACCTGCTGCGCGGCCTGCCGGGTCATGCCGCCGCGAAAGACCGACAGCCGCCGGAAGGTCTCGCGCTCTTTTTCCGGCAGCAGCGACCACGAATACTCGAACACGGCGCGGATGCTCTGGTGGCGGGTCGGCAGGTCGCGTCGGTCGCTTTCCAGAAAATCGAGGCTGTGGGCGATCTCATCCGCGATTTCCGCCAGCGACAGCGTATCCACCCACGCCGCCGCCAGCAGGATGCCCAGCGGCATCCCCTGAAGCAGGCGGCAAATGCGCGCCACGTGTTTCAGGTCGCCGCCTTGCAGCTCAAAGCCGGGGTCTTCACGGCGGGCGCTCTGCATGAACAGCTTGACCGAGTTGTATTCCAGCGCGTCTTCGGTGGTTTCCCAATCCGGCACTTCCATGCCGGAGAGCGTGAGGATAGTCTCGCTGCCCAGATTAAGGCGGGCGCGGGTGGTGGTGATGATCTGCACCTCTGGCGCGGCTTCCAGAATGTCGCTGACCAGCGCCGCGCCGTCCAGCAGATGCTCGAAGTTGTCCAGCACCAGCAGCGCGCGCTTTTCGCGCAGCGTATCCAGAATTTGCTGGCGCAGCGGGCGGCTATCATCCACGAACTTGTAGCGGAGCGCCTCGGCGATGGCGGGGACGATGGCCTCGCTGCTGGTCAGCGGCGCAAGCGGCACGAAATACACGCCGTCGGCAAAGCGGTTCATCTCGCGCTCGGCGGCTTCCAGCGAAAGGCGCGTCTTGCCCATGCCCCCCGGCGCGAGGATCGTCACCAAGCGGTTATTGGGGGTCGCCAGCAGCCGCGCGATCTCCTCAAGCTCACCTTCGCGCCCGACAAACTCGGTGGTCTGCGCGGGCAGGTTGTTGCGGACGCGCTGCAAGTTGGTGGTGGGCGCGTCGCCACTCACTGCCGCCGGGAAGCGTGCCGGGCGCAGGCGCGAGGTGTCCAGTTGAATGCCTTGCAGGATGGCCTCGATCTCCGCGCCCACCAGCCGGATACTGGGGATGCGCGTGTTGGGGTCTTTTTCCAGCATCCGGTAAATGAGGTCGGCCACCGCAACCGGGATGTCCGGGCGCAGTTCCTCTAAGTCCGGGGTCACTTCCGTCAGGATCGCCAGCAGCGTTTTTTGCGGCGCGTCCCCGCTGAAAGGCCGCCTGCCCGCCAGCATCTCGAACAGCAGAATGCCCAGCGACCAGATGTCGGCGCGCGCGTCCACCGTTTCCCCGGCCAGCGCCTCCGGGCAGATGTAATCCGCCGTCCCCATCGCCATGCCCTCGTTGGTCATGGGTTCCTTCGAGGCGAAGTAGGCCACGCCAAAATCGGCGAGGCGGGGCGTGCCGTCCTCTGCCATCAGCACATTGGCGGGCTTGATGTCGCGGTGGACGATCTTCAGGCGGTGGGTACGGGTGAGCGCGTCGCACAGGTCGAGGCTGATCTCCAGCGCGCGGTCTACGGGCAGCCGCCCCTCGCGCTGTATGAGCGACTTTAACGATCCGCCGCTGACGTACTCCATAATGATGAAGTGGCTGTCGTCTTTTTCCACCATCTCGAACATCTTGACGATGTTGGGGTGGTTCAGCGCGCGCAGCGCCTCGCCCTCGCGCAGGAAGCGTTCCAGCACTTTTGGCTCCTGCTGAACGGCTTCCTGCTTGAGCAGCTTGACGGCCACAGGCTGGCTTGTCTGGGTGTCCTCGGCCAGGTAGACCATGCCCATGCCCCCTGCGCCGATCACATCCTTCATGTCATAGCGATTGGCGAGCATTATAAATTCCTTTGGATGCCAGAGTCTGGCAGCGTAACTATTATAACGCTTGTGGGGCAAGCCGGGCAGTTGGAACAGCGCCTTTCGCTGTGGACTTACAAAAATGACAGCTTACACCTGCGCGCTTTCCGCCGTCAGCGCCTTAAACAACTGCGCCAGCCTGCGGGTGTTGGGGCCGGGAACGCCCTTGCCGATCACCTGATCGTCCACCTGCCGCACCGGGCAGAGTTCCTTGTTGGACGACGTGAGGAAAACCTCGTCGGCGCGCAGCAGCTCCTCTACAGTCAGCGGCACGATGCTTACCTCGAAGGCATCCTCGGCGGCCTTGAGGGTGGCCTGCCGGGTGATGCCGCGCAGGATACCCTCGCCGGGCGTGACCAGCGTATCGCCATAAAAGGCGAACAGGTTGGTGGTGGTGCCTTCCAGCACATGGCCGCGCGCGTCCACATAGAGCGCGTCTATCGCGCCCTGTCGCTGTGCCTTTTGCAGCGCGATGATGGCCGGGATGTAGTTAAGGGTCTTGGCCTCTGGCAGAAAGCGGTCTGCCCGGTGTGTGATGACGCTTACGCCATGCGTGTACCACGCTTCCGGGTTAACAGGCTGCGGCGTAATCATCACCACCAGCCGCGCCGCGCCCTCGACAGGCATGATGTTGTCCGGGC
Organism: uncultured Anaerolineaceae bacterium; assembly: GCA_964548765.1. Lineage (GTDB taxonomy): Bacteria > Chloroflexota > Anaerolineae > Aggregatilineales > Phototrophicaceae > JAIOHN01. The sequence goes on from CAZJSU010000064.1 coordinate 16,110, forward strand.
TGGTGCCACCTGTGACGACGATGCGAATGGACGCTTCGGGATAACCGCTGCGTTCCAGCGCCTCCTCGATGATGTCGGTCAGGGCAGGCAGCGAGTGATTTAGCCTGAGGCCGATCAGGCTGGCCGAATGGCGCAGGCGCTCCAGATGCGCCCGCAGGTGAAACGGCCTGCCGCCGTAAGTACGCAGATAATCGAACACGCCATAACCGCGCAGTACCGCGAGGTCGGTGGCCGGGAGTAAGGCTTCGCTTTCGGGGACGAACTGGCCGTCCAGATAGTAGATGTCAGGCATGATGTTTTGAACCGCCAAAAGGCTGAGAATACGAAATGTACTTTCATTGTAACGTAGATTGCAGGTGGGTAATATAATGATTTTGCCGCCCGCAGGCCGCTTACCCCACCAGCGCGACCACCAGATACAGCAGCGGCGCGGCCAGCAGCGTCCCGTCAATGCGATCCAGCACGCCGCCATGACCGGGCAGCAGCGAACCGCTGTCCTTCACCGCGAGGCGGCGCTTCGTCCACGATTCGAACAGGTCGCCGATCTCGGTGGCGAAGGCGACGACGATATTGGCGAGGATCGCCGTGCCGGGGGGGATGCCGCCGACAAGCGCGATGGCAAGGCCGACGAGGAAGCCAAGCGTCAGGCCGATGGCCGCGCCTTCGATGGTCTTGCCGGGGGAGATTTTCGGCGCGAGCTTGTGCCTGCCCGCGACGCGCCCGCCGATGAGCGCAAAGGCATCCGTTGCCCAGTTGTTGGCGAACAGCATGATCGTCCACAGCAGGCCGTTGTCGCCATGCCGCAGCAGCAGCGCCACGCCTAAAGGCAGGCCGATGTACAGCGCGCCCAGCAGGGGATAAAGCACCCCGCGCGTGAACGGGACGCTGGCCGACAGCGCCCACAGCGCCAGCCCGACGACCAGAAAAACCGTAATCGTGGCGATGATCTGCAGCGGAAGCAGCAGCGCTACGCCGCCGATGCAGGCCACGATGAGCAGCAGGCTGAGGGCGCGGGTGATGTCTGTCGGCGGGCGCAGCATGTGCAGCAGTTCCAGCCCGGCGACAAGCCCGACCCCGACCACCAGCACATCAAACACCGGCCTACCGATCATCACCGCCAGCAGGATGATGGGTGCGCCGACGAGCGCGGTCAGCGCGCGGGTGCGGAAGTCCGCCCCCAGCGGTGGGGCTTTGCTTTTTTCTTGTGGTGGCGTGGTGGACAAAACAGCATTTCCCGGTTGTGGTGTTTCCTTACTTTAACACCTGTCGGGCGGTGGCGTTGTGCTTATCCTGTTATTTGAGCGTTGGATAGCGGACGTGTCCCTACGAAACCTATGCGGACAGGGTGTAGGGAAGCGATACATCGCGTCCGCAACAGAAATCACCCTCCAAACACGCTCTAAAAACCAACCCAAAGCCGAATTTTAATTATCCTCAACACGCACTGCATCTTATCTTGACTCTTCGTTCAAACATCGTCATAATTTTTCTTTATACTCACAACCTTACAGATTTCGTTGCTGCCTCTGGGGGAAGTTCAGAATGCACAAGATGGTTCTTACAGTTATACTAACTTTTATCTTTTTACCTGTATTGCAGGTTTTGGCCGTTGCACCAGCAGCTCCACCAACGTTCACGGCAACAACGACGAACTTCGCCAGCACGACAGTACCCATAGCGATCCCATCAGGCCCGGCGACAATCACTGACACGATCACGGTTTCTGGCTTAGACACTTATATTTTAGATGTGGATCTGACGACTTTCATCCCGCACACCTTTGCAGGCGACCTGGATATTACGCTGACTTCCCCTTCGGGAACCACTATCACCATCACAACTGATAATGGGGGGAGCAACGATAATGTCTTCAATGGCACTTTGTGGGATGATTCAGCAAGTATCGCCGTCGTGAATACAAGTTTTTCAAACCTTGTTGTTCAGCCTTATCTTATCCCAGAAGGGGCACTGGGGGGTTTTGTCGGGGAAAATCCTAACGGCGTTTGGACTTTAGAGGTTACTGATGATACTGCTTTCGATGTGGGCAGCCTTGATAACTGGTCGCTTGATATTACCACGTTAGATGCTGCGCCAACTGGAATCACTACCTCTACATCAAGCACGACAGTACCCATAGCGATCCCATCAGGCCCGGCGACAATCACTGACACGATCACGGTTTCTGGTATAGGTGACTATATTTTAGATATAAACATGAGAACATTTATCCCACACACCTATGCGGATGATTTGGATATTACGCTGACATCCCCTTCGGGAACCACCATCACCATCACAACCGATAACGGGGAGGGCTACGAGAATGTCTTTAATGGCACTTTGTGGGATGATTCGGCAACCGTCCCTGTCACTGATGCTGCTTATTCCGATAATGTCGTTCAGACTCGCCTTGTCCCAGAGGGGGCGCTGGGGGCTTTTATTGGGGAAGACCCGAATGGGGTGTGGACGCTCACCATCACCGATGATGCTGGTTCCGATGGGGGCAGCCTTGATAACTGGTCGCTTGATATTACCACAACGCCTTTCCCCATCTACGCTTCCAATCCTGCGCCGGGGGCTATCGCTATGAATACCACCGTTGGTACAGCGGCTAACCGGGACATTACGATTTCTGAGGCTGGCTCTGCTGATTTGACGATTAGTGCCATCAGTCTTGTTGGGGATGCCGAGATCAGCCTGAGTGCTAACCCCGCGCCGTTCACCATTGTGGATGGCAGTGGCGCAAGCCAGGTCGTCACTGTCACGTGTAATTCTGCAACTACGGGGACATTTACCGCGACTTTAACCGTGACAGATAATACGAGTACCAGCCCGGAAACATACAATATTCGCTGCCGGGTTTCAACCGTCAGCCCTACCGCTGCTCCGGCTGGCTCTGATGCCGGGCAGCCGCAGATCGCAGTCTTCGACCCAGCGATCAGCAAACTGGGCCTTTTGGTGCCGGGTCAGACTGGCGCACAGGGCGAAAAGCTGGAATGGGTCGTGACAGTCTCGAATGTTGGCACTGCTGCCGGCAATAACGTCACCGTGACTGATACGCTGAGTCCCTCCCTACGCATTGATTCTGTAGATGCGCCAGACGCAGGTGTCACGATTGGCGGGCAAACCGTGACTGTCACTTATGCCACGCTCAATGTCGGCCAGACGGTGCAATTCAGCATCTTCACAACTTCACTGAACGGGCAGGTTGTTGACAATACCGCGTGTGTGACTGCTTCTAATCAAGGCGCGGAAGCATGTGCAACCGCCTTGCCTGTGGGACAACTGCCCAATACAGGCCAAACCCCTGTCTGGAGGTTCGGGCTGTTGGCCTTTTTAGGGCTGGGCTTAATAGGGTTTGTGGTCGTACTCAGCAGAACCCGGCTTGTTAAGCGGTAAACCAGATTCTGCTGACATTTTGTGTTCTCTGTTACGGACGCGCTGTGGCGTGTCCCTACAGGGAATATCGTTTCGTGATAGTGTTGGCGAATTCATTTTTGTAGGGGCGCAGCGTGCTGCGCCTAGGGCAAGTCACCGACTTGTCCCTACGGATGTGATCGTTTTATGCGTTCACCAACAGCATCTTTCGTAGGGACACCCTACAAGGTTTGTCCGTAGTTAGCAGAGCAGCGATGTGTATGCGTAGGGGCGGGTCTGTGACCCTTCCGCATCCCAGGCGGGGTGAGGTTTCATGGGCGGGTTGCAAACCCGCCCCTACACCTGAATGATGATGGCAGACGCACGCGATACATCGAAGGTTTGACCCCTTAAAAACCATAAGGGCAACGACGGACAAACCTTACACGGTGTCCGCGCGGACGCGCTGTTGCGCGTCCCTACTCCCCCTCTCGATCCCGGCCTAAGACACCCCTCCATCTCGATAAGCCGCAATCGCTTATCCAAATCTGGCGTTATCCTACGTTTGGCCTACGTTCCTGACGGGGCGAAAGTTTACTGTTCGTAGGGCAGGCGTACTATTTGCGGAAAGCCTGAACTTAAGTCATGCTTTAATATGGATTGAAACAACGAGGAGGCGCTGTATGAGACGGATTTTGCTTTTGCTGATGGTTTTATGCGCGCTGGCTGGTGGGGTGCAGGCACAGGTTGTCGAGCCGCTGCCAGAAGCCGAGATCAATCCTGATGTGAATATCACATGGCCGCCGCCTGTGTACGTTGTGCGTGGCGAGTTCGAGGTGCGCGGCACGGCCAACCTGCCGAGCATGACCAATTACTTTATCGAATATCGCCCGCTGCCCGGCGCATGGCAGCCATTCCCTTTGACGACAGAACCGGTTGAAACTGAAGCGGTCGAAAGCGCGGCCACCGAGGAAGCTGTGGAGTCCCCCTGGCTTCCGGCGACGCTGCCCAGCCCGGCGGCGGTGGTAGACGATGTGCTGGGCATCTGGGACACGACGCTTGAGCCGGACGGCCTGTATGAACTGCGGCTGGTGGTCAACGTCCAGAACGAGGCCGAGCCAGTGGTGTTCCGCGTGAGTCCGCTGCGCGTGGAAAACGAGCCGCCACCGTTCGCGGTCACGCCCACGCCAGAGCCAACCGCGACCCCGCTGCCGACGCAGGCCGAGGCGGCCAGCACCCCGCTGCCCACCCTCCAGCCCACGCCGACCGCCTTTGACCCCACGCCGCGCGTCACGCCCAACCGCGACATCGCGGTCAACGTCCGCGCCGGGGACAACACAGGCTATAACATCGTCGGCACACTCTCGCCGGGCGAGTTCGCGCGCATCATTGGCCGCAGCAGCACCGGGACGGGCTGGTATCAAGTGGAACTGAGCAGCGGGCAGCGCGGCTGGGTCGCCGGGGATGTCGTGGACGCGGTTGGCAACACGGCCAATCTGCCGCTGGTCAACCCACCCGCCACGCCTACGCCTGTCGCCACCGCCACGCCCACGCTGCCCGACGCGACGATCATCGGCGTTCGTTATGACCGGGGCGAAATCCGGCAGGGCGAACAGTTCCAGATCATCGTGCGGGTACGCAATAACAGCGGCGTGTTCCTGCCAGATACCCAGCTTCTCTGCACCGTGAAGCCCGCTAATGTCGAGCGTTCCAGCAATATCGGCGGCATGAACGCTTTTGAGGAACGCGATATTTTCCTCAGCCCGGTCACGCTGGACAGCGGCGGGGGCAGCAACATCACCGTAGACTGCGCGGTTGACGTGAACCAACTGGTGGCCGAGATTGACGAGAACAACAACTTCTTCGGCATCACCACGCCGCTGCGCGCGCCTTAGCGAGTTTATCCGGCACCGTAGGGGCGGGTTTCAAACCCGCCCGCTTCCAACACTCCGCCATACTGTATTTGGAACACAAGAGAGGAAAATCATGTCCCGCATCAAAGCC
>CAZJSU010000064.1:21570-25436 GCA_964548765.1 uncultured Anaerolineaceae bacterium
CCGCCATACTGTATTTGGAACACAAGAGAGGAAAATCATGTCCCGCATCAAAGCCCTGCTTTTGCTTGTTCTGCTGCTGGCGCTCCCGTTGAGCGTACACGCGCAGACCAGTACGCCAACCGCGTTTCCGACGCTCACGCCGCCAGACCCGAACGCCAACATCACCTGGCCGCCCCCGGTCTATCTGCTGCGCGGCCAGTTCGAGGTGCGCGGCGCGGCCAACCTGCCCAATATGTCCACCCATTTTCTGGAGTACCGCCCGCTGGACGCGGCTGGCAACCCACCGCCGGACACGTTCCCATGGATTCCGGCGACGCTGCCCAGCGCTTCGGCAGTTCTGGATGATGTGCTGGGCATCTGGGACACGACCATCGTGCCGGATGGCCTGTACGAACTGCGGCTGACCATCAACGTCACTGGCGCGACCGACCCGGTGCATCACGAGGTCAGGCCGCTGCGTATCGAAAACAACCCGCCGCCGTTTGCGGTCACGCCGTCCCCGCCGCCGCTGCCGACTATCGCCGCCAGCCCCGCCCTGCCCACACAGCCGCCGCTGCAGGCGACACCGACCGCCTTCAGCGCCGAGCCGACAGCCGAAGTCATCGTCTCCAGCGGTAACGTGCGCCGGGGTGACAGCACGGCTTATGAAGTGGTTGGTACGGTGCGAATTGGGGAGACGCTGCCCGTGCTGGCGCGCAGCTCGACCGGCTCCGGCTGGTGGAAGGTGCGCCTGCCTAATGGCCGCGAAGGCTGGGCCGCGCCGAGTGTGATCCGTGTGACGGGGGATACCAGCCGCCTGCCGCGCGAGTTCCCGCCGCCGCCGCCGCCCACACCTACCCCGACACCGATCCCGGCGACAGCCACCCCTGTCTCACAGGCTGACCTGATTATCGCTTCGATCACGCTCGACCCCGCCGAGCCGCGCTGCGATCAGACCTTCACCATCCGCGTGAATGTCCGCAACGTCGGCACGACGCAGAGCAACAGCAGCGGCACGATCGCCGTGCAGGATAACCACATCAACACTGGCACGGTGACGGCGACCACAATTGGCGGCTTCCCGTCGCTTGCGCCGGGGCAGACCTTCGAGGCGCTGATTCCGCTCACGGTCAGCACCTACTACAACGAGCAGCACCGCATCAGCATTCAGGTGGACTCGCTGAATCAGGTGGTGGAGACCAACGAGAACAACAACTTCGGCTCGATTGAGTACAATCTGCGCCGCGCAGGCTGCTAAAGCCTGTTCACCAGCGTCATTCTGTAGGGGCGATCCGCCGGGTCGCCCCCTGCGATTTTGCATATTCCACGACCTTTCGCCATCTCCTGCGTATTTCGTAGGGACGCGCAACAGTCATTCATGCGTAGGGGCGGGTTTCAAACCCGCCCGTCATGATGGCGACCTGCGGGAGGGTCACAGACCCGCCCCTACACAAGATGCATTGTTTGTCCGCGTCAACACCTGACAAATCGGATGAGAAGATAACCTTATGGATGTATTGTTTTATCTGGCGGTGCTGCTGTGGCAGGTGGCCGACTGGCGTGTGTGGCTGGTCGTGGCGCTGGCCGGGTTGATGATGGCACTGCTGGCGTGGCGGCGGCTGCGGCAGCGCCGGGCAGCGCGTGGTGTCAGCGCCGGGTTCGTGCTGGCCGGGGTGTTCTTCCTGTTCTGCGCGGGCTATCAGTTCTGGTATACGCACCGCCCGCTGCCAGCAGAGAACACGCGCGACCTGTTCCCTGGCATCACCTACAGCCGCGAGGTTCGCACCGACCCACGCCCGCTGGTCATGCACGTCGTCCGCGTGGATTTAGGCACGCCGGGGCTGCGCTTCCACATCACGCCGCCAGACACCACAGATGATCTTCCGCTAAAGGCGCGTACCACCTCGCAGTTTCTGGCCGAACATGACCTGCAACTGGCGGTGAACGCCGGGTTTTTTACCCCATGGTGGTCGCAGGGGATTTTTAATTATTATCCAAAGGCGGGCGATGCGGTGACGGTGAAAGGGCTGTACGCGGCGGAGGGCGCGGCCTATGGCATTGACCGCGACGTGTACCCCACGCTGTACCTTTCGCCAGAGCAGCGCGCCAGCTTTACGCTGCCTGCTTCGGTCTACAACGCGCTCTCCGGCGATGTGATCTTCGTGACGGACGGCGAAGTGACGCTGAATAACAGCCCTTATCATACGCGCCAGCACCCGCGCACGGCCATCGGCTTCGACGCGGGTTTTGAGACGATGCTGCTGTTTCTGGTGGACGGGCGGCAGCCCAATTACAGCGAAGGGGTAAATATGTACGAACTGGCCGACATCGCGCTGGAACTCGGCGCGTGGTACGCGCTCAACCTCGACGGCGGCGGCTCGACCGCGCTGGTGATCGAGGGCGCAGACGGTACGCCTGCCCTGCTCAACTCGCCTATAGATCACGGCCTGCCCGGCAGGGAGCGCGCGGTTGCCAGTCATTTCGGCATCAGCGTCGAGGCGGGGACACCATGACCGCGCGGCGTTTCTGGTGGGGGATCGCGCTGCTGGTGATCGTGCTGGCGGGCGCAGGCGCGGCGCTTATCATCAACCGCGCCCCCGCGACCTCGGCGGTAACAGTGGTCAACTGTCTGCGCGGCGCTGAGGCGGACTGCCTGCGCTTCCCGACAGTGAGCGGCAGCAACCTGCTGGACGAGGCTTTGACGCTGCCGCAGGACTTTGAGGGCGATTACGTGTTCGTCATCATGCCCTTTGACGACGGTCAGCAGGTGCGCGCCCAAAGCTGGCTTGCGCCTGTGCAGGCGCTCGCGGCGCAGCACCCCGGCCTCGCCTATTACAACACCGCCATTTTTACCAACATCAACCCGGCGGTGCGCGTGTTTATTCGCGCGGGGATGGTGGTCGCCATCCCGGATGAGGCGCTGCGCCGCGTCACGCTGACGGTGTTTCTGGAAGACCGCGCCGCCTTTCTGGACGCGCTGGCGATCCCCGACATAGACCAGATGCAGGTCTTTCTGCTGAACGCGGCGGGCGAAGTGCTGTGGCGCGGGCGCGGCGAGTATGACGCGGCGCAGGGCGAGGCGCTGGCGGCGCTGCTGGCGCAGGCGCGGTAGCACAAGAACAAACTTTCGGTTATAGTTGCGCCGAAGTCGGTGAGTTGCTTACGGGGTTGTGTTATGTCCCGCTATCGTCATCGTGAGCGCAGGCTCAAAGCACAGAAATACGCCCAGCCCCCCACGCCGCAGTACAACGACGCGCCGGGGCAGGCGCTGGACGCGCTGAACGCATGGGGTTATCTGGAAGATTGCAAGGAGATGAACCCGGCGCGGATTAACTGCTTCGGGCCGGGGGTCTTTCGCGGCTTCCTGCCGCAGACATGGGCGGGCGTGTGCCTGTGGTACAAGCTGCGCGGCTATCATCATTACAGCACGCTCTACGTCCTCGGCATCTGGGCGCTGCAAGGCCATGACGAGCGCATCACGATCACAATGGGCATCAAGCAACTGGCCTACCGCCTGCCGCTTTATAACGCCGAAGCCTACTTTCACCGCATCCAGCGCGAGTTCAAGACCTTTTACGGCGACAACGGCTCGCCCCCGCCGGATTCCGAGCGTTTTTACACCATCCCCTTCGACCCGGCGCAGCGTCTCCGCATCCGGCAGGAACTGCGCGACGCGCTGGCCGACTGGGCAGAGGAGCGTCAGCGACCCCCGGTTAAAACCGGGAGCTTGTAAAAGCTCACGCTGACCAGCCTCAGTCCCTTCGGGGGCTACGTTACGGGCGAATACATCCCACAGGGATTTCCTGCGGTCATAGGCACTTCAGGGTGCGTGCCAGCCCTGAACCCTGCGGTGAGTGGTTAAACAGGCTGAGGGTCTAAGCCAGTGC
>CAZJSU010000065.1:0-25402 GCA_964548765.1 uncultured Anaerolineaceae bacterium
TCTCAATAATCTTACTTCAAAAACGCGGAAGTGACATAAAGATCTGATGGCAGCAGGGCGGGCTGTAAACCCGCCCTTAGTGAGTGCTTAGCCTATTTACTGGCCTATCGCCGCGCGCAGCTCGTCAAGCTGCGCCTGAAGCTCCTCAATCATCATCATCAACTCAAGTGTGCTGGGGGCGGCCAGCGGGAACTGGATGTCGGTGGCAGGCTCGACACTGCTGAACTTGCCATCCGCCGACGTGAACACTTCGTTGACCTCCACGCCGCCCGCCGTGCCAAACACGCGGAAGGTGTAGTCTCCCGGCAGCATCGGCATCAGGTCGGCATAGTAGCGCCCCGGCTGGTTAAAGGCCGGGCGTAGCGCCAGCGTGATCGTCTGGTCGCCAAAGCTGACCTCGACCTGAAGCTCGGCATCGGTCACCGGGGTGCTGCCTTCGCCGTGATGACCGCCCGCGCCTTCCTGATGTTCACCATCGGCTTCCTCAGTCGCCTCAGTATGTTCCCCCGGCAGCGAAAGCATGACTTCCGGGCCGTTAGGCTCACCCGCGATGGCTGGCTCATCGCTCCAGCCAAACACGATCTGAATGCCTCCGTCAGTCGTGCGGCTTTCATGTGCCAGCACGGGCGCGGCCAGCGCAAGGACAATCACCAGCACAAGCGTGAGAGACAGTTTCTTCATAATAGGCTCCTGTGTGAAAGTGAAAACGTCTCGCTTAGTTGATACATTGTATCAACAAACATTTGCTATTCTAACTGTTTATACGCTGCGTTTCAATCAAGTGGATTTATCCACTGGTGAGCGCGGGGGCTGCTGGTGTAGTTGAAGTGAGGCGTTTTAGTGGGGGCGGCTGTGTTAAGGGGAAACAAAAAGGGCAGGCGGTAAAACCTGCCCCGGTGAGGCTGATGCTACTGCGGCTGATAATCTGGCAAGCCTTCCAGCGTTTTGGAGTGTACGGAGAGGAAGACCTCGTTCTCGCCCGTGACCTTGATCCAGTCCGCAGGCACAAGCTTATGATCCTTGAACAGCAGCCCCTGTGAAATGACGAAGTGGGTGGCGCGGCTGCTTTGCTTATCCACCAGCACGCTCTCAATCTCACCCACGTGCTGGTCGTCGGCGCTGATGACGCGCGCGCCCTTTTTCAGCGCGGCAGTGTGGTCAGGGATGTTCAACTCGGTGCGCTCGACAAACTGGCCTTCCGGCTGGCCGACCCCGGCATAACCCGCGCCGACCACGCCGGGGTAGACAGGCCACGCCGCGCCGTATGGCGGATAGCCGAACACCGGCGAGACATAGCCCGTGCCGGGGTAAGCTCTGGCCTGCCGTTCCGCCTCGTCTATTCGCGCGTAATACTGCTCCTCAAACGGCGGCAGATGCTCCAGATCGCCCGCGTCTGGCCGCAGCACAATCCGATCTTCATTCGCGGAAGCCACAAGTTCAATCGGGACGACTTTATCCTCGGTAAAGAGGAAGCCCTGCTGTACCACGATATGCGTGAGTTCATCGGTACGTGGGTCAATCACGATGCGATCAACCGTGCCAACATCCTGATTATCAGCGGTAAAGACGTGTGTTCCATCCTTGAACTGCATAGCACACTCCTCTGCTTTTTCGCTTGGATGTTTCCATCCTAGCAGACGGAGCGCGGGCAGACATGGGACGGACAAGGCAAATTGAAATGGGTAAGGTGGGGGGATTTTCAGCCTTTGACGTAGTATTTTTTGTTTTTCAACGCTTTGGGCAGGTTGCTCTCGTTGTCGTCCTCGGCTTTACCATAGCCAAGTTCTTTCATCAGCCGGGTCGGCGCGTTACGCAGCTTCATAGGAATGGGCAGGTTGCCCATGCGCTCGACATCTTCCAGCGCCTTGAAGTAGGCTTCGTAGGCGCTGCGGTCTTTGGGCGCTAGGGCCATGTACACCGTGCCATGCGCCAGGTTGATCTGCGCTTCCGGGTAGCCAATCGTCTCGCAGGCTTTAAAGACCTCGTTCGCCACCACCAGCGCGGTTGGCTGTGCCATGCCGATATCCTCACTGGCGAAAATGACCATGCGCCGGGCGATAAACAGCGCGTCTTCCCCGGCGTTGACCATCCGCGCCAGATAGTAGAGCGCCGCGTCCGGGTCGCTGGCACGCATACTCTTGATGTAAGCGCTGATGGTGTTGTAATGCTCCTCGCCCGCTTTGTCGTAGCGCAGGTGGCGTGATTGCAGCGCGTCCTTCAGGTTTTGCAGCGTGATGTGCGGGTCATCCTGCCCGGTGGCATACAGGCGGGCGGCGGCTTCCAGCAGGTTGAGCGACTGGCGCGCGTCGCCGTTGGCGTATTCGGCCAGAAAGTCCTGCGCGTCGTCCTCCATCCTGATCTCCAGTTCCTGCGCCCCGCGCTGGAGGATGCGCCGGATATGCTCGACAGACAGCGCTTCCAGCACAAAGACCTGCGCCCGCGAGAGCAGCGCCGGGATAACCTCGAAGCTGGGATTTTCCGTCGTCGCGCCGATCAGCACGATCGTGCCGTCCTCGACATAGGGCAGCAAAAAGTCCTGCTGCGCCTTGTTGAAGCGGTGAATCTCGTCCAGAAACAGCACCGCCCCCCGGCCTTGCTGGTCGTCGGGGTCGTCGAACAGTCCCGGCTGCGCGGTGGTTTTGTGCCGCGCCTTTTCCACCACTTCGCGCACCTCGGCCTTGCCCGCGCTGACCGCCGAGAGCGCGTGAAACGGGCGCTGCGTATGCTTCGCCAGCAGCCACGCCAGCGTCGTCTTACCGACTCCCGGCGGCCCCCAGAAGATCATCGAGTGCAGTTCGTTGCTCTGCATCGCCAGATAAAGCGGTTTGCCGGGGCTGACCAGATGCTCCTGCCCGACAAATTCATCAAGCGACTGTGGGCGGATGCGGTCTGCGAGTGGCTGGGCGGCGCGGTTCGACATAATGTGTCCTGTGATGCAAACAACTGCCGGATAGTATCGCAGACGTGGAGAAGATGGTCAATGGAGCGCGAAACGGGTGTTCTGGGGCAGGTTTCAAACCTGCCCTGCAAAGCGTCAGGTGCCGATCGCCTGCACCGTCCATGTCTGGCCGTCGGTGGTGGAGAAAAGCCGCGCCCCGGCAGCATCCAGCGCCCACAGGCGGTCGGGGTATTCTTCGGCCAGCGCGGTGATGTACACGCCGTCAGCCTCTGGCAGCGCCAGCGCGTTCCACGCATTAGCCCCCGGCGTATAGAGCCTGCCCCCGGCGGCGACGTAAAGCCTGCCGTTGAACGCCTGCATGGCCTCAATGGGCTGGCCTTCGGGCAGCGGCAGCAGGGTTCGCCAGCCGCGCTCTGCCCGCTGCCAGCGTATGAGGTTGCTGTCGGTCGCTGCCAGCAGTTCGCCATCCGGGTCTACCCCGATCGCGCTGATCGGCGCGGGTGCGGCCAGCGGCTGCCAGCTCAGGCCGAGGTCAATGCTCTGGAAAACCGCGTCGCCGTTGAGCAGCACGTGCGTATGGTTGCCGAGCATCACAAAATCCCCCGGCGCGGCTTCCGGTTGGGGCAGGGGGATTTCTCGCTCCAGCAGTTCGCCGCCCTGCTCATGAAAGCGCATGACTCCGTCGCCGCCGAGCGCGTAGATATAGCCGTGTGTCATGAGGACACGGTGGCCGGGCATGTCATGAACAGCCCGCCATCCGGCATCCGCTTTATACTGGTACACGCCGCTGTCGGTGACAGCCCACAACACGTTAGCGACATCGGTGTACACGTCCCGCACCACCGCGTCCAGCGCCAGCGGCTGCCATTGGCCTTCCGCAGTTGGCTGCATAAGCGTGCCTGCCGCAGTCACCAGCAGCGGCGCGTCCTGCCTGCCGCTGATCGCCAGCCGCACCGGCGCTTGCGGCGCGGGGATGAAGCTGTCGCGCGCGCTTACGCCTGTCTCGCCCACATACGCCAGCGGAACAGCGCTCGCCAGAAACACCCCGCCGACCGTGACCATCAGCGTTGTCAGCAGCTTTTCTTCCTTTAAGAGCGCCCCGGCGATGATGCACAACATCCCCAGCGCGGCCAGCACCAGCAGCCGTTGCTCGACCGGGATTGCGGTGTCTATCAGCGCTGGCGGCGGGGGTGGGATATACACCTCGACCAGCGGGCGATAATCAATCACCCGGTCAAACTCGCCGGGGCGCTGGATGGTGGCGCGGATGCGCCACTCGCCCGCGACGCTCAGGTTCGCGCCTGTAACGGTGTACTGCCCGCCGCCGATATGCTCCGGCCTCAGTTCGCTGGTGCCGATGTTCTCCGTCTGGTGGTCGAAGCGCAGCCGAATCAGGCTGGCATCTTCGATCGGTGTGCCGTCCTCGCTGGCAAGCGTAACGGTAAAGGTGTTTTCGCCCACAAGGCCGGGAGTCACTTCAAGCGTCGCCTGAAAGCCATCTCTGGCGCTGTGCGTCTCGACGATGGGCTGCGGCGGGGTGTAATCCGGCGTGGCGGCGCGGACAGCAACCGTGTTGCGCGCGGGCGTGATCGCGGTCATCACGCCGACCGCGCCGAGGATAGCCACCGTAAGCACGATTTCCAGCGCGACCAGCCGCCGCAGCCACCCGATCCAGATGACATCGCCAGAGAGCAAACGGCGCTGCGTGATGAACAGGTTCACCGCCGCGATGCCCAGCAGCGGCAGCATGAGCGCGGTCTTTATCAGCAGCGCCTGCCCGTAAGTCGTGGTCAGCAGCCCTGCCAGCGACCCGACATGAAGCCACGCGGAATACACACCCGTGATCGCCAGCAGCGCGACGGATGCGCGGGCAAGGTTGGAGAAGTGGGCCACCATGCGCCCTGTCATCTCTGCGGCGGGGATGAAGCTGCGGCGGATCACGCCAGTGACGTTAATAAACTGCGCCAGCCCGCCGATCCACAGGCTCATGCCCGCCAGATGCAGCCAGTCGGCCACCACTGCCGCCAGCGTGTCCTCTACGCCGCTGGCATGGCTGAACAGGCTCTGCGTGAGCATCAACCCGCCGCAGGCCAGCAGCGCCAGCCAGTAGGCGCGCCAGTCTCGCCGTGTGAAGGCCAGCGCCACCCCCACCAGCAGCCACAGGCCCAGCCGCAGCAGCCATAACTGGCCGAAGCGGGTGCTGAGCATCGTCTGAATTTGCGGGAAGCTGGTCGCGGCGGTGACAATCGAAGCCTCCATAACGATCGCCACTTGCAGCAGCAGGATAAGCAGCGTGGTCACGCCCACGAACAGCCAGCTTACCCAGTTGAAGCGCCGCAGCCGCTGTTCGACCAGCGGGTGACTGCTGGGCGCGGCGCTGCGCCAGACCAGCAGCACAAAGCCAATGCCGCCTGTGGTGAGCGCGATGCTCAGGACGTTTAGCCAGCGCACTGTGGCGCTTTCCGCCGGAACAACCTCTTCTTCCGTGTTCGCGGTGCCTGCCTGCCCCACCGCCGCGCCGATCACCAGCGGGTAGCTGCCCTGTGTGAGGTGGCCGTCAGCGCTGGAGAGCGCTTTCCAGGCGACGGTGTACAGGCCGTCGGGCAGTTCGCCGGGGGTTAAAATCATCTGGAAGGGATCGTCGGGGTCAAGCTGTGCGGGCGCGGTCTGGACGGTGTTGCCGTTGGCATCGCGCAGTTGGATGGTGCTGAAAGCGGCTTCCAGCGGCTCTGTAAAATACAGGCGAATCTCAGCAGGCGCTTCGTAAAGGACGGCGTTCGCGGGCGGCTCTGACCGGGCGAGGCTGGCGTGCGCGTTCGCGCTGCCCACCGCCAGCAGTAAAACCCATACAACACTGACACAAAGAAGAACCCGCTTCCGCATAGCCTGCTTTCCTGATCTCCCAATACATTGATTGTACGTTTAAATCTGCCGCGCTGGATTGATCGGCGCTCATTTTGTCCCCTCCAGCACCACGTAACGATTGTTCTGCGCCACCGTGATGACCGATGAAAAACAGTCGGCGAACAGGGCTTTATACGGCAGGAAGGCGTTGGCGACGACCACCAGCCGCCCGCCAGCGGTGAGAAAACGCGGCGCTTCGCTGATGATGCGTCGCGCGACATCCATGCTGGTGTTGAGGTCACGGTGAAAGGGCGGGTTTGCGATGATCCAGTCGAAACGCTGCCCGGCCACCGCTGAATAAACATCCCCCGGCTGCACGGTGACATGCGACAGGCTGTGAAGCTCAACGCCGCCGCGCGCACAGCGCACCGCCAGCAGATTATCATCACTCATCATAACAGCGCCCACGTGCCGCGCCAGACTCAACCCGACCACGCCATTCCCGCAGGCGACATCCAGCAGCGTGTGCTGTGGCTGGAAGCGGTGGATGTCGAGCGTCTCCAGCAAAAAGCGCGTGCCATCGTCCAGCGACTGCCAGCTAAACACGCCGGGCATGGTCATCAGCACCAGCGGGCCGAGCGGTGTGTCGAACTCGACGGGCTGCGGGGTAAGCGAAAGCGCCTCCGGTGGTTCTGGCGAGGGCAGCGGTGAGGGATGCGCGATTGCCAGAGCGACGCGCTGGCGGTCTTTGTAATCCAGCGTGGCGACGCTGGCGAACAACGCCTGTGCATCCGCGATCACGCTTTTGATGCCCGCGTTATTCGCGCCCACGATGAACAGCCTGCCCGCCGGACGAAGCGCCCGTGCCGCGTGCCACAAGTAAGCCCGCGCAAGCTCCCGCCCTTTGGGCGCAAAGAGAATCATCGTGTCGAAATGCGCGTCTGTCGCGGGGAAGACCCCGCTGCTGATCTCAACGTTTCCCACGCGGTCTAACTGCTGGCGCAGATGATGCAGCGTGCTATGGCTTGTGTGGTAAAGCGTGACGCGCGCGGCTTGCTTCGCCAGCGCCGCGACCAGTACGCCATCATCCCCGCCCAGCAGCCCGAGGCGGTCGTCTGGCGCGGCCTGAACACGCTTCAGTACAAGGTTGGCGACTTTAGACGAGAGGGGCATAAAGCAGCGCCGCCCTTAATGACTGACCGTGAGCAGATAATCCGCCGCCGCCAGCCCGGAAAGCGCCGCGCCCTCGACACGTGGGCCAGTGAACGTATCCCCGGCGAAAACCAGCGGCAGCGCGCCGGGGATCGGCAGACACGGCGCAGGGTACATCTCGACCGCTTCGTTATAAAACCAGCGGTGCTGCTGGCGCAGAATGACCTTCGCGTCGCCAATGTAAGGCGCTGCCGCCTCCAGCAGCATCTCTGCCGCCGCCGCGCGATCACGGCTGATATGCTCCCGGCTGAAATCAGGCGCGCCCAGAATGGTGAGCGCATAGGCCGGGGAGATGCCCTTACGGTGATTATCGCCGATCCAGCCGATCAGTTCACCGTCAAGCTGCACCCCGCCCGGTTCTGGTACGTTCCCCGGCGCATCGAGCAGCGCCATCACCGCCAGACAGGACTGGTACTTGATTGCGGCCAGCGCGTCCCGTTCGGCCTGTGGGAGGACGTAGTTCCCCGCGTCCAGCAACTGAAAGCACTGCGGCACGGGCGGGGTCAGGATCAGGGCGCGGCAGTGAAAAGTCTCCTCGCGCTCCACCTCAACCGCCCAGCACTCGTCCGCTGCGCTGATCGCCACCACCCGACGGTTCAGGCGCACATCAACGCTTTGGGCAAGGTGTTTGGGGATTGTCGCCATACCCTGTGTGCCGCAGTAACGCGGGTGGCCGTCCTGCTGCAATTCACCCGCGCTGTTGACAAAACCGCTCGCCCATTCCCGCACCAGCCCCTCGGCCAGCCAGTGGTCAACAAAGGCCTTAAAGCGCGGTTCGCGCACCGTAAAAAACTGCACCCCATAATCAAACACGCCGTTTTCGATGCGGCGGGTTGCCATGCGCCCGCCGATGCGCCGTGCTTTATCCAGCACAACCACACGCTGCCCGGCGTTTTGCAGGGCCTGCGCTGCCAGCAGCCCGGCAATCCCTGACCCGATAATGAGGCAATCATGTACGAGAATCATCTCACATAGTCCATAACCAGTATTCGAGTGGAGTAGGGGAGGGTATCAGGCCTGATGTCGGCCTCGTAATCAAACGCAAAGTCAACCTGCGCCTCGTCGAAGTAGCTCAGAAAGGATGGAATCCAGAGGGAATTGCGCGGCACATAAGTCAGGGTACGGAAGTGCATGGGGATGACCAGCTTGGGCTTTGCCTGGTCAATGACGGTTTTCAGGTCATCCAGTTCGATGACCGGATGCCCGCCCGCCAGCGCCAGCAGCACATCCACGTCCTTAAAGAAGTTGATCTGTCCTTCGCTCAGCGCGTTGCCCACATCACCCATATGGCCGATGTCGAGGCCGTCCACCGTGAAGCGGTACATGCCGTTCTGATCCGGGTCATGATAGCGGTGGTTCAACGCCTCCATCGCTTCAATCGCGCGAATGCGGATGCCCTTCTGCACCGTCTCGCCGCCTTCATTCGCCAGATCAAGCGCCGTGACCACCGTTGGGTTGCCGGGGATCAGGTCTGCGCGGCAGTGAAAGCTGTCGTTATCAGACGAGCGGATAACAAGGTCGGCCTCTTCGGTGACATACTGATAGCCGGACGTTTCCGGGGTGTAAGGGTCGGTGACGATCTTTGTGCCATCGCTGGCGGTGATTAAGAAACATGCCTGACCGTACCATTTGAGCTTCACGGCAGCATCCTTTCACTGATGGGGAAGTCTGCCGCAGATTGTACCAGCGAATCCGCCTGCCAGCACCGAAGCTACAAATTCAGCACCATTTCAATCCGGCGGAAGGACTCGACATAGTGCAGGCGCTGGTAGGCAGGCCATGTCAGGCCGTGCAGCGGGATGTTCTCGACTTTGGTATCGTGGCGGGGGAACTGCTTATGCATGTGGTAAAGCAGGGCGTGAACAAGGTCTTCGGTCAACCCCTCGGCGGGGCCAAAGACCACATGCGCGATCTGCACCGCCGTACACTGGAAGATGATCCAGCCCTGTGTGCCATCGGTGAGCGTCACCTCAAGCCCTTTCAGGCTGCCTGCCTGCAAGACAGAGCGCGCTTCCTCCACCCACGACGCGCCCGCTGGATACAGCACCAGATGGGCGACAATCTGCTCGTCGGTCAGCGGGGCGACGCTTGCCACGTCAAGCTGTGGCACAGGCGACAGCGGGGCAGGGGGGCGGCGGATGATGAGCAGTTCGCGGGTTTCGGCAAAGCCCAGCTTGGTAAAGAGGCGGTGAGCGGGTTCGTTGCCCTTAATCACCTCAAGCTGTACCAGCGTGGCCTGCTGCTGACGCGCTTTCCCCAACAGGTTTTCCATCAGAAGCTGGCCGATCCTGCGCCCGCGACGGTAAGGGATGACCCCCAGCCGCGTGACCCATGCGCGCTGCTTTCGCATCCCCAGCATGGCGATCCCCAGCGGTTCATCCACGCTGTTGAGCGCGACCGGGGACGCATCGAGGTCTATATCGTAGTAGCGCACATATTCTTCCATGCGCCGCGCGTTCATCGGCATCGGCACGATATAGTCCACGCGCGTCTCATTGTAGATGGCGGCCAGCTCGGTAAACGTGTAGCGCCGGCATGGCACGATGATCTGTTGATCGTGCTGCTGAGCCTCAAAATCTGAAGACGGTGGCTGTGTAGGCAAGCGGTTTGCTCCTGCGCGCCGTTAAACAGCGCCGGTTTTTTCCAGGTAGCTATCAATCTCGTCAGCGAATGTGCGCGTGTTGATGGGCTTGGTAATCACCCCATCGCAGCCGTAAGCCAGCGCCATATCAAAGGCGGTGTCCTGCGGCCATGCGGTAAAGGCGATGATCGGCACCTGCTCCAGTGCGGGCTGCTGCCGCAGCAGCGCGACCACCGTCTGCCCGTCCATATCCGGCAGGCCGAGGTCTACCAGAATCAGGTCAGGCACCACGTCTTCCACCAGCGCCAGCCCTTCCTCGCCATCCCCCGCCTGTAACACCTCATGCCCGGCAAGCGTGATGAGCTTGACGGCCAGCCGTGCATTCTGCTCGTTATCTTCAATCAGGACGATCATACTCACCGCCCACACCCCCGGCCTACGCCTTGTTGTGCTGTGATATGGTCAGAAAATGCGCCACCGTGTTCAGAAGTTCGTTCTTGGTCACGGGCTTGGCGAGATAACCATCACACCCGGCAGCCAGAAACCGCTCGCGGTCGCCGTGCATGGCGTTAGCCGTCAGCGCGATGATGGGGATGTGCGCCGACCGGGGCGAAGCCTTGATGCGCGCGGTGGCTTCCAGCCCGTCAATATCCGGCAGGTTAATGTCCATTAGAATCAGGTCTGGTATTTCGCGGATCGCAAGCGCCACGCCGGGAATACCTTCAGCGGCTTCCAGCATCTCGTAGCCGCCAATATTCAGCATTTTACGCACCAGACGCATGTTCTGTGGATTGTCTTCGACGTAAAGGATTCTGGCACCCATGTCTCTACCTCATGGCATACAATTAATCAAACACTGTAACAGCGCTTCAGTTTAATACATCCTTAATTGTCTTTATAAATTGTCCTCGGTCAAGTGAAGGTTTTCCCAAGATCGAATGAATTTTTGAGTGCAGCGAATTCATTTCGCTTGCTGACAACTCCTTTGCTGACGTGATAATCACCGGGATGTCCGCCAGCGCGTGGTCGCTCTTGATGAGGTCCAGCACTTCAAAACCATCCATATCCGGCAGCATCAGGTCAAGGATAACCAGTTCCGGGCGATATTTATGCACGGCCTTCAGACCATCACGCCCTGTCAGCGCTTCTACGACATAATATTCACCGCTGCTTTCGAGGTAACGTCGCATTAAACGTGCATCCTGCGGGTTATCGTCAATAATTAACACCAGTGGCAGCCCGGTCGCCGGGTTGATGACGGACTCCTGCGTGTGGACGGCGGCGACAGGCCTGACCGTTGGTTCGGGCAGGCGATGCCCCAGCGTATGCACCACATGATCCACAAGCT
The DNA here is from genome assembly GCA_964548765.1 of uncultured Anaerolineaceae bacterium. Taxonomy (GTDB): domain Bacteria; phylum Chloroflexota; class Anaerolineae; order Aggregatilineales; family Phototrophicaceae; genus JAIOHN01. Next base: position 10,885 of record CAZJSU010000065.1, read on the forward strand.
GGCGGGTGTCGAAGCCGCCTTTCGTCCATACCGACTCGGAGTGTGTCGCCAGCATTTCGCGGTCGCGGGCGGTCAGCGTCTTGGCGGAAACCACCACGACCGGGATGTGCGCCGCTTCCGGGTCAGATTTTAACCGTTCGAGCAGCGTAAAGCCATCCATCTCCGGCATGGTCAGGTCGGCCACGATCAGGTCAGGCTTGCGCGCGTGTACCATCTCCAGCGCTTCCACCCCGCCCTGCGCCTCATAAACGCGGTAGCTCTTGTAACGCTGCAACAGGCGGCGGATCAGGCGGCGGTCGTTCAGGCTGTCGTCCACCACCAGAATCGTTGTCACCTGCTCGTCCAGATGCTCCAGCGCTGCGCTCAGCCCGTCCTCGTCGCGGTTCGACGACGGGCGGTCACTGTGCGTCACCAGTTCAAGGTTGAGCAGGTACTGGTCGCCCAGAATGTGACTTTCGGCAGGGAAGGTGTGGCCGGAGCAGTTGACGACCACGCTCTCGCCCGGTTGAATCGTGCCGTCATGCAGCAGTTTCTCCAGCCCGGCGAAGGCCACAGCGGTGGCGGGTTCTACCGAGAAGCCAGCGGTACGCGCCAGCTTACGCATGGCGGCGAAGGTCTCGCCGTCCTCAATCGCCAGCATCGTCCCGCCGTTGCTCAACGCCGCCGCGCGAAGCTGCACATAACTGTAACCGGGGTCGCCAGTCGCCAGCACGGTAATCAGCGTCTTGGGGACAACCGGGTCAGCCTGCGCCTTGCCCGCGTGGAACGCCTCGACCATCGGCGCGCAGCCCGCTGCCTGCACAATCGCCAGCCGGGGCATCCGGTCAATCAGCCCCATTTGCAGCAGTTCTGTAAAGCCCTTCCATGCGCCCAGCGGCCCGATCCCGCCGCTGACCGCCTGCACGTACCAGTCCGGCGCGACAAAGCGCCCCGGCACGCCATCATACATTTGCAGGCCAAGCTGCTCGGCGATTTCAAACGCCAGCGTTTTCATGCTCTCTTTGCCGGGGATGGCGCGCGCGCCTTTATCCAGATAAATCCCCTTGCGCCGGGCAAATTCCGCCGCGACCTGCTTGGTTTCGTCGTAAGTGCCAGAGACTTTGACGACCTCCGCGCCATAGAGCGCCGCCTCGCGCATCTTCTCCGCCGGGACAAGGCTGGTCAGGAACAGCCACAGCTTGATGCCCGCGCGGGCGCAGTACGCCGCGTAAGCGGCTGCCGCGTTGCCCGTAGAGGCCAGCACCAGTTCGGTGATTCCGGCGTGGCGCAGCGCGGTCACGGCCAGCGCGGCCTGCCGGTCCTTGAAGGAACTGGTCGGCCCCTGCCGCTCGTCCTTGATGTAGATGTGCGGATGCTCATACAGGCGCTCGTACTGGCGCAGGCGGATGAGCGAGGTAAAGCCCTCGCCCATGGAAATGTCCGGGTCGGGCTGGCTGATGGGCAGCAGTTCGGCATAGCGCCAGAGCGAGTGACGACGGTTGACCAGCGCATCCGGCCACAGTTGCGCCACCGCTTCATAGTCGTAACGGGCATCCACCCATGCCGAGCCACAGGCCGAGCAGCTTACCGTCATCAGGTCACAGGCTTCTGTATGACCGCATTCCAGACAGACGACGGCGTTAAAGTACGATGTTGGCATTGATGTCCACGCTTTCGTTAAAGGCTTTCCTCACAGGCATGATTCCATCATAAACCGTGCGTGAGGCCGCAAGTGTTGAGAAAAAGAACAGGGCGGGGTAGATGTGACATGCCCCGCCCTGTTACTAAAGCTTTGTCCGTCGTTAGCAGAGAAGCGATACATATGCGTAGGGGAGGGTCTGTGACCCTCCCGCCAGGGTGAGGTTTTGCGGGCGGGTTTCAAACCCGCCCCTACGTCTGAATGCGGATAGCAGCCGGACGCACGATACATCGAAGGTCTGTTCCCCTGTGCGCCTTAAACCATAAGGACAACGACGGACAGGCCTTTAACCCTGCACTTTTTCCTGCTTGTAGAAGGGCAGGGTGAACCAGAAGGTCGTCCCCGCGCCCAGTTCGCTTTCGACAAAAATCTCGCCCCCGTGCATGTGAACCAGTTGGCGCGTGATCGCCAGCCCCAGCCCGGTGCCGCCTGCGCGGCGGGTCGAGGAGCCGTCCACCTGCCGGAACTGGTCGAAGACCAGCGGCAGGTGTTCCTCTTTCATGCCAATGCCGGTATCCACAACCTTAATCAGCGCTTCGTCGTCGTTATGACGCTCGACAGACACCTTGACGCTGCCCTGTTCGGTGAACTTCACGGCGTTGCTGAGGATGTTCCAGATGATCTGCCGCAGGCGGATCGGGTCGGCATGAACCTGCGACAGGTCGCCCCCGGCCACCAGTTCCACCGTGACAGGCTTGTTCTTGACCAGAATTTCCGCCGCGCGCACCACGTCGCTGACAAACGGCACCACGTCTACCGGCTCGCGGTCAAGCTGCATCTGCTGCGCTTCGATCTTCGCCAGGTCGAGGATGTCGTTGATGATGTACAGCAGGTGCTGGCCGCTGCCATGAATGGCCTTTACGTCCTCCACCGCGTCCTCTGTCAGTTCGCCATCAATGCCGTCCAGCAGCACCTCAGAGTAACCGATGATCGAGTTCAGTGGTGTACGCAGTTCATGGCTCATGTTCGCCAGGAATTCCGACTTCAGGCGGTCTACCTCGCGCAGGCGGTCAGCCGTTTCAAGCTGGCGCTGGTAAGCGCGGGCGTTTTCAACAGCGACAGCGATCTGGTCGGCCAGCGTGGTTTTCACGCGCACGTCCTCGTCGGTGAAGCGGTTGAGGCGGGCGGACTGCATGTCCAGCACACCGATCAGCATCCCACCCACAACCATCGGCACGGCCATTTCTGCTCTCGTATCGGGCAGCATCGGGTTCGGCAGGAAGCCTGCCTCCATCACGTTGTTGACGATGACACCCTGCCGGGTACGCGCACAGCGTGCCACAATCGAACTGGTGTGATCGAGCGGGATATGATGCTGGCGTTCCTTCATCAGGCGGCCAGCCTCACCCGCTCCAGCGGCCAGCACAAGGCTGCTGCTGTCCTCATCGAACAGGTAGATGTGCGCGTGGTACAGGTCGAAGCTGCTTTTGGTGAGGTCGGTCACTTCCTGCAGCAGGGTATCAAGGTCGAGGTTGGTCGCTGCTGTCGCGCTCACCTGCGCCACCGTTTGCAGTTCTGCCGCGCGCTGCTCAATCTCCTGATTGGCCTTGATGAGGTCAAGCACTGGCCCGGCCTGCTGGCGGATCGTTTCCAAAATCCGCTGATCCTGCTGGCTAAACTGCGTCGGGCGATCCCAGCTTGCAATCAGCAGACCTGCCCAGCGCCCGGCTACATAGAACGGAATGACCGCGCTTGAGACAATGTTATACGCCTGATAAATCTGCCGGGTTACGTCGTCCATTAGCGAGTTGGTCGCCACGTCGTCAATGAGCAGAACATGATCCGGGTCTCTAATCCACAGCCGTGACAGCGGGACGTCGGGCAGGTAGTAGCGTACTCCCGGTGCTTCAGTCTGTGAGCCGGGGCGCGCATAACTCGCCGCGATTTCCATCCACATGGGTGTGCCGGTGTCGTCTAGCTCAATCAGCGCCATTGATACCGAAAGCACATCCTGCGCTTTCAGATAGTCCATCGAGGCTTCAAACACGTCGTCATAGGTCGTCGCGTTGTTGAGCTTGTTAGCGACGTTGAACACGGTTTCCTGTTCCTGCTCCTGCAGCTTCTTTTCAGTGATGTCCTGATTCGCGCCGTAGGACTGGTATGCCACGCCCTGTTCATTGACGCGGACGTTAATCCGTACCAAAATCCAGCCGATAGACCCATCTGTGCGGATCACCCGATGTTCCACCGATGTGGTGGTGGTGGGGTCTGCTGCTGCCAGCGCCATCCCAATATGCTGCCCGACATGCGCCTCATCCTCTGGATACATGAACTTGGCGACATAATCCTGCAGGCTCATGGTGTAACCACCCTCTTCCTCGGCGGTGGTGCCAAGCAGTTCATAGACCTCATCGGTGAAGGTGAACATCTGCTTGAACACATCAAGCTCCCAGTAGCCGAGCTTAGCGATTGCGACCGCTTCAGACAGGCGAGCCTGATTGGTCGCCAGCGCTTCTTCGGCCTGCTTGCGCTCGGTAATGTCCTGATTCGCGCCGTAGGACTGGTATACCACACCCTCTTCATTGATGCGGACGTTAATCCGTACCGAAATCCAGCCGATAGTCCCGTCTGCGCGGATCATCCGGTGTTCCACTATGCTGCTGTAGTCAGGGTCTGTCGTTGCCAGCGCACGGCCAATTTCCTCGCCGACAACGGGCGCATCGTCCGGGTACAGGAACTTCGCCACGTAGTCCTCTACAGTCATCTCATAGCCGCCCTGTTCCTCAGCGGTCGTCCTGAAGATGTTATAGAACTCATCGCTGAAGGTGAACACCTGCTTGAACACATCAAGCTGCCAGTAGCCCAGCCTGGCGGCTGTGACAGCCTCGGCCAGGCGCTCCCGGTTGATTTCCAGCGCTGCTTCGGCCTGCTTGCGCTGGGTGATGTCAATCACCACACCCTGATAGTGAGTGGGGTTTCCGTCCGCGTCCCGCTCGATGACGGTGCGGTCATCTGTCCAGCGCACCTCACCCGTTTTTGTCAGAATGCGGTATTCCTGCTGGAAGCGGTCAACGCCGCGCTCGGTGTAACCAGCAACTTCCTTTGCCACACGTTCCAGATCGTCAGGATGGATGAGGCTGGGGTAGGGGACTTTGCCGGAAAGCAGTTCCCCAGCCGTATAGCCAAACTGCGAAATGTTTTCAGACACCAGTTCCACAGGCCAGCCTTCGGCAGCGCGCCAGCGGAACACGATAGTCGGGCTGTTCTCGATAACCAGATTGGCCTGTTGCAGCGCTTCTTCGGCTTGCTTGCGCTCGGTGATGTCCTGGTTCACACCATACAGGGTGACAACCTCTCCGGCCTCGTTCATGCGAACATACACGTGGACAGAAATCCAGCCCCATGTGCCGTCCGCCCGGATGATCCGGTGTTCCAGCACCTGGTTATAGTCGGGGTCAGCAGTAGCCAGCGCCCTGGTGACTTCACCGCTCACGATCTGGGCCTGGTCGGGCGGCACGAATTTGGTCGCGTAGTCCCCTATCGGCATCAGATAACCGCCCTGTTCCTTACTGGTGGTGTTATAGATGGCGTAGAACTCGTCGTTGAAGGTGAACATCTGCGAGGCCACGTCGAATTCCCAGTAGCCCAGCCTGGCGATGCCCACCGCCTGCGTTAGCTGTGTCTGGCTGACCTCCAGCGCGGCCAGCGCATTCTGCGCCCGTTGGTAGGAGCGCGCGTTCTGCATGGCGACGGCGATCTGACTTGCCAGAATTGTCTTCGCCTGTACCGCTGAAACGGTGAAGGCAAACGTTTTGTTATCCTGAATGTCCAGCACGCCCATGAGTTCATTCCCCAGCAGGATGGGAACAGCCATTTCTGACTTTGTTTCGGGCAGCAGCGGGTTCGGCAGGAAGTCCGGCGCTTGCGTCACATCGTCAATAACGACGACCTGCCGCGCGCGCGCCGCGCGGGCAACCAGACTGTTGGGGTGGTCGAGCGGAATGGTGTGGCCCTCGGCCACCAACTGCTTACCGACTTCGCCCGCGCCCGCCGCCAGCACAAGGGCTGTTTTGGCTTCGTCCAGTGTGTAGACATGCGCGTGATAACGCTGGAAGTTGTCTTTGGCCTCGTTCACCATAGACCACAGCAGCTTGTCCACGTCGAGGTTGGTGGCGATCTGTGTACCCACCTGCGCCACAATTTCGATCTCTGCCGCGCGCTTTTGAACTTCGCGGTTCAGGTTCATCTGTTCCACCGCGCTGGTGATCGGGCGCGAGAGGGCGCGCAGGAAGTTAAGTTCTTCCTTCGTGGTCTGGCGTAATTCTCTGGCGGTGAATGTCATACTGCCCAGCCAGCGCTCGCCGATCGTCAGCGGGATGCTGATCAAGGCTTTCGTTCCCAGCATCTGCAACGAGGCACGGGTGATCTCGTCAAACTTCGGGTCTTCTGCGATATTGTCTGACGAGAGAATCTCATGACGGTCGAGCGTCGCGGCCAGCGGGAAGTTGCTGAGTGGCAGCCTCAGCCCCAACATGCCTGGCTGGTCATCGCTGCGCCATTCCGCGACGATACGCGCTTCATCAGCCGTGTCAATATCGCCATCGCCCCACAGCGCCAGACTGATACCGCCGATCTTTGGCAGCAGCGCATGAGCGACAATGATGTCCACAACTTCCTGCTCGGTACGGGCTTCGCTGATGAGCGTGCTGATCTGGTAAAGGATTTCCGCTTCTTCACGTGCTTTGCGAACCTCCTCCGCTTTGCGGATAGCGTCCACCACCGGCGTTGCCTGCTGGCCGATCGTCATAAAGATGTCCTGGTGCCGCTGGTTAAAAGTGAACGGTACTGCCCAGCTCATCACCAGCAGGCCGACCCAGCGATCCAGCATGTGCAGCGGGATCAGCACACTGCCCCGAATCCCCGAAGCCAGATAGCTCTGCCGGGTAAAGTCGTCTACACCGGGGTGCGCGGCAATATCTTCTATCAACAGAGGGCGGTCAGGGCTGGAAAACCACAGTTTAGCAAACGGCAGGTCCGGCAGGTAAAAGCGTGTGCCTACGGGCGTAACGCTTTCGCCCGGGGTTTCTTCCCACAGGCCGACGACCTCCGCCCACTCCGGCGTGCCGCTTTCATCGTTTTCCAGATAAAGCAGGTTGGCGGAGGAAACCCCCAACTCGTGGGCATAACCCAGCACCGCGTCCAGCACATCGCCCCTCTCCTGCGCGGCGTTGAGCTGGTTAGCGACTTCCAGCAAAACCTCACGGTCAATCCGCTGCTGGTACTGTTCGTTAACGTCGCGTGCCAGCCCCAGCAAGCCGTAAACTAACCCGTTGTGGTCGCGCAGCGGGATCTTCTGTGTGGCAAACACCACTTCCTGATCGCCCGCCCTGATAACCTCGAAGTCGCTCTGCAGTTGCTCGCCGTTCAGCGCGCGGATGTCGTCGTTACGGATGCCAGTAATGCCTTGCTCCGGGTCGCCAAAGACCAGTTCCTCCGGGAAGCCGAGTTCAATGTCGTCCTTGCCGATCATGTCTTCCGGGCTGAGGCCGATGCCTTTGGCGTAGGTTTCGTTGACCAGCAGATAGCGGAAATTGCGGTCTTTGGCAAACACCCAGTCCGGTGTCGCGTCAATAATGCTGCGCAGGAAGGACTGCGAACGCTCAAGCTCCTGCCGCGCCTGTTCCATCTTGGCGAAGGTACGCGCGTTCTGCACAGCGATGCCGATCTGCGCGGCCAGCGCTGTCTGCACTTCCACGTCCTCATCCGTAAAGCGGTCTACCGTATCGGCCTGCACGTCCAGCACGCCCACAAGCGTCTCGCCCACGATCATCGGCACGGCCATTTCAGACTTTGTTTTGGGCAGCAGGGGGTGCGGCAGGAAAGCCTCATCTTTGCTGACATCGTTGGCGATCACACCCCAGCGGATGCGCCCGGCGGTGGCAACGATGCTGTCCTCGCGGCTAAGCGGGATGCTGCGCCCTTCGGCCTTCATCGCGCTCCCCGCCGCGCCCGCGCCCGCCGCCAGTTCCAGCGTGTCGCCTGCCTCGTTCAGCAGGTAAATGTGCGCGTGATACAGGTCGAAGTTGTCGCGCGTCAGGTTCGAGACTTCGGTAAGCAGGGTGTCCAGATCAAGGATCGTTGCCGTCGCCGCGCTCACTTCCATCACGGTTTCAAGCTGGCGCGCCTGCCGCTGGGCTTTTGCCTGCTGGTCTTTAATGGGACTTTGGCCGCCCTGCATCACATCAGCGTCAGAATCGCCGTTTTGTGATGCGTTGGACATTTTATCTTTACTCGTCATAAGTACCTCTTTGAATGCTGTGGGATCACTGTGGTCACACGTTGTATCATCGTCCTGCACCAGCAGCGGGCAGACACGAATCGAGCGCAAGCCAGAAACAGCCCTTTACGCCGTTTATATTGTCATTGTAGGCTTTAACTGAATGGATGCAGAATTAAGATTGCAAAAGTTACGGGTAGGAAATTATTAACATTAGGGCAGAATTTTCTAACCGGAGGATACGCCTAAGCCACCGCGTTCAGCACGAGAACGGCAGCAACCAGCACTTCGATGCCGATGAGCAGCAGGATGAGCAGCGCCAGCCAGCCCAGCCGGGGCGCGACGCGCACCACCCCCCGGTAATCCAGCGGGGCGCGGCTGCCTTCCTGCGCGGTCAGCCAGAAAGCCCGCCGCCTTTCGCGCAGCAGTGGCCGCCGCTGTGCGTGAAAATGCACCGGAACGCGGGCGCTCTGCCCCGCCCCAAGCCAAAGCTCGTTTTCCGGCAGCATCACTTCCACCTCGTCGCCCTCGGCCTGCCCGCCGAGGAACACCCGTGTTTCGGCGGCGGCGTGATTCTGAATCGTGAGATAAGCCGTGTCCTTATCGCGCACGAGCGCCTTTTCCAGCCGCCCGCTCAGGCTGAGATCGCGCTTTAATACCAGCTTCAGCGGCAGTTGAACGGTGATGTCCGAGTTCATGACATCACTCACCAGAACCGCCAGTTCCAGCGTGGGCTGCTGAATATCCGGGCGAATCTGGATCAACAGGTCAGCGGTGCGCAGTTCGCCCGGTTGCAGCGTCAGGCGCGGCGCGGGCGCGCTTTCCCACCCATCCGGCTGCCCGGCCACCATCAGCCGCACGGTCGTGCCAAAAACGTTGCCGTTATGCACCGACACCGGCACGCGCACGCGCTCCCCAACAGCGACCGTCACCGGATTCATGGTTAGCTGCGCGCTCAGGTTGGTGTTGTAATGCCAGTCGGTAGACGGCGCGTAGCTTTCCATCAGCCGCTCGATGACCGGCTGTGCGCCGTTGGCGGGCGTGTACGGCTGCGTAATCTGGTCGTCGTCCGGCTGCCACACCTGCGTGCTGAAGTCATCATCGGCTGGCAGCAGCACGGCTTCGGGCAGGGCAGCGGGCGGCGGAGTAACCCCGTCCGCCTGTAACGCCTCTATCACTTTTCTGGCCTGGGTGACGCGCTGCGTGGTTCTATCGCCATCCAGCGCGGGCATCTCCTGCGCGCGCCGGGTTTGCGTATCGGTCGGGTTGAATTCCGCCTCGCGCATGATGGCCGGAGGGGTATAGCTGGCGGTATCTGTCCGCGCTGGCTCGTTCGGCCTGTCCGTCACCTGCTTGCCGCGCTCGCTCATCGTTTCCAGCAGGTCGTCGGCGCGCTCAAAAATTTCTTCCGGCAGCGGTGTGCGGGGCAGGGGCGGGCGGCGTGGTGGCGCGGTGTCGGCGGGCGCTTCTGGCAGATCGTCCGGCAGCGCTGCGACGGAGAACGCCTCCTCCAGCAGTTCGGAGAGCATCTCCTGTTCCAGCGGCTTGTCAACACCCTGCGCCAGCCGCAGTTGATAACCGCTGATCGTGAACGTTTCGCCCACGTCCCACTTGACCGGAACGCTCGGTTCGCTGCTCAGGTCAATAAACAGCACCGTGCTGCCGCTGGTTACAAGCACGCGGGCATGATTCGGCAGGATGTCGTCCCCCTCCAGCCGTAGCTGGCTGGCGGAACGGCTGCCGATGTTGATACGATTGCCCATCAGCGGCACCACCGCCGTCGAGCCATCGGGATAAGTAACCACAATCTGGAAGAAGGATTCACGCTCGTTCATGAACTCTATCCTGAAATAATCGGTATTAAGGCAGTTGAAGCCCTGCCGCCACCTGCGCCAGCAAGCGCTGCAATTCCATCATCACCCGCCCATCCAGCAGCACCCGGTCCAACACAGCCACGATAGCCGCGAGGATGATGACCGTCACCAGCAGGCGCAGCAGCCGCAGGATAAGCGGGGTGCGGCGCAGCAGAATATACGTGCCGAACACCGTTTTAGGCTCGCTGCCCGCCAGCGACACGTTGATTTTATAAGGCAAATGCGCCACCTGGCTGCGCCGGCTTTTCAGCCGGATGGGGATTTTTTTACTCTCCCCGGCTTCTACCTCCACCCGGTCAGCGTCCAGCTTAAAGCGCAGCACCTCCGGTGCTTCGACATCAATCGCAAACACTTCGCGGTCGCCGCCGTTGTTGGTAATGGTCAGCACGGTCTTCGCGCCCAACCACGCCCGGTGATTGACCTGATTCGGGTTCAGGCCGACGCGATAATCCACATGGCGCAGCACCTGTACCTGAACGATCTGCACCGCGTCGGGAATGTCGGGGTGGTCGGCGCTCACGCCCAGCGAAAGCGGGTAATCGCCGCGCGGCACGCCCGGCGGAATCGTGATGGTCATCTCAAAGACCGCCGTTTCATTCGGGCGGATCAACCTGGGGCGGGCGGCAACCACCCAACTCGCATCAATGCCCGGCCCCGGCGACACACGCAGCGTATAGACCGCCGCCTGCGTGACGTTCTCCGGTGTCACGTAAACAGCGACGAACTCCGCCCGGCCCACCTGCGCGGGCAGCACTTCCGGCGTGGCGCGCAGGCCGATATGCGGATGCTTGATCTGCGCCTGAAGCTGGCTCACCACCCGGTCAAGGTCGAGGCCGCTGGGCGCTGCCTGTGTCAGATTGTAATTGCCCACATCCTCCGGCGCGCTTTGCAGCCACGACGGCGATGTGCCATGAACGGCTTTGGGCGCGGTGCTGGGCAGCGGCGCGACAGGCGACAGCGCCTCTGTCTGGCCGAGGCTGACCTCCAGCAGTTGCAGGCTGCACCCGCCGAGCGTCAGCCATTGATCGGGCCTGAACTCCACAGGCTGGTTGGGCGTAAGCCGCGTGCCGTCAAGATCGGTGCCGTTCTTACTGCCCAGATCGGTAATGAACAGGCTGGTATCCGTCGCCGCGTCAATCTGTGCATGGCGCGACGAAATCCATGCATAATCGAGGATTAAGTCCGCGCCTGCCTTCCGCCCGATAATCACAGGCGTGCTGCTGAAGTGCCGTTCCTGTTCGCTGCCGTCGGGGTCAAGGATGAGCAGCTTAAAGCCGTATGCCGCGCGGCTGGATACTTCGCTGGTTGGCGCTGGCAGCAGTTCGTTCTCGTCAATCGCGGGCGGGCGGGTGGTGATCTCGTCCACCACCTTGCCCACGTCCCGGTCGCCAACACGCTCACCGACTCCGGTAATGGTGCTGAGGTAAATCTCGCTCAGCGCCTGCCGGAACTCAAACACCGACTGGTAACGATCCCCCGGCATTTTTTCCAGCGCGCGCAGGATCACGCGCTCTATATCGGGCGGCATGTCCGGCAGGATGCTCGAAGGTCGCGGCACAGGCTCGTAACGATGCTTCTGCGCCAGTTCGTGAATCTGCCCCTCGAACGGCAGCCGCCCGGTCACAAGCTGGTAAAAGATGATGCCGAGCGAGTAAATGTCGGAACGGTGGTCGGGCGCGGCCACCCGCCTGTTCTCGGCATCCATAATCAGGCCGAAATGCTCCGGCGACATATAAGCCGGGGTGCCGCCCCACTTGGAAAGCTGTTCGTCCGGGCGCGTGAACTGCGCGATGCCGAAGTCCATCAGGATAAAGCGCGGCGGGTCAATGCGCGACACCGGCTCCAGCAGGATGTTGGCGGGCTTCAGGTCGAGGTGCAGGATGCCTTGCTGATGCACGTAATCCAGCGCCAGCGCCACCTGATCAATGGCCGACAGGATCAGCGGGTAACTGAGCAGGCGCTTGTCCAGCTTTTTAAGCAGGCTGTTCAGCGCGCCGCCCCATACGATGTCCATCATAATGAAGCGCGGCTTGTGGCCGCTTTCATTGACGGGCGCGTTGTCGAAGACAAACGTATCGCGGATTTTGACGATGTTCGGGTGCGTCATGCGCTGCATGATGGCGATCTCGCGCTCGACATCTTCCGCGCTGCGCTGGTCTTTGATGTCAATAAACTTGGCGGCAAAATACTGATTCTTCAGCTCAGGGTGAAGCTGGCGCACAAGATAGACCGCGCCAAAGCCACCCGCCCCCAACAGCTTGATAAAGTGGTAGTTGCGGATGACCTGGCCGATCAGTGGGTCATGGTAATGAGGCTGTGCCGCCATAATGCTCATTCCCGCAGGCGGCGCAGCCTGCGCCGCCACTCGTATCCGATGATGCTGCCGATAAACAGCAGCAGAACCAGATTGCCCACAGTGTCCAGCGTGTCCTGCACCGCCTGCGTCTGGCTGTCGCGCAGGCTGGCGAACACGTCCGGCAGCAGCCCGCCAAGCTGTACTGGCGGAGGCACATCAGGCGTGATCTGCCGCTGTGCGGCGGGCGGCACCGCGTAGCCGTCCGGGAACTCGCGCAGCAGGGTCACGGGCTGGCCGGGGCAGGTCGTGCCGTTGCTCAACCGGGCTGTCACCAGCCACGTGAAGCTGACACCTTCGCCCAGCGTGCGCCCGCTGACATCCAGCGTGATCGTGGTCACGTTGCCGGCGGTGCTGCCGCGCACCTGCCGCCCGTTGTCGTTATTCGTCACCGTCACCGTGTAGCCGATCGCGCCGCCAGAGGCGGGCGGGTCCCAGTAGAACGCCGCCGGGCCGTTGGGCAGGCCGTCCAGCGGGGAAGTGGGCAGGAAGCCCGCGCAGCTTACCACAGGCGTATTCGTCAGGGTCGGCGTGATGATGATCGGCGGCGGGAAGATGATAATCGGCGGTTGTGGCACGATCACAGTCACGACGATGGGCGTACTGGTTGCCTCGCGCGTCGGGATGCGCGTCGAGGTCGGAATGTGCGTATTGGTCGGCGTGGGCGTAACCGTTGGCGATGGAGTCACGGTTGGCGTTTCAGTGGGGGTCTGCTCCGTCGGCGTGGGCGTATCAGTCGGCGATTGCTCCGTCACTGTCGCCGTTGCGGTAAAAGTCGGCGTGATGGTGGCCGTCTCTGTCGGGATCGGCGCGGTCGTCGCCAGCAACTGGGGCAGCCCGGCCACAGCGCCCACGCCCACCAGCAGCAGTAACAGCGGCAGCAGAAGCAGCCCGTAACGCGGGCGCACCCGCACCATGATTTCCGCCAGCGTGTTCAAGCCCTGATCGGTCACCGCCACCACCGTGACCGGGAACGAACCGCCCGTCCAGTAAGTGCCGGTTTTCTCGACCTGTATGTCGGCGTTGATCGTCTGGCCGGGGTTGATGATCGCCTGCATCGGCTCGATATACACGTTCAGCCCGTCCGTCGAGGTGTCGGTACGCAGGTACACCGTTTGGGGTACATTCCCCTGATAACTGAGCATGGCTGTCGCGTGCTGGCCGGGCGACATGCTCTCGCGGTCAAACGTCATCGTCAGCCCCGCCCCGGCCAGCGGCACCGCCTGCGGCGCGGTCGCCACCTGTGGCGCGAAGTATTCAAAGCGCAGATTGGCGACATCCACCACTTCACCCGGTCGCCATTCCTGACGTGCTTCTGGCGGCAGGCGGCGGCCTTGCAGCATCGTCCCGTTGCTGCTGCCCAGATCGGTGATATAAAGCCGTCCGTCCTGATATTCGATCACGAAATGCCGCCGCGATAGAAACGGCGACTCAACGCGCAGGTCGGCCTGTGATGATGAACCGACCACCACCCGGTTCCCCGGCAGGCGCAGTGCCACCGGGCTGCTGCCATCAATACTGTACTGAATGGTTATGTCAGAAGCGCTCATGCTGCTGCTCTTTCATACAAAACAGGCGTTGTTGGGCGTGTGGGCATTGTGATGAAGCCAATTGTTGCTTGTCTTTACTTTTATTATAAACATGGTGACAAAACCGCGCCCGCGCATTCCAGCGCCGGGGCAGACGCTTGGCTGATGATTGCCATACGTGCGACAACCACATTCCAACACTGGCTGCACATAAGTTTAGATGCGGTTTGGCGGGGAATGTCTACAAACGCTTAGAGCGCCGGCTATGAACCCCACATTATTAGGTGGTCACACATATAAAAATTCTGTGACGATAGCATTTAATAAAAGTAAGACCATTCGTTACCGGACTCGGCTGCTGCCGAGAATGATAAGGAAGAAACGATGATTACGTTAGAATGGCGCTACCGGGAGCAGGCGCAGCAGAAAACGTTCAGCCACAGGGATGAGATCACCATCGGGCGGGCCGATACCTCCAGCATCCTGCTTGCCGAGCAGGAAGTCTCGCGCAGGCACGCCTCCCTCAATGCCCACAGCGGTCAGGTCGTCATCACCAACATCAGCCAGACAAATGCGATCGAGATGGACGCGGCAGGCCGCCGCTGGCGTTTAGGCTCCGGCCAGCAGGCCATCCTGCGCGAAGGCACGCGCTTTCGTGTCGGCATGGTCTGGTTTCAGGTGACGCTGCTGGAAGACGAGCCGCAGGAAGGCGAACTGTTCATCAAATGCCCAAAATGCGAACGCCTCTGGTCAACCAGCAAATACGACGAATGCCCGGTTGACGGCTGCTCACTGATGACCCACAACGCCCTGTAGGGGCGAAGCGCCGCTTCGCCCTCGGCAAGTCGTTTACCTGCTTCTACAGCG
>CAZJSU010000066.1:0-21280 GCA_964548765.1 uncultured Anaerolineaceae bacterium
GCTCCGTTACGTTTCGGCGGATTATAACCTGATTTTGAACAAGGCCATAGAAATCAGGGGATTTAGTTGGGATTTACACTAACAGCCGCTGGTTTTACCCCGAATACGCCGGTGCAGCGTGTTCGTTGGCGAACTGCTGGGCTTCTTCAAAGGTGTTAAAAAAGTGGGTTTCGTGCGTACTGCGGACACTGCCCATCAGCGCGGTGATGCGGCTTTGCTGTGTCACGCGCAGGTTGCCACAGGCGATAGCGGCGATGCGGACATTCGGCGTTTCCGACGCTTGGGCGAAGATACGGCGCGCCTCGGCGCTGATGGTGGTGGCGTGGGTCGCGTCTACGAGGATGACCACTGGCGTGGTGCTGGCTCTGGTACAGCGGTGCAGCGCCTCTGCCCATTTACGCGCGTCGTTGCCGTCCACAGTGCCGACTTCGCGCGCGGTAAAAATCCCTTGCTCAAAACTCATATCCAAAATCGGCATTGCGCTTCACCTAAAAACACTCAAAAAACGAAATGTATAAAGATTTCTACTCTTATAACACGAAAATTATTAATATGCTACATACTTTAAATGTGTTTAACACTTCCTGAGAAAAGCCCTTTATGACAATGTATATTTCATTTTTTCCTTGTGGAACTTTTGCTGATGCCCTATCGTCTAAAAGATGCAGGGTCACAAATTCGGCAGGACCCTTAGAGAAAATCAGCGAGGAGTATATATGATGAAACAGGTAATGCGCTTTAAAAGCCTGATGATCGTTGCGGTGCTGGTTGGCCTGGCGGCTGTCCTCACAGGCAGCGCTGTCGCGCAGGAAGCACCCCCGCAAAGCCTGACCGTGAGCGGTTTTGGGCAGGCGTTTGGCGCGCCAGACATCGCCCATGTGCAGATGGGCGTGCAGGTGACGAACGAGGATGTGCTGGCCGCTTTCGATGATGCCAACACCCGGATGCAGGCGGTGCTGGATGCGCTGCGCGAGGCGGGCGTGGAAGACCGCGACCTGCAAACCACCGGCCTGTATATGTATCAGGAATCGATCTTCGACCCGCAGACAGGCGCGCCCAGTGATAACTCGCTGTACCGCGTGGGCAACACCGTCAACGTGACGGTGCGCGACATCACGCAGGTCAGCGCGATTATCAACGCTGGTGTGGAAGCTGGCGCGAATAACATCAACAGCCTGACCTTCGGCATCGCCGACCAGACCGAGCTGGAAGACGAAGCACGCGCGGCGGCGGTGGAAGATGCCCGCGCCCGCGCCCAGAAGCTGGCCGATCTGGCCGGGGTGACGCTGGGTTCGCCGACGATCATCATCGAGGAAAACCTGATCGGCATTCCGCTGCCGCTGGCGGCTGACCGTGCTTTCGGTGGCGCGGCCAGCGTACCCGTCGAAGAAGGGCAGTTGAGCGTCAACCTCACCGTGCGCGTGACGTTCTCCATCAGCTAACGTCAAGCCATCACACGCGCTTATGACAGGGGGCGGCCAGCAGGTCGCCCTCTGTGTTTTTGGCCCGCGACGACATGCCGCAGGCGAAATCTTAACCCCGCATAATACCCCTCTGAGAATTCGGTGACATTTCATTGCTTTTGGGTCGTCACTGCCACGATAATGGCGGCTGTATACGGAATTGGGCAGGCGCTAAGCCGCCCGTGTCAACGGCACAGGGATCACGTGAAACAGAAGATTATCGTTATCGGCAGCGGTTTTGGTGGGTTGGGCGCGGCGATCCGGTTGCAGGCGGCGGGGCATGACGTGGTGCTGTTTGAGAAGCGCGACAAGCTGGGCGGGCGCGCCTACGTCTACGAGATCAACGGCTTTAAGTTCGACGGCGGGCCAACGGTGATTACCGCGCCGTTTATGTTCGATGACCTGTGGGCTGCTGCCGGGCGCAGGCGCGAAGATTACTTCCAGATGGTCGAGTGCGACCCGTTTTATCGCATCTTCGACTGGCAGGGGCGCGCCTTTGATTACAATGGCGATCAGGACTTTATCCTGCGCCAGATCGAACAGCGCAGCCCGGCGGATATGGACGGCTATCTGCGCTTTATGCAGACCACCAAAGCCATCTTCCAGAAGGGCTTTGTCGAACTGGCCGATAAGCCCTTTCTGAACATCATGGATATGGTGCGTGTCGCGCCTGACCTGATTAAGATGCAGTCCTACCTCAGCGTTTATCGCTACGTGTCGCAGTTTATCGAGGACGAATTTCTGCGGCGCTGCTTTTCGTTCCACCCGCTGCTGATCGGCGGCAACCCGTTTGACGCGCCCTCGATTTACGCGATGATCCATTATCTGGAGCGCGAATGGGGCATTCATTACGCGGTCGGCGGCACGGGCGCAGTGGTCGCGGCGATGGGCAGGTTGTTCGAGGAACTCGGCGGCGTGGTGCATCTGGGCTGCGAGGTCGAGCAGATCGTGATCGAAAACGGGCGCGCCGCCGGGGTGCGTACCGCCGATGGTCAGACTCACCGCGCTGATTCGGTGGTCTGCAACGCGGATGTCGGCTTCGCCTATGAAAAGCTCATTCCACAGCAGCAGCAAAGCCTCTACACACGCGCGAAGATGGGCAGCATGAAGTACAGCATGTCGCTGTTCGTGATCTACTTCGGCACAAAAAAGCTGTACCGCGATCACGGGCTGGCGCACCACAACATCATTTTAGGCGAGCGCTATCAGGCGCTGCTGGCGGACATCTTCAACCGCAAGGCGCTGGCGCACGACTTTTCGCTGTACCTGCACATGCCCAGCCTGACCGACCCCAGCATCGCGCCGCCCGGCTGTGAGAATTTTTACGTGCTGTCGCCTGTGCCGCATCTCGGTTCTGGCGTGGACTGGAACGTGGCGGCCAGACCTTACCGCAACGCGATTATGCAGTTTCTGGAAGACAATTACCTGCCAGACCTGCAAGCGAACATCATCGCCGAGCATTATATTGACCCGCTGCACTTCCGCGATGACCTCAACAGCCGCATGGGGGCGGCCTTCAGCGTGCAGCCCATCCTGCGCCAGTCGGCGTGGTTCCGGCCACACAACCGCTCAGAGGATTACGACAACCTGTACTTCGTAGGGGCGGGGACGCATCCCGGCGCGGGGCTGCCGGGGGTGCTGTCGTCCTCGATCATCGTGCAGGATTTGATCGGCCCGGCAGACGGTTAATATTGATTCATGAAATTATTTGCCTGTAACAGTGAAGTATGTTACAGTCAATTGTAGATACAGGTAGTGACCGCAATCTAACAGCGACACGCCGTTTATTAAGAAGTAAAACTATTAATGACGATTTTATCAGACCTTGGCGTTTCTCATAAAAGCCTGACACCGCTGCATACGCAGATTCAACGCCAGATCCGCGAGTTGATCCTCTCTGGCTCGTACCCCGCTGGCAGCCGCCTGCCCTCTGAAACGCAGCTACAGCAGCATCTGAACGTCAGCCGCACGACGGTGCGCGTCGCGCTGCACAGCATCGAGGCCGAAGGGCTGATCGAACGCATCCCCGGTAAAGGCACATTCGTCGCGGATATTCGCCTCGGCGCTGGCAAGTACAGCGACAGGTACACCATCCACTTCATGACCCATGACTTCGATAATCGCTCACAGCGCCTGCTGCTGACCGGGGCAGAAAGCTTTGCCAGAGCCAGCGGCTACCAGATCATGTTTCGCAACTCCGTTCACGACTTCCACGAGGAAAAATCGCTTTTAGAAGAAGCGCGGCGGCAGGGCGCGAGTGGGGTGGTGTTGTGGTCTACCCTGCACCAGCAGTTCATCCCCGACCTGATGGAAGTGATTAACAACCAGCGCTTCCCCTGCGTGATGATGGACAGGACGATTGACGCGCTCGACTGTGATTACGTTGCCAGCGATAATTATGCTGGCGGCAGGCAGGCGATGCAGCATTTGCTGGATTTAGGCCACCAGCGTATTGTTTTCCTCACCCATTCGTATCTCGCGCTGCTGCCTGTGGCAGAGCGGCTGCGGGCTTACCGCGACATGCTGCGCGAAGCCGGGCTTCCCCACAGCGACCCGTGGTCTGTCGGCCAGCCCGATACCGAGATCAACGGCAAACAGTTTATGCGCGCGCTGGAGTTTCCTCAGGAAAGCCCGCTGGTACAGCAGGTCGTAAGCTACCTGCGCGAGGCCACACCCACCGCAATCTTCGCGCTTAACGATTACATGGGGGTGCTGGCGATGAAGGCGGCGCGGCTTGCCGGCCTGCGCGTGCCGGAGGACATTTCAATCATCGGCTTTGACGATGCCGACATCGCCTGCTTTCTGGAGATTCCCCTCACGACAATTGCTCAGGATACTTACCGCATCGGCCAGCGCGCTGCTGAGATGCTGGCCGAACGTATGGAAGGTTGTAATCACCCGCGCCGTTGGGAGTTTATCCCGACGGAACTGCGTGCGCGGGCATCTACCGCGCCACCATCACACTGAATCTACATGACATCATAAGGAGGTGGTTGCATAGGGGAAATAAAAACACACACGTTAAGGTTCACCTGCAATATATATTTTACGGAGTGAAGAAATGCCTCAAGCAAACTATAAGAAGTTAAGTCTGTTATTGGTAATCACGGTAATGATCGGCCTGCTGGCGTTCAGTGCGGGCGCGCAGGGCATCCCTGATGTCCCTCGTGAAGATACCGTGATCTTCGACATTGACGGCGGTACGGCGACCATCGCCAACCCCTTCAACTACAGCTTCCTCGCGCCGGGCGGCATCTCTGGCCCGCGTAATGCCGGCTACCATCAGGCCGTGAACGAGCCGCTGTTCATCCTCAACTACGAAACAGGTGAGATTCAGCCATGGCTGGGCGAGAGCTTTACGCCCAATGAAACGCTGGATGTGTGGACACTGAAGATTCGTGACGGCGTGAAATGGTCGGACGGCGAAGCCTACAACGCGGACGACGTGGTGTTCAGCGTCAACCTGCGTCTGGAAGACGAGACCGCCAGCCTGGCAGACGCGGCAGCGCTCCAGCAGTGGATCGAGAGCGTGGAGAAGGTGGACGACCTGACGGTGCAGTTTAACCTGAAGATGCCGAACCCGCGCTTCCAACTGGACTACTTCTCTGTCCGTATCTGGGGCAGCTTCCTTGTGCTGCCAGAGCATGTCTGGGCAGGGCAGGACCCCTTCAGCTTTGAATTCTATGATCTGGAAAAAGGCTGGCCGATGGGTACCGGCCCGTACAAGATGGTCAGCGCCAGCGAGAACGAGTTCATCTACGACCTGCGCGAGGACTGGTGGGGCGCGGAGACTGGCTGGAAGCCGCTGCCGCAGCCCAAGCGCCTGATCTGGGTGGCGACAGGCAACGACGACGTGCGTTCGCTGCTGACGATTGACAACCAGCTTGACAGCGTGATGGATATCACCCTCGGCGCGTTCGAGGCCATCATCGCGCAGAACCCGAACGTGGTCGCGTGGCAGAGCCAGCTTCCCTACGCATGGCTCGACCCCTGCCCGCGCCAGATGTCCATCAACCACACCATCGCCCCGTGGGACGATCCTGAGATGCGCTGGGCGCTGAATTACGCGATGGATCGCAACCAGATTGTGGAAATCGCCTATGAAGGCACGACCATTCCGTCCCGCAGCATGTTTGTGGAGTACGGCGGTCTGATCAACCCGTACATCAACGCGCTTGAGAGCGCTGGCCTGACGATGGGCTTCACCGCCGACGTAGCGCGCGCGCAGGAGATCATCGAGAGCAAGGGCTACACGCTCAACGGCAACGGTATTTATGAACTGAACGGTGAGGAACTGTCGCTCAACATTCAGGCGCACGAAGGCTTCATCGAGAAGCGTCGTATTGCCGAGAACGTGGTTGAGCAGTACCGTTCGGCAGGTATTGCCGCCACCCAGAGCAACGTCGAAGGCGCGACATGGGGCGACAACAAGGCATTCGGTAACTTCGAGGCCGTGCTGGACTGGGACTCCTGCAATTCGATCAACGAGCCGTGGGCTTCGATGGATCGTTACAGCAACGACTGGCTGGTTCCGGTGGGCGAGCGCGCGCCAGGGACGAACAACTTCGTGCGCTGGAGCGGCGAGAAGAATGATCGCTACAGCGAACTGGTAGACCAGATCGGCGTGCTGCCGCTGGGCGACGAGGCCATCATGCCGCTGTTCATGGAAGCGATGCAGTTGTGGTACGAAGAACTGCCCTTCATCCCGATCACGCAGGCCAAGAAGCTGATTCCGTTCAACACCACTTACTGGACGGGCTGGCCGACGGCGGAGAATAACTTCAACCATCCGGCGACCTGGTGGCAAAGCACGCACCAGATCCTCCACGAACTCCAGAAGGCACAGTAAATCAACACCCAGGGCGCTGTAAGCTGACCAGCATCAGCGCCCTGCCACTGGCTTCTGGTCAGGAATATATCTGTGGGGGCGGGTGATAAGCCCGCCCCTGCCCGAAAATACGTTAAATTTCTGGGAGAATTTTTTTCATGAAAGGTATTACGCTCAGTTATCTGGCGCGGCGGGTGGGGGTTTTCGTACTCACCATCTGGGTTGCGGCGACAATTATATTTATTGTGCCGCGCCTCGCGCCGGGTGATCCCATTACCGCGATGATTACCCAGGCGATGGCGACGACTGGCAGTATCGAAGGTGCTGACCAGATCATCGAAGCCTGGCGCGAACGCTTTGGCCTGAACGATAACGTGTTTGTCCAGTATGTGCGCTATCTGGGCAATCTGGTGACGTTCGACTTTGGTTATTCACTGGCCGAGTTTCCCACCACTGTAGACCATCTCATCTCCCGCGCCATGCCCTGGTCTATCGGCCTCGGCGTTGTCTCGCTGGCGCTGACGTTTCTGATCGGCAACTTTCTGGGGGCGGTGCTGGCGTGGCGGCGCACCTCGCGCGCGATCAAGACCGCGATACCTTTCACCATGATTTTTACCTCGGTGCCTTCGGTGCTGGCCGGGCTGCTGTTTATTTACCTCTTCGCCTTCGGGCTGAAGTGGTTCCCCATTCAGGGGCCATACGGGCGCGGCATGACCGAGCAGTTCACATGGGAATTTATCGCCAGTGTGATCCATCACGGCATCCTGCCCACAGCCGCGCTGGTGGTGGTCTCCTTCGGCTACTGGACGCTGGGGATGCGCGGCATGATGGTGACGATTGAAGGCGAGGATTACATGACGCTGGCACAGGCAAAAGGGCTGCGGCCATTTTATGTGCTGTACCGCTACATGGTGCGTAACGCCATCCTGCCACAGATCACGGCGCTGGCCCTGTCGCTTAGCACGCTGGTGAGCGGTCAAATTCTGGTGGAGGTGCTGTTTCAGTATCGCGGCATGGGGACAGTCATTTTCCGCGCTATTCGCAGTCAGGATTATAACGTCATTCAGGGGACATCCTATATCGTGATCCTGATTACCGCCCTCGGCGCGCTGGCGATTGACCTGCTGTACCCGCTCATTGACCCGCGAATCTCGTTTGAAGGGAAGTAAGCATGGCGACGATTGAATCTGGCAACGAGCCAATGACCCCGGAAACGGCGGTCGTACAGCTTCAGCAAAAGTCAATGGCGCGTTTCAACCGTTGGGATACGCCCTGGTTGAACTGGAAACTGATTATCGGGCTGGTCATGGTGGGCGGGGTATTCATCGCCGGGCTGGTAGGGCCGTTGTTCTGGGATACTGAACTGGCCTTTGTGGGCAGTTCGCCGCTCAATCTGCCGCCCGTAGGCTTTACGAATTTCCGGGGGCAGGAGGGCATATGGGCGCACCCGCTGGGGACAGAGAACAGCGGGCGCGATATGCTGGCGACTATTCTGGTCGGCGCGCCTAATACGCTGATGGTCGGTCTGGTGGCCTCGACGATCGGCATGGGGGTGGGCATCCTGCTCGGCTTTACGTCTGGTTTTGTCGGCGGTTGGATAGATGATGTGATCCGCCTCGCCTCGGACATCGCCGTGACCATCCCCTCGCTGCTTGTCCTCATCGTGATTCAATCGGTGTTTCCGGTCATCAGCCTGCTGACGATGGCGGTCTTGCTGTCGCTGTTTGCGTGGCCGCGCCCGACACGGTTGATCCGCGCGCAGGTGTTGACCATGCGCGAGAGCGGCTATGTGCAGATGGCGCGGCTTTCCGGCGTACCCGTCCGTAACATTATGTTCCGCGAGATGATGCCCAACCTGCTGCCCTATCTGGCGGCCAGCTTTATCGGCAACACGGCGGGCAACATTCTGGCGGCTATCGGTCTGGAAATCCTCGGCCTCGGCGCGCAGCGTATCCCGACACTGGGCGTAACCATTTATTACGCGATTGAAAATTCCGCGCTGCTCCGCAATATGTGGTGGTGGTGGGGCATTCCAACGCTGATTCTGGTGATTATCTTCATGGGCCTGCTGCTGGTTAACCTGGGGCTGGACGAAATCGCCAACCCACGCCTGAAGCAAGCGGCAAAGCAGTAGGGGCGAAGACATGAACAACAACACACACGCGACAACCAACGGGCGCAACGGCGCTAAAAAGCCGGTGCTGGAGGTGCGTAACCTCCGTGTCCATTATGAAACGCCGAGGGGCGACGTGATCGCCGTTGCCGGCATTGACTTTGACCTGTACGAAGGCGAAACCCTGGGGCTGGTGGGCGAGTCCGGCTCTGGCAAATCCACCGCCGCCTATGGCATCCTGCAACTGGTGCAGCCGCCGGGGCGCATCGTTGAGGGCGATGTGACGCTGGGCGGCAAGAACCTGATGAAGCTTTCCGACCGCGAGTTTCGCAGCATTCGCTGGACAGAACTGGCGCTCATCCCGCAGGGCGCGATGAACTCGCTCAATCCGACCATGCGTATCAGCGAGCAGATCGCCGACGTGATGATCCAGCACGAGGGCAGGCAGCCGAGGAGCAAGCTGAAGGCGCGCATTCTGGAACTGTTTAAGATGGTCGGCCTGCCAGAGCGCATTTACGGCATGTACCCGCACGAACTGAGCGGCGGCATGAAGCAGCGTGTCTGTATCGCTATGGGTATCGCGCTGAACCCCCGCGTGATTATCGCTGACGAATCGACCAGCGCGCTGGACGTGGTGGTGCAGCGCGTGGTGGCACAGACCATGCTGCGCGTGAAAGAGGCGCTCGGCGTTTCGATGCTGATGATCGGCCACGATATGGGGCTGATGGCGCAGATGGTAGACCGCATCGCCGTGATGTACGCGGGCAATCTGGTGGAGATCGCCCCGGTGGAGAACCTGTTTAAAGAGCCGCTGCACCCGTACTCACAGGTGTTGATTGAGTCCATCCCCTCGCTGCGCGAGCGCAAACCGCTGCGGATTACCGAAGGGATTACGCACGACCCGCGCAACCCACCGCCGGGCTGTATTTTTCAACTGCGCTGTCCTTATGTGATGGAAGTCTGCCGCGCGGTCAAGCCGCCGCTGCGTGAATTAAAGACGCGCCATCAGGTGGCGTGTCACCTGTACGAAACCACAGAAAACGGAGAGGTTATCAATGTCGCAACCGCTGCTGGAAATTCGTAACGTCACCAAAATTTATAGCTCCGGCGGCGGCTTCATGAGCAAGAAGCGGGAAACGGTCGCGCTGCAGGACTTTAACCTGACCATTGATGCCCGCCCGGCGACGATTACCACCATCGCCGGGGAAAGCGGCAGCGGTAAAACCACGCTGGCGAATCTGGTATTGGGCTTTACCACGCTCACCTCCGGGCAAATCCTGTATGAAGGGCAGGATTTGGCGACCATGAATTCCGAGCAGTTGCTCGATTATCGCCGTAATGTGCAAGCGGTTTTTCAGGACCCGTTCGGCGTGTATAACCCGTTTTACCGTATTGAACACGTCTTTAACCTCGTCACCCGGTACTTTAAGCTGGCGCAGAATAAACGGCAGGCGCGGGAGATGGTCGAGGAAGCGCTGAACGTCGTCGGCCTGCTGGGGGAAGAGGTGCTGCGTAAATACCCGCACCAGCTCAGCGGCGGCCAGCGCCAGCGCATCATGATGGCGCGCGCTTACCTGATTAAGCCCAAGCTGATCGTGGCCGACGAGCCGGTTTCGATGGTGGATGCCTCGCTGCGCGCGGCCATTCTGGACGTGATGCTGCGCCTGAAGCACGATCACAACATCTCTTTCCTGTACATCACGCACGACCTCAGCACCGCCTATCAGGTGGGCGACCAGATTTACATCCTCTATCAGGGGGCGACGGCAGAGCGCGGGCTGACCACCAATGTGATTGACCGCCCGCACCATCCTTACGTGCAGCTTCTGGTCGAATCTGTCCCAGAGCCAGACCCCGACCTGAAATGGGACACGGAAATCGAACTGCCGAGCGAGGAAGTGCTGCGTAGTGCTTCCAGCAGCGGCTGCCGCTTTTACCCGCGCTGCCCGCGCCGGATGGATCGCTGTCTGGAAGCGCAGCCACCGCTTTACATCGTCGGCGAGGGGTCACATCAGGCGGCCTGCTACCTGTATGAAGAACGCGAGATAGCGCGGGCTGGGGATTAACCCGCCCTGACCATGACCCTGCGCTTGTGGAGGCGGCTGCTCAACCCGGACATGCGTAACCCTGTGTTCCGGCGTTTTATAGAGGACGCGCAGGCCGACCTGCCGCTGGCTTTCCGCTGGCGTGTCGCGCCGCGCGTGTACAGGCTGCTGCTGGTGGCGCTCATACTGGCCGCTGTCGCCGTTAACCCGCTGCTGCCAGCGATGGCGCTGTTCGTTCTGCCCATCGCGCTTGTGCTGGGCTTTACCCTGCTGCCGTTCAGCCTGCCGCTGGTAGTGAACGGCATCGGGCTTTTCTGGGCGGCGGAAGTGGGCGGGGCGCTGGCGCGGCAAAAGCTGCTGTCCCGCTATGATCTGCTGGTCATCTCGCTGGATGGCGGCCTCAACGCCAGTTGGCTCATCGCCAGCGCCTGCGTCTGGCGGGGTGGGTTTGGCGTGCTGCACGCCGCGCAGCGGGTCGTGCTGTGGCTGGGTATCGGGCTGCTGGCAGCGCTGGCTCTGCTGGCGCTCGGCAGCATCGGCGGCGCGGCAGACCTGCGGAACGGGCAGCAAACCCTGCTGATGCTGCGCACCCTGACCGACACAACCGCGCTGCTGGCGGGCTTTCACCTCCATTACCTGCAAACCGTGATCCTAAGTCTGGCGGCGGGGATGTACGCGGCGGCGTATCTGACGACCCCGTTTGAAGCGCGTCTGGCGGCGGCGCTGGCGCTGCTGGCCGCACAGGCGGGCGCTTACGTGGTGTTTGGGCTGGCTGTCGCCGGGCTGCTTGCGCGGCTGGAAACGCTGTTCTACGAGGCGCATCCTCTGGCCTACATAAGCCTGCCCTTGCTCTATCTGCTGTGTTTTTGCCTGCCGCGCGAAATGATGATTATGGCCTTGTGGCACGCGCTCAGCGCGCGCCTGAACGCTTCTGCTGTTGAGCGCGACAGGCTCCTCAGCCTTTCGGAAAGTTAGGGTCGTTTCATCATGGCGGCTCTGTTAAGATGCGCCTGGCTACCAGTCAATGAACGGTTGAGGTCCACTTATGTATCACAAATCCGCGCCCGTGTGGAAAGTCCTGCTGATTATGGTGGGCTGTACAGTGGCGTGCATGGGCATTTTCGTCTTTTCGCTGGACGAAGTGTGCCGCGCCAACATCGCCATGCGCCAGCCGCTTTACCCCAACGCCGAAGTGATAACCACCGAGTACAGCCTGCTCAGGCCGCGCGCGATGGGCATCACCCGCCTGACGCTGGCAACCGCTGATGACGCGGAAACCGTGCGGCAGTGGTTTCGTGACCTGACGATAGACCTGCTGCAAAAGGGGGAGTTTCGCGGGATCGCCTCGTTAAATTATCATGTGCGCGAAAACCCGGAAGGCGAGGGCAGCCTGATTGATCTTTACAGCGAGTGCGGCGAGTTGTGAACCGATGAAAACCCGTGATGTGCATGTCACGAACGCGATGTATCGCGTCCCTATGAAATGTGCGTCGCATTGATCTTTTAATTTTTGGTGAGCAGATGCTAAAGGGTTGTTTATAGTCGTTATAATGGAACGTCTTATAAGCGATTAAAGTTTGAGGCCATTGTAAATGAGTTACCAAATTCGCTCCTCGCCGCTGGATACCGCCCGCCAACTGGCGGCTGACATCGCCACCCGCGCGGGCGAGGCCGACCGTCAGGGCAAACTGCCGCCCGAAGACGTGCAGGCGCTCCGAGAGTCCGGCTATTTAGCCTTTAGCGTCCCTGCCGAGTACGGCGGCGCTGGCCTGACGCTGGCGGAGTGCGTGGCGGCGCAGCTTGAGCTGGCGCAGGGCAGCGGCTCGACAGCGATTGTGGCGGCCATGCCGCTGCACCTGTTCGGCAACGCCCGCGAGATACGCCCATGGCCGGAGCAGCATTTCGAGCGTTTTTGCCGGGCAATCGTGGAGGAGGGCGCGCTGTTCAACAGCATCGCCAGCGAGCCAGTGCTGGGCAGCCCCTCGCGCGGGGGGCGCTTTCATACCCACGCGGTGCCACATGCCGATGGCTGGCGCGTCAACGGGCATAAGAACTGGTCTACCGGCGGGCGGCATCTCACCCATTTGCTGGTTGGCCTGTCCGTTGAGGACGATGCCGGGGTGATGCTGGTACAGAACAATCAGCCCGGCGTGGAATGGGTCGAAACATGGGGCGACTCGCTCAGCCTGCGCGCCAGCGACAGCCACGATGTCTACTTTAAGGACGTGATTGTGCCGCATGACGCGCTGATCGTGCGCGACAAGGGCAAAAAACACCGCCAGCCGAACGCATGGTTTCCAATGATGATGGCGGCAACCTACTTAGGGGTGGCGCTGGGCGCGCGCGAGGCGGTGATCCGCTACGCGCTGGAACGTGTCCCCACCGCGCTGGGCAGGCCGATTGCCACGCTGCCGAAAATCCAGCGGCAGATTGGCGAGATTGACTTGCTGCTGCAAAGCGCGCGCACGTTCCTGCTGGCGGTCGCGCAGGAATGGCGCGGCGACGCGGACAGCCGCGCGGCGCTGTACCCGCGCATTGTGGCGGCCAAGCATCTGGCGACCGAGGCGGCGATGAGCGCCACCGAAAAGGTGATGCGCGTCGCGGGCGGCAGCGCTATCGCCCACACGCTGCCCTTCGAGCGTTACTTCCGCGATGCCCGCGCGGGCTTTTCGCATCCGCCTTCGGGCGATGTCGCGCTGGAGATCGTCGGCCAGCGGGCGATTAAGGACATCGAGGAGGGTGAATGAGCGCGCCTGCCACTCCCGAAAGCCTACCTTATCTTTACCTGACCACCACCGGACGAGTCAGCGGGCGGCCACACGAGATCGAAA
The DNA here is from genome assembly GCA_964548765.1 of uncultured Anaerolineaceae bacterium. Lineage (GTDB taxonomy): Bacteria > Chloroflexota > Anaerolineae > Aggregatilineales > Phototrophicaceae > JAIOHN01. Next base: position 13,281 of record CAZJSU010000066.1, read on the forward strand.
TCTGGTTCGTGGCACACGCGGGCGGTTACTATCTGGTGTCGGAGAAGCTCGACCGCGCCGACTGGGTGCGGAATATCCTGCACAACCCGGCTGTCACCTTCCGGCTGGGCGAGACGACTTACACAGGCACCGCCCGCACCGTTGACCCGGCGCTTGAGCCAGAACTGGCCGCCGCTGTCAGCCGCCTGATGGACGAAAAATACGACTGGAGCAGCGGCCTGATCGTGGAATTAAAGTCCACGCTGTAAAATATCACAGACGAACAACGCCGATTTCTGCTGTACACTGAACCTGAACGCTGTGAAGCACACGAGGGGTTATGCCGCGCATTTTCATCTCTTACCGCCGGGCAGACAGCAGCACCTTTACCGGGCGTATCTATGACCGCCTGCTGGCCGCGTTTGGTGACGCGCAGGTCTTTAAGGATGTGGATGACATCCCGGCGGGGGTGGACTTTCGCCGCGTGCTGGATGAGGCGGTGTCTTCCAGCGATGTGCTGCTGGCGGTGATCGGCCCGAACTGGATTCACAGCACGGGCGAAGGCGGGCAGCGGCGGCTGGACGACCCGAACGATTTTGTGCGTATCGAACTGGAAAGCGCGCTGGCAAGGCCGGATATGCGCGTGATTCCGGTGCTGGTAGGAGGCGCGAAAATGCCCACAGCGGCGGAACTGCCCGCCAGCCTGCACGACCTGCCCTATCGTAACGCGGTCGTCGTGCGCGATGATCCCGACTTTAACCGGGATATAGAGCGTCTGGTGAAGCAGATCAGGGGAGATGACCCCGGCAGACGACCGCTGCGCGCGCGGCGCTGGTTGGCGGCGGCGGTTGCGCTCGTCGCCGTGATCGTGGCCGGCCTGTTGATGCTGACCGCTGGCTTACCGGGCGAGGGCGATGCCCTGTGTCCGGTCGAGGCCGCGCCCGACCAGTATCTGGTGCTGGTGGCACAGATGGAGCAGGTCGGGACGCGCCCGCGTGAAGTCGCACGTTTTGTCCACGACAACCTGAAGCGCGCGCTGGAAACCGAGGCGGCTTTTTCGCGCATTGCTGTACGCCCCTGCGCCACAGTCGTCACCTCGGCAGAGCAGGCGCGAAGCATCGCGCAGGCACATCAGGCCCCGGTCATTGTGTGGGGCAATTACGACGACAACCGCGTGGAACTGGAAATCCAGCTTGGCAGCACCGGGCAGTTTGAGCATATCGCCGTCCCGCGCGACATGCTGGAACGCACCGTCAATGTTCGCGCCCGCCTGACCGATGAGCGCGAGGAGTCGGTTGTGCCACAGGTCATGTCGCTGCTGACCATGCTGCACATCGCCGAGGGCGACTGGTATGAAACCGCCCGCAGCCGCGCGCTCTACGATTCGATGGCAGTCTACAGCGCTCCCGTCGTGGGCAGCAGCCCCGCCGCGCGAACGGTCAACGCCTTTACCCACTTTACGACCGACACCACGCGCAGCATCAGCGAGATGGACGCGGCCATTGCGCAGGATGCGCGTAACCCGCTGCTCTATCTGGTGCGCGGGCTGTCTTACCAGCGGCAGGGCGAATCTGCCGCGCTGCGGCAGGACATGCGTACCGCCATTCAGCTTTCGCCCGGCCTGTGGGCCATGCCCCACTACCTGCTGTCCTTCGAGGCTTATTTTACCGATGGCGATGTAGAAGGCGCGCTGGCCGCCGCTAATCGGGCGGTAGAGGCACAGTCGGACTACTGGTACAGCTACTACTGGCGCGGGCAGGTGCAGTATTTTGCCGGGAATTACGCGGCGGTGCGCGAGGATGCCCAGCGGGCGATCGAGCTAGGCGCAGACACCAACCTGCCGTATCTGCTTCAGCTTGTCGTGCTGGTGCGCGAGGGTGATCTGATGGCCGGGGCTGAGGTGGTCACATTCATCTTCAACCACTTCCCGGACCCGGAATCGGGCAACCGGATGCTGGACGCGCTCTATTCCTCTGAGGAAAGCCGCTATACCGGGCTGATTAGTTCAGCCATATCGAACCTGCTGCTGGGGCAGTATGAGCGCGCGCTGAACAACACCGAGCTTGCGCTGTCCAGCAACGACCGCATCAGCGAAATCTATCTCCTGCAGGGGGTGGCGCTGTGCAATCTGGGGGACTTTGCCGCCGCGCAGGAGGCCTTCAGCCAGGCGGTGCTGCTGGAACCGGACTACACGCTGCTATATGCCCTGCGTGCCGATGCCTATCGCCTGCAAAATGACCTGCCGGGGATGCTGGCCGACCTCGCCGTCATTGGCAGCAGCGAACAGGCGGCAGCCTTCGCGCCCTACCTGCCGCTGATGCAGTCGGGCGACCTCAGCCCCTGCGTGGATTTCGCCAACCCGAACCTGAGCGAGAAGCTGAAAGCCAGCGTTCAGGCCAGCGCCAGCGACCCCGCTTAATCCCCTCTGCCTGCATACCATCTGCACCGCGCTTGACAACCGCTTTGAAATCCTGTAATCTGAAACCGGTTTACATTGTAAACTTGTTTAAGGATGGGATATGGATGTAGAACGACGACTTCAGCTTGCGACGGAATATGCCCGCTATTCACAAAGTTACAACGGCCTCGGCAAGACGCTGGGCGGTGTGGCCGGGTTAATCGTGCTGCTGGCTGGCACTTTCATCGGCGGCGGCACCGTGACCGCCGTGCTGACCCTGTGCCTGACGCTGCTCTGGCTGGCGGGCAAGGAGCTTTTAAGAGCGCGGGTTTACCAGCCTATGGGGGTGGCGCAGGAAATCTGGGAACGCGAACAGAAGCGCCTGCACCTGTTTCTCACCTGTTTTACAGGTCTGATCAGCATCGGCGCGTTCGCCGTCTTTATCAGCGATGGCCGCATCACCGAGCCGGACTGGTGGCCGTATCTGTTTTTTGTGGCGCTGCTGCCGTTCGTGACATGGCGCTTCCTGCGAACACCGCTGGAGTTTGTGGTGGGGGTGGGGCTGCTGGCGGCCTGCGCTGTCCACAGCACAGGCGGCGCGTATGCGCTGTCACAGGTTTTTACGTGGTCGTGGTTCGTCGGCGCGCTGGCCTTAATCCCCCTCGGCATCAGCGAACACCGCCGCTTCCTTGCCCTGTCGCAGCAGCTTCAGGAAGGCAGGTCATAGATGGCTGGTGAAGACCCGGACTACAGCGATATTCAGCAGGCGCTGGATATTGACCGCACCGTCCACGAACCCGCGCGGCTGGTCGTGCTGGGCGTGCTGAGCAAGGTGGAATGGGCAGACTTTAACTTCCTGCTGACCACCACCGGCCTGACCAAAGGCAACCTCAGCCGCCAGGCCTCGAAGCTGGAAGACGCGGGTTACGTGCAAATCACCAAGTTCTTTAAGGGCAAACTGCCCGCCACCCGCTACCAGATCACCGCGCAGGGCAGGGAGGCGCTGGCGCGGTACTGGAAGCAAATGGCCGATCTGCAACACTCGATTCAGGAGGATAAATCATGAGAAGAACACAGTGGATGTTGCCTGTCCTGCTTTTACTGTTGTGCGCCGTGCCAGCGCTGGCGCAGGAAGCCGACCCGGTTGCCCCGGTGCGGGCCTATGTCGCCGCGCATCCGGCACAGGTGGGCATCGCCTGTTACCCGATAGGCGACCCGCAAAGCGGCGTGTATCACAACGCGGATGAGCCGTTCCCGCTGGCCTCGGTCTACAAGGTGCTGGTGCTGGCCGAGTACGCGGTGCAGGTGGCTGATGGACGGCTGAACCCGGAGGCGCGCGTGCCGCTGGCCGACCTGAACGCCTATTACCTGCCCGGCACCGACGGCGGCGCGCATGACCTGTGGCTGCAAACCGACGCGCAGATCGAGGACGATACGGTCAGCCTGCACGACGTTGCCTATGGCATGATCCGTTACAGCTCCAACGCGGCGGCGGATTACCTGCTGGAACGGGTCGGCACGGCGGGCTTCCCCGATCTTTACACCCGTCTCGGCATCCCCGACATGCACCTGCCGGAGGATGTGATCGGCCATTTCCTGACATTCAGCAATCATGAAACCGGCTTCGCCACCCCTGAAACACTGACGCAGGAGGCTTATGCCGCCGAAAGTGAACGCCTGCACCAGCTATTCCTCAATGATGCGGCGTGGCGCGAGGCGCTGCTGGCGTATACCCCGGCGGAGATGCCGCCTGTTTCGCAGCAGTTGGCTTACTTCAGCAACTTCGGCAACCGCGCCAGCCCCCGGATGCTGGCGGATGTAATGGCCGCTATCTATAGTGGCGAGGCGCTGGGCGAAGAAGCCAGCCAGATCGCGCGTGACCTGCTGGAATGGCCGATGGATTTCCCGGCTAATCAGGCAGAATTTGAAACGCTCGGCACTAAGGGCGGCACGCTGCCGGGCATCCTGACCGCCGCTTATTACGCCGCGCCGCTGGACGGCCAGCCGATCGCGCTGACGGTCTTCTATCGCAACCTCGACCCCGTGACCTTTACCGAGTGGTTGCAGACCTTCCAGCATCAGTTGTGGGAACTGGAAATCCTCACGCAGGGCTGCGGCGTGGTCAGCGAGGTGCTGTCATGAGCCAGCGTTTGATGATCGTCTTTGCAGTGCCGCCCACGCATTTAGACGCGGTGCTGAACGCCATGGCCGAGGCGGGCGCGGGCGAGATCGGCGAATACACACACTGCTCGTATACCAGCGAGGGGACAGGGCGCTTTAAGCCGGGCAGTAGCGCGAACCCGGCGGTGGGCGAGCGTGAAGCGGTCAACACTGTGCCAGAGGTGCGGGTGGAGACGTTCTGCCCACGAGAACGGGCGCGTGCAGTTGTGGCGGCGATCCGTGCCGCGCACCCTTACGAGGAACCGGTGCTGTACCTGCTGCCGCTGCTGGACGAGGGCGAGCTTTAAGCGCGGCGCTAAAAGCCTGCCTGCCGCAGATATGTCACGCTGGCGGGCAGGTCTTGCATCAGCCGGGCGGCCTGTCCCCCGCTGCCCGGTTCACAGGCGTAAGTAACCCATCCCTCATAAGCCGCCTCACGCAGCACAGCCGCCACCGCTGCGAAGTTTATCATCCCCTGACCGGGCAGGCGGCAGTTATGGTCGGCCACCTGAAAGTAACCGATGTGCGAAGCATGTGCCTTTAACGCGGCGATGAGATCGGCCTCCTCCAGCGCCATGTGAAAGCAGTTGGCCGCGATTTTGACGTGCGGGTGATCCTTGATCTTGCGCCGGAACAGCGCGGCCTGCTCCAGACGGTTCATGAAGTAGGTTTCGTAGCGGTTCAGCGGCAGCATGTCCAGTTCCACGCCCATCGCGTAAGCGAGGTCAGACACGGTTCGCAGCAGCCAGACCATCATCTCCGCTTCCAGTTCGACAGGCGCGCGGTACGGCGTGAGGTCGGGCATTCGCGTCTGGCCGTAATGCGGCACAAAGACCACATGCGCCGCGCCAATATCCACCGCGTCGGCCATCGCCTGCCGCAGCGCGCTGATCGCGGCTTCGCGCTCTGCCAGATGAGGCGCGAGGTAGCCATCGCGCCGCCCCATGTGGACTGCCGCCGCGACCATGCCCGTCTGCGCCAGCGCGTCCACCACTTCCGGGATGCGCTCGGTAAGGCCGCCCGCGTCGAACTCGACACCGGTAAAACCGAGGCGCGCGGCGTGTTCCAGCTTTTCGGCCAGCCCGCGCCCCGGCAGCATCATCTCCTGAATGGCGAAACGCAGCATCGGCCTAAATCCCGGCGGTGCTGAGGATGTTGATGGCCGCCGTGAGAACGCTGGTCAGCTCGGGATTCGTGACCTCGAAATACACAACCGAATACTGCAAGCGTTCCACCAGATTATCCTGTTCTTCTTCTTCCTCGTCCGCCAGCCGTCGGCGCAGCGCCACGCGCAGGTCATCCAGCACGGCCTGCTTTTCGGCATCGTCCAGGTTGGCGTTTTCCAGTTGTTGCAGCAGGGCTTCCAGTGTTTGACGGAGTTCAGGGTTGGACATGACAGCATCCTTTATGTACGGTGCTTTACAAAGGGTAATGATACCCAATAGCGCGGCTTTTGTGGGGGGCTTATGATGCCGCGCAGCGGATTTGCAGGGTGTTAGGCACAGGTTAGGTCGTTTTGCGATAAATTCTGGCGTACCTGTTTCTAATCAGGATAGCAAGTGGGGGATAAGATGTATACTTTGCGCCGTCTTTCGCTGCCGATAGATATTTTTGTGCTGCTTTTTGCTCTTAGCGGGGTGCTGGGGATATTCCCGTCCTATGACCGCACCCTCGGATACCCCATACTGGCGGCGCTTCTTTTGAGCGCTGTCCTGTATTTCGCCGCCGCCTATTTCGTCCGTTCATGGGAACACGCGCGTAATTTAAGCCTTGCGCTGCTGCTGGCAGGCACGGTCTTCGCGCTGCTGTTTATCGGCCAGTACGGCTATCAGGACTATATCGAGATGCCGGGGATCATCCAGCGTTTGGGGGCGCTGACGACGCTGCTGCCACAGGTGAGCAGTTACGACCTGCACCCCAACGCCGCCGCAACCTTTCTGGAAGGGTTGATCCCCTTGGGAATCGTGCTGGCGATCACCAGCCGGGTGCGCTGGCAGCAGGTGGTATGGGCGCTGTGTACGCTGGTGATGGCCTACGCGCTGCTGCTCAGTTTTTCACGCGGGGCGCTGCTGGCGCTGGTGGGGACGCTGGTGATCTTTCTCATTACGCGCCTGCCGCGTTGGTATGCCCTGATCGCCGGGCTGGTGATCGCGCTGCTGCTGGTCGTCGCGCTGCTGGTTTTGCCGCAGCACATCGCCATTGTGGGTGATTCGCTGGCGTGGGTCAGTGATCGTCTGGCGCTGTATCGTAACACGCTGTATGTCGCCAGCGATTACGCCTTTACGGGTATCGGGCTGGGCGACACGTTTTCCCTCATCTACTCGCGCTACGGCCTGCTGATTCCGGTGCCGTTCCTCACCTATACCCATAACCTGCCGCTGGCGGCATGGATGAATCAGGGACTGCCCGGTCTGATGGCCTTCACCGGGATTGTGGTCACGTTTTATCTTTTCGTCTATCGGGTGAACCGTTCCAGCACCCCGCGCCGCCTGTTTCATGGCCTGTGGCTGGGGGTGACAGCGACGCTGCTGCACGGCCTGTTCGATGCCCGCCAGTACATCGAGGGCTGGTGGATGATGGGGCTGCTGTTCCTGCTGCTGGGGCTGGCGGTGGCGCTGGGGCGGGTGACGCTGCAAAAGGCGTTCTGGGAATCGCGCGAAGTCAAGCTGACATACTTCCCCAGAATCGTGCCTGTGGCCGGGGCGCTGGCGCTGGTCGCGCTGATGGTCATCTTCAACCGTCCGCTGCTGGCCGCGTGGAACACCAACATGGGCGCGCTGACCGAGACGCGCGGCGAACTGACCCCGAACCTGACGAATGACCAGCGCATCGAACTCTACCTTGCCGCGCAGGGGTGGTATGAAAACGCGCTGGCGACCGACGGCAGCCTCGCCAACCCTAATCGCCGTCTGGGCAATCTGGACGTGAAGCTGGAGCAGTTTGAAGAAGCGGTCGCGCCGCTGGAAGCGGCGTTTGCCCGCGAGCCGCAGAACCCGGCGGCCATTAAAGGGCTTGGGCTGGCGTATGTCTGGGTGGGCGAGACGGGGAAAGCCGCCGAGACGCTGCGCCTGCTGGACGACACCGCGCAGATGACCGATGAGTTGTACACATGGGGCCGCTACCGGCAGGAGCAGGGTAACGCCCTGCTGGCGGCCTATGCGTGGGATACCGCGCAGACGCTTTCCCCGAACAATTCCAATCTGGATGTGCTGATGCTGATCGGCAACACCTATTTGCAAGCGGGCGAGGTGGATAAAGCGCAGCAGTGGTACGAGCAGGTGCTGGAGGCCGACCCTGATTATGAAGCCGCTGCGGCGGCGCTGGCAGCGCTCGGATAATAGCGCGTATAAATCGTAGGGACGCGATCCATCGCGTCCGTCACAAACACAAAACCTCAACAGAAACCAAGTGAACCCCCAATTTCTGGGGGTCACAGGATTTGTCATGTGCGCTACGATTTGAC
>CAZJSU010000066.1:21380-24874 GCA_964548765.1 uncultured Anaerolineaceae bacterium
GACTGGCAGGCGCTGATGCCCCCTGTACTTCCACAAAGCCAGAACCAGATCGAAACGCGCATCTTAACCGCCGCCGCCCATGTGTTTGGTCATTACGGTTATGACAAAAGCACGTTGGGCGATATTGCGCGGGAGGCAGGGGTCGCCAAAAGCACGCTTTACCTGCGCTGGAAGACGAAAGAGGACCTGTTCGGCGCGGTGTTGTGGCATCAGGCGCGCCAGTTTACTTACGACTGGCTGGCACGGGTGGCAGAAGACCCGGCGGGCGGCACCTTCGCCAACCTTTACCGTCATGGCGTACTGCTGATGCGCGAGAACGCTTTTGTGATGGCGCTCATCACCCGTGATCGAAATGTGTTGGGGGGCTTTTTGAAACGGCCAGAGATGGACGGCTTCGTTGAGGAGCGTTTTTCTATGTCGCGCCTGTTTCTGATGCGCCTGCAAGCCGCCGGGGTGATCCGCCATGATCTGAACATCGAGGCGGTCGGCTTTCTGCTCAACAGTATGCAGTACGGGTTTTTGCGGCTGGATGAGATCACGCAGGAAGAACCGCCGATCGAGGACGCGCTGGATATTCTGGCAGAGATGCTTGACCGCCTGCTGACCCCGGAAGACGGCGGCGACAGCGAAGCAGGCAAGCAGGTGATCGCCGGCATTATGGCCGAGATTCATGACTTTCTGGATGCGTTCGAGAGCCGCCCGAAGCCACCCCAGTGAGAAACAGATGATGCAACCATTGGATAAACTCACAGAACACACCTTGCCGCGCCCCGGCTGTCGCCTGCATTACTGGCTAGGCGGGGCAGCAGATCGCCCGTTGGTCGCCCTGCTGCACGGCGCGACTATGGATCACCGGATGTTCGAGGAACAGATCGTCGTGCTGCTGGGTGAATACCGCGTGCTGGTCTGGGATGCGCGCAGTCATGGGAAGTCGCGCCCGGCTGCTGGTGACTTTGACCTGGGCGACTGTGCCGACGATCTGCTGGCGATACTCGATCATCTGGGCGTGGAGCAGGCCGCGCTGGTTGGGCAGTCCATGGGTGGGTATATCGCGCAGCAGTTTTACCTGCGCTATCCACAGCGGGCGCGGGCGATCGTCATCATCGGCGCTACCAGTATCGCGCTGCCTTACTCCCGACTGGATGTGTGGACGTTAAAAGCGACCCTGCCGCTGTTCAACGTGTGGCCGTATGCCCATCTTATAGAAACGGTGGCGCGGAACACCGCGATCCAGCCCGCCGTGCGTGATTATGCCCGCCGGACAGTCAGCCAGCTTTCGCGGAAAGAGTTTCTCGCCATCTGGAAGGCGGTCACGCTGACCGTGAGCCGCGAGGGCATCCCCGGTCATCACATTCGTGTGCCGCTGCTGCTGACGCACGGCGATCAGGATAACACCGGGACGATCCGCCGTGACGCGCCGAAGTGGGCCGCCTACGAGCCGGATGTGCGTTATGTGGTTATTCCTGACGCGGGCCACAACGCCAATCAGGATAACCCGGCCTTTTTTAACCGCTTACTGCTGGAATTTTTGCGCGAGCATGTGCCAGCGGTTTATTCGTAAGGAAAGGGGCAGGATGTGACTCCGGTGATTAGAACACAGAACCTGACTAAAATATACGCCTCGCGCCAGCGGGAAGTGAGGGCGCTGAACGGGCTTGATCTGGAAGTCCAGCAGGGCGAAATCTTCGGCTACTTGGGGCCGAATGGCGCGGGGAAGACCACCACACTGCGCCTGCTGCTCGACCTCATCCGCCCGACAGCAGGCCGCGCGACCGTCCTCGACATGGACGCGCAGGCCGACAGCGTAAAGCTGCATCACCAGATCGGCTTCCTGCCCGGTGAACTCAACCTGTGGCGTAACCTGACCGGGGAGCAGGTCGTGGCTTATATCGGGCGCATCCGGGGCGGGGTGGATAACGCTTACGTGCGCCAGCTTGCCGAACGGCTGGAACTGGACATGCGCCTGCGGGTGAAAGCCTACTCGACAGGCAATAAACGCAAGCTCGGCCTCGTGCTGGCGCTCATGAACCGCCCGCCGCTGCTGCTGCTGGACGAGCCGACCAGCGGCCTCGACCCGCTGATGCAGCAGGTCTTTAACCAGATGATGCGCGAAGTGCGCGATGAAGGGCGCACGGTGTTCCTCTCATCACACGTGCTGAGTGAGGTACAGGCCATCTGTGACCGGGTGGGCATCCTGCGCGGCGGTGAGTTGAAAGCGGTCGAGCGGGTAGACAGCCTGACGCGGGCCAGGTTCCGCTGGGTGACGCTGCGCTTTAACGAGCCTGTCCCCCCACGCCTTATCGAAGGGCTGCCGGGCGTGAGCGAGATCAGTGTGTTTAATCATACGCTGCGCTTCCAGCTTAACGGCGACTTCGACCCCCTGCTGCGCGCGCTCAGCGACCAGTATGTGGTGGATATTCGGGTTGAAGAACCCTCGCTGGAAGAGATTTTTCTGGCGTTTTACGGCGGCGATGAAGCGCCAGTGAATGCCTTTGTACAGAAAGCGCAGGTGAATTCATGAGCGGTGTCCTCTTTACGCATACTTTCAGGCGTGGGCTGCGTTCGGCTTTGATATGGGGGATTGGCCTGCTGATTTATGGCGTTTACGCCACCGCCATTATCCCGGACGTGGACGCGCTCGAACAGTACACCGCGTTGATGGAAACTTTTCCGCCCGCGATGCTGCAGGTCTTCGGCGTGGGCGAGGATATGAGCTTTATGGCGACCCCTGCCGGGTTTATCAGCTTTGGCTTTTTTGGTTACATCCTGCTCATTCTGGCGGTTTACGCGGTGGTTAGCGGGTTGAGCGTGATCGCCAGTGAAGAAGATCAGGGCATCATGGATGTGCTGCTCAGCCTGCCGCTGCCGCGCTGGCGCGTCATCATCGAGCGTTTTGCCGCTTACGCGCTGCTGTCAGTGGGGGTTGTCCTCATGGGGTTTGTAGGGCTGGTCGGCGGGCTGCAATTCTCGTCGCTGGAAGTGGATACCGGGCGCTTGTTAGAGGGCAGCCTGAACATCCTGCCCAGTATGCTGCTGATGATGGCGGTAACGATCTTTACCACAGCCGTGATTCGTAACCGGAACGTGGCGACCGCCATCGCCGCCGGGTTTGTGATTGTCAGCTATTTTCTGAACGTGATCGGCAGCGCGGCCAGCGGCTCTATCGCAGGCCAGATCGCGCGGCTGTCGTTCTTTTACTACTACGACAATAACGGGGTGATGCAGCACGGTCTGGCGCTGATAAACATCGTCGGCCTGCTGGTCGTGACGCTGCTGCTGGTTATGGGCGGTGTGTGGGCGTTCCAGCGGCGCGACGTGGGCATCTGACGCTTCATCTGCATCATGCCTTCAGGCGGGCTTCGGGCGGCTGTAATGCGCCTGTTTAGCCCGCCTTTTGCTTTGATTGCTGCCGTAAACATCCGCCAGCGGACGTTGTGCCGTAATACATGGTTACTGGATATATTTGGCTGGTGTTTTCTGTTACGGACGCGATG
>CAZJSU010000067.1:0-24627 GCA_964548765.1 uncultured Anaerolineaceae bacterium
GCCAGCGGGTGGGGGGCAGGAGCGATGGAGGTGTCCTATGAGACGGGTTATGCCACCAGCGGCGGCTACATCGGGCTTTCGACGACTGTGGGTAATCCGGTGCTGGAGGACTTCGATGGCGGCGAGGTGAATTAGGGGACAACAGTTTATGATCTTCGGTTCCGGTAGCCCTGCTCGGTTTATGACCATCCAGTGATCTCAGGTTGCCGGAGGGATAGCACAACCGCTACAATAAGAGTCTGTTGCACTGGTTAATTCCTGCGGAGAGAAGTTTAATGTCTGTAGATGAACTGTTAAAGAAACGCGACGCAAAGGTCAAGCCGCATATTGAGCAGTATGCGCCAGCGTGGATTATTGACCAGAAGATCATTGCGGAAGATGAAGCGGTACAGTTTAATGTGGCTTTCCAGCACAACCTGTACGGGTGGGTCAGCCGCCGTTATCGTTACGACGGCTTTAACGACGTGCTTTACTACAAGGGGCAGAATCTTCTTACCGAGGATGAAGCGCTGGAAATTCAGGAACACGATCCTTACGTCGTCGCCACAGTGATGGATATTCCTAACTCTTATGGCGGCTGACACGCCGCTCTGCCAGCACTTCCTCGAAGATTACCAGTAGTTGGCTGGCGACCTCTGACCAGGCATACTGCTGCGCCAGGTCCGCTGCGGCCTGGCGCATTTGCTGCTGCTTTTCAGGGTGTTGCAGCAGCCATGTAATGCGCTTCGCCAGCGCGTGCGGGTCTCGCACCGGGACAAGGAAGCCGGTCTGACCATCGCGCACCAGAAAGGCCAGCCCGCCGACCTCTGAAGCGATCACAGGCGTTCCCGAAGCCATCGCCTCCAGCGCGACCATCCCGAAAGACTCATAATCCGAAGGCATAGTCACAGCCATCGCTGCGGCGTAGTAGTAGGGTAGCTGCGTCTGGTCTTTCGCGCCCAGAAACTCTACAAACGGTTCAAGCTGAAGCTCAGCGACCATCTGGCGCAGACGTGTCATCTCAGCATCGTTAGGGTCGCCGGGGTCGCCACCGATGATCTTAAACGTCAGGTTTTCCAGCAGATGCGGCCTGTGCTGGCGGATAACGTCGAGCGCGTGGATGATGGTATCCACCGCTTTTAACGGCTCGATGCGCCCCACAAACAGCAGCATATGCTTCTCTGGCGACAGGCCGATCCGCGATTTTGCCAGTTCAGCAGGCATTGGCCGAAAATGCTGAAGATCAACCCCCGGTGAGGCGATGGCAATCTTGCGGCGGTCTGCCCGGTACAGCCAGAGCAGTTGGGCGTGTTCTGCCGGGGTAGCCGCGACGATGCGGTTCGCCCAGCGAGTGATCTGTGTTTCGACATTGGTACGCACATCTGGCAGCAGGGTTTTTTGCCCCGGCATAATCCGGTTTTTCATGTGGCCGAGCGTGTGATACATGTGGACAAAAGGTGTTCCCCACACCTCATTGAGCTTATAGGCCACCCAGCCGCTTAACCAGTAATGACTGTAAACCAGATCATACTGAACAGCCTGTCGTGTACAGAAGGCGAGAATGCCAGCGGTAAATTGTGAGAGGTGGGGGTATACATCGTCCGGGTTCAGCGGATGCGCGCCGCCTGCGGTGATCTGAATCACGCGGATGTTCTCGCCAAGTGATGTGTCTATTTCCGGGGTGTTTGGCGAGATACGGCGGGTATAAATATCCACAGCGATACCACGCCGCCCAAATTCCTGCGCCAGTTTGCGAATATAGATGTTCATACCCCCGGTTTTTTTGCCACCCATCGGCGCAAGTGGGCTGGTATGGACGCTTAACATGGCGAGGCGCTGGACGTTCATCAGAAATCGCTAAGCTCCCTTTTCATTACTTCCAGATTATAGACATGGGTATCCTGCCCACCCATACGATACTTGTACACCTCGTCCCCTTGCAGGAAATCGAAAACCTGATGGCCGGTTTCAATCGCATGGCGGATGTTATGCGCCAGCAGGACGATGCCGGGGCTGAGGTGGGCGTAGGCTTCTGGCTGCAGGCCGGAGTTATAAACCAGAATGTGACCGTTGTAATCAAAGTTCAGGTAAGCGGCAGCCCGCGCGTCATCCACAACCAGAAAACTAAGCTGTAACCAGCCTTTTGCCTGCAACACAGGGGCGATGCTCTTAAAAAATGTCACATTTTCCGGGTCTTGCAGGAAGGCTTTTTTAGCCGGGTCGCTGGCGGCCATCAACTCAAGAAAGCGCTCGACTTCTTCATGGATGTCGTGCGTTTCGTCCACGATGTACCAGTCTGTATCGTTATTGACCCCCTGTGAACGGCGTATCTTACGACGCAGTTCGTGGCGGTTTTTCTTGTCAAGCTGGTTGAGGTAGTCTTCCCATGTGGCCGGAAGCTGGATGACGGGGCAGACATCCTCGGGTGTGAGCCTGGTACTGAAGCCGTACTTTTCCAGAACCTGCGGCAGCAGTTGGTAACTGGTGGAGTCTTCAGGGATATTGCACAGCTCAAGGCGGTCGAACTCATCGGTATGCTCAAGCAGGGATTCGACCAGACAGCCTACAACCTCATGGACACGCTCACTATCCACAATGACATCAAGATAGTCGGTGACTTCTTTGCAGCCTATGGTAGAAACAACACGCCCTCGTTCCGAAGTTTCCTTCACAAACCAGGGCGCTAAACCAACAAGCCGGTCGTCATCATCACGACAGGCTATCACCCATAGCTGCCCCGGTTGGTAGGCCTTCCACCACGTAGTTTTCCACTCCCACGTGCTGAAAATGCGGTTGCTGGTGCTGCGCTGCACCAGATCATTCCACTCCGCCCGGAGTTCATCAAAAAGACTGAGTTCGGTGTAGATTGTAAGCCTCAATGAAGGCGGTTCCTTTTGTTAGAAAACGGTAATGATGAATATGCCCATTATAAACAGCCGAATGTAAAAGAAACAAATGAAACTTATAGCCAATCTGTCTATCAGGGGGGCACAGGGCGGTTAATTATCGAACGTTAATGATAAAAGCTGCTTTTAAGGGGAAAACAAAGCCACCTGTTGACAAGGTGGCTTTGAAGAACGCATTGGAAATTTGTTGGTAAGACCGCTTAAACAGCCTGCCGGGCCTGGCTGGACTCGTCCATTTTGTAGTCGTAGGCCAGCGACAGCTTGGTGTTGGCATCAAACAGGTGAATGTTATCCAGCGCAAAGGCGGTCATTATGCGCCCGCCAACATGCGACTGGGTACGCGGATCCATACGGGCGATAAAGCTCGTCCCGCCTTCGTTCAGGTAAACGACAACTTCGTTACCCATCTGCTCTACGACTTCCACGTTGGCTTCCACCAGCGCGGGGGTGATGCCCGCCGGGCGGAAATTCGTGTCGTGGATGTCTTCAGGACGCACGCCCAGAATAACATCACGGCCAGCGTACTGGCGGTAGGGGGCAGCGCTCTGCGGCGGGACGGTAATCTGGAAGGCACCGACATCCACCACCAGATCATCACCGCTGGCTTTGACCACACCATCGAAGAAGTTCATCGAGGGGCTGCCGATGAAACCAGCGACAAAGATGTTGCGCGGGTTGCTGTACAGATTCTGCGGCGTGTCTACCTGCTGGATGTCACCTTCGTTCAGCACGCAGATGCGGGTTCCCATGGTCATGGCTTCTACCTGGTCATGGGTCACATAGATGAAGGTCGTCTCAAGGCGCTGGTGCAGCTTGGAAATTTCGGCGCGAGACTGTACACG
This sequence comes from uncultured Anaerolineaceae bacterium, assembly GCA_964548765.1. Lineage (GTDB taxonomy): Bacteria > Chloroflexota > Anaerolineae > Aggregatilineales > Phototrophicaceae > JAIOHN01. Next base: position 3,728 of record CAZJSU010000067.1, read on the forward strand.
CAGCTTCGCGTCCAGGTTGGACAGCGGCTCGTCGAGCAGGAACACGGCAGGTTCGCGCACGATGGCGCGGCCTACCGCGACGCGCTGGCGCTGACCACCGGAAAGCTGGCGCGGGCGGCGGTCGAGCAGGTTCACGCCTTTGGCCTCGTCAATCAGGCCGAGGCTCTTGGCCGCTTCACGCACCCGGCGGTCAATTTCGTGCTTTGGTGTTTTACGCAGACGCAGACCAAAGGCCATGTTGTCGTAAACCGTCATGTGCGGGTACAGCGCGTAGCTCTGGAACACCATCGCCACATCGCGGTCTTTTGGGGCAACATTGTTGACCATGCGGTCACCAATCCAGATTTCCCCTGAAGTTACTTCCTCGAGGCCGGCCAGCATACGCAGGCTGGTAGACTTGCCGCACCCCGAAGGGCCGACAAATACAAGGAATTCCTTGTCCTCAATTTCAAGACTCATGTCCTTGATAACAACTGTGTTGCCAAAGGACTTGTGAACGTTTTTGTATGTCACACTTGCCACAGGAAAACCTCCATAAAGTTATGGGCAGCGTCCAAAATAGTGTTATATGTGTTTATTATTTAGTGAAATTGCACAAATATGTTGCTATGTGCAGAAAACCGTTTCACGGAGGGGATTATAAATAGGATTTTCAAATTTGCCAAAAACTCATGAGATGAATTTGCTGGTTTTTCTGGAAGTACGCAAGTGATGAGAGAGATGTTACAATGCGCCAGTAGGTTATGGATTTATCATTTTCTGTAAAGCAGGAATGTATGGCTGAAAACATTAATGCCGAAATCATCAGTATTGGCACGGAAATTCTGCTGGGTGAAATTACAGACACCAATTCCGTGCATATCGCGCGCTGCCTGCGCGATGTTGGCATCAACCTGTACTTCATGACCTCTGTTGGCGATAACGAGCAGCGTATTACGGACGCGATTAAGATTGCGCTGGGGCGCGCGCAGGTAGTCATCACCAGCGGCGGCCTGGGGCCAACGGTGGACGACATGACACGGCAGGGCGTGGCAGCGGCCACCGGGCGAAAGCTGGTCTTTCATCAGGAGCTTCTTGATAAAATCGCGGAGCGGTTTACCGGCTTGCGGTCTGCCATGACCGAGAATAACCGCCGGCAGGCTTATCTGCCTGAGGACGCTATTCTCATCGAAAACGCGGTGGGAACAGCCCCATGTTTTATTGTTGAACACGAGGGGAAACAGGTCATCAGCCTGCCGGGTGTCCCGCGCGAAATGAAGTTTCTGATGGCCGAGCATGTGATTCCCTTTCTGCGTAAGCGCTATCAGCTTGGCCTCATCAAGGCGCATATCCTGCGGACGGCGGGCATTGGCGAGAGCGCGCTGGATGACCTGATCGGCGTTGATCTGCTGGAGGCCAGTAACCCAACCGTAGGGCTGGCCGCCCACAGCGGAATCGTGGATGTGCGGATTACGGCTAAAGCCGATACTGTGGAAGAGGCCGATAAGATGATCGCCGAGGTGGAAGCCGAACTGCGCCAGCGCATTGGCGATTATATCTTCGGCACGAACAAGGAAACCATCGAAGACGCGCTGATGAGCCGGATGCGTGAGACAGGGGCGACGCTGGCGCTTTGCGAAGCAGGCATCGGCGAGGCGGTTAGCAAGCGGCTGCGACAGGTGCCGGACTATACAGCGGTTATGGTCAGCGAGCAGACTTACAGCGAGCCGGACGAACTGCTCAGGGCGCTTGGCGCGAATGAGGCGATGTCATTACGCGATATTGCCCTGAAGGCGGCGGAAAAAATCGCCAGTGACTCTGGCGCGACGGTTGGTATTGCTGTGGTCAGCAACCCGCATCAGATTGAGGATCATTCTGATCAGGATGTGGGTACTGCTATTGCTGTCTACGCTGCCGGGCAAACCAGTTCCCGCACTTACGGGTTTGGCGGGCAGGCCGATGTTGCCAATGCGTGGACAAGCACATGGGCGATGGCGCGGGCATGGCAAATGTTACAAAAAGGGTAGGCACAGGCGTTATTCATGTCTCTGCATTTTCCCGACAGACTTAAAGCCGTCCAACAGGCCAGCCAAAGCGATATTCTCCTGCTAATTGCGCCGCGCCTGACGAGGCTGCCCCTGCCGATGCAGCGTTACGATGATCCCTTTTTGCCGTATGGCAGGGCGATTATCGAGGCCACGCGCGACCTTGTGTGTGGCTATGTGTTTGATCTGGCGGCGTATCTGGCGCTGGGGGCGGCGGGGGCGATTGCGCTGGAGCGGACAATCCCCTTTGCCAGACCCGACCTTATCACCATCCTGCACGGGCCGTTCGCCAGGGCGGGGTACAGCGTGGTGGCCTTTGAGCAAGCCTTCAACTGTGACGCGGTGACGCTGGTTGACGCTGTGCATTTAGCGGCGTATCTGGCGCAGCCGGAGCATGGCGCGTTTGTCGTGCAGCGAGGAACGCGCGGCAGCCATCATGTTCACGGCGTATACTGGACAGATGAGCGTGTGTTTACCTACCCGACAGGCGAGGGCAGCGTCCTCAGCCTGCGGTTGGCTGACGAAAAAGTGCTTTACGCCGGGCATGATGACCACTTCACGGACGCGGTGCAGGCAGCATTGGAAAGAATGCGCGATGAATGAGCTTATCCCGCTGTTTATGGAAAGCGGCCTGCTGCAATTCGGTATCTTCAGCGCAGAGGCCGCGCCGTATCGCCTCAACATGGAACTGCTGCCCGCGTATCCCGATATTCTGGCAGCAGTCGCCGCGCAGGCGGCACCCCTAACGGCGGAGATGAGCCGTCTGGTCTGCACGCCGGACGCGCTGCCGTTCGGCGTGGCGCTGGCGCTGCAAACGCAGGTGCCGCTGGTTTACAGCCGGGGCGGCGGGGCAGCACCAGTGCATGATCTGGTGGGAGCTTACGATATAGGCCATCCTGCCGCGCTGGTCGTGAACGTGCTTGACGGCCAGACCGACCACCAGCCATTTATCACTGGCGCGCGGCAGGTGGGGTTAAACATACAGGTGATTGTGGCGGTTGTGGCTGTGGGGGAAGTCGGGCGGGTGCATGACATCCCCGTTCACAGCCTGCTGCGTCTGGAAGCAGTGATCGAGCATCTGGTGGGTGATGCCCAGCTTCCCCGTGACCACATGCGCGTGATTCAGCAGTGGCTCAGTCTTCGTCAAGGCTGAGGAGCGCCATAAACGCTTCCTGCGGCACTTCTACCGAGCCGATCATCTTCATGCGCTTTTTACCCTTTTTCTGCTTTTCCAGCAGCTTCTTCTTGCGGGTAATGTCGCCGCCGTAGCACTTGGCAAGCACGTCCTTACGTATGGCGCTCACGTTGGCGCGTGAGATGATGCGTTTGCCTGTGGCGGCCTGAATAGGCACCACGAACATCTGCCGGGGAATGAGTTCCTTCAGCTTGCTCACCAGTTTCTGGCCTTTGTGATAAGCATCATCCCGGTGGACGATCAGCGCCAGCGCGTCTACCGGTTCATTGTTCACCAGCACATCCAGCTTGACCAGATCGCCGGGGCGGTAGTCATCGAACTGGTAATCGAGGCTGGCATAACCCCGGGTGACGCTTTTCAGGCGGTCGTAAAAATCAATGATGATCTCGGACAACGGGATGCGGTAATGCAGCATCACGCGCGAAGAGTCCAGATACTCGGTGTTCTCGTATTCGCCGTGCTTCTTGATAACCAGGTCCATAATCGCGCCGATGTACGCCTGTGGTGTATAGACCTGAATTTTCATCCACGGTTCGCGGATTTCCTCAATGGTGCTTTCGTCTGGAAGCTGCGCCGGGCTGTCAATGGTGATGGTCTCGCCATTACGCAGCACGACCTGATACTCCACGCTGGGGGCGGTAGCGAGGATGTCCAGATCATACTCGCGTTCCAGCCGTTCCTGCACGATTTCCATGTGGAACAGGCCGAGGAAGCCGACACGGAAGCCGAAATTAAGCGCCTGAGAGGTTTCTGGCTCGTAGACGAGGGAAGCGTCATTCAGTTGCAGTTTTTCCAGCGCGTCGCGCAGTTCAGAATATTCGTCGTTGTTGGTTGGGTAGATGCCAGCAAAGACCATCGGCTTGACCTGCTTGTAACCGGGCAGGGGCGTTTGTGCGCCACCGCTGGCGAGTGTGATCGTGTCACCAACGCGACACTCGCGCACCGTTTTCAACCCGGTTGCGATATAACCGACTTCGCCAGCCCCCAGTTCCTCAATCGGCTGCATGGCCGGGTTGAAGATGCCCAGTTCAACAGGCTCGAAACGCGCCCCTGTCGCTATAAGCTGCAACTGGTCGCGCCTGCCGACCTTGCCATCCACCACGCGGACATAAGCCACGACCCCTTTGTAAGCGTCATAATGCGAGTCGAAAACCAGCGCCCGCAGCGGCGCTTCGGGATCACCTGTGGGCGGAGGCACTTTTTCGATCACCGCTTCCAGCACATCCTGCACGCCAATGCCGCTTTTGGCCGAAATCCGCAGCATCTCGCTCTCGTCAATGCCCAGTAAATCCTCGACATCTTTGGCGATGTCGTCCGGGCGGGCGGCAGGCAGGTCAATCTTGTTAATGACCGGGATGAGTTCAAGGTCCTGTTCCAGCGCCAGATAGACGTTGGAAAGCGTCTGGGCTTCGATGCCCTGACTGGCATCCACCACCAGTACCGCGCCTTCGCAGGCCTGAAGCGCCCGGCTAACCTCGTAGGTGAAGTCTACGTGGCCGGGGGTGTCAATCAGATTGATGACGTATTCCTGCCCATCTTTGGCCTGATAATTCATGCGAACTGCGGAGGCTTTAATAGTGACCCCGCGCTCACGTTCCAGGTCCATGTTATCAAGAAGCTGTTCCTGCATCTCACGCGCGCTGACGGTATTCGTCAACTGGAGCAGACGATCCGCAAGGGTGCTTTTGCCATGATCTACGTGGGCAATAATCGAAAAATTACGGATGTTTTCGCGTTTCATTGTAGGCATTTCGGTTATTGAATAGTGTGAGTATTATACGGGCTTGCGGGTAGAAAGTGTATGCTGGTTAAGCGGGCAGCACGGAATCAATAAGAACTTCTATGGATGGCGCGTTTTCTCCCCCGCTGCCCCAGCCTAACCAGACGAGAAACTCGGTGTTGCCAGCAGGCCCTTTGAGGCGCGAAGTTGTCAGGCCGCGTAGGGTAAAGCCCTGTGCGCCAGCGAATGTCAGGATTTCGATCAGCACCCGGCGATGCACCGCCTGATCCTTGACCACGCCGCCTTTGCCAACGTCGTCCTTGCCTGCCTCGAACTGCGGCTTAATCAGCGCGACAAGATCAGCCTGCGGCGTAAGCCAGCCTTTGACAACAGGCAGGAGCAGGCGCAGCGAGATAAACGACGCATCTATGACGACGAGGTTGACTGACTCGGCCAGCTTTTCGACATGGCGGGCGTTGGTGCGTTCCATGACGATCACCCGCGCGTCCTGGCGCAGCGTGTAATCAAGCTGGCCGTAGCCTACATCAATGGCATAAACCCGCGCCGCGCCATATTGCAGCAAACAGTCGGTAAAGCCGCCCGTGCTGGCCCCGACATCCGCGCACAGGCGGCCTGTCACGTCCAGCGCGAAATCGTCCAGCGCGCCCGCCAGCTTGTCCCCGCCCCGGCTGACAAAGCGCGGTTTGGCTTTTACGTCAAGCTGGCTCTGTGTCGCCACGCGCGTGCCGGGCTTGTTCACGACATGGCCGTCCACCAGCACCTCGCCCGCCATAATCATGGCGCGGGCTTTTTCCCGGCTGGGCGCAAGCCCGCGTTCGTGCAGCACAACATCAAGGCGCTCTTTTGCCTTCATCCTTCAGCCCCGCGTCATCTGAATGTATAACTCAAAGGGGTTGGGTGTTTCTTCGGTCAGCGTAAAAGCGTCTGCCGTAATGGGCAGGTAGCCTGTGGCGGCGATCACGACGCTGTAAGGCGCGTCCAGTTCCAGCGGGCGGTCTACCTGAAAAACGCCCTGACGATCTGTCACCGCGCTGGCATAAACCTGATCTTCGCGCCACTCAAAATCACCGACCGAGTAGTCGGTTGACAGCAGAATGAAGGTGACGTGTGGGATGCCCTGTCCGGTTTCGGCATCCACCACCGTGCCGCGCAGTTGAACGCCGCTGGCGCGGGCGAAGCGGTCAATAGGAAGCTGGCCGATGCCGACCTGCGCGCTGGCGGAGGCCAGCGGAACATTACTGACCAGCAGTTCCAGCCGATAGGTGCCGTCGGGGATAGTCTCTTCGCTGGTGATGCGTACCAGGAAATTTTCGCCAGTTTCGGGGCTGCTCCATGGGGCGGTCTGCTCGAAGAACGGCTCATCGTCCACCAGCATTCGCAGCGTCCACAGCGTCCCCGGCGCGACCTGCTGCCAGTCGAACAGGGTGTACAACGCCTCAAGCGTGTTGGGGAAGCTGCTCACCGGGCTGGCCGTCATCGCGGCCTCGATTGTGGGGGCAGAGGCGAAATGCGCGTTGTCGAAAATTTGCGGAAACGCGCCCTGCTGCGCCCCGGCGATAACAAAGTCTGCCGTCGCTGTCAGAACGCTTTCGAGATAAACCTCAAGCCGATAGGTGCCGGGGAATAACCCGCTTGCGCCTTCCAGTCCGATCGTTTTTGAACCGCTTGGGCCGTCGCGCCACGTGTCTTCGGTACGGGTTAGCTCTGTGCCTTCGTATGACCAGATGACCGTCCAGGGGGTGCCATCGCTAAGGTTGCGATAAACAAAACGGGCGTTGGCGATGTTGCCTGTGGGCAGGACAAAGCCGTTGCCCAACGGCGTACCGCGATTATCGCGCAGGCCGAAGACAATATCCGCGATGACCGGGTCGGGGTCTGCCGCGCCGCCAACGATGATCCGTGCGTTGCCAGATGCGATGCCATTGGCAAACAGGGTAAAGTCATAAATGCCGTTAGGCCACGGCTGGTTGCTGCTGCCGATGTACCATAAGCCGTTTTCGCCACCGCTCCAGCGCACAGGGGCAAGGCTGAAGGTGGTGTTAGGGATACCGTCTGTGGTCACGCGGAGTTCGTAGACGGTCTCCGGGGTCATGTTGCGGTAATCAAAGAACAGGTAAAGGCTGTTGCTGCCTGCGGGCAGGGTGTCAATAATGGTCGTAGGCATCCCGGCATCGTTGACGGCGGGCGAGAAGAACAGGCGGGTGAAGGTTGGTGTGCCTGTTCCCGTAAAGCGCGCGCCTGCGTCGAAGGGGGTATCCACGCGCAGCCCTAACGAAGCGGCGCGCAGCAGCGGGCGGGCGAAATTGGACGGGCGCAGCGCGTTGATGAAGCCGCCCACAGGAATACAAACGTCGCTGTTGTTGACAAGGCCGTCTTCGTTGGTATCCTGAATCGGCAGGCAGCTTGTGCTGCTGGACAGGCGGGTCAGGGGGGCGGTCGTCGGGATGCCGATCAAGCGCCCTTCCTGATCGTAGGCCCCGCCGCCGGTCATCGTACCGGGGATCTCCGCCAGTGTCTTGATCCACGCTTTATCGCCCCCGCGCGGCTCGGCCACGAAGCCGCTTACCGTGCCTTCGGTAACAGTGACCGGGTCGCTGCCGATGCCGGGATAGCCCACGATGGTGATCGTCTGGTCAAGTTGTACACTGGCCGAGTCGCTTAATTCAACAAAGGGGAGCGCCAGCGCACCGGGTTCGATAAGCCGCCCGTCAAGCTGGCGGGTGATTTCCAGAAGCGCGACATCCAGACCGGGATCGGCCTGTGAAATTTCCGCCCGATACTTGGGGACAGGTGCCTGCCCGGGGCTGACGCTGAAGGCGACCACCAGCGTTTCGCCGGGGCAGTCATCACTTTGCACGGTGTTGTGCGCGTTGGTCAGAATTAACCCGCCCCGGCTGACAATCGTGCCAGAGCCGATGCACGTCACGACCAGATTGTCGCCCATGTTCTGGGTCTGCATGATGAACACCGTCGCCTGCTGGATACGCTCCAGATCAAGCCCAACGGCCTGACTGTTCACAGCGGGCGCGGAAAAAGCGGCCAGAAACAGGAATAGCAATACAATAAAGCGCTGCATGACTAAAATTCCAGAGTGCTAATGAACTGATTAAGCTGATTCAGGTTTTCCTCGTAGGTCTGGGCTTCTGAGAGAAAAGTAATGATGATCGCCTGCCCGCGCTGGATGGTCAGGATGTCCTGCCCCTGTATGACGACAGGCACCCCCTGTAAGAAGGGGTTAGGGTTGGTGGCGACAAAGGTGTAAATCATCGCCGACGCTTCGATGTCATCTGGCAGTAGATAGTCGAATTCTGCCAGCACGTTATACCCGTCGAGGACTTGCGCCCGGTTAAGTGTCAGCGCATCAAGGATGCTGCGGGCTGATGTGCTGGGGCTGACTGGCCGCGTGGCAACCTGAATAGTGGTGGGATAGCCGATGCGCGAGGTGTCCCGCACGCGGAACACGTAATCGCCAGCTTCATCAATAAGCCAGTTTTGCGGATACTCAGCAGAGATGCCCGCCTGCAAATTCGTGTACAGGGTGGTGGCATTCAGCGCGCTTTCGCGCAGATTGATGCCGATGAGAAAGCCGATAACGCCGAAGATAAGGACGAAGGAGTGACTCCAGCGCTGGTTGAACGAAGCGGGTTCTTCGCGCTCGACAATCTCAATAACACTCATGCTGCTGCTTCCTCAGCCGCCGCTTCAAGGTCGCGCTGTTGGGCGGTATTGAGCAGGAACGATGTGATAAAGGCCACCCCACCCAGCACTGCCGTCGAAAAAAGGAACCCGCGAATAGGACTGGTGAGGCTTAACGCGAACTCAGAGCTGATTCCGGCGTTCGTCAGGCCGGCGCGCAAGGGGATCGCCGCGCCGACGACAAACGCCCCCAGCGCTACGGTGGCGACGGGGAGCAGCACGAACGGACGCAGGCTGAAACGCATCTCGGACAGGCCATAACCGACCAGCATACTCAGCGCCAGTTGGATGGCGAGGGTGTTGAAAACGTTCATGGCCGCGTTTGCCGGGGTCAGGTTAGTGGACAGCACCGCGTCCAGATTCGCCACAGTGGCATACCCTACGGCACTCGCCGCGCCGTAAGCGATGGTGTCGAAGCGCGTGCGAAGATGCTCTGACCCGGCCAGATAATACAGAATCAGGTAGGTGAGCATCGCCTGAACGAGACCTACGGTGAACGTGTAGCCAATAATACGGTTGATCGCGCTTTGCAGCGACAGCCAGCGTTCCGGCTGGAACACGTTCTCGATCAACGGCAGGCCGACCGCGTTGGCCGCCAGCGCGCTCACCACCGCCACCATGAGCAGGCGCTCACGCGGTTGCAGGGCGGTCTGTTCCTGCCGCCATGAAATCGCCAGCCACAGGACGGCAGGGGAAAGCGCCAGCGCGATGCCAATGCCACGATGAAAGGACGCAGGAATCTGCACAAAGAGCGACAGGGCAAACAGAGCGGCTGCGATGCCGAAGAGGATACCGCTTTCAAGGATAATGCTCGGCCAGACGCGCCGATAAGGATAAATTTCCTCTTCTTCGCTGGGTGGCGTGATGAGACGTGAGTTGTAGGTAGCCAAAGACCATACCTATTTTTTTGCGCACAGATCGTTATACTTTTAAATCCTATCTTAGTCTATAGAAGCTGGAAAGTCTGAATATGCTGTTCAAACGCGCTGTCATCCTGTTCCTCGCGTGTCTGGTGCTTGCGGCCTGCCTGCCAGAGGCGAGGACCGAACGCACCAGCGGAGAGCGCCGGTTACTCTATGGGCTGACATTGAAGCCAACCGGGATTGACCCGCACATTCACCGCTCGCAGGAACTGGGGATTCCGCTGCGTCAGGTTTATGACACGCTGGTTTACCGCGAGCCGGAAAGCAACGCTTTTGTCGCCGGGCTGGCGACCGAGTGGACGATCTCGGAAGATGGGCTGGTTTACACCTTCAAGCTTCGGGAAGGGGTCACGTTCCATGATGGCACGCTGTTTAACGCACAGGCTGTCGCCGCCAATCTTGACCGCATCACCAACCCGGAGACAGCCTCACAGCGGGCGGTGTTCATGCTGGGGCCGTATCGCGGTTACGAAATTGTGGATGATTACACAATTCGCATAGTCATGAACACCCCATACAGTCCGCTGCTGGACTCGCTGGCACAGGTTTATTTAGGGATTGCCAGCCCAACAGCGTTAAACACTTATTCAGACAACCGCTATCAGTTTAATCAGGTGGGGACAGGCCCGTTCCGGTTTGTTGAATACGTGCCGCATGAAAGGCTGGTGCTGCAACGTAACCCGGATTATCAGTGGGGGCCGTCTTTCTATACAACCCCCGATCAGAACTCGGTGAATGAGATTGAGTTTCGCTTTTTTGATGACCCGCCAACACGCGCCCTTGCGATAGAGGGCGGCGAAGCACACATTATGGGGGAGCTGCTGCCAACTGATGCGCGCCTGCTGACGGGTAACAGCGCGATTCAGCTTCACCCGGTCAGTATTCCCGGCCAGCCGATGCAGTTTCTTATGAACACCCATCGCTTCCCGACGGATAACCGGGCGGTGCGGCAGGCGCTGCTGTTTGGCACCAACCGTAACGCGATTATTGACGCTGTATATCAAGGATTTTCGCCTGTGGCGTGGGGGCCGGTTTCGGCGCGGACACTGTATTACAGCCGGGATGTGAACGGCCTGTATGCCTATGACCTCACACAGGCGCAGACTTTGCTGACCTCGGCAGGCTTTGCGGACAGCGACGAAGACGGCTTTCTGGACATTAACGGCGTGACGGTTGAAGTCAACGTCATCGTGCCGCCCTGGGGCTTAATTCCACAGGTGGCTGAACTGCTACAGGATCAGTGGCGCACGTTAGGGGTTCGCGCCAGCTTAACCCCCGTACCGACGTTCAGCGCCTTGCTGGATGAGGTGAACTCTGGCGAGTTTAATCTGGTGGCATTCGACACCGCCGGGCTGGACCCTGCGTTCCTGAATGACTTCTTTCTGAGTGACGGCAGCAGTAACTGGACGGGTTACGCCAATCCTGATCTTGACAACGCATTAAACGAGGCGGTGCGTGCTACCGATGAAGCCCTGCGGCGCAGTTATTACGCGCAGGTGCAGCGCACGATCATGGACGAAGCGCTTATTTTGCCCATTCGGGATTACGTGAATATGAACGCCAGCAGCGCCGGGCTGAGTCATCTGGAATTTGATTCGTATGGCTGGTTCCCCCTTCTTCATAACGTGAAGTGGGTGGAGTAGGGGATGTACCTCGTCCAGAGGCTGGCGTTTATGGCGCTGGTCGTGTGGCTGGCGGCGACTCTGGCGTTTTTTATGCTGCGGGTGCTGCCGGGTGACGCGATTCAGGCGCAGTTGGCGCGCGGCGGAGTCAGCGCGGTGGTGATCGAGGGGCGGCGGGCAGAGCAGGGGCTGACCGACCCCGTAGTCATCCAGTATGGCCGCTTCTTGACGCAGGCGCTGCGTGGCAACCTCGGCTATTCGCTGCTGACGCGGGAACCGGTGACGCAAATGCTCCTGCGTGACCTGCGCCCGACGATGGAACTGGCGTTAGGCGCGCTGATCGTCGCCATCGGGCTTGGCCTGCTGCTGGGGGTTGTGGGCGCGCTCGACCTGCGCTGGGGGGTGTCGTCTGCGGCGCGGCTGTTTACCAGCCTGTCGCTGAGTACCCCGGTCTACTGGACAGGGACGCTGGCGATTTACCTGTTCACGGTGGTGCTTGGCCTGCTGCCCTCTGCCGGAGCCGGGCGCTTGAGCCAGCTTGTCCTGCCTGTGGCAATACTGGGGTTTCACGCGGCGGGGGCGATCGCGCGTATGATTCAGGCCAGCGTTCGTCAGGCGTTGAACGCGGATTTTGTGCGTACCGCGCGGGGAAAAGGGCTGTCTGAAGCGCAGGTGATCGTGCGCCACGCGCTGCGGGTGGGGCTGCTGCCCGCGATCAGCGTTACGGCGCTGCAAGCTGGCTTTTTGTTCAGCGGCACTGTGATCGTCGAGACGCTGTTCGTCCGTCCGGGTATTGGCCGCCTGCTGCTGGACTCGACGATTCAGCAGGATTATCCGGTGGTGCAGGGGGTCGTGCTGCTGTCTGCGCTTGTGTACGCGGTCATGAACACCCTTGCCGATGTCCTGACCACCGTGTTCGACCCGCGCGTTGCCGTTCAATGATGCGTCTGTCACTGGTTGCACTGGCCGTTATCATCGGCCTCACGCTGGCTGCGTCGCTGCTAACCCCCTTTGACCCGATGCAGACGGATACCCCGGCACAACTACAGCCGCCGGGGGGTGAACATCCTCTCGGCACCGATCTGCTGGGGCGCGATGTGTTCAGCCGCTTGCTGTATGGCGGGCGACGGACGCTGCTGTTCGCGTTTCTGGGCAGCCTGATCGCCATGATACCGGGGGTGAGCGTGGGACTGCTGGCGGGGTGGCTGGGCGGTTGGTATGACCGTGCGCTGTCGGCGCTGCTGAACGCCTTGCTGGCTGTGCCGAGCCTTGTGCTGGCGCTGGTGATCCTAACGCTGTTGGGCAGGGGAAACACCGCCTTAGCGCTGGCAATCGGCGTGTCGCAGGTGGCAAGCTGCGCTTTTGTCACGCGCGCCGCCGTGCGAAGCGTTAAAAGCCACGATTATATAGACGCGGCGCGCAGCCTGGGCGGGTCGTGGTGGCAGTTGATTCTGTGGCATGTCCTTCCCAATATCCAGTCGGTCGTGCTGTCCTATGGCAGCGTGGTGTTCAGCTACAGCATCCTGAACTGGGCAGCGCTTAATTTCCTGAATCTGGGGGCTGAGCCGGGGGTGCCGGATTGGGGGGTGATGCTGGCGGAAGGCCGTGCCGCGTTTCGCGCCGCGCCCTGGATCAGCTTCGCGCCGGGGCTGGCGCTTACGATTACGGTATGGGCGGCGAACAGCCTCGCCGACCAACTGGCGGCAAAGCGTGTATAGCGTCAGGCATGGATGAGCGTCCCCGGCTGCTCGTGGCCGAGGAGTGTGCGTTCCAGCAGCCCCGGTTGGGTGCCGTCCATGATGCGGATATGTAACCCGGATACTTTCTCTGTGAGCGCCAGCATATCGCGCACCTTTGTTTCCATGCCGCCTGTGACATCTATCCCGGCGGAACCGCCAAGCGCGGCGGCGATTGCGTCGTAATTTTGCGGGGTAATGGCAGGGATGACCTGCTGGTGCTGGTCATAGACTCCGGCCACCTCGCCCAGCAGCAGAATCTGCTGGACAGGGAGATGCTGCGCCAGATAAAAGAAGATGGTTTCTGTTGAAATGATGGTGCCGCCACGCACAGTATCAAGCGCGACATCGCCATAGACCAGCGGCACAAGCTGGTGCGCCAACGCCTGCTGAATGGGGGAGAGCGCCATGTCGGTCAGGATGCCGTCGTGGCTGGATGCCGAGGCCGAGGGCTGCATACGCCATGCCGGGATGCCCGCCGCGTCAAACGTTTTGGCGACCAGATGATTAAGCTCTGCGGCAACGGTTGCGACATGGGCGAAGGCGCGCCATTCTTCCGGCGAGCGCACCCCTTCAATCGTTTTATAGCGTGCCGCCGCGAAGTGGCCGAAGGACCCGCTGCCATGCCCGACGACCAGTTGCAGGTCACTGCGCTGGTCGAGCGCGGCTTTTAGCTCTGCCGCGATACGCTCAACGACAGGCGCTCGAAAGCTGCTTTCCACGCGCTTGTCCGTGATGAGGGAACCGCCCAGTTTGACAAAAGTGAGCATGTTTTTCTGGCCTTTAGTTTTCGACAGTGGTTTCAAAGACGCGCGCCGCGCCCGCGCCAAGCAGCGCCTGCTTGACCCCGGCGGACGTTTCCGGTGTTACCAGCGCGATCATGTTGCCCCCGCGCCCGCCGCCGGAAAGCTTCGCCCCCAACGCGCCCGCGTTCAGCGCCGCCTGCACCAGCGTGTCCAGTTCGGCAGAGGACACGGTAAGCTGCTGTAAAAGCGTGTGATTTTCGTTCATGAGCGCGCCGAGTGTTTGCAGGTCGCCCACTTCGAGCGCCTGACGTGTCTGCTGTACCAGATGACCAATGCGGTTGAGAATGGGCTGGATACGCTGCCGCTGGCTCTCGTAAAGGCGGCGAACATCGCCCACCGAGAGGCGCGTCAGGCCGGACTTGCCCGTATCGCCGATCAACAGCGCCAGCGGTTGGCCGATGCTGACGGGTTCGATGGGCTGGCCGCGCAGGAAGTAGACGGGCTGCTCAAAAACGACTACGGTGTTATCAATGCCGCTGGGCGTACCGTGATACAGCTTTTCAATTTCGTAAACCAGTTCATTCAGGCGGGCGTTTTCCAGCGGCTGCCCGATGGCATGGCTTAAGGCGCGCGCCAGCGCTGTCGTGACGGCGGCACCGCTGCCGAGGCCGCTGGCAAGCGGAATCTGCGACTGGATGTGAATGGTCACATCGGGGGCAGGGGCGTTGAGCGTTTTTAACACCAGCCGCGCGGTCAGCGCCAGCGCGTCGTCTACAGCCTCGGACTCAATATCCACAGGCAGCACGCGATCTAAATCGGCCAGCGCGATGTGCAGGCCGTGTGTCTGCCCGCTGTTGGCCGCCACACGCGCGGTTGCCCGCAGGCTGGCGACCGGGACAGCGATGGCAGGCTGGTTATAAACGACGGCATGTTCGCCGAGCAGGATAATCTTGGCGGGGGCGCTGGTTTCGATCATCACCCAAGTATGTTCGGCAGGTAGATAATGGTTACGAAGGTCAGCCCCCACAGGATAATGGCCGCGAGCAGCGGCCTGTCGCTGAGCAGCACTTCGTCTGGGGCGCTGCCTTCATTACGGACATGAATGAGGTAAAGATAGCGGAAAAGTGCGTAGAGGACAAACGGCACCGTCAGCAGCGCGAGGTTGGTATCGGCCACGCGGATGGTCGGCGCTTCGATGGTATACAGCAGATAGATCAGAAATGTGCTGGTGGTGACAAGCCGCAGCATGTCATCCAGCAGCGGCAGGTTGTAATCCTTGTAGGTGACGCGCACGTTATGCGCATTTTCGGCCAGCATAGCCAGTTCCTGACGGCGCTTCCCAATCGCCAGAAAAAGTGCCAGCAGCGCGGTGCAGGCGTAAAGATAGGGCGAGAAGGCGGCTACCGAGATGACCACCACCCCGGCATAGACGCGCAGCACAAAGCCGGCGGTGATCGCCATGATGTCGAGGATGACAATGTTCTTTAGCACGAAGGAGTATAAAATATGCAGGATGAAATAAGCGCCCATCACCACCGTGAACATGAGGCTGTAGGTGAGCGCGACACCGAAGGCGATCAGCGGCAGGATGATCGCCGCCGCAATCGCCAGTGATACCGGTAACTGGCCGGAGGGCAGGGCGCGCAGTTTCTTGCGCGGATGCTGGCGGTCGCTTTCAATATCCACCAGATCGTTGATAATGTAGATGGTACTGGCAACCAGACAGAGCAGGATAAAACTAAGGGTGACACGCAGAAAGGCATCCGCATTAAGGAGCTGCCCATCAAAAACCAGACCGGCATAAATGATGAGGTTTTTTGTCCACTGCTTTGGGCGCATGGTGCGGATGAGACCGATGAGGGCTTGCAAGATCAAACTCCTGGCGGCAGCGCGTCCATCCAAATCCTGATTATAACCCAGCATGTGATCGCCACAATCCTTCCTGGTGATGACCGTAACGGTTATGCTTATACCCGGAATTTACGTTGAACTCCAGGACCACACAACTGAAAGGCTCATTATGGAAAACTCCATGAAGAAAGCAACCGTCAGGGCGCACCCCAATATCGCATTTATCAAATATTGGGGCAACCGTGATGATCGGCTGCGACTGCCAGCTAATCCTTCGATCAGCATGAATCTGAATGGATTATACACGCAAACAACGGTGATCTGGGATGAAGATTTACCGGGTGATGCGTTTCATTTTAACGGCGCAGAGGAGGCCGGGCGCGGCTTAGAGCGTGTCTCGGCGCATCTGAATATTATTCGGGAGCGGCTTGGGATAGCGTCCTCAGCGCGGGTGGTGTCCGCCAATAATTTCCCGACAGGCGCGGGCATCGCTTCGTCGGCCTCGGCCTTCGCAGCGCTGACTCTGGCGGCGGTCACGGCGGCGGGCGCGACGCTGGATGAGCGCGAGTTAACCACGCTGGCACGGCTGGGGTCTGGCTCGGCAGCACGCTCCATCCCGGCGGGCTTTGTCGAGTGGCACATGGGCGACACACATGAAGCCTCGTATGCTGAGAGCGTCGCTGCGCCGGATTACTGGGATATTGTAGACGTGATCGCGGTGGTCAGCGCTGAACATAAAACCGTAGGCTCCTATCAGGGGCATCATTCCGCCGCAACCAGTGAATTGCAGGCGGCGCGCGTGGCCGGGGCAGAGGAACGCCTGCGCGTATGTAAGGACGCGATCCTGAGCAGGGACTTTGCCACGTTTGCCGAGGTGGTGGAGCGTGACAGCAACCTGATGCACGCGGTGATGATGACCAGCCGTCCGCCGCTGTTTTACTGGCAGCCGGCCACGCTGGCGGTGATGGAGCAGGTGCGGCGCTGGCGCGCGCAGGGGCTGAACGTGTGTTATACGCTGGATGCCGGGCCGAACGTTCATTGTATTTGTGTAAGAAGTGATGCTGCTGAGGTAAGCGAGGGTTTGCAAAACCTGTCAGAGGTGATAGAAGTACGCACGGCGCAGGCTGGTGGCGCGGCGCAGGTCATCCCTGAAGATATGGTGAGGGTATGACTCCTCAGGTTGCTCTCCTGCAATATACGCCATTATAATCCAGATACGATAGTTACAACCGAGGGTTAGTATTCAATGTTTGATTTTCTCCTGGGAAACGACACGTTATCCGCCATTGTCGCATTTGCCCTGGTTTTGATTCCGGCGATCTTTATTCACGAGTTGGGACATTTCCTCGCAGCGAAAGCTGTTGGCATTACGATTCTGGAGTTTGGTATTGGTTTTCCGCCGCGCATGGCGAAGTTGTTCACGCGTGGCGCAACAGAGTATACGCTGAACTGGCTGCCGATCGGCGGTTTTGTGCGCCCGTTGGGGGAGGATTTTGTCAGTACGGCCAGCCGTGAACAGGTTGAGAAAGACCGTCAGGAACTTAAGGAACGGCTCTCTAAAGGGCTTCCGCTTGACGAGAAACCCTACGAGCGGGTAGACCCGCTCCAGAACGAGCGCGCGGCGTTAAAGGCGCGTGGTGTCGAGAACGTGATGTCGGTCAACGAAGCCCGGCCTCTGTCGCGGATTGTGTTTATGGCAGGGGGATCAGTGTTTAACCTGATCACGGCCTTCCTGCTGTTTGTCTTCATCGGCCTCTCTGGCCTGCCGACCATCGTGGGGGGCAGTGTGGGGGTGCTTTCGCTGGAGCAGGACAGCCTGCTCGCGCAGGCGGGCGTTCAGCCAAATGACCTGATCGAGACCCTTAACGGGGAATACTTCGAGGACAGCGCGGCGTTTTTTGAGCGCCTGTATGCACTTGAAGGCCAACCCGTGACGCTGACTGTTCAGCGTGGCGAAGCTGCTGAAGTGATCGAGCTTACGTTTACGCCTGAGTTTGATGAAGCCGCGCCGAATATCGAGAATTACGTTTACATCTCCGGCATCTCGCCCGATTCGCCAGCACAGGCGGCGGGTATTCAGCCGGGTGATCTGGTGGTGGCGTTTAACGGTGAACCATTTAACGCCTTTGAGGAACTGGCAACACGCACGCAGGAGAACGCCGGGGAGGAAGTCACCCTTACGCTGCTGCGCGATGGGCAGACCAGCGAGGTTGTGGTCGTTCCAAGAGTAAACCCGCCGCCAAATCATGGGGCGATTGGCATCAGTATTCAGCCAGCCTTTAACAACCTCGGCGATGAAGTGATTTACGCTGAAGGCGGGTTTCAGCAGGCGCTGATACCGCTCAGCTTCGGGGAGTCCGTCCAGTACAGCGCAGAGCGCATTCGCTCGTTTCTGGCTTCGCTCATCCAGCTTCCCGGCGACCTGATCAATGGCGTTGTCAGCCCTGAAGAAGCGCGGATCATCAGCCCATTGGGGATCAGCCAGATCGGCGCGGTGTTCCTTCAGCGTAGTATCGAACAGGATCGCCCGGTGATTATTCTGGAATACATCGCCGTGATCAGCGTGGCGTTGGGCATTACCAACCTGCTGCCGCTGCCCATGCTGGACGGCGGGCGTATCCTGTTTGTGGTGATCGAGATCGTGCGTGGGCGGCCTATCGCGCCAGAGCGTGAAGGCATGGTGCATCTGGTTGGAATGGCGCTGCTGCTCTCGTTGATCGTCATCACCTTCCTGAATGACCTAATCAATCCGGTAACGAATCTTCTGCCGTAATGTGGAAAATTAGATGAGGAACAGCATGGACGATTATCGTGATATACCAGACGATGAACTGGACATGGAGGATGAACTGGAAGAACAGGCCAAGCCTGATCTGGACACGACTTTACAAGCCTTAATCGCCAGCGAAGAAGATACGCTCTCGTCAGTGGTCTTTTATGGGCTTTCTGGCCTGAGTGATGAGGAAATTCGCCGGGTGCAGCCTGTATGGGACAGCCTTGCGGCGGAACATCGCAGTAAGGTTATTCGCTGCCTCGTAGACGTGAGCGAGGCCAACTTTGACCTTGATTACGCGGCGTTGGCCTGGTTCACCCTGGATGACAGCGTTAGTGAAGTGCGGGAAGCGGCGATCGAGCTGCTGTGGGAAGACGCAAGCCTGCTGCTGATGAACCGTCTGATTGAGATGGCGCAGTGGGATGATGCGATTGCGGTGCGGGCTGCTGCCGCTGGCGCGCTTGGCCGTTTCATCCTGATGGGCGAACTGGACGAACTGCCCGTGAGCGAAACTACGCGGGCGCAGGACGCGGTTGTCAGCCTGCTGACCGACGAGTCTGAAGCGATTGAAGTACGGCGCAGGTCGCTGGAGGCCATCGCTAACTGCGGTCATGAAATTGTCGGCGAAGCGATTGACGAGGCGTACCACGACACCGATGTGCGGATGCGTGCCAGCGCGGTCTTTGCCATGGGGCGCACGTGTGACCCGCGCTGGGAGGACGTGGTGCTGCGCGAAATTGACAGCGCGGAGCCGGAAATGCGCTATGAGGCCGCCCGTGCCAGCGGCGAACTTGAAATCACCGAGGCTGTGCCAGCGCTGGCGCGGCTGGCGCGCGGTGGCGACCCCGAAATCCGCGAGGTGGCTATCTGGTCGCTGGGCGAGATCGGCGGGAGCAGCGCCATGAAGACCCTGACCCGGCTGGCTGACGAAGCGGAAGAGGCAGGTGAAGATGACCTGCTGGAGATTATTGAAGAGGCAATCGGCAGCGCCAGCCTCGTTGGCGCAGACATGGAATTCGACTTTGATGAATAGTCTGGCGGAATAAACCGCCAGCCCAGACTGGCAGATGCCCGGTAGTAATTGACACCGGGCATTTTCTTTGCAACGGGCGGGGGCAGCGTTGGCTGAGTTGTTACAGATATTTATAGACAATATTGCGCCAATTCTGGTCATTGCCGGAATTGGCTTTTTGGTGGGGCGGCAGTTGGAAATTGACCCACGCCCATTGAGCAAGCTGCTTCTCAATGTGCTATCTCCGGCGCTGGTTTATCAATCCGTTTCGACCAGCCACATCAGCAGTACCGAGCTTGTTCAACTGACCCTTGCTGTTGGCCTGTTTGTCGCCGCCATGACCGCGCTGGCTTACGGGATCACCCGTTATCAGGGCGAAAGCCGCCTGAACCAGGCGGCGGTGATTTTGGCCGCTATCTGCCCTAATAACGGCAACTTCGGCCTACCTGTGATCGCGCTGGCTTTTAACAGCGAGGTGCTGGCGCGGGCGGCGGTGGTGTTTGTGCTGGTCACGATGTCCAATTACAGCGTGGGCGTGTTTATGGCTTCCAGCGGGCGCACCTCGCTGCGTATGGCGCTGATGAATATCCTGCGTGTGCCGCCTGTTTACGCGGCTTTAGCGGGGCTTCTGGTGAACTTTGGCGGGGTGAGCGTGCCTGCGATTATCGGTGAGCCAGTCTTTAAGCTCTCACAGGCGACTGTGCCGATGATGCTGCTGATGCTGGGGCTTCAGCTATCGCGGTCAGCGCCGCTGTCCCGGCTGAATCTGGTGGGGCTTGGCGTGGGGCTGCGCCTGTTGATCTCGCCGCTGCTGGCGGCGGGTTTAGCGCTTTTAATCGGCCTGAATGATGTAGGCACAGTGGCGTTGATTATGCAGGCCAGTATGCCTGTGGCGGTGGTGACGATCATCCTTGCCAGCGAGTACAACCTCGATCACCAGCTTTCGCTGAGCATGATATTCGCTTCTACACTCCTCAGTCCGCTGACGCTTTCGTTGTTGATTTTCGCGCTTAGCCAGTTTATTCCGTCGGCTGTTTAAGTTGTTCAGACAGAAAGGTTTTTGATGAAGGCTCTCCAAATTCTGAAAGATCGTCCACGTCCGTACATTATGGCCCACCGGGGGAACTCGGAATTATGCCCGGAAAACACAATGGCGGCCTTCCGCAGGGCATTAGAAGACGGCGCAGACGTGATCGAAACAGATTTGCATCTTTCCGCCGACGGGGTGTTGATGTGTATTCACGACGACACGGTTGACCGGACGACCGACGGGCATGGGGAAGTCAGCCAGATGACCAGCGCTGAACTGGCACAGTTGAGCGCCAGTTATGGCCGGGCGGAATTTGCCGCAGAGCGCATTCCGACGCTGCGCCAGCTTCTGGAGATACTGCCGGATGGGGTAGGGGTGGGGCTGGAACTGAAGTCTGACGATTTTCTGCGTGAAAGCGTGTGCCAGAATTTGCTGCGCGTGCTGCGCGAGACAGAAACCCTCCCCCGCACGGTCGTGTTATCCTTCAGCCACGAGCGCTTACGCGCGGTTGAGCGTTATGCACCGGATATTCCCACGGGGTTAATTACGAT
>CAZJSU010000068.1:0-24342 GCA_964548765.1 uncultured Anaerolineaceae bacterium
GAATCTCGTGTTACCGATGTGCAGTCCCGCTATTGATTGCCGTCAATGAGAGTACAATCCCCTTCCGTTAGGGCGCAAATAATTTCCACTGCCCTTCGGAGACGACCTTGACTGCGCCGTCGGCCACTTGGATGGCGGTCTGATCGTCAATGGCATAGGATGGATTCGGGAGACGGGCAGCCCATTTTTCTGCGTGAGCCATGGTGTTTTCCGGGAAGCTGGGGTAATCCAGATGTGGGAAGATCGAGAAGTCAACGATGCCCAGCGCTTCATCGCCACCTGTGGACGGCTTCCATTCGACGAACTGCTGCCCGATTCTAGGGGTCATCACCATGCTCCCCCCGCTCAACCCCACCCAGACCTTCTCTGGCAGCGATGGCAGGAGATCCGCCAGCCCGGACTCGCGCATCCAGTGACACAGATAGAGGGCATCGCCGCCATTCACCAGCAGCACGTCCGTCTCTCGAACCCAGGAAACCCAGCGTTCTTTGTCAATGCTGGGCAGCGCGGTGAGTTCCAGCACTCCCAGAGACTTCCAACCCAGCCCGGTCATGGGGCATTCGTCTTGCCCGCTGATGAAACTCCATGCTGGCCCTGGCCCGGCATAGGGGTGACCATACCCGGCGGTGGGGATGCAGAGGGCGTTGGACTCGGCAATCGGCTTGCCCAGTAGGTCGAGCAGCGCCTTGTGGATACTGGGGTTTCTGATGCCAGCGGAAGTAAGTAGCAATTTCATGATTCCTCTCCCTAACGAAAGTGCTATGATTATCAAATGGCTTCTCAATATATACTGCCTGCTACCCGTACCGGGCATATACGCCACACTCGTTGGAGAGACTTGACTCTCCACCCGCCATAGGCGAAACCGCCATCTGGCGATCCTTATGGTAAACATAGCACAAATGTTCAGAGCGCGCCACATATATGCCAGGATAAACGTGTAGCTTGTGTCCTTAATTAATATCCGTGCTTTATGTGCAGGTCATTGTCTGGAGGTAAACAGGGTCATGGCTGTATTCATCTCTCTACTGCGCGGCATCAACGTCGGCGGGAACAAGAAGATTAAAATGGTGGAGCTTAAAGCGCTGTACGAGGCGCTCGGCTTTACCCATGTCCGAACGCTGTTGCAAAGCGGCAACGTCGTCTTTGAGAGCGAAGTCATTGACGCTGAACAGGTCGCCGGGCAGATCGAGGCGGGCATTGTGGAACGCTACGGGTTTGAATCGAAGATAATCATCCGCACGCGCGATCAGTTGCAGGCATTGATCGCGCATCATCCATTCTCAGCAGACCAACTCACCGAGCCGGGCAAACTGCTCATCGCGTTTTTGAAAAGTGAACCCGATGCTCAGCAGGTGGAAGCGCTGCGTGAGGCGCATACCGGAACAGAAATCATTCACCATCGTGACAGCGAGCTGTACATTTATTATCCTGACGGCATGGGGCGCTCGAAGCTGGACAACAGCTTTATCGAGCGCAGGCTGAAGACCACCAGCACAGGCCGGAACTGGAACACCGTCAACAAACTGCTGGTACTGGCTTAGGTCAGGTGGCGACTGGCATTCCCCCACCGCGCCTATAAAATTTACCGCCATTCTGCCCATGTGATGGGTATCCCAATGTTGTAATATGCAGGCTAAGCACACAGGTTCACAGGCATGAAATCACGTCAATGCCGCCTGGCTCATCCGTACAACTTGAGGAAATGAGGGCATTATGGCAAACGAAGTGCATGAAGATGTTCATGTGGTGCGGGATGTCGGTTATGAGCGCCGCCAGCGCGTGATCGAGTCCGCTCCGTCTACGCAGCAGGTGCTGGTTTCGCGCATCAGCAAGTTTATCTGGCTGGTGGCGGGTGTGGTGGCGCTGTTGATCGCCTTCCGCTTCATCCTGAAGCTGATCGCGGCCAATCCCGCCAGCGGCTTCGCCAGCTTTATTTACGGCATCACGGATGTGCTGGTCGCGCCGTTTATGGGGCTTACGACGACCCCAGCGGCGGGCAGCGCCATCGTAGATATTGCGGCAGTCTTCGCGCTGGTGGTTTATATCCTCGTGGCGTGGGTCATTGTGCGGCTTTTCCGCATCCTCTTTACCGAGCCAAACAGCCGCCGCCGCGTGACCACTTACGAACGCAGTGAGTGATCTTGCCCACGTGTTAAACGACAGCCAGCCTTCACGCTGGCTGTTTTATTTGTGCGGCCAACTTAAATCCAGCCGCGCCGCCGGAAGATGAGCGCCATCAGCGCCGCCGAGAGGATCATCAGCGAAACGACGACCAGGAACATCGTCTGGCCGCTGATGGGCAGCACCACAGGTTCGGATGTGGTGGCAAAATTCAGCTCAAACAGGCCGGAAAGAAATGTCAGCGGCAGAAAGATCATGGAAAAGATCGTGAGGCGGTTGACCGTCTCCACCAGACGGTTTGATGCCTGACTCTGCAAAAGGTCAAGTACGTTGCTGGAAAGGTCGCGCTGCGCGTCAATCACATCGTACACCCGCAGCAGACGCTCATAGAGATGGCGGAACAGATCGCGGATTTCATTCTCCCCTGTCAGGCGGTTTTCGCCGATGACATTCGACAGAACCTCACGCTGCGGGGCAATCATCTGGCGCAGGGTAATCAACTGCTGTTTGATGGTATAGACCGTCCGCCGGGTCTTTTCGCTTTCGTGGCCGCTGAGCAGGCTTTCCTCTAGCTGGTTTAACTGGTTGCTCATGCGATCCAGCGGCGGGTAGTAAGCGTCAATGACGTATTGCGTGGTCAGGTACAGGAAATAGGCGACACCTCGCTGCCACGCATCAGGGTTTTGCACGATCCTGTTGTAAGCGTCGTCCACAGCAGACGCATCAGAACGGCGCACCGTAATAAAACAGTTGCCGTTGAGCAGGCAGTGGATCTCCTTGCCCTGGACTTTGTTTCGGTGGACATGCGGCTGAAAGAGCGAAACAAACAGGTACTTCGGATAGACCAGCAAGGCCGGGCGGCGGTCATTGCGCTTCAGGTCTTCCACAACGACAGGATGCAGGTCGAGCATCTGCTCCAACCACAGAATTTCTTCTTCTTCAGAATCCACAATATCAATCCACAAAAGGTCGCCATCCCGAAGTGCTGCTTCAAGGTCTTCGTGGCTCAGGTTTCGGCGAGGCGCAAATTCTTCATCTGTGAGAGTATCCTTGTCGACAACCAGTGAGCGAATCATTCGAAATATGCATCCTGTCGTGTTAATAAAAGCGTGTTCGATCTGAATAGGTGTCAGCGTTGTGACATTCGCTTATAGCATGAAGGCCGTTCTTAAAAGAACGGCCTCTGTTAACGGTGGACAGTAACAGTCACCCTTTAAAACTTCAGTCCTTCTGCCCATTCATCAATCTGACGGTTGGCTTCTTCACGAGCGATGCCATAACGCTCCTGAATTTTGCCCGCCAGCTTCTCACGTTCACCGGCGATCTGCTCCAGATCATCATCGGTCAGGTCGCCCCAGCGCGAGCGAATATCGCCCTTAAACTGTTTCCATTTCCCCGCAATCTGATCCCACATTCCATTATCCATACGGTTATTCATGCGATTCTCCTCTGCTATCATTTTGCTCCAGTAATGCCTGCAATTGGCCTTACTAGCTCAGCCGCCTGTTTCTGAGGACAGCCAGCTATTAATCAGCATAGAGCAATGGCGCGCACGAATCATCACCCATATGGAATAATTCTGTATAGGAAACATGACGCGGTAAGGGATGGGCGAAACACAGGAAAAGGCTAAAAATAGTCTACCTTTCCTAGCCAGACCTAACTATTCATCCCATGCATGAAATCCGATCGTCACGTATCATTCCTAAGATTACTTTCAGGAATCTTTGGGACGCATGACCACGCAACAGGCGTTTCGCAACACCCTTGTCGTTTTACTTACTTTAGCGGCTGCTTATGTTTTTTTAATCAGCATTCGCTTCATGATCGTTTTGGTGGTGGCTATCATTGTTGCTTCTGCTTTAAGGCCGCTGGTACTGCGCCTGATGTCATGGCGCGTCCCCGGCGCGATTGCCATTATTCTGGTATACGCCGCCACGCTGATCGCCATCCTCCTGCTCTCGATCGCTGTGCTTGGGCCGATCGTCAGTCGTTTTGGCAATTACCTTGAGAATGAATGGCTGCTCACCAACCGGGTATTGATTGCTCAGCAGTGGATCGAAAACCGCCTGACCGAAGTGACCGGAAGCCCGGTTGTCCTGGCCGACCCTGATGATGTTGAGGCAGCGACCAACGATTTACTGCGTCGCATCCGCACCACCGTGCCAGTCCTCATCAGCAGCTTTAGCGGGACGATTGGCGAGGCGGTGCTGGTCTTTATCATGGGCGTTTACTGGCTTACTTCCAGAGAAAAGGCGGTTGACTTCATTACCAGCCTGTTCTCGGCTAAAAACCGGGAGCGCGTCTCCAGCGCGATTGTCGAAATTGAAACCACTCTCGGCACCTATCTGCGCGGCATGGTCCTGGTCGCGCTGTTCGTGGGGTTTGCCAATTTTGCTATTCTCAGCCTGCTGCGAATCCCAAATGCCGGGACTTTAGGGTTCATCATCGGCATCAGCACGTTGTTACCCGTAATTGGTGGCTTCATCGGCGGCGGGCTGGCAACACTGATCGCGGCACTGGGTTCACCGTTACACGGGGCGGTCGTCTTTGCCACCTTTGTAGCTGTGCAACAGATCGAAACCAATTACCTGACCCCGCGCACGATGTCGCGCAGCGTCGGCCTTGAGCCGCTGTTGATCTTCGTCGCGGTCTTCGCCGGGTTTACGCTGTTCGGCGTGGTCGGGGCGATCATTGCTGTCCCGGTCATGGGGACGATTGGTATCCTGCTGCGGTACATTGTTATCGAGCCGCACGTCGCCACTGTCGAGTACAAGACCGAAAAAGGCGCTGTTCTGCTGGATTCTGAACCTGTGGCCGAGGTTGAACCGGCGGCACCGAAGCCGTCTTAGACGTGATTTTTAAAGGTAGTTTACTGTGACACCCGGGATTCAACCGCCTGTGCTGCGCTATGCACTGGCTGTCGTGCTTAGTTTTACGGCCCTTGCGCTTTCGCTCCTGCTGCCACCGCTGAGCCAAAACACACCGCTGCTTCTCTTCTTTGCATCGGTCGTCCTTAGCGCCTGGTATGGTGGCCTGAAGCCCGGCTTGCTGGCTGCTGTGCTGGCGGTCATGATGGCGGATTATTTTCTGCTTCATCCCGGTCGCCTTCTGGTCGGGATAGAGGATATTCTGCCGTTAGCTGCATTCAGCGCCATCGCTTTTCTGGTAAGCTGGCAGCAGCACCAGCGCCAGACCTCCACTGAAGCGCTTCAGGCAGCACATCGCCAGCTCGAAGTCATCCTCAACGGTGTGACTGATGGCATCGTCGCGCATGGCAAGGGGAAGCTACCGATATTTGCCAACGACGCGGCTGCCAGCCTTCTGGGTTATCCGTCGGCAGCCGCGCTGATGGAAAGCCCCAACAGTGTCTTACCGGACTGGCTGGAGTACCGCAGCGAAGAAGGTGCGCCGATCCCCCGCGAACACCTGCCAAGCCACCGGGCTGCCGAAGAAGGCGCACGTGTCACAAAAACGCTGCGGCTGCGCTTTAAGGAGACAGATGAAGAATGCTGGCTGGTAATGAAGTCTGAGCCAGTCTTTCGTGAAGCAGGCGGCGTTTATATGGTCATCAGCATTCTGCGGGACATCACCAAGCAGAAGCGGGCCGACCAAAACCAGAGAAAGAGCGAAGAACGCCTCAACAGCCTTGTTGCCAATGTGCCGGGGATCATCTGGGAAGAAGCGGGGCCACCCGGCACCAACCAGCGCGTGGTGTACGTCAACTCTTACGCAGAAACCATGCTCGGTTATCCGGTGACGGAATGGCTGAACAATGAAAGCATCTGGAAAAAGATTATCCACCCGGAAGACCGAGAAGCGGCTGCATTCCAGACGCAGCCGCTTTACGAAAGCGGCACGCCGGGAATAAGCCAGTTCCGCTGTATCAGCCGCGACGGGCGCGTGCTGCCTGTTGAAACCCACACGTCGCTGGCGAAAAACGCAGCGGGAGAGATCACTGGCATTTACGGGGTGATGATGGATGTCAGTGAACGGCAGCAGAGCGAACTGGCGCTGGCGCGCTATGCCCGCCAGCTACGACGCTCTAACGAGGAACTGCAAAAGTTTGCTTACGTGGCCTCGCATGACCTGCAGGAGCCGCTGCGAATGGTGACGAGTTACCTGCAACTGATTGAGAACCGTTACAGCGACCGGCTGGATGACGACGCGCGCGAGTTTATTTATTACGCGGTGGATGGCGCGGCACGGATGAAAAGCCTGATTAGCGCCCTGCTCACCTATTCGCGCGTGGAAACCAGCGAACGCGAGTTTAAACCTGTTGAGACGGAAAAAGCTTTAGAACTGGCGCTGAAGAACCTGCAACTGGCGATTGAGGACTCTCAGGCCACCGTGACTTATCAGGACTTGCCCTGCATCAAAGCCGACGAAGTCCAGATGACCCAGTTGTTTCAAAACCTGATTAGCAACGCGCTCAAGTTTCGCAGCGAAGCGCCGCCCATGATTAGCGTCAGCGCCACGCGCGAGAAAGATGAATGGGTGTTCGCTATAAAAGACAACGGCATCGGCATTGAACAGGAGTATCTGGACAGAATTTTTGTCATTTTCCAACGCTTACACAGCAAAGAAAAATATCCCGGTACGGGTATCGGCCTGTCGGTGTGCAAAAAAGTGGTGGAACGCCATGGGGGGCGTATCTGGGTAGAATCTGAGCCGGGTCACGGCACCAGCTTCTATTTTTCGATACCTGACAACATCAATTGAAAGGAATGAAGAACGAGATGCAGGCCATTGAAATACTTCTTGTCGAAGATAATCCCGGGGACATCCGGCTGACGCAGGAGGCGCTCAAGGACAGCAAGCTGCACAATAACCTGAGTGTCGTGGAAGATGGCGTAGAAGCCTTAGCCTTTTTACGCTGTGAGGGTAAGTACGCGAAAGCGCCCCGCCCAGACATCATCCTGCTCGACCTTAACCTGCCGCGCAAAGATGGGCGCGAAGTACTGGAAGAGATTAAGAGTCACGACACGCTGAAACGTATTCCGGTGGTGGTGCTGACCACTTCTGACGACGACATGGACATCATTGCGACCTATAATCTGCACGCTAACTGTTACATCACCAAGCCGGTAGACCTGCAGCAGTTCGTCCGCATTGTGAAATCCATCGAGAACTTCTGGTTCAGCATTGTTAAGTTACCCCCCACCTAAACCCGCAATGACCCGCCTGATTCGTCTTTTGTTGATAGAGGATAATCCCGGCGATGTGCGCCTGATTCGGGAGATGCTGCTGAGCCATGAAGAAGCGCAGTTCACCTTCCACATCCAGACCACCGATACGCTGGAAAGCGGGCTGGAAATCCAGCAGGCGACCCCTTGCGATATTATCCTGCTGGATTTATCCCTGCCGGACAGTTTCGGCGTACAAACTGTGGCGCACGTGCGTAAGAAAGTCCCTGCTGTCCCCATTGTCGTGCTGACAGGCTTCGACGACCAGACACACGGCATAGAGGCGGTACAGGCTGGCGCGCAGGATTTTCTGGTGAAAGACCAAACCAGCGCCACCCTGCTCGTCCGGGCGATCCGCTATGCTATTGAGCGTCACCGCGCCGAAGAGGCGCTGCGGCGCAGCCGTGAAGAATATCGCTCCTTAATTGACGACGTGTTTAACAACTCCTCGGTTGGGGTGTTGATTCTTGACAAGGATTTTCGGGTCGCCTGGGTCAACGAGGCGATTGAAACGTATCTCAGCACGCCATCAGCCGAGCTGATCGGCAAGGACAAGCGTGATCTGATCGAACAGCGGCTAAAGCATATCTTTGCCGACCCTGATGATTTTACCGAGCGCGTGCTGACCGCGTACCAGAGCAACCACTTTCTACAGCGCTTTGAGTGCCATGTGCTGCCGAGTTATGACCGTCAGGAACGCTGGCTTGAACACTGGAGCCAGCCCATCCGTTCAGGCATGTTCGCCGGGGGGCGTATCGAGCAGTACACCGACATCACACAGCGCAAATATATCGAGGCGGCAGAACGCGAACAACGCCTGCTGGCCGAGGCGCTGCGCGAGATCACGACACTGCTGACAAGCAGCCTGGAACTTGAGGAGGTACTTGACCGGATTCTGGAGAATATCGGACAGGTTGTCCCCCATGATGCGGCAAGTATTTTACTCATCGAGGCGGGTGACGTTTACCTCGCGCGGTGGGCAGATTACACAGGCCACACCTCGATGGAGAACATTCAACTGCGGCGTGTTACCGTCACGGCAACCCCTTCTCTGGCGGGCATCCTAGAGACCAGACAGCCGGTGATCCTTAGCAACATTCAAAAAGAACCGGGCTGGCAGTCCCTGATAAAGCACGATCAACTACTGGGGTATATCGGTATCCCGATTATCCTTCAGGAAGAAATCATCGGGTTTATCAACCTTTTCAGCACCACAGCGGATTTTTTCGTCGTCAATCATGTTGATCGCTTACAGGCTTTCAGCGCGCAGGCGGCCATCGCCATCCAGAATGCGCGGCTTTATGAGCAATCGCAGGCGCTGGCTACCCTTGAGGAACGGCAGCGCCTCGCCCGGGAACTGCATGATTCGGTCACACAGACGCTGTTTACCACCAGCGTTATCGCCGAGTCGGCGCTCCGTCAGTGGGAACCCAACCCACAGAAGGCCCATACCCTGCTCCAGCAGTTACACCAGTTAACCAACAACGCCCTCGCCGAGATGCGTATCCTGCTGCTGGAGCTGCGTCCGGCTTCGCTGACGAAAATCCATTTCCGCGAGTTAATCCTCCAGCTTGTACAGTCGCTGCAAAGCAGGCGACAGATTACCTTTACGACAGAACTGGATGACCTGCCCTGGCTACCGTCCGAACTTCAGATTGCTCTGTTTCGTATTGTGCAGGAGGCACTTACCAATATCGTTAAACATGCTCAGGCGACTCAGGCGCGGATCGCGGTACAGCAGCACGACACCGCTCTAAAACTGGTGATTGAGGATAACGGCAAAGGGTTCGATGTATCGAAGGTAGCGCCATCGAGCCTGGGATTGGGTATAATGCGGGAGCGAGCGTCAGCCGTTAGTGCTGTACTGAGCATTCAAAGCACGCCTGGTAAGGGAACACAGTTAGTTGTGACATGGGACCCAGCTAATGGTAAGGACAGGGGATATGACCACACTTCCAAAAGATGAAAAGATTAAAGTATTAATCGTGGATGATCACGATATGGTGCGTAAGGGCTTGATCGTCCTGCTGGAAAACTTTGAGGATTTCGAGATTGTTGGCGATGCCGCCAGCGGTGAAGCGGGTGTACGCCTGTGCGAGCAGCGCCAGCCCGATGTGGTATTGATGGATTTGGTCATGCCGGGGATGAACGGTATCGCCACCACGCAGGCGATTCGCCGGGAACATCCAGAAATTCAGGTGATCGCGCTGACCAGCTTCAACGAAGAAAACACCGTGCAGGAAGCGTTGAAAGCCGGCGCGATCAGCTATCTGATGAAAAATGTGTCGGTAGATGAACTGGCAACCGCTGTCCGCAAGGCATACGCCGGCCAGTCCACACTCGCGCCAGAGGCCGCGCAGGTGCTGATCAGCGCGACCACACGCCCCCCGGCGGTTGGTCATGACCTGACAGAGCGCGAACGCGAGATTCTGGGGTTGATGATTAAAGGGCTGAACAACCGCCAGATCGCCGAGCATCTCATCATCAGCAGCTCAACGGTCAAAAACCACGTGAGCAACATTCTTTCCAAGTTAGGGACGACCAGCCGCACTCAGGCGGTCGCCATGGCCGTTGAAAACAGAATCGTTGACACAGAAGCCTGAGTGTTATCCCACAGGAATAGACCACTCAGGCGTAATAAACTGTCCATCAGCCGGGTTGTGGCTGTGCTGGCCGTTCACCGCGCTGCGGAAAGCGTGCCAGATTGGCCTCAATGCGGTTGGCAAAGTGTTCCAGCACCTCCGGCGGGGTATGAAAACGCAGGCTGACAATATTATTTTCGCGCGGCATCAGTACCTTTGTGGGCGGCTGGAACTCATCACGAAGCTGTACCGTGAGGCCGACAACCGCGCCATCGTCATGCCGGATCACGTCAAAGCTGACATCTGGCTCAGAAAATGTCCAGCGGTCAGTCGTCACGCTCTCGCCCGTGCTAAGGGCGCGCAGCCAGTTTACACAATCTTCAACCTCCCAGGTGAGCGCGCCCGCATCCTCCACCTGCCAGCGCCACGCGCCGTGTACCGATTGTAGTGTCACACGAAAGATCAGCCAATTCGCGTCGAACGGGTCTTTGAATGCGTCCTGAAATTCATAACCCGTCACAGAAATCTCCATCCTGAAACGGTCATTCTCTAAGACAGCAGGCATCACGCCTCCTTGTTCTGGTTTCACAATAAGTTATTTTACACTTTAAAATAAGAATAATCATCCCAAACACCCAATTATGCGGCGTTTAGCCCTGCCCGTTTCTCAAATGCATTTACAGGCAGAGCGGGCATAATGCTGATCTTAAACCTGTGCTATGATAAGATAAAGTCCTGTAGACAGATGCGCTGGGAGGCATCATGTCAGCCAATGTAGACGCAATGGTACGCGAGGGAATTAACGCTTATCGGGCGGGCAAACGTGAAGAAGCGCGCGCCCTGCTGTTTAAAGCGGTAGAACTGGATGAACACAACGAACAGGCATGGCTGTGGTTAAGCGCTGTTGTGGATTCTGTAGAAGACCAGCAAACGTGTCTGGAAAACGTTCTGACGATTAACCCGCACAACGAGCGCGCCCGGCAGGGCTTGCGGACGCTTTCGCAGCGTGCGGATGGCCTGCTTGGTGTGCCGCCGACCACCCGCGCAAAGACGACAGGTGAACTGCCGCAGCTTGACTTAGGGGCAGAAGATGATGCTGACCCGTTCGCTAACGTCAGCTTTACCGACCCCGCCCCTGCGCCGACGACGACCGCCACCCATGCTACCCCCTTTAGCGCCCCTATTGACGACGAAGAACTCCCGGCAAGTGTGGACTGGGGCAGCACGGAAACCAGCAGCGCCAGCACCTACCGCACGGTGAACGAACCCAGCCCTGAAGATTATGACGATTGGGTGGCGGGGTTAAACCTGAACAGCGGCCAGGGCAGCACTTTTATCGCTGACGAACCCGAAACGACTGCCTCAGTGGATTTTAGTGCCACAGCGCGAGACCATCTATTCGATTTTGATGAAACCGACATTGTGGCAGAAGACACAGACCTTGAGGATGACGACGACATTTTTGCTGGCGGGCCTTTTGATACCTCGTTTGAGTTCGACGAGCCGGAGCCAGAACTGAGGACTGCCCCGCCCAAAGCCGCGCCCCGTATGTCCCCGGTTGAAGACACGCCAGACCCCTTGTTAAGCGATATTGAGGCGGATGAGCTAGACGACTTCGACCTGATTGAAGATTACGATGATGTAGAACTGGGTTCGGTTGATCCATCGGAGTATTTCAAGAGCATTCCGGCAGAGATTGCCGCAACGCGGCTGCCGGGGACGAATGAAGGCTATCCGGTGCTGCTGATTTTGGGGTTGCTTTTGCTACTGGTACTGAATGCCGGCGCGGTGGCGCTGGTTGTGAGCAGCCTGACCGCCGCCTAGCCCAACTTATGCTGGACAGCAGGCGGGCAATTATGCTAAAATAGCGGCCTTAAGCACAGAAGATGATAAACCCTGAAAGGAGTACACGGCCTGACCTGCTAGTATGTTTGCAGGCTGCCGTTTAAGGTATTACATGGCAAATCATAAGTCTGCAATCAAGCGTATTCGTCAGAATCAAACACGCCGCCTGCATAACCGTACCTATCGTAACCGCGCCCGTACTTTCGTCAAGAAGGCGCGCGAGACGATTCATGCAGGTAATGTCGAAGAGGCCGTGACAGCAACACGCGCGGCGATTCGTGATCTGGATATGGCTGCCAGCCGGGGCGTTATTCACCCTAATAACGCAGCACGTCGTAAAAGCCGCCTGATGAAGCAGCTTCACGAGTTGCAATCCAGCAAGTAAGCACGTACAGCTTTAGCATCAGCGTTTAATCAAGCTGACTGTGACCAGTCGGCTTTTTGTATTTTAACCCTTCAAAGCGGCATTTTTTCCAGCGCTGGCTCGCGCTGTACGTCCACATCCAGACGATACCCTACCCCACGCACGGTTTTCAGGTACAGCGGCTTACCCGGGTTTTCCTCGATAATTTCCCTGATCCAGCGAATGTGAACATCGAGCGTGCGGGTATCCCCCATGTAGTCGGTGTTCCATACACGGGTCATCAGCGACTTGCGATCCAGCACGATCCCCGGCTGCCTCAGGAACAGCTCGATCAACAGGGCAACTTTGGGGGTAAGCTGGGTTTCCTGCCCATAAACGTCCAGTGTGCGCCGGGCGACGTTGAGCGCAAAGGGGCCACAGGTCAGCACCTGATCGTCGCTGAATTTCACCAGACGCTCGATACTATTCAGCAGTTTGCGCGAGGTAAAGGGCTGAAACAACACAATATCCGCCGGGGTGTTCACCGTGTCCTCAGGGCCGGGGTGAATGTGAATGACGGGCAACCCCGGCAGTTCTGCATTCAGGCTGCGGCAGATGCGTTCGCCAGAGGTACGCATGGACGCGGCATCGAGAATCACGATATCTGGTGGCTGCTGGCGTGCCAGTGCGACAGCCTGCGTGCCATTGGCCGCCAGCATGAGGGAATAACGCTTTTTTAAAGAGTTGATAAACGGGTTGTTCTTGCCCTGGCTGCGCCCAATCAGAAGGACTTTTGTCGCATCCACTGCAAAACCTCCCCAAAAACACTCGGTTCAATGACCTTACTGCTGAAGCCCGGATTATAGCCCGATCTTTAAGAATGGGTCAACAGAATTTAAAACCTTAACATATGCTGAATCGGCCAATCTACGGCATAATCATTATTGTGCGGCACAATACGGCGGGCAAACATGAAGAACCGAATAATAAAAATTGACCAACACATAGGCAACTGGGGCTGGCTGGCAGAGATCATGGATTACACCACCCGGCAGGCGCTGGCGATACAGGCCATCCCTGCCCCAACCTTCCATGAGGCGGCGCGCGCCGCCTATATCGAAGAGGTATTTAAGCAGCTTGAACTGGCAGACATCCAGCGCGACGCGGTGTTTAACGTCTATGGCAGGCTGCCGGGCAGTAACGCGGCGCTGCCTGCGGTAATGGTTTCTGCCCACACAGACACAGTGTTTCCGCAGGAAAGTGATTTAAACACGCGGCAGGACGGCGATGTGATTTATGGGCCGGGGCTGGGGGATAACAGCTTTGGCGTAGCGGCCATGCTGGGGCTGGTGGCGGCTGTCCGCGCCCAGGGCTGGCAGCTAGAGCGTGATGTGTGGCTGGTGGCGACCACCGGTGAGGAAGGGCTGGGCGATCTGGGCGGTATGAAAGCGGCCTATGATTTTCTGAAGGATCGGCTCGGCTGTGTCATCAACTTAGAGGGGCTGGCCTTTGGGCATGTTTATCACGCGGCAATCGCCGTCCGCCGCTGGCATATCACCGCCAGCGCCCCCGGCGGTCATAGCTGGCTGCACTTCGGGCGCTCCAGCGCGACTCATGGCATTATCGAACTGGGCGCAGGCATTCTTTCGATCAAGCCACCGCAATCCCCACGCACGACCTACAACATCGGCCAGCTTGAGGGCGGACAGGGCATTAACGTCATCGCCACCGAAGCCGGGCTGTGGCTGGATATGCGGTCTGAGGAGCAAAGCAGCCTGAACCATCTGGAACGGCAGGTGCTGGATCAGATTAAGGTGCTGACATCGCCCGAACTGAAGTTCAATGTACAGGTTGTAGGCGACCGCCCTGCCGGGCGCATCGCTGTTGAGCATGAACTGGTGCAGGGCGCGCTGGCAGCGCTGGCACAGGTGGGCGTACAGGGAACGCTGGAGACCGGCAGTACCGATGCCAACATCCCGCTTTCCGAAGGCTGCCCCGCCGTCACGATAGGCATCGTGCGCGGTGGCAACGCGCACCGCCTCGATGAGTATGTCGAGTTGGCACCGCTTGAGCAGGGAATGCGCCAGCTTATCCTGCTGACGCTGGCCGCCGGGGACTTTAAGCCTTAACCACAACCCGCGCGGGGTATGATAAAATAACGCAGAACGCAAAGGAGGCATTTTGCATGGCTTCTATTGATGTATTGATTGTCGTCCGCCGCGAGGACGCAACCCGATATTATAAAAATCTCTCCGGGCAAAAGGATTTTCGTTTACAGATTGTGTCGGACAAAAACGATGCCTTTAATGTCCTGGCTGACCACGACCAACATACCGACGTACTGGTTATTGATAACCAGGTAGGCGAGGTGTTTGACTTTGTGGCAGAACTGCGCCACAGCTACCCGCGCCTGCTGATTATTCTGGTAGATGAAGAAGCGGATTTTGGCCTGCCGGGACAGGCAGACGAAATCAGCACCGACCCGTTCGCCAATGATGATCTGGTGCGGCGCATTACCCGGTTGATGTCTGACAGGCAGTTGGAGACGCTGCGCGCCGACAGCCTGCCCGCAGTGCGCGATTTCGCCAAGCGGCTGCGGAAAGCCAGCGGGGAATATGGCAAGCAGCAGGCAGCAGTCGCCGCCTGCATGGAGATGGACTACCAATACGTAGCTTTTTACCGTCTCGAAAGCCTCGACCCGCTGCGGGTATCGCTCAAGGCGCAGGAGGGGCCGGGTTCGCTGCAGGCCGCCGCGCCCAAACAGGCGACTGAAGATGACCTGATGGCATGGGTCGCAAAGAACGGCCAGAGCCGTATCGCCGGGGCAGACGATAAGCCCAGCCATCCTTTTGTGCAGCGAAAGCGCCTGAACGCTGTGGCCTGTGTGCCAGTCGTGTTCAGCGGCAGCCGCTACGGCGTGCTGGTTGCCTGCCGCGAACAGCCGGACTCGATCACGCAGGAAAACGTGCTGATGCTGGAACTGGTGAGCGCACAGTTGGCAGCGGCGGTTTCCAAAGAGGTCATCATTTAGGCAGGCGGCAAAGCGCGCAGCACAGCCGCGAAGCGGTCAATTTCGTCATGGGTGTTGTAATGCGCCAGCCCGACGCGCACCATGCCATCGGCTTCGTGTCCTAACCAGTTCATGATCTCCACCGCATAATAATTACCATCCCAGACATAAATGTGCTGCGCGGCCAGACGCTCCGCGACAGCGCGCGGTGTATGCCCGGCCAGTGTAAACACCACCGTCGGCACGCGCTGGTCAAAACACGTCGGGTCAGTAATCCCGGCGATTTGTACGCCCGGCACCGCCTGTAACACCTCAAGCAGATGGGCAACCAGTTCGCGCTCATAAGCGCTGATGGCTGACATGGCGGCTTTAAGGTCACGGCGCACCCCTTCAAAGCCCGGCCACTGTAGCGCACCGTCTGTCCCGTATGTCCGGCCAAGCAACGCCAGATACTCCAGCGCTGCCCCGACCCCGGCGATGGTTTCAAAACTCAGCGTGCCGGTTTCCCAGCGATGCGGCGGCACATCCGTAGAAGGCCGCACCTTGTACGCGGGCAGGCTCGCCAGCAGGTCATAACGCCCCCACAGAATGCCGATGTGCGGGCCGAAGAACTTATACGCCGAGCATAGCAGGAAGTCGCAGCCAATGGCCTGCACGTCAATCGGCACGTGCGGCGCAGCCTGCACAGCGTCCACGACGCACAACGCCCCGGCGGCATGGGCCATCTCGCTGATCTGGCTGACCGGGTTGATGGTGCCAACCGCATTGGAGGCGTAGGCAGTCGCCACGATTCGCGTTTTATCGGTCAGCGCCGCTTCGAGGCTGTCCAGATCAAGCGTACACGCTGGGGTCAGCACGTCTACCCAGCGCACGACCAACCCGTGATCCTCCGCCATGCGCCGCCAGGGCTGCACATTGGCATCGTGATCCATGCGCGTCAGCACGATTTCATCGCCGGGGGAAAGTGTGCGCCCTAATGCGCGGCTGAGGCTGAACATGAGCGTGGTCATGTTGGGGCCAAAGACGATTTCATCGGACGAAGGCGCGTTGAGGAAGGCGGCCATCAGGTCGCGTGTGCGGTTGGTCATGGCATCGCTGCGCTGGCTGGTGGCGAACACGCCGCCGGAATTGGCGTTCATGTGAACGTAATAATGGGCTACCGCGTCAATCACTGCCTGCGGCACCTGCGTACCCGCCGGGTTATCAAAGAATATGGGCAGCGTCCCGTCTGCATCCACAGGCTGGTTGAGTGCCGGAAACTGCGCGCGAATGGCGTGAACATCGAAAACCATACATTAATTCCCCTGATAGAACTCCATAATGGTTAAGTCTAAAAGATGCAGGCCGCCCGCGCCACCTGCCAGCATGAACCATTAAGGTGTTTCCGTGTTCGTGGGTTGTGTGGTATAAACGCATCTATTCACGAAAGGCGTAATGAACCGTGACCGATAATCTCAGCCTGCTTCTGCAAAACCGTTTGCTGACCGAGGAGGTCAAGCGGCGGGTTGACCAGCTATCCGCCATTAACACCGTAGCAGCCACCGTCAGCGGCTCACTTGACCTCGACCGCACACTGACGACGGCGCTGCAAGCGGTCATTTCGGTGGTTGGCGCGGAGGCAGGCGGTATCAGCCTGATTGATGAGGATGAAGGGGTGGTCGTGCTGCGCGCGCAGCACGGCTGGGAGCAGGATTTTGTCACCGAGCCGATGCGTATTCCGCTAGGCAAAGGCATGTCCGGGCAGGTGATCCGTGACGATCAGGTACTGGTGTATAACGATCTGAACGGCACAGAGGAACTGGCGATTCCCAGTGTGCGTAACGAGCGCTTCCGGTCTATCGCGCTCGCGCCCATGCACGCGCGGGGCAAGATCATCGGCATCCTCAGCATCATGAGCGCACAACCGAACAGCTTCAGCAGCGAGATTGTGAGCGTGCTGGAAGCCATCGCCGACACGGTGGGCGTAGCGTTGGACAATGCGCGGCTGTTTGAAACCACCGTTGAGGAGGAGAACCGCCTCAGCGCGATTCTGCATTCCACAGCAGACGGTATCATCGCCACCGACCAGAACGGGCGCATCCGGCTTATCAACCACGCCGCGACGACGCTTCTGGGGTTAGATGGCAAGGTACTGGTGAGAACCCCGCTGCGCGAGATTCCGATTGATGAACAGGTGCGCGATTCGCTAATCCGGGCGCTTTCCAAGCGCACCGCAGACACGAACGAATCTTTTGAGGCGCGGCTGCCCTCTGACCGCGTGGTGTCCATCACGGTGTCGCCAGTGTATGCCGAACAGCGCGTGACGCAGGACGAAGAAACCGACGGCTGGGTGATCGTGCTGCGCGATGTGACGCATATCCGCGAATCGGAAATCGCACGGGCGCAGTTTATTCAGGCCGCCGCGCACGACATGCGAAACCCACTTGGCATCACCCTGACCTCGCTCATGCTGCTGCAAAGTTCGCTAAAAGAAGCCAACGAGCAAACCAGCGAGATCATCCGGTTAGCCATCAACGGCGCGAACCGCCTGCAAGCGTTGATTGATGGGCTGCTGAAGATTGAGCAGATCGAAAGCGGTTACGGCTTTAAGCCCGATGAAGTGAACATCACGGAGTTTATCGGCGAGATCGGCGCGCAAATGCGCCCGATTATGCAGTCGAAAAACCTTGACTTTACGATTGGCACAGCGCCTGACCTGCCCGTGATCCATGCTGACCGCAGCCTTATCAGCCGGGCATTGGTGAACTATCTTGAGAACGCCGCCAAATATACCGAGGAGCATGGGCAGGTCGTCCTGCGGGCTTTTGTGGAAGGTCGGTTGCTGCATGTGGAGGTGGTGGATGACGGCCCCGGCATCCCGCCAGAAGTCCAGCCGCGCCTGTTCGAGCGCTTCTACCGCGTGAGCAACGAATCCACCGACCATATCCCCGGCACAGGCCTGGGGCTGGCGATTGTTAAGTCCATCGCCCAGAAGCACGGCGGCAGCGTCTATGTACGCAGCCAGCCCGGCCAGGGCAGCACCTTCGGCCTGACACTGGCGCTGACCAGCCCGGCTTAAGCGTTGATTGCGGCGCGGACAAGGCGCGCGGTCTGGCTGAAGGCATCGCTATAGAGCATCTCAAGGTGACGCGGGCGTTCAAGCGGGACGCTGATCTCGGCGGTAATCTGGCCGGGGCGCGGACTCATCACCAGCACCCGGTCGGCCAGCAGCACCGCCTCGTTAATGTCATGCGTGACCATTAGCACGGTCTGGCATTCCCGCGCCCAGACCGCCAGCAAGTCCATGCTGATCTGCTCGCGCGTGAGCGCGTCCAGCGCGCCAAATGGCTCATCCAGCAGCAGCACCTGTGGCCGTTGGATGAGGACACGCCCGACCGCTACACGCTGCGCCATGCCGCCGGAAAGCTCCCCCGGATAGGCCAGCGCGAAGTCCGCCAGCCCCAAAACAGGCAGCAGACGTTCGACTGCGGCATAACGATCCGGCCTCGATACCCCGGCCAGTTCCAGCGGCAGCGCGAGATTATCG
Source organism: uncultured Anaerolineaceae bacterium (assembly GCA_964548765.1). GTDB lineage: Bacteria > Chloroflexota > Anaerolineae > Aggregatilineales > Phototrophicaceae > JAIOHN01. The sequence goes on from CAZJSU010000068.1 coordinate 18,617, forward strand.
CGCACGGTGCGCCAGGGCATGAGGTTAGCGCTCTGGAACATCAACCCCACATGTGGCGACGGTTCGGTAATCACCTCGCCATCCAGCAGCGCCTGCCCCTCGGTAGGGGCTTGCAGCCCGGCGAGGATGCGTATCAGACTGCTTTTGCCGCATCCACTAGGGCCGACCAAACATACAAACGCGCCAGACTCGATGGTAAACGTCACCGGGCCTAACACTGGCAGCAGGCCGCCATCCGGCGCATGGTAGGCAAGGGCGAGGCGATTGACACTGACCTGCATCACGCGCGATCCTGATCAGGGTAAAAAGTCATTGGTAAACGCGGCCTCCAGTTCAGCAGGCTGCTGCACAAAGCCCATCGCCAGCAGCGTTTCCTGTGTGGTTTCCCAAGACGCGAGATCGCTGTAGCCCAACTCGTCGGCATCCCACAGGTCAATCGTGTTCAGCAGCACGGTGAATTGTATCAACGTTGGCGCATCAAACTGCGCCGAGAGGCGTTCCAGCAGCGCGGCACGGCTTGCCGCAACCGCTTCACGATCCGGGTCCTGGGCCAGAAACGCCGCCTGTGCGGCGGCTTCGGTTTCCAGCGCGGCTCTGAAAGCGTCATCCAGCGGCAGGTTTTCGACATGCCGCGCGCTAAGCAGGTAAGCCTGCGCCGGGTTGTTAATGACATCCCGCAGCCCCCGGTCAAAAGCGCTCACTACTGCCCGCACCAGTTCAGGCTGCTCGGCAAGCGTGGCCGCGCTGGTCACGAGGCCGTTCGATACCAGATCGGCAGCGGAGGATACCGGAATCACGCGCACATCGGTGATGCCTTCGCACTCCCCTGCCTGTGCGCGCTGCTGAATTTGCAGCGGCTCGTTATTGATGTAGACCACCGCCGCCTCGACCGCGCCGATACAGACCACCTCCGGCGCATTAAAGCCGATTTCTTCCAGTTCAATGTCGCTTTCGGTCATGCCAGCGGCGTTCAGCAGCGCGACCAGCCCGCTGTAGCTCGCGCCGAAGCGTCCGGGAATGCCCACTCGTCGCCCGGCGAGGTCGGCCATTTCGCTGATGCCTGCTTCTACAGGCGCGACAATCCCGACCGGATACTGCTGGAACCACTCGTACAGGAAAACGACATCACGGCCATTCGCGCGCGACTGGATAATCTGCTCGCCGCTGATAACGCCAAAATCCAGCGTACCCGCCGCAATCAGATCAACGCCTGCTGGCTCATCGCCGTACTGAATGGTCAGATTAATCCCCGCCTCGGCAAAGTAACCGTTCTCGACCGCTACGTATAAAGGCGAGAACTGGATATTTGGCACGAAGGTGAGGAAGAAGGGCATTTCCAGCGGTGTCTCTTCCTGCGCGCCGACAGAAGGCACAAGCAGCGCCATGAGCACCAAAAGCAATGTGATTTGACGAATCATTCAGTTCGCTCCTTCAGGTTAACCGTTAATTGCGCGACTGCCACGCCAGCAGCCGCTTTTCCAGCAGCGCGACCAGCCCGTACAGGGTGCGCGCGATCACCGCAAGCGTGACAACAGCGACGATCACCAGCGCCGTGTCATACTGGCTGCGAGACAGGTTAATGAGAAAGCCCAGCCCGGCCTTCGCGCCCACAAACTCCCCTACGACCGCGCCAATGACCGCCAGCGTCGCGCTGATCTTCAGCCCGCCCAGAAAGACCGGCATCGCCGCCGGAACTTCGAGTTTGATGAATGTCTGCCAGCGTGTCGCACGCTGGACGCGCATCAGGTCGCGCAGCGGCAGCGGCACGTTCCGCAGGCCAACCACCACATTCATCAGCATGGGGAAAAAGACGATCAACGCGCTGGTGACGATTTTACTGGTCGGCCCGCTGCCGAACCAGATCACCAGCAGCGGGGCGTAGGCGACAATCGGCGTGGATTGCAGGCCGACGATCACCGGAGCAAGCGATGCTTCCAGCAGCCGGGACTTCGCAATGCAGTAACCCAGCAGCAGCCCGCCCACAATGCCCAGCAAAAGCCCGGCCAGCACAGCCGTCAGCGTCGCCTGCGTATGCAGCCAGAGACGACCATCCAGCAGCACTTCGTAAAACTTCTCCGCCACAGCCTGCGGTGAAGGGATGATAAACGGCGGGTAAATCTCCAGCAGCGTCACAAGCTGCCAGACGGCCAGCAGCAGCCCTAACGCAAGCAGGGGAACCAACCAGCGGAAACGCATACGGGAAGCAAAAGAGGGTGGCGCGGGCCTGACCGAACGTACAGGTTGGGCTTGTGGTATCGCTTTTTGCATAAAAAAAGCCCCCGGTTCACTAAAAACCAACAGGGGGCAGGGGAATGCTAACAGAGGCCAGCAAAGCGGTCATACAGCTTCGCCAGCGACACGTCCTGGACGTGTCGTTTAGCAATCATCAGGCAAGCCGCGACAAAGCCACAGTCAGGCTGCTGATAAGGACCTTCTCCCATCCGGACTATTACCGTCGGCTCTGGCCTTGCACCAGATCCACCGGCACGGCACTGCTGCCATGACGCACCAGCAGCACACGTCTGCTGGCGACTCGGGTCGCGGGCTTGGCACTTGCGCGCCATACCGCCGGTAGGGAATTCCACCCTGCCCCGAAGGTTTGCTTATAAAATTACGGCTAGTATAGCAGAAATTTATAAAATTCGTGCAAGATTGGCCTTATGGGTGATGGCTGTTTTTAGCATCAGGGTTGGGCAGCGTAAAGTAGAAACGCCCGCCGTCATGCTTATCGTTCCCCTCTGCCCAGATACGCCCGCCGTGCGCCTCGACAATATGCTTACAGATCGCCAACCCCAGCCCGGTGCCTTCGCCGCTGGATCGGGACGCATCCACCTGATAGAAACGCTCGAAAATGCGCTCGGTCTGCTCTGGCGTTACACCGGGGCCGTTATCCAGCACGCTGATGCATACCTCTTCATCATCACTGACCGCCTGCACGGTAATCGTTTCCCCCGGCGGCGACCATTTGACGGCGTTATGCAGCAGGTTAATCAGCACCCGGCGCGTCTTATCCCGATCACAAAGCGCGTGCAGTTTTTTGGGGATATTATGGACAATTTCGAGGTCTTTTTCCTGGCTCTGGTCGGCAATGCGCTCAATTGCCTCGTCTACCATGTCACGTACAGCCACCGCCACCATCCGCAGAATTGCCTGACCGGATTCAATCATGGAAAGGTCGAGCAGTTCGTCAGCCATCCACAGCAGCGCGTCTGTTTCGCGGGCAATAGCGCGCAGGGTGTTAATGCTGTCCTTGCGCTTGGGCTTTTCCTGCTCGTGAAACAGGCTGTCAATCGAAAGGCGGATGTTGGCGATAGGATGGCGCAGCTCGTGCGAAATATTGGCGACCATATCGCGCCGGGCGCGGTTTAAGCGCACCAGATCGGTCACATCCTGAAAGGCCATGCCAATAAACCGGTTGCCATCGCGCGGAATGACCCCGATACGCACCCGATAAACCCTCTTTTCGATGGCTAACTGCTCCTCGAAAACCTCCTCCTGATGAATGAGCGCCTCGTTCACCAGCATGTCCAGTTCTTCAGAGCCTGTCAGATCAACCAGTGTCGCTCCAATAGGGCGCTGTCGCTTGAACAACGCCTCGGCGCTGTTGTTAATGGCGATAATCTCATGCTGCTCGTTCATGACAATGAGCGCCTCGTAGGCGGTGTTCGCCAGCGTCAGCATCAGCGCCTGTTTATAGGCCCATTCATGCTCTAGCTGTTCAAGCCGCTGCCGCAGCACTTCGATGGTTTGTTGTGCCTGATCCAGAGTTTCCATATGATGTCTATTTACTCAGTGAGCCAGCAGATTCGGGGAATTAGGAAGGCGAGGTCAACCCTCGAAGCGATAACCTACGCCGCGCACGGTGACGATCCGGCGCGGATTGGAAGGGTCATCTTCGATCTTCTCGCGCAGCCAGCGCACATGCACGTCTACGGTGCGCTTATCCACAAAGTAATCATACCCCCAGACTTTGGTCAGGATCAGATCTCGGGAAAGCACCGCGCCCCGGTTACGCATTAGCTCGGCCAGAAGGTCAAATTCCTTGTTACTCAGCTTGATCTCGTCGCTTTCCTTAAAGAAGCGGCGGCCTGTAAGGCTGAGGCGCAGGTTGTTCGAGACCAGTTCGTCCTGTGGCACCGTGCGACCCGGCACCCGCCGCAGCACCGCCCGCACCCGCGCCAGAAATTCACCCAGGCTGAAGGGCTTGACGATATAGTCGTCTGCCCCGCTCTCCAGCCCGACGATCTTATCCACTTCGGTGCTGCGTGCGGTCAGGATAATGATGGGAATATGGGCAGTAGCAGCATCATGCCGGACAATGCGGCACACGCTGAGGCCATCCAGACGCGGCAGCATGATATCCAGCACAATCAAGTCAGGATGCTCTGCACGGATTTTCTCCAGCCCTTCCTCGCCATCGCCAGAAGTAACGACGTTGAAACCCTCGCTCCGCAGCTTCTCAGCCAGATTGCGTGCCAGCATTTCATCGTCTTCGACAATTACCACTTTGGTCATCGACTCTCTTTTCGAATTCGGCATCATCAAACACCCGAAGATTATCAACAGATTGATAAAATAATATTAAGTCCTTAGCGCTTTTTGTTTAATGTTAACCCTTTAGCGCCCGTACACCAGCCAGAGAAGTGGCCGCACGCACGCCATTGCGGATCGCCTGAGCAGTAGCTTCTGCGGCAAATGCGCCAATGGTGTTGACATTTGCTTCAATCTGCCCGGTCGCCAGCGCGAAAATAGTGTCCCCATCGAGCATCGTGTGCGCCGGGTTGATCGCCCGCGCCAGCCCATCATGCGCCATCTGCGCGACTTTATTCACCTGCTCTTTAGTAAGTCTGGCGTTGGTCGCCACTACGCCGATGACGGTATTTTCCCTTGTCGCGGGGGTATCCGTGAGGCGTGCCATCCCACGAAACAGATTGAGCGCCCCTATAAAGCGGTCACTGTCCGGCGCTTCACGAGTTCCGGCAATAATCTGCCCCTGCTCATCCACCACATCACCCACAGGATTCACGGCTATAAGGGCCGCGACAACCAGTTCATCATCAAGGTGAACCGCCGCGCTTCCTATGCCACCCTTTACCAACCAGTCTACGCCCGTCCCGGCGCTGCCGACCGTACAGCCCGTTCCAGCGCCAACGCTGCCCTGTGCCACCGGGTCGCTGCTGGCCGCGATACAAGCCTGATAGCCCATTGCGGCATCGGGCCGAACATCGCTGCGCCCCACCATCAAATCCATTAAAATAGCAGCAGGGACGATCGGCACCGTCACCTGCCCCAACCTGTAACCCGCGCCCTGCTCTTCCAGATAACGTATGACTCCATCGGCAGTCGCCAGCCCGTAAGCGCTGCCACCCGAAAGTACGACCGCGTTGACCATTTCGACAAGGTGCGATGGACGTAACAGGTCGGTCTCACGAGTACCGGGCGCGCCGCCGCGCTGGTCTACCCCGCCGACGGTTCCCTCTGGACAAAGTATGACGGTGCAGCCGGTTACAGCATCAAGGTCAGTGGCATGACCCACACGGATGCCTGGCACGGCGGTAAGGGTATTATTCATACAGGTAGCAACCAATGATTAAACAAACGATAGAGATATTGTAACAAAGGGTCGGGTGAATTGCATGGGGAGGAATCAAAAAGCGCATGGTTCAAAGGGGGTGGGGGAGGTGGCGGCAGGCAAACCGTAGAAAAAAGGGGTTGGCAGCGGCGTA
>CAZJSU010000069.1:0-1470 GCA_964548765.1 uncultured Anaerolineaceae bacterium
TCAGCGTCAGACGCGCCCCCCGCGAAACCCACCCCGGCAGAAGCGCCTGATGCCCCTGCCGACACGGCAGACAACCCCGAAGCCGCCTCTGGCCTCGGCCAGTTAATTTCCGGTATCGCCCGGTTTTTATCCGCAACACCCGACACCACAGAAGGAGAAACCGCGCATGGCGAAGAAAAGCCGGAACAGCGGTAACAAGTCTTCTAGCAGTTCACGCTCCGTTATTGGAACCATTATCGCCGCCATTATTCTGGTTGTCGCGGTCATCGCAGGCGGCCTCACAGGCGTAGACGTGAACGACATCCTTGACCTGCTCGGCCAGCCGACGCTCGATCTGCCCACCACCGCCCCGCCCACCATCACCACCGCGCCACCGTCCACGCTGCCGCCCGGTGTCACGCCCGCGCCGGATGATGTGCGCGTGATCCCTGTCGGGCAGGGCTTTGGCGCGGCGCGCGATTTCTGGCAGGTGTTTTTCACCGCGCCGACAGGCAGCCGTGACCCGGCCACCTACGTCAACGGCATTGACGTGCCGCTGGCGCAGGCCATCAACGCGGTGCAGCGCACGCTGGATATTGCCGCCTTCGAGTTCAACAACCCGGTGCTGACACAGGCCGTACTGGACGCGCACCAGCGCGGGGTACAGGTACGCATGGTCGTGGATAACGAACACGGCCTGCATGATGACAACACCACCATCGGCCAGTTCGTCGAGGCGGGTATCCCCGTGCGCGACGACGGGCGCAGCGGCCTGATGCACAACAAGTTCATGATTATGGACAGCCGCGAGGTTTGGACAGGCTCGACCAATTACACCATTAACGGCGTATACCGCAACAATAACAACATGCTGGCGCTGCGCTCTAACCGCGTCGTGCTGAGTTATCAGGCTGAGTTCAACGAGATGTACGAAGACGGCAGCTTCGGCCCGCGCTCGCCGCGCGGCAACAGCGTCAGCTTTACCGAGCGCGGCGTGCCGATTCAGACGATCTTCGCCCCCGAAGACGACTCGGTTGAGATGATCTTAAGCTGGATCACCGAGGCCACCACCAGCGTGCGCTTTATGGCCTTTTCGTTCACCGAGCGGGACATCGCCGAGGCGCTGATCGAACTGGCGGAGGATGGGGTGAGCGTAAGCGGCATCTTCGAGCGCGTGGGCAGCGAAGCCTCATGGAGCGAACTGACGCGCCTGTTCTGCGCCGGGCTGGATGCGCGGCAGGATGGCAACCCCTTCATCCTGCATCACAAGGTCTTTATTATTGATAATCGGGTGGTGCTGACCGGTTCGTTCAACTTTTCGCAGAACGCCACTAAGGTCAACGACGAGAACATGATTATCCTTGAGGACCCGTCGCTGGCCGCGCAGTACACGGCGGAGTTCGAGCGCCGCTGGGCGGAGTCGGTCGTCCCCTCGCCAGACCGCCTCGACTGTTCGACACTGGAGGAATAAATTTCCCCACGTGCGTAGGG
>CAZJSU010000069.1:1570-23889 GCA_964548765.1 uncultured Anaerolineaceae bacterium
GGGCGGGTTTCAAACCCGCCCGCTGGTGATGGCGATCATCTGTGGGCGCAGCACGCTGCGCCCCTACACCATGCCAATCGTTCACATGACCCGGACACCATGTACCCGGCACTTTAATAGTCTTCCCGTGTCTGGATAAACAGCGCCTTCTTCAGGTTGGGCAGCGTGTAATCGAAGCCGCAGGCGATGAAGAACGCCTCTGCCGAGGTGATCGTCATAATCTCATACACGCCCTTTTCACGCGCCAGCGCAACACATGCCTGCACCAGCGCCTTGCCGATGCCCATCCCCTGCACGGTTGGCGACACCGCCAGGCTGCGAATTTCGGCCAGCTTGCGCGAGTAAATTTCCAGCGCGGCACAGCCGACGATCTCGTCATGCTCGGTCTGTGCCACAAAGCAGTTCGGCAGCCATTCATCCAGCTCATCAAACGTGCGCGGCAGCAGCGTGCCATCTTCCACAAACGGCGTGATGAACGCGATCAGGCGCTCAACGTCGCTGGCCTGCGCGATGCGGATGGTAACGGTCGGTTTCAGGTTGTGCGTCGCCATATAAAAAAGTTGCCGATCTGAGTGTCCAACTCATAATTGAATGCCAGCCAGTCGCGTAGTTCATTATACTCCTGAAGCAGCGTATTGGAATCCTCATCGCTGCCCGTGACCCAGGGCATGTAATCCACTTGCAGCACCAGCGCATACGGCGGCAGCGCTGCCCACAGCACGTCCACGTTCTCCTCGCGCCATGCTTCAGGATACCACGCGCCCACCAGCGGGAATTGGAAAATGAAGCGCGTGGCCGGGTTAAGCTGGCTCATGTAATAGACCTCTGGCCGGAAGCCCCAGATATAGAGCGAGTCGCCCGGCACGACCCGTTCACGCAGGAAAGTCGCCACCGCCAGCGACTCGTTGGCGACAAATTCCCCGGCCTGAAAGCGGCTGTAATACCCCATCTGGTCTTCGCGCCCGGTCAGGTAATGCCAGCTTTGCGGCCAGATGCCCTGATAGAGGATCGTCAGAAACAGCAGCGTCACGATGAGCGTCACCCGCACTTCACTGCGCGGCACCCACCCACGCCTGCCCGCGAAGCGGATGAGCCTGTCGAGCGTGTCCGCGCCCATCAGCGCCAGCGGCGGCAGCATGGGCAGCCAGTGATAATCGTAGCCTTTGGCCTGCACCAGCATGATCGCCAGCCCGGCCAGCAGCCACATGACCACCACCCACCACGTTTGATCGCGCGGCTCGCCCGCCCGCCCCAGCACGAACCACGTCGCCGCCAGCACCAGCAGCGCCCCCCACTGCTGCCAGCGGAAACCGAGCGCTGTCCCCATCAGGGCGCGGAAGTCGTCGCCGTTAAACGTCAGCGCGGTGTACTGCGAAGTGACCGCCGCGCTCTCGACCAGCGCCCCCCACGCGCCCATCGCTTGCAGCGCCAGCACGCCGCCGCCGATGACCAGCACGAGGCCGAGGGTAAAAGACACAACCTCACCCCAAACCCCTCTCCATGCAATGGAGAGGGGTTTTTTACCCTCTCCCTCTGCTGTGGGAGGGGTGGGGGGTAGGTGGAACAGATAGGCGACGACCACCACCCCGCCGAACAGCGCGAACGGATACTTGAACCACACGGCGTAAGCGGTCAGCACGCCCGCGCCGAATGCCCACAGCGCCCCGCGCCAGCCTGCCGCCTCCGCCGCCCTGATCGCGCAGACCAGCGCCAGCACCATCGGCAGCAGCACAAGGCCGTCATTCTGTGTCAGCGTCCAGAAGGACTCGGTGAGGTAAAACACGGCGAACAGCAGCGCGGCGAACAGACCAGCGCGGAAGCTGGACAGCCGCCAGCCGAGCCACGCCAGTGCCGCGCCCACCAGCGGCACCAGCAGCAGATCAAGCGCCCGCAGCGCCGCTGTCGTCTGCCCAAAGAGCGCAATCGCCGCCGCGTAGACGTAAAATACAGCGGGCGGCTTGGGGTTCCACAGGTCGGTATACGGCGCTTTGCCGTTGAGGATGCCGCGTCCGATAGTGGCGAACTCGCCCTGATCGCGCCCCAGCGGATAAGTCAGCACGGGCAGCGCCAGCAGCGTAATCACCACCAGCAGCAGCGCCAGCAGCAGCCATTGATTGCGCGTCATAGCAGCCCGGCGATCCGCGCCAGCAGAAAGGCGATGCCCAGCGACAGCAGCAGCATGAGCCACGCGAACAGCCGCCCCATGTCCTGACCGGGGCTAATGGCCTTTTGCTCTACGGTCACGTTGCCGAGCAGGTCTACGTAAAAGTCGAGGTTCACCCGGCCTTTGTTCAGCCGCGCCATGTAATCGTGACTGCTGACCACCGCCCAGCCGTCTTCGTCGTCCTGCCAGTCATCGCCCAGGCGCTCACGGATGGCGGCCTCGAGGATCGCGCGCGCCTGCTCCGGCGGGATAATGGGCTGTTCTTCGGTCATGGGCGTTCCTGCTGGTATAACCACTCGGCGGATAGAATCGTCTTTGGGCGCGGGCTGTAATAGATAGCATACGGGTCGCCGTTTTTGAAGGCCGGAAAAAGTCTCCACAGCAGCTTTCACCGCTGGCCTTCCCTCAGTAATTATACGCCCGCTGCCCTTACGCAAGGCTTGATACATCTCTCATTGGCTATAATTTGCAATCCGGTCTATTATTAACAATAAACAGGTTTCTTACGACCACACATTGAGCTAACGTACAGGGAGAAGCATGTCATATGAATTCGCGACACCTCAGAAAATTCGTTATCGGTAGTCTTTTCGCTTTACTCGTCGTCTTTACCAGCGTGGCATACGCCCAGTCTGGCAACCTGCTCACCTATGGACAGGCTGTAACGGGCAGCATCGGCGCGAATAACCCGCTGGCCTTCTACACCTTCAACGGCACAGAAGGCGACCTCGTTACCATCCGTGTGATTAGTTTGTCGCCAGATTTTGATGCCACGATTACCTTAAACGCCCCCGCCCAACCACAGCTTGCCTTTAATGACAACGACCCCCTCGGCCCTAACAGCCGCGACGCACGGGTGGATTACCGCCTGACCCGCAGCGGCATACATACGATTCTGGTGGGCAGCGTGGGCGTGGGTGATTTTGTGCTGCTGCTGGATGGCCGCCCGGCGGCGCAGGCCGAAGCGCTGGTCGGCGGGGCGATCACCGCTGATCTGGCGGCCAGCACCTCGCTGCTGTACAGCTTCAGCGCGCTGCCAGAGCAGCCCGCCGTGCTGACCATCAGCAGCGAAACGCCGGACTTCGCATTTGTCGCCGTCGTGCGCGATTCCGACGGGCGGATAGTGGCTATCCTCAACGGCAGCACAGGCCGCGCCGCGACCTTCCTTGTTCCGCCGGGCGAAGAGACGTATGAAGTCGAGATTTCGCCAGCATCAATGGTGGACGGTACGCTGACGATCGAGTACGCGGCGCAGACAGGGGCTGCTGTAACCATCCCTGCGCCAGCGCCCACGCAGGACGGCGCGCCACAGGCGACCCTTGAGGCCACCGTTGAAGCCATCCCGGAGGTGGCAACCGAGGATGCGACACAGGACGCTGCCCCGGTCGCGCCCACGCTGACACCGACCCTCGCGCCCGATCAGGAAGCGCCTGTCGCCACCCTGACCTACACGCCGACGGATGTGCCATTCACGCCCACTTACACGCCCACCGATGTACCGACGGAGGTGCCGCCAACGGCGACCTATACGCCCACCGATCCGCCGCCCACTGCGCCGCCAGACGCGAACTTTAACAATCCGCTGACCATTCCGCTGGACGGCAGCGCGTCCTCGTCAGACTACGTATCGCATCCCGAAGGGGACACTGTAGACCGGGTACGCTGGGATATTACTGGCATGAACCCCACGACCGTGCTTTCCGGCGGGCGGGCAAGGCTGGTGATCACGGTGTCGTGCTTTGGTTCAGGCACGGAGCATGTCCAGTTCTTCACAGGCGGGCAAACGTATACATGCGGCCAGACCATCGTAGACCGTGAAGTGACGAACGACTCGCGCACCGGGCAAGTGACCATTACCGCCGTAGGTGGCGACGCGACTTACGTGCAGTGGACTCTCACTGGCAGCGCCACACGGATAAATTAGGTTGAGTTTTGGTGTGCGGACGGCATATATGCCGTCCCTACAATGCGGAAATTTGTACGGACGCGCCGTTGCGCGTCCCTAGCCTATCGCGTAGGGGAGGGTCTGTGACCCTCCCGCAGCGGCATGACCGCAGGCCAGGCGGCGTGAGGTTTCACGGGCGGGTTTCAAACCCGCCCCTACGCCCTTGCCATTAACGCCTTGCCCGCGACCGCGCGCAGCGCCTCGCCGACGACGGCCATCCCCTCGTCCAGTTGGTCATCCGGGATATTCAGCGGCGGCAGGAAGCGGATACAGTTGCTGTACAGCCCGGCGCGGATGCAGATCAGCCCGCGTTGCAGCGCTTCCAGCGTCACATCCAGCGTTTCCTGCACGGCTGGTGTTTTCGTCGCGCGGTCTGTCACCAGTTCCATCAGCATCATCGCGCCCACCCCGCGCACATCGCCCACCAGCGGCACCTCTGCTTGCAGCGCCAGCAGATGCTCGCGGATGCGCGCGCCCACCTGCTCTGCCCGCGCCAGAAAGGCCGGGTCGCTAATCATCTTCATCGCCTCGATCGCCGCCACACAGGCCAGCGGATTACCGCTGTAAGTGCCGCCCAGCCCGCCGGGATGCGGCCCATCCATAATCTCTGCCCGCCCGGTGACTGCCGCCAGCGGCATCCCCGCCGCCAGCGACTTGGCCGTTGCGATCAGATCGGGCGTGATGCCGTAATGCTCGATGGCGAACAAGCGGCCTGTGCGCCCGAAGCCGCACTGCACTTCATCGGCCACCATGACAATGCCGTACTCGTCGCAGATTTCGCGGATGCGCTGTAAGAAGCGGACAGGCGCGGGCAGGAAGCCGCCTTCGCCCTGCACTGGTTCGATGACGATGGCGGCGATGGCCGACGGGTCAACCTGCGCGACCATCGCGTTTTCCAGCCGCGCGATGCAGTCGTCTATGTAGTCTTCCTCGCTCATGCCTGCCGGACGGCGGTAAAGATTGGGGAACGGCAGGCGGTATATCTCTGGCGCGAAGGGGCCGAAGCCCTTCTTGAACAGGCCGTATTTGCTGGTCATCGCCAGCGTCAGGTTGGTACGGCCATGATAGGCCCCCTCAAAGACGACAACCGCCGCGCGTCCGGTGTGGGCGCGGCTGATCTTGACGCAGGTTTCCAGCGCCTCAGCCCCGCTGTTGAGCAGGACGGTCTTTTTGGGGAAGTCGCCGGGGGTGAGCGCGTTGAGCATCTCGGCCACCTCGACAAACGGCTCATACGTGCCGACGATGGCGCACAGGTGAATCAACTGCTCGGCCTGATTTTTGAGCGCGTTCACCACCGTTGGCGGGCAGTGGCCGGCAGCCAGTACGCCGATGCCCCCGGCGAAATCCAGCAGCACATTTCCGTCTACATCGGTCACAACCGCGCCGCTGGCCTGCTCGATGGCAATCGGGGTCAGCTTGGCCGCGCCGCGCGCGGTGGCGGCTTCGCGCCGCGCGACCAGCGTCCGGCTTTTCGGCCCCGGCAGTTCAGTCACTAACTTAATGGTACTCATGGAAAATTATCCTCTTGTCATTGCAACAACAGATGGTACAGGGGCGGGTTTTAATCCCGCGCCTGTGTTCAGCGATAGATTATGCCCCAACCCGCATAAAGCGCGTGGTCAGGCGTTCAATGGCCGCGTCGTAAAATTCGTGCGTCACGGTGATCGCGTTATGGCTGGCGATGTCCTTCACCTCTGGCGGCAGGCTGTCGGGGTCGAACTTGTAGCCGTCCACCAGCAGCGGGATGATCGTTTTACGCTGATCGAGCGCGTAGACCACCTCCTGCCGCACCCACTCAGATTGCAGCGTGGTCGGCGCAAGCACTGGCACGAAATAGTCGCAGTCGGCGATGGCCTTTCTGATCGCGTCGGCGAACTGGCCTTCGTTGATATTGTCCACATCCATAAACACGGTGATGCCCTGATCGCGCAGGCTGTTGGTGATGCAGCGCGCCTGCCCCCAGCTAGGGTCGCGGCGGTAGCTGATGAATACCTGCGGCGTGCGCTGTCGTGTGAGCGAAAACGCGCCCGGTTGTCTGGTCAGCCACACCACCAGACTGACCACCAGCAGCCCGCCCAGCGCCAGTAAAAACAGCGGCAGCACAGGCGAGGCGCGTTCGGCCAGAGGCGGGCTGATTTCGGTGGGCGTGGCGGTGATCTCTGCCTCTAGTGTGGTGTTCACGTCGGGGGGCGGGTTCCGGTTTTGCAGGCCGAACAAGACCATTGCCACCAGCAGCGCGACCACCCCCAGCGCGACAAGGACGATGCTCGTCCGGCGCGAGTCGCTGCGCGGGGCGGCACTTCTGTACCGCGTTTCCTGACCGGGTTGTACAGGCAGCAGCGGACGCGGCACAGGCTCTGACGCGCCGGGTTGCGGCGGGGCTGCCGGGGTAGACATGGCGGGCGGCGGCGCGGCGGATTTCGGTTCTTCTGCTCCGGCTTCATCCTCATCACTTATCTCAGATATCCAACCAAAATCGTCTGCTTCCGGCGGATTGAGCGCGATGTTGATGGCCGAATACAGCGCGAACAGCCGCCTGTTGTCGTTCAGCCCGCCGGAGAGGTCAATCGGCGCGGCCTGCATCAGCGCGTTGCGCACGCTGGCGGGCAGGCTGGCACCTGTGCGCGTCAGCGTGTCGCTGTCCACGCGCACCTGCACAGGCTGAATCGGCTTGCCCAGCCGGGCGGCCTCGGCCAGTTCGGCCTGCACCTGCTCAGAGGCCAGCGCTTCCGGCGAGCTGATGAACAGCACCAGATCGCTTTGCGCCAGCGTGTCGCCCGTCGCCGGGCTGAGCGATACACGATCATAGGTTTTACGCAGCGTCGGGGCCAGCGCGGTCACGGCGGCGGAATCGGCGGGGCTGTGGCTGATGAAAAGATGCGCCATCGAGCAACCTCAGGGTCTGTAGGCAAACGGCGGCAAAACACAAAACTTTACTGATGTTTGTCCCTGCTTTATTGTAGCCCTTGCTCAAAATTTAACCACAGTGTCATGCTAAATAATGCCCTGTTTGTGAAAAACTTTACAGCCCGCCTGTTTCACATTGTCCCCCGGCAACTTTGAGTCGCTTTATGTGAAATTCGGTACTTAATCGGCTGCGTGGATTTTATCCGGGCTGCTACTTAGGATTGCTTATATAAGAGAGGTTTTCCTCGTTTTTGTATTTCATTACGTCCCCATGAGGTAACTATGATTGTTCGCAAGCAGCATCTTTACCTGCTCTGCATCCTGCTTATGCTGCTCACGGTTGGGCTTGTGCAGGCGCAGGAGTCGGGCGCGTGTCCCGTTGATGCTCAGGCCGTCACCCATGCTATGGGCGAAGCCTGTGTGCCAGAAAATCCGCAGCGGGTTGTAGCGCTGGAATGGACTTATGTTGAGGACTTGCTGGCGCTTGGTATCCAGCCTGTGGGCGTGGCCGATATTGAAGGCTATCACAACTGGGTCAACATTCCGGTGGCGCTGGATGAAAGCGTCGTGGATGTCGGCACCCGCGCCGAGCCGAATCTTGAGCTGATCGCCGAGCTAAACCCTGACCTGATTATCGGCGTGCAGTTCCGCCTGACGCAGAACTACGACGAACTGAGCGCGATTGCGCCGACACTGGTGTTTAACCCCTATCCCGATGACCTGAGCGTTTCTCAATACGACGAAATGACGACGACCTTCACGACGATTGCCGACGTGCTGAACCGTGAAGAAGAAGCGCAGGCGGTTCTCGCACAGTTGCAGGATACCTATGCCAGAGCGCAGGCGGCGCTGGAAGCGGCAGGGCGCGGCGGCGAGCGCTTTATCATCTCGCAGGGCTGGAGCGCGGACAACGCGGTCACGTTCCGCCTGTTTACCGATAACGCGATGGCCGTGCAGATTCTGGAACAGCTTGGGCTGGAGAACGCATGGGACGACGCGCCGCAGCTTTACGGCTATACCGAGATCGGCGTTGAAGGCTTCGCCGAACTGAGCGACGAGGCGTTTAACTTCTTCTACGTGGCGCAGGAAGGCGATAATAACTTCTTCGCGGAATCGCCGCTGTGGAGCAGCCTTGCATTCGTGCAGGCGGAGCGCGCGTACTGGCTTGGTGGTGATGCATGGCTGTTTGGCGGGCCGCTGTCGGCTGAGGGGGTGGTCGAAACCGTGCTTCAGGCGATGGGGATCGAACTGCCCGCAGCAGAAGGCGTGGCCGAAGCCAGCCGCTGCGTCGCAGGGTATTACCCCATCCAGACCCCGGCTGGCCCGGTCATCTGCATCCCAGAGAACCCGGAGCGCGTTGTCGCCATTACCGACTCCGACCTCGACGCGCTGCTGGCGCTGGGCGTGGAACCTGTCGGCATCACCAACGGTCGCGGGCAGATGACCCCGGCGCGTTATCTGGCGAATGCACTGCCGGAAGGTGTGAATGTCGTGGGCGACTTCTTCACACCCAACCTTGAACTGGTGCTGGAGCTTGAGCCGGACGTGATTCTGGCGGCGGGGCTGCAAAACCCTGACCTGCTGGAACAACTGAACGCCATCGCGCCAACGGTGGACACCTATCTCAACGGCTCCGACTGGCAGACCCACTTCCGCACGGTGGCCGATGTCGTGGGCAGGCAGGCGGAGGCCGAAGCGTTCATCAGTGCCTATGACGAGCGCATCGCCGCGCTTCAGGAGGCGCTGGCCGATCATCTGGATGATGAATTTATCGTCGCCCGCTGGAGCGCGGACGGCCCACAGGTGATGGCACCGATCACTTTCGTCAGCCATGTGCTGTTCGATCTGGGGCTGACCTCGCCGCCGGAAATCCCGGAACTGCAATCCGGCCACGCGCACTCCGCGCCGCTCAGCCTTGAGACGCTCGGCGTGATTGATGTGGACTGGGCGTTCATCGGCACGCTGCAAAGCGAAGGGGACGCGGTGACAGCGCTGGATGCCGCGCTGGAAAATCCGCTGTTCCAGGCGCTCGAAGTGGTGCAGAACGAGCAGTTGATCGTGGTTGACGGCTCGCTGTGGACGAGCAGCGGCGGCCCGCTGGCGGTGATGATGGTGCTGGATGATGTTGAAGCCGCCATGACAGGAGGGCAGTAAACCCATGTTGACAGCTCAGGCACAGGTCAGGACGGAAAAAGCAGTGCGCTACCTGAAGGCGCTGTGCAATCACTTCAGCCATAAGGTGCAGGCATCTTATGACGAAAATACCGGTCATGTGGACTTCGGCATTGGCTCCTGCGAGATGCAGGCCACCAACGACCTGCTCTCGTTCCAGATTCGTTGTGAAAACGAAGCTGGCTTTAATCAGGTGAAATTTGTTGTTGCAGACCACCTACAGCGCTTTTCGGGCGAGGACGCTCTGCAAGTGCTGTGGGCAGACCAGACAGAGGCATTGTCATGAAACGTTCGATCACGGTAATCGTGTTGGTTTTGCTGTGTGTGCTGCTGGGGGCAGCGCACGTTATGGCGCAGCAGGACGCGCTGTCCTGCGAAGACGGTTTCCACCTGTTCGAGCATGAACGGCTGGCGACCGACCCGGTCTGCGTCCCGGTAAATCCGCAGCGCATTATCTCGCTGGATATGCCCGCCACCGAGTTTCTGCTGCTGAATGATATTCCCATCGTGGGCGTTTTCGGTTATGCCGCCGACGAGATTTCCGCCGTCACCCCCGGTCTGGCGGATAAACTGGCCGACATCCCGACCTTTGACTGGCCGCCCAATCTGGAACTGGTCACAGAGCTGGAGCCTGACCTGATTATCGCCTTCAAGGACTCGTCGCTTTTCTACGAGGGCATGGAGGCCATCGCGCCGCTGGTGGTTTACGACGCGGCTTATGCCACCGACTGGAAATCGTCCACCGCCTTCTGGAGCGAGGTCTTCCAGCTTGAGGATGCCTACGCCGACATGATGGCGACTTACGAGGCGCGCGTGGCCGAACTGCAAGAGGCGTTGGGCGAGGCGCGCGGCGAGATCGAGGTGTCGGCCTTCGTGCCAAGCGAGAGTTACCCCATGATCTGGCTGGTGGACTCTGCCCAGGGGGTGATCTTGCAGGATGTAGGGCTGGGGCGGCCTGCGGCGCAGGCGGTGACCTTTGCCGAAGGCGGTTATGCCGAGGGCGGCGCGGATTACGGCTTTGTCGCCATCTCTGGTGAGCGGCTGGACATGGCTGATGGCGATGAAATCTTCATCTTCACGTGGCCTTCCACCGACCCGGATGTAACCGCCGAGAATGTGCAGTATCTTGAGGACTTCCACCAGAATAACCCGCTGTGGCAAACCCTGAACGGCGTGCGCGACGGGCATGTGCATATCGTCGGGCCGCACTGGTTCCGCGCGCAGACCTATCTGGCCGCCCATCTCATTCTGGATGACCTCTTCGCCACGCTGACAGATGTTGAACCAGTGATCCCCAGCCCGGTGGCGGCGTTTACCGCCCCGGCTGAGGAGACAGGCACTTCTGCTGATGGTTAGACAGGCCATGACAGCCGCGCCCCAGAAGCGCAAAGTCAGGCCTGCGAACCGCAGCCGTATCCTCGGCAGCCGCGTCATGCTGCTGCCGGGGATGTTGTTGTGTCTGGGGCTGTTGGTGCTGTGCCTGCTGTGGAGCATCACGCTCGGCGCGGCGGACATCACGCCGCAGGTCGTCTATGAGGCGCTGCTGAACTTCGACGAGACGAGTTTTCAACACCTCATCATCCAGACCGTGCGGCTGCCGCGCGTGCTGGCGGGGGTGGTCGTGGGAGCGGCGCTGGCCGCTGCCGGGGCCATCATGCAGGGGCTGACGCGCAACCCACTGGCCGACAGCGGCCTTCTGGGCATCAACAGCGGCGCGTCGTTTGCGGTGGTGCTGGCGGTCTTTCTGCTCGGCGATCCGCCGCTGTCGGTTTACGCGCTGTTCGGGTTTATCGGGGCGGGCGTGGCCGCCGGGCTGGTGTACTTCATCGCCTCGATGGGGCGCGGCGGTGTTACGCCGCTGCGGCTGACGCTGGCAGGCGTGATCCTGACCGCGTTCATCTCGTCGTTCACCACCGCGATTCTGATCGGCGATCAGGAAACGCTCGACAAAATCCGCTTCTGGACAGCGGGGTCGCTGGCCGGGCGCGAGATGCCGCTGCTGGTGCAGACCACGCCCTATATTCTGGTCGGGCTGGTGATCGCGCTGCTTATCAGCCGCCAGATCACCACCATCAGCTTAGGGGATGACGTGGCAAGGGGGCTGGGGCAGAATACGCTGTGGGTGAAGGCCGTCGCGGCGCTGGTGGTCGTGCTGCTGGCGGGCGGGGCGGTGGCGCTGGCCGGGCCGGTCGGCTTTGTCGGCCTTGTAGTACCGCATGTCGCGCGGTTCATCGCGGGCGCGGATTACCGCTGGGTCATCCCCTACGCCGCCATTTTGGGGGCGCTGCTGGTCACGGTGGCCGATGTCGGCGCGCGGGTCATCATCCGCCCACAGGAGCTTCCGGTCGGGGTGATGATGGCGCTGGTGGGCGCGCCGTTCTTCGTCTGGCTGGCGCGTTCAAAGGTGAAACGCTGATGGCTGTTCAACAGGAACACAAACCAACGTGGGTCACGATTCGGGCGCGGCGCGCGCGGTTTTCCTACCGGGTTGACCGCCGGGTGCTGCCGGTGGCGATGGCGCTGCTGACGCTGACGCTGGCGGTGCTGGTCAGCAGCATCAGTTACGGCGAATATGACATCACGCCGCTGGAAGTGGTGCAGACGATTCTCGGCACGCTCGACCCGGCGCATCCTGACTATCGCAATTTCAACCTTGTGGTGCATACCTTCCGGCTGCCGCGTATCGTGCTGGCCTTTCTGGTCGGCGCGGCGCTGGCGACCTCTGGCACGATCATGCAGGGCATCACGCGCAACCCGCTGGCCGACCCTTACCTGCTTGGGGTGAGCGGCGGCGCGGGGCTGGCCGCTGTCACGCTCATCGTCTGGCTGAAGGATGTCCCCATCAGCCTGCTGCCCTGGGCGGCGTTTGCGGGCGCGCTGCTGAGCGCAGGCACGATTTACCTGCTGGCGTGGAAGCACGGCAGCAGCACGCCGATTCGCCTGATCCTGATCGGCATCGCGGTCGGCGCGGTCATCGGCGCGGCGACGACCATGATGATGCTGTTTGGCGACATCAACGACGTGCAGCAGGCCTATATCTGGCTGACAGGCAGCGTCTACGGGCGCACGTGGGAGCATGTGCGGGCGCTCGGCGGCTGGCTGCTGATCTTCATGCCGGCGGCCTTCCTCATGGCGCGCAGCCTGAACACGCTGGGGCTGGGCGATGATACGGCTAAAGGGCTGGGCCTGCGCGTGGAATGGCAGCGCGGGGTGCTGCTGCTGGTGAGCGTGGCGCTGGCGGCGGCGGCGGTGGCTGTCGCCGGGACGATTGGCTTTGTCGGGCTGGTCGCGCCGCATGTCACCCGGCGCATGGTGGGGCCGGCGCACGAAGGGCTGCTGCCCGTAAGCGCGTTGTTCGGCGGGATGCTGCTGGTGCTGGCCGATTTCGTCGGGCGGTGGGTGATCGCCCCCAGCGAACTGCCGATCGGCATCGTGACGGCCATGATCGGCGCGCCCTATTTTCTGTACCTGCTCTACCGTCATCGCTAAAGACAGACGATAACTTCGAGGTATTTCATGAGTGAACTGAACGTACAAGACCTTGCACTGGCTTATGAGAACAACTGCATTATTGAGAACCTGCGCCTGACCATCCCTGATGGGCAGATCACCGTGCTGGTGGGGCCGAACGGCTGTGGCAAGTCCACCCTGCTGCGCGGGATTTCGCGTCTGCTGAAGCCGAAACGCGGCGGCGTGCTGCTCAACGGGCAGGACATCTGGAAGATGCCGACAAAGGCGCTGGCAAAGCAGCTCGGCATTCTGCCGCAGGGGCCGGTTGCGCCGGAAGGGCTGACCGTGCATGAACTGGTGGCGCAGGGGCGCTACCCACATCAAAGCTGGCTTCAGCAGTGGTCGCACGAGGACGAGCGCATCACCCGCGAAGCGCTGGAGATCACAGGCATGACCGACTTTGCCGACCGCCCGGTAGATACCCTCTCCGGCGGGCAGCGCCAGCGCGCGTGGATTGCGATGACACTGGCGCAGGACAGCGACCTCATCCTGCTGGACGAGCCGACCACCTTCCTCGACCTCGCCTACCAGATCGAAGTGCTGGACCTGCTGCACGACCTCAACATCCAGCGCAGCCGCACGATTGTGATGGTGCTGCACGACCTCAACCACGCCTGCCGCTATGCCGACTTTCTGATCGCGGTGCGCGGCGGCGAGATCGCGGCGCAGGGCGTGCCGGGCGAGGTGGTGACGCAGGACATGGTGCGCGCGGTGTTCGGCATTGACTGCTGCGTGATCCCCGACCCCGTGACCGCAACGCCGCTGGTGGTGCCGATAGGCAAGGCGCGTAAAGGCGGCGCGGTGCCGGTGCTGGCAAACGACAGGTACGAGCAGGCGCTGGTCGGGAGGTAGCAGGTGGAAATCACACAACCAGCGCTCAAGGCATACTGTAACCGTCTGGCTATCGAGAAAGGGCTTGACCCGGCAGGCCATGCCGACAGCTTTGACGATGCTGTGGTGATCGAAACGGCGCTGCCCTGGAAAAGCGACCTATACCAGAAGGCGGGCGTGCTGCCACAGGAGGCTGTTGATCTGCTGGCGCTGTGGTTGAAGCAGTATTACGAGGGCATCCCCTACCGCCACCGCCCGCTGCTGGTCGCGCCGGACGCGGCGTACTCACGGGCAGGGCATCGGCGGGTGATGTTCTATTCGCGGCAGGCTGGCGCGATGGCGGCCTTTGATAAGGTCGAATACAGCGTGCCGGATGCCGACCTCGGCGGGCTGATCTGGGCGCTGTTTGAAGCGCGTGACGACCTGCCGCGCTTCGAGGCGTATCGCGTGCCGGAGGCCGACGCTGTGCGCGATATACTGGTCTGCACGCACGGCACGATAGACGCGGCCTGCGCCAAATTCGGCTATCCGCTGTACCGGGACATGCGCCAGCATTACGCCAGCGATTCGCTGCGTGTGTGGCGCGTGAGTCACTTCGGCGGGCATGTCTTCGCGCCGACGCTGATGGACATGCCGACAGGCCATTACTGGGCGTATGTCGAGGAGGAGCAGGCGCGGCTGATCGCCACGCAAAGCGGCGATGTCACCGCGCTGCGCGGGCATTATCGCGGCTGGGCGGGGTTGCCCGGCGGCTTTGTGCAGGCGGCGGAGCATGAACTCTGGCAGCGTTACGGCTGGGACTGGTTCACCTATCACAAGTCCGGCGAAGTGCTGGCGCAGGACACGAGCGCCGACGATCCCGCATGGGCAGAGGTGAAAATCCGTTTTGCCATGCCGGATGGCCGTGTGCAGGGGGAGCAGGTGGCGCGGGTGGAAGTGCAGCGCCATATTGAAACCATCGTGACGACAGGCAATCCCGCGCTCCACAAATACCCGCAGTACACCGTAACGCTGGCCTGAGTTGTGTGACATTTGACTTTTGCGGTTGTTTTTGCAGCGGACGTGTCTCTACACCCTGCCCTGATGGGTTTCGTAGGGACGCGATACATCGCGTCCGTAACAGAAAACACCCCCAATACAAAACGTCAACAGAACCTTGCTCCGGGTGTACGGGATACACTAAAGCGGTACTGGTTCTGGCACTAAAAGATTGTTATAGTTCTCATTGACAAAACCTTCACCTGAGAACTCATAAGGAAAGGAAAAATATCATGCCAGTACGTCAGGCAAATGCCACATGGATGGGGACACTGCAAGACGGGCGCGGGGTCATGAAGATGGAAAGCGGCGCGTATGAAGGCCAGTATTCCTTCACGTCGCGTTTTGAAGAAGGCACCGGGACGAACCCGGAAGAACTGATCGCCGCCGCCCACGCGGGCTGCTACTCGATGGCGCTCAGCGGCGGGCTGGGGCGCGCGGGCTTCCCGGCCACCTCGATCACCACCACCGCCAAAGTCCACATTGACAGGCAGGAAGCCGGCTTCCGCATCGTCAAGATTGAGCTGGAAACCGAGGCCACCGTCCCCAACATTGATGAAGCCAAATTTCAGGAAGTGGCCGAGGCGACCAAGGACGGCTGCCCGGTGTCGGTCGCGCTGGGCGCTGTGCCAGAGATCACACTGACGGCCAAACTGGTTTAGGTCGTCGGGTTGCGTGGTCTGTCATGTGCCGGACGCGATGATGTTGGTCAACTCATAAAACGATCATATCCGTAGGGGCAAGTCGGTGACTTGCCCTGGGCGAAGCACCGCTTCGCCCCTACGAAAATGGAGTCGCCAACAGCATCGGACGTGCGATTGCGACTTCACCCCCGCCCTCCTACACGTGAATGGCCGTAGGCCGGGAGGGGGTGAGGTAGAGCAGCGATTAATTCCTGAACACAGACATGCTCGCTGTTTTTAGCAAAACAAAAGCGCCAGAAGGCGCTTTTTATTTATGACCATCGCGGACTGTTGGCTGGCGGCGGATGACTGTAGACTAATAACTTGCGTGACGCTTTTTCTTTTCGATCAGGAGTCTTTATGTCGAACAGTCAGGATGCCCTCACCCTCGCCATTGATGTTGGCTCGTCGTCGGTGCGGGTGATGATCTTTGACCCGGCGGGGAACGCGCTGGAGGGCGTATTCTGCCAGCAGCCCTACGAACCGCAGACCACGCCCGACGGCGGCGCGATGAGCGACCCGGACGTGATTTGCAGCGTCATCTACGCAGGCATTGATACCGCGCTGGCACAGGCCGGGGCCGCCGCAGCGCGCATTGACCGCGTGGCGCTGGATACGCTGGTGGGCAACCTGATGGGCATGTCTGCCGACGGCCTGCCGACCACGCCCGTTTACACATGGGCAGACACGCGCGGCGGCGAGCTAGGCGCGCGCCTGCACGGCCTGCTGGATGCGGCAGATTACACCCGGCGTACAGGCTGCCGCATTCACACCAGTTACTGGCCTGTGCGGCTGCTGTGGCTGCATGAGGCCGAGCCTGTCGCCTTCAACCGCAGCGCTTACTGGCTGTCGCTGGGCGAATACGCGCTGTGCCGCATCTTCGGGGCGCGGCGTATCAGCCTCAGCACCGCCTCATGGAGCGGCCTGCTGAACCGCCACACGCTCGACTGGGACACGGCGACGCTGGACTGCCTGCCTGTTCGCGCGGGGCAGTTATCCGAGCTTTCCGGTGCGCCCTTTCAGGGCTTGCGCGGCGAGTGGGCGGCGCGCTGGCCGGCGCTGCAAAACGCGCTCTGGTTTCCGTCCATTGGCGACGGCGTTGGCTCCAATCTGGGGGCGGGCTGTGCCAGACCCGACACCGTTGCCATCTCCGTCGGCACCAGCGGGGCGCTGCGCGTCATCGTGCCGGGGACACCCGCCGAAACGCCCGACGGCCTGTTTGTCTATCGTGTGGATGAGCAGCGCTCACTGGTCGGCGGCGCGTTGAGCAACGCGGGCAACCTGTACGCATGGCTGAACCGGGTGCTGCAAACCGGGGGCGACCTGCAAGCGCAGGTGGCCGAAGTCCTGCCAGACAGTCACGGCCTCACGATTTTGCCCTTCCTCGCCGGGGAGCGCGCGCCGGGCTGGAACGATCACGCGCAGGCGGTCTTTATGGGCATGACGCTCGATACCGAACCCGTCCACCTCGTCCGCGCCGGGCTGGAGGCGGTGTCCTACCGCTTTTACCAGATCGCCCGCCGCCTGATGCCGCTGCTGCCAGAACAGGTCATCTACATCGCCAGCGGCGCGCCTGTGCTGAATTCCCCGGTCTGGATGCAGATGCTGGCCGACGTGCTGGGCGCGCCTGTCTACGCCAACGCCGAAGCAGAAGCCACCATTCGCGGCGCGGCTTATCTGGCGCGCGGCATCACGCCCGACCCGCAGTTGGGGACGGGCTACCAGCCCAACCACAGCCATCACATGATTTACCAGCAGGCCATCGCCCGCCAGCAAGCGCTGTATGAGCGCCTGCTTAAATGAACAATGCCCCTAATCGCTGGGGGAATAGACCGTTAGGTTTTCGTTTATACTAAGTGCGAGTAAGAAGACATCTGGCGGAGAACCCATGTTCTGGTTTGTTCTGGCGATGGCCGTCGCTGGTGGGTGGTATTTATGGCCGAGGCACGCTGGTATAAAACGCGGTGAGCCGCTGTTCGGCGGCCTGCGCGAAGAAATGGACGCGCTGCGTCAGGAAATGCACCAGCGCGAGCCACATCACGAGTAATCGCTCACGAAGCCGTCCCCGCGACGGCTTCGTGTTTTATTCTTCATCGTCGCTTTTCATCTCGGCGTAATCTTCAATGCGCGGGTCAAAGGCATCGCGCAGGCCATCCCCGATGATGTACAGGCACAGTACCGTAACTGTAATCAGCAGGCCGGGCGCGATAACCAGATACGGCGCGCGGCGCAGCAGGTCCAGCCCGCCGCTGAGCATGTTGCCCCATGTCGGCGTGGGCGGCTTTACGCCAAAGCCGAGGAAGCTCAGGCCGGATTCGGTCAGGATCAACCCGCCAATCGCCCCCGCCAGCGTGATAATCAGCAGCGAGAAGATGTTCGGCACGATATGCGCGAACATAATGCGCCAGGGTGACGCGCCGATAGACTGCGCGGCCAGCGCGTATTCGCGCTCCTTCAGCGAGATCGTCTCGCCGCGCACCAGCCGCGCTGTCCCTGTCCAGCCGAGGAACGACAGCACCAGAATCAGGCTGAGCGGGCCGGGTGACAGCAGCGCGTTAATCATCAGCAGCAGGAACAGTGTGGGGATGGAGTTAAGCGTGGTGATAAACCAGATCATCATGTCGTCAATGATCCCGCCGAAGTAACCCATCACCGCGCCCATGGATACGCCGATCGCCAGCGACAGAAACGCCGCCGAGAAGCCAATCGCCAGCGACACCTGCCCGCCATAAAGCAGGCGCGCCAGATGGTCGCGTCCGGATTCGTCTGTGCCGAGGATATGCCCCGGTGTCCCCGGTGGCAGGTAGTTCGCGCGCAGGTTCGGCTTGGTGTAATCCACTTGCAGGATGTGTTCGCTGATGATCGGCGCAAGCAGCGAGACCACTGCCAGAAACGCCAGCACCCCAATCGCCAGCAGCGTCAGACGGTCACGGCGGATGCGGTACAGCGCCTTTTCCCACAGCGACTTGGTACGCAGCGGTTCGTCTTTTTCAAGGTCAAGCCGGGCTACCCCAACAGGTTGAGATTGCGAACTCATAAATATCTCTCCTGCGGGTTAGAACCGCACACGGGGGTCGAACATGGCGTACAGGATGTCCGACACAATATAGGCAAAAATTGTCAGGATCGAGCCGATCACGACCTCGGCCATAATCACCGGGTAATCCTGCTTACTGAGCGACTGTACCAGAAAACGCCCGACACCCGGCCACGTAAAGACCGTTTCGATGATGGCCGCGCCGCCCAGCAGGCTGAAGAACACTGGCCCTAAAAAGGTCGCCGCCGGGATGAGGGCGTTACGCAGCCCGTGCCTGAACCACACGCTGCGGTTGCTCAGCCCTTTGGCCTTCGCGGTGCGGATGTAATCGGCAGTGATGTTCTCCAGCATGGAAGCGCGCATAAACCGCGACCAGCCCGCAATACCACCGAGCGCGACGACAACGGTGGGCAGCACCAGATATTCCAGCCGCTCGTAAATCGGCGGGCAGCCGCCGCGTGTGGGGGCGCAGCGCCCGCCCATCGGCAGCAAGTCCAGCAGTGGAGCGCTGAAGACCATTAACAGGATGAAGCCCAGCCAGAAGGACGGCACAGAGTCGCCCACGACGGCGACCACGCGCGTGGCGTTATCAAACCACCCACCGCGCCAGACCGCCGCCAGAATGCCGATGATAATGCCAATCGTCAGGCTGACCAGCAGCGTGGCGATGTTGAGTTCGATAGTGGCCGGCAGGCGTTCCAGAATCAGCGTGAGCGCATCTTCCTTAAAGGCGAAAGAGTTGCCGAAATCGCCGCGCAGGATGCCGCGCCGCGTGCCGGGCGGCTCTGGTTCGCCGTCGCCGTTAGCATCCAGTGGGATAATTACCGCGTGGTCGGCCACGCCGTCGCCATCGCTGTCCCAGCGCATCCAGTCATCCCCCAGCAGCCAGCGCAGATACTGCACAGGCCAGGGATCGTTGACACCAAGCTGGGCGGCGATGCGCTCGCGCACTTCCGGGCGCATTCCGGGGTCGAACGTCATAATCGAAACCGGGTCGCCGGGCGCGGCCACGATGATGAGATATGAAAGCAGCGTAATACCGAAGAAGGTGGGGATCGCCTGTATCAGGCGGCGGATGATGTACTTATTCATTTTACGCAACCTGCTAAAACCGAAAGAACGGGTTTTAAGAAGCGCCGGGTTGCCCGGCGCTTCTCTAGTATTGTAAACGCTTAACTGGCTATCTGACTAGGGGCGCGCCCAGGCATCAATGCTGTAGGTGCGCGAGAAGGCTGTCGGATTCCAGTTGAGCAGATCAGGCTGTGCTGCGGTCAGCGAGTTGTTGACGTACAGGAAGAAGTACGGCGTATCCTCGAAGATGATCTCCTGAATCTGCTCGTACAGTTCACGACGTGCCTCAGGGTCGCAGCCTTCAGCGGTACGCGCCTGTTCGTTCAGCTCGATGACCTCGGGGTTGTAGTAGGACACCATGTTGAAGCCCGAACCCGGTACGTCAATTTCTGGCGAGAAGAAGCTCGAAATGTCGGGGTCTACCGGCAGGCCGAAGCTCCACGCCAGGACCATCATGTCGAAGGTTTGCCCAACAAGCTCTGGCAGGAAGACCGAGCTCCAGTCCACTTCCTGAGCATCCAGCGCGATACCCACCTCGCCCAGCGAGTCGGTAAACAGCGCGGCCCACTGCTGGTTCTGCGGGTCGCCAGTCGGCTGGCGGAAGCGCAGGGTCAGTTCGGTGCCTTCGTAGCTCTCGTCAACATCGCGGGCATAGAGGCAGCCCTCGCAGATGCGCGGGGTGCTTTCGTCATCGTCATGGTCTACCCACCCGGCCTCGGTCAGCAGTTCACGCGCGGCTTCCACGTCGTACTCGTACTGCAGGTCAGGGGTGTATGCCCATGAGGTGGGGATGGTGTGTGTGCCGACGGGAACAGCGTTGCCGTCCAGAATACCGTCAATCAGGTCCTGCACCGGGACAGCCTTGGTGATCGCCTGGCGCACCAGCTTGTCACCCAGCACCGGATGCGGTGTCTGCGCGACGGGGTTGCCATCTTCGTCCAGACCGGGCTGCGGGTTGTTGGGGTCGGCGTTGTTCAGCGCGACAAACACGTAACCGTTGCGGGTAAACTCAAACGTCTGGAAGTCCGGGTTATCGCGGAATTCAGACTGACGGCTGCCCTGTACTGCCAGAATAGCCAGTTCGCCCGCCAGGAAGCGCTCGGTGGCGATGTTGGTATCGGGGATCACCAACTGGGCATACTCACTGGGGCTGACATAGCCGAGGTAAGTATCCGGGTAGGACTGGTCAGGCAGGTAGCTCACGCGCACACCCGGCTCGAACTCCAGATCGGTGAAGGGGCCGAAGGTCGCCGGGGAGATGAAGCGCGGGTTCTCGTCCATGCTGGCATAGTCGGTGCCGAACTCGGCTTCGTAGATGTGCGATGGCACCGGGGTGATGTCGTTGACATCTTCAAAGGCCACGCAGTCGGGCTGCGAGAAGGTCACGACGACGGTGAAGTCATCTGGCGCTTCGATGCTGACGATCTTACCGCCCGCCGGGGTGCCGTCGGCCAGTGTCTCGAAAATCTGGGTGCGCGGTGACGACGTTTCGCCGCTGCGGGTCGCCTCGACAGCCCAGAGGTAGTCCTCTGAAGTAATCTGCTCACCATCGCTCCAGAAGGCATCTTCGCGCAGCGTGATGGTCAGCACGGTGCCGGTTTCGTCGAATTCCCAGCCTGTCGCCAGGCCGCCGGGCTGGTTCGGTTCAGTTTCGCCCGTCTGCGGGTTGATAGTGAAAAGCGAGGGATAGAGGAATGACCAGACACCAGAAGAAGTGGCATCACCGCTGATAATAGGATTAAAGGTGGCCGGGTCGGTGTCGCCCATGTCTGTCAAAATCTGGCCGCCTTCGCCGGGGCCGTCGGTTTCCACCCACTCCTGTGCGCTTAGCGGCAGCACCAGCACACTCAAGAGTGCGAGGCACAAGCCAAGCAAAACAACTTTGTTGCGACGATTCATGCTCTACTCCTTAAAAAATTAAACAGTTGCCCCTGACGATATTTCAGCGCCGGGCCAGCGTGTGACACACGTAATATCTGGACGGCGCGCCTGCCTCAGTCGGGCGCACAGTCACAAAAGCAGCTTCGTTCGCTCGCATGAAGCGAAATGATTCGCCTTCCTTCACTAAAATACTCGCAGAGGGTGTTTCAGGTTTGGTTTTGGCCCACGAAGCTGCGCCAACCGAATGTAACTTATTAACTTACGAAAAGCAAGCTGCTAAGACCACTTTGTTTTGTGCAGTCTCGCCGGAACTTTACGAAATTTATTACCGAAACGGATTGCGATCGGGCTGCTTGAATCAAAAACGGCGACCACCCTGGCCGCCGCTTTCTGCTGCTCAAAATTTCCGCGCGGTTAACGCGCGAACCGTTCGTTCCCCAGAAAGCGAATCACCCAGACCAGCATCACCGCGCCCAGCACGCCGACCACGACATTGCCGACCAGCCAGATGTCGCCGATGCCGCCGAGGCCGACCAGCCCCAGAACGATGGAGCCGAAGATGCCGCCAGCCAGCCCCAGCAGCACATCGCCCACCGGGCCATAACCCCGCCCGCGCAGCAAGCGCCCGGTCAGCATCCCGGCGACCATCCACAGCAGCACCGGGATAATCATCCCGGCCAGCCCGGTAATAATGCCCAGTACCGGCCCCAGCAGCATCAGCGCCGCGACCACCACCACAATCACGATCAAAGCAGACATATTGCCTCCTCAATGGTTGTTTCTATGATGTTATACGCAGGAAGAAGGGCAAAGTTGTGACGCTCGACCGTGATACAGGGGCGAGGTAGGGGCGCAGCGATGCTGCGTCCGTTCCCCTGCGGCAAATGGTGCAATGGGCGAACCGGGAAGCCTGTACTGTAGGGGCGCAGCGATGCTGCGCCCACGCAGGTTAACCCTGAACGAGGTAACTGCGATAGACCGGCTTTGTGCCTAAGCGCGTGGTCAGTGCCGCGCCCACGCCAACAGAGGTGAGGACGACCAGCGCCAGCAGGCCGACGAACTGCCCCGGCGTGGTCAGCG
>CAZJSU010000070.1:0-23663 GCA_964548765.1 uncultured Anaerolineaceae bacterium
AGGCCGCGTGACAGTAGACATCCTGCAGATGAACCACGAGGAGCAGTTAGCGACACGGCGTATTCTGATAGATAGCGGTCTGTGGTAAAGTGGTTTTTGCGTGGGCATATTCCAAAGAAAGGTATTCACAATGGATCATCGGGCAGAAGGCCAGAAGTTTCTGGAAGAGAACGCCAAAAAAGAGGACGTACAGACCACCCCCAGCGGCCTACAGTACAAGGTCATCGAAGAGGGCTATGGCACCAAGCCCAAAGCCACCGAGACCGTCAAGGTTCACTATCGCGGGACGCTGATTGATGGCACCGAGTTTGACAGTTCCTACAAGCGCGGCCAGCCGATTTCGTTCGCGTTGAATCAGGTGATCGCTGGCTGGACAGAGGGGCTGCAACTGATGAAAACCGGCGCGAAGCACGAGCTATACATCCCCTACAACCTCGCTTATGGCGAGCGCGGCGCTGGCGGTGTCATCCCGCCCTATGCCACGCTGATCTTCGAGGTTGAGCTGCTGGAAGTCCTCTAGGGAACGTCTGTGGGGCATGATGCATCATGCCCCTACTACTTGCTGTACGCCAGAATCGAGTTGCCGGAGACCACGTAAACCACCCGCTTGGCCTCATCAGCCACCACATCGCTCAGGCTGGCGTACAGGTCTTCGTTAAAGGTGCGGTAGCTGCTGATGAACGTCCCGGCCAGCGTGCTTTCGTAAATGGTGCGGCTGCTGCGGTCTGCCAGATAAATCCCCGGCGCGACCGGGTCGGCATTCAGGAACATGGCGGTTGCGGCATCGGGCGGGGTGTCGTTGGGGAACAGCGCGAAGCCAAACGCGACCGGCTCGGCGCTGCGGTAGACATTCAGCACGCCGTTGGACAGCAGGATATACACCCGGCCATTAGTATCAATGCCAAAATCCACCGCCTGCGAAATATCGAAGCGGTTGTTGCCCGTAAAGTATTCTGTGGGCGCGTTGGGGTACGACTCGCCGGACGGCTCGTAACGCCATATCTGGTTTGCGCCGGGGTCGAGGATGTACAGCCGCCCCTGCCAGACAGTCGCCTTGATCGGCGTGCGCCAGTTCTCCGTCCCCAGCAGGCTTTGCGCGCCTTCTGAGAGGAAGGTGGGCGAGTATTCCACCAGCACGCCGTTTGCGTCCAGCGCCACCAGTACGTTCCCCTGCGAGAGGCCGCTGCCGTCTTCCGCCCATGTGATGTCCAGCAGATCACCGACCGTGTACTGCCCCGCCGCCGCGCCGCGCCGCATCCGGGGGACCTGCTGTGCAGAGTTCGGCACCGCGCTCAGGCCGTCGCTGCTGACCGTCACCCGGTAGACCAGATCGTTACGGTCATCCAGCGCGTACAGGTCTTCGCCGCGCTGGACGATGCGTGTCAGTTCGGCATTGGGGAAGGATGCGATGGTGGTGACATCGCGCCGCGCAATCTGGTTCAACTGGTCAATGATGGACTGCGCCTCGCGCACGAAGCCCGCCAACTGCTCGTCCCCGGCACGGATTTCGTTGCAGCGCTCGACAATGACCAGCACGCCGTTCCATGCGGCCAGTGTTCCGGTGCGGTCGCTTGATGTGATCTGCCGCGCGGTGGTGACGGCTTCTGTCGCCTCGCGCACACATAATTCAAACTCGCTCTCGCCCGTGCCGCCCAGCCACAGCATCACCACAGCCACCACGATAATGACAGGCATCAGCACGACCAGACCGCCTGCCCACCCGCTGTTATACCAGCGTCGTTCGCCTTCTTCGGGCGGGGCGGTCATGCGCCGCAGGATTTTGTTCGTGCCATTCAGCGTCCCGGCCACCCGGCGCGCGGCGCGGCTGGCGCTGGTACGCGCCTGATAACTCGCCGCTGCCGCCCGGCTGACCACGTATTCGGTCTGTTCGGTGACTTCCGGGGCAGCGGACGGGCTGGCGGCGGGCGCTGCCGCGCTGGAGACGTTCGCGCTGGAGTGCGCTTCCAGCACCGGGACGGGGGCGGGGACTTCGGGCGGCACGAACTCGATCACCTGCATGATAATGTGGCGCGTGATGAGATGCTTGAAGCCAGTGACCACCTGGCTGATGTCCGGCTGTGCCAGCGCGCCGCGTAGCTGCTCCATGCTCAGTTCAGCAAGGCTGATGTCGGCCAGCGCCAGCCGCGCGCCGCTGGTCGCCCGGTAGCGCGTCATCTTGATGTCGGGGATGGGCTGTACGCCCAGCGGCGGCCCAAAGAGCGCCTCGTCGTTATCAAAGGCCGCCGGGAAGGGCTGTACGTCCTCGCCCGCCTGCACCAGCGCCACCGCAGAGCCAACCCGCGCCACAAACAGATCATCGCCGTGCAGCACCGCGCAGATCATGCTGGCTTCGTACCGCCGCTGATGGTTCAGGTTGTGGTCGTAGAGATTCTGGTTGAGGGTGTTATAGACCGCGCGCACGCCGCTGGTAACGCTGCCGCTGCTGCTGAAATAGCGCTCCGCCGCCAGCGCGGCCATCTGCTCGTAAAAGCTGGCCGGGGCGGTCAGTTCGCCAGAGGGCAGCACCAGCGTAAAGAACGTGTCCATCTCACGCCCGCGCTGCGCCTTCTTGGGGGCAACCTCTACCAGCGCACCCGGCGGCGCGACACTGATCGCGCGCCCATTGACGATATAGAGATGACCCACCAGCGCTTCGTACTCAAACGCCATGCGACCTCGAAATTTCTCTTCGTTGAATTCGGCAGGGCGACCTTGTGGCCGCCCTTACGATGATAGCACGTTTACGGCACCAGCGTCGGGCAGGCTTCCACCTCGCGTACCGTGTCGGAGCGAATCCAGCCGCTTACCGATGCGCCTTCGATTTCCGCAGCCACCAGATACCACAGCCGCCCGTCCTGGCTGCTCACCTGCTGCCCGGTCACGCGGGCGATCTGCCCCGCCGGGATGATGCCCACCAGCGCCGCCGTGACCGAAGGCCGCCCGCGCACGTTGACCGACTGGTTGGACGCGAACACCTGACACAGCACGGCCAGCGTCGGCGTGATCGTCGGTGTGTCGGTCGGGGTCGGCGTATCGGACGGGGTCAGCGTCGCCGTAATCGTCGGCGTGTGCGTCGGCGTGTCGGTGTGCGTCGGCGTGAGCGACGGAGTCACCGTCCATGACGGGGTTACTGTCGGTGAAGGTGTCACCGATTCGGTGGCCGTTGGGGTAGGCGTGGGTGTTTCCGTCGGTGTCGGCGTGTCGGTTGGGGTCGGCGTATCGCTTGGCGTGGCCGTGTTTGTCGGCGTGCCTGTCGGCGGCGGGTAGAGCAGCGGGAACCAGACCGGCTGTGCCAGCGCTGTCGTAATGCCGCCGAAGATGATGATAATAATGATGATGGTCATCAGGCGCAGGCGCTTGCTCTGCCGCTGGCTGCGTACCATATTCTCAAGCCGCTGCACCTCGCTGCGCCGCCCCAGAATATTAAACGGCTCCTCGCGCGTGGCCTGCAGCCAGCTTTCGGCGATCTCTAAATCGCCTTCTTCAATCGCCATTTCCGCCCGCTCGATATAGCGCGCCAGCAGGTCGCTCACAACCGTGCGATAACGGTTGTCCTGCGCGTAGTCCAGTCCGATGAGCATCGAACGCGCATGGCTCAGTTCGTTGTCAAAATTCTGCGCGATCAGCGCCGCCGCCCGCTCAATGACCTGCCGCCCGCGCTGCATGTCGCTGGCGTTAGCGCGCGCGCCCATCAGGGCATCGGACAGCGCCGAGTCGCCGGGGTCGAGCTTCACGCCCAGTTCCAGCAGCGCCAGCGCGTCGTTGGTCATCGCCAGCCGCTCCTCCAGCGAACTGGCGTTATTGGCGCGGTTGAGCGCGGTCTGCGCCTGATCGTGAAGCTGGTTCTTGATACCGCTGAGGCGCTGGTTGGCCTCCTGCGTAAGCTGTGTCAGCCGCTGGCTGTTGGGCAGACGCTGGCGGGCGCGCGTCAGAATGCCCATGATGTTCTGAAGCTGGCTCACCTGGTCGGCCAGCGTGCCGCTGAGGGTGCCAAGCTGCACGGCGGCCTGGTCGGCCTCCTGCTGTACCCGGCGCACCATCTCGATACGTTCTTCGGCCTGCGGGTCATTGGCGACCACGCGCAGCGCGCCCTCGTACTTCCGCAGCGCCTCCGACCAGTTATCCACCGTCATCAGGCGGTCGCCCTCGTTCAGCAGTTCCCGTGCCAGCGCGAGGTCCTGAATATCCAGCAGCGCCTGCTCTGCGTCTTTCCAGCTTAGAATACCGCTGCGCTCGGCCAGATCACGCGCCTCGCGGTACAGGCGCTCGGCCTCGTCGTAGTTGCCCGCGCGCACCAGTGAGTTGGCGCGGTTGTACGAGACACGCGCCTCAAAGGGGATGCGATGATCTGGCACCACGCCGCGAATCAGGTTGTCCTCCGCCTTCTGGCGATATTCCAGTGCGGTTGGGTTGCCCGGCTGCTGCGAGAGGATGCGGTTGGCGTAATCCACCGTCTGTTGATAGTCGCCCGCGTAGTACGCCTGCGTCAGGTCAGAGAGCGCCTCGTCAATGTCTGGCCCGGTGTACATCGGCCCCTGACCGGGGACACGTCGTCCCGGCGGTGGGGCTTCCTGGCGCATCTGCTGCTCTGGCACAGGGTAGCCGGCAGAAGTGGGATAATCGGGCAGCGGCGAAACCGGCTCATCGTCATCAAGGGCGGGTGGGGCAGGCGCTGGCGTGGTTGGGATGGCCGGGGCGCTCACGTTATAACGCCGGAAAAGATCGCTCACGCGCTGGGCGGCCTGCGGGCTTTGGCGGGCGGCCTCCTGCAGCAGTTCAACCACGCTGGCATCCTGTGGGCTGAGCGCCAGCGCCTCCGACAGAATATCAATCGCCTCGTCAATGTCGTCTTCGTCCCCGGCGATCTCGATGCGAATACGCGCCCGGCGCAGTAACCCGCGCACCGTTGCGGCGGCGGGGGATGTTGGGTTGTTCAGCCTTGCCAGTTCGGCAAACAGCGTCTGCGCGGCGGCTTCATGCGGGGTGTTTTTGGCATCTGTCAGCAGTTCGCGTGCCTGATGTTCCAGTTGTGCCAGTTCGTCAGCGTCGTCGCCCACGTTCTGAAGCTGGCGACGCAGCGCGTCCAGCCGGTTCTGCAAATTGCTGCTCATAGACATCCTTTAGCGGCACAGGGGTGTTGTGGCAGGCTGATTTTTATCCCCTATACCTGTTCTCGCCTGAGTGCTTTTACCACAATCTTTCTGTACATTGTGAAAGTACCCTATTCTACCACCTGCTTCAAGAGTTGGTTAAGCGGGGTTTGAATCTTAAAAGAATCATAGGTATCTGCGCCGCGCATTCATAAACGTGATATGATGAAACGTAACCTTGTAAAGTAAGCGAAGATGAAACGATCATGCCACCCATTAGCATCATTCCTACGTGCAAGCTCCTGATGACATACGATATTCAACCGGACATGGCCGAGAAGTATTACTATTATGTCGTTCAGGAATTTGTGCCAGAGCTGCAAAATATGGGGTTGTATATGTTCCGTGTGTGGCATGTGGCTTATGGTGAATACCCTGTCCGGCAGATGGAGTTCATCTCCGAAGACATGGAAAGCGTGATGGAAGTTTTCGAGACTGAGCGCTGGCGCAAGCTGGAAGGGGAATTACAGGAGTTTACGCTGAATTACGAGCGTAAACTGGTGCGCTTCCGGCACGGCTTCCAGTTCTAACGTGTTCAAGTTGCCCTGCGGCGGCTATAATGGCCGCCATGACTGCACAGCAAATTGCCACACTCGCGACTTATACCATCGCTGGCCTGTTCGGGCTGGCGGGCTTGTTGTTTCTGGTTGCGCTGCAACAGCTTCGGCTTGGGCGCAAGGGGCCGTACTGGCGCTTGCGACGACAGGCCGGGCAGCGCGGCGGCAGGCTGCTCATTACATCGGTGGTTTTATTTGTGCTGGCGCTGGCACTGGCGGTCTACAGCGGGCTGGCGGCGGTCGCCCTGCGGGGTGAGGATGGGCTGGCGCTGCTGCTAGGGCGCGGTCGCCCGGCTTACGCCGGGGTAGTTGTCCCCACCTTCACCGTTACGCCTGACCAGATAGCGACCACCACCTACACGCCCACTCCGACAGATACCGCTACCACCGTGCCGACAACCATCCGGCCTACCAACGAACCCGCGACACTCACCCCAACGCACACCGCCACGCCGACGCACACGCCGACGATCACCCCGACAGCGACTGAAACCCATACGCCAACGATCACCTTTACCCCGTCGCCCACCTTTGAGGTGACGCTGCGCCTTACGCCCCCGCCCAGCCAGCGCACCCCGCGCCCCAGCGCCAGCGTGCAGATCATCGCTGCGGATGATACCGTCACGGAAAACCGGACTCCGCGTGAGCCACGCACGGAGTTTGCGGCGGGCATCACCCGTGTTTACCTGTTCATCAGTTACGAGCAGATGGATAACGGTGTGGTCTGGTCGCGCGTCCTCTATCGTGAGGGGGTGCCTGTACAGGGGCAGGCGTATCTGTGGAGCCTGGGCGAGGCAGGTGGCAGCTACTTCTTCTTCGGCAACGCCGCTGGCTACGCCCCCGGCAGTTACGAAGTCCGCCTCTACCTCGGCGACGATGAAGTCCACCGCTTCGCGTTTACGGTGAACCCTTAGATCGCTGAATCTTTTACTTTGTGATCTCTGCGCCTCGGCGGTTCAGATGGCATCCACCCGCCGCGTCCCTTCGATTTGCAGCACAAAATCCGCGCCAAACGCCTGTGCCGGAGTCAGCGCGCCTGCTGGCCGGGTGTCCAGCACCTGCTCCACACAGCGCACGCCTGCCAGCGCGGTAAAGCGATACGGCTCAACAGTCTCCAGCCATGCCTGCGCGGTGTTCCCGGCCTCGTCTGCTGCCTGCGCCCAGACATAGGCTTTGCCGCCCTGCTGCATGGCTTCATCCGGCCCGCGCATGATGATGTTCACGATGCTGTTTGCCAGTGCCTGAACGGGCGGCATCCCTATCAGCGTCTCGATCAGCGGGCCAGCCGCGCGGGCCAGCAGCGACACGGGGCGCGGTACAACAGCGTAGACCGTGATATTGGGGATGCCTGTCGAGCGGTAGGCAGTCGCCAGATCGCCCCAGGGAATCGGCAGGCTGGGCTGGTCGCCGTGCGGGTAGGGTATTGACCGCGCGCCCGTGCCGATGGTGTACGGGGTTAGCTGGCCGCCCCGGCGCACCACGCCGCCTGTGGCAAGCAGTTGAACGCCCGATTGGGCGGTGCCGCGAGTCATGCGCGTGTGTTCGGTAGCGATGCCGATGTCGAGCCGCTGCGCGCCCGGCACCTGCCCGGCCACATAAACCGCCAGACAATCACTCGGCACGACATCGAAGCCCACGCCGGAGATCAGCGCCACCTGCTGCCGCCGCGCGGCCTCATCAAACGTAAACGTGTTTTCCAGCACGGTGTATTCGCCCGTAATGTCGAGGTAATTCACGCCCACCAGCGTACAGGCTTTCAGCATAGGCGCGGCGGTATGCACGAACGGGCCAGCGGCATTCAGCACCAGTTCGACAGATTCCAGCGCTTTGGTTACGCCGCGCAGGTCGTCCAGCGCGAACGCCACATGATCTAACCCCAGCCGCGCGGCCAACGGGGCGAGCTTGTCTGCCGAGCGCCCGGCCAGCACCGGATGATGCCCCCGGCGCACCGCCTCCTCCGCCAGCAGGACTCCGCTAAAGCCATACGCGCCGTAGATCATCCAGGCCATGCTTGCTCCTCACTATGCTGCTCCTGGCGCTCCTCGCGCATCGGCGCGATGACGCTGTACCACACCGCCGCGCCGAGCATGAAAATCGCCAGCGCGCACCAGATCAACGCCCATATCGTCGGCGAGACCAGCGGCGCGATTTCATGGGTGAAGGCCGCCGCGTCGTTCCGCAGCGTTCCCATCCCCAGCGTACTGTTGCCCGCCAGAAACAGCAAGTCCATCACCGCGTTCAGCCCGGTGATGATCGCCAGCACGTCCAGCAGCAGGATGTTCACCAGCGGCGTGGCCTGTATGCTGAGGAAGATCAGCAGCAGCCCACTCAGCACACCGACAATCAGCGCGATTCCCTGTGCGCCCATAAAAAGCGAGACGACGATCAGCCCGGTTCCCACCGCCAGCGCAATCTTGCGCGGGAAGGAAGTGGCGTTGACAAAGTAAAACAGCGCCGCGCCGAAAAACGCCGCGCCCAGATACCCGGCGGGCAGAATTAACGCCCGGCTGCCGCCGCGCGTGGTCGCGATTCCCGCGCCATTGCCAAAAACCTCAAAGGCGATCACGTCGCCCCCGGTAAAGACGGCCATCAGGCTGTGGCCGGCCTCGTGGATAAAGGTCACGAACAACCGGAAAGGATACAGGAAAAAGTCAAATAACGAGATGTTCCACAGGACAAATACAATACCTGCTGCGATCACGGCCAGAAAGAGCGCCTGACCGCGATAATCGGGTCGTTCCATGAAGTTCCTCGAATATTGAGCGCTGTGTTTCAGGTGAGCAATTGCAATTGGGTTTATCCCTTAGTCTATGCTCTATTTTACCATATTACTCTGGCAGTGTTCCCCAAATAATTCGGGCTTTGGCGTGGCGCGACGGTGCGGCCTGCGCCAGCCGAATATTCCTAAACCCGGCAAACCGTGCTAGACTTCGCGTCATTGAATGACGGAGGCAGCAGTTGCAGCGTGAAAGCACCACAGGGCTGCGTGTGTGCTGGGTGGATACGATGCGCTATACCAACCCACTCAGCGCGACGCAGGCCAAGAAATGGCAGGCGCTCACCGAGCAGTTAGGCGTGACGGTCTACGTGACCAGCTTCGCGCCGGGGCTGCGTCCGCGCCGTTTTAGCCAGCACGCCCACTTCATCCTGTACCCTCAGCTTCCCATCGCCGTCCTGCGCTATCTTACGCTCTACGCGCTTGCGCCGCTCATCACCTTGTGGCTGCTCTTCACGCGCCGCGTTGACGTGCTGATCGCCCATGACCCGAATGTCGGCTTCGCGGCAGCGCTGGCGAAGCAGGCGGCGGCCCTGTTGGGGCGGCAGGTGGCGCTGGTGGTGGAGACGCGCGGTGACTTCGAGCAGAACGTCTTTCATCAGCGCCGTGTCACCTTCAAAGCGCTTTACCGCCGCCTGATGCGCTGGACAGCGCGTTACGCGCTGCGTCATGCCGACGCGCTGCGGGCGGTTTCCGCCGAAACGCGCGACCAACTGCTGCGCTGGCAGCCGGATAAGCCGATCACGCAGTTTATGAGCTGGACAGATGCCGAGGCGTTCATACAGGCACAGCGCCCGTGTCCCCCCTCACAAAGCAGCGAAGTCGTCTTCGCTGGGACACTCGTGCCGGGGAAGGGCGTACACCTGCTCATCGAAGCTTTTGCGCGGCTGGCGGTGGATTTCCCACAGGCGCGGCTGATGCTCATCGGCCAGCCGAAGCGCCCGGATTACCTGGACGAGCTGCGCGCGCAAATCACGCGGTTGGGGCTGGCGCAGCGCGTGACGTTTGCCGGCTACATGACGCAGCCGCAGTTAGCGGCAAAGATGGCGCGGGCGCGTGTTTTCGTGCTGCCCACGTACACCGAAGGGCTGCCCAAAGTGGTCATCGAGGCGCAGTTTACCGGAACGCCCGTGATCGCTACGCGCGTCGGCGGCATCCCGGAGTTGATCGAGGACCGGGTGACGGGCTGGTTGATCCCGCCCGACGACGTGGACGCGCTGGCGGTGGCGCTGCGCCATGCCTTCGCCGGGGTAGGTGTGGACGCGGTTGGCGCGCGCGGGCGCGAGTTCGCCATACAGTTCTTCTCGCCGCAGGTTTACGTCAAAAATTACGGCGACCTGTTCCTGCTGGCTTATAACGCGAGGCGGGCATGAGGCTGCTCCTGCTCAACCTTGTGACCGATGCCGACTCGCCTGTGCAGGGCTTTACCACCGTCTGGATTAACGCGCTGGCGCGGCGCTGCGAGTACGTGGACGTGCTGACCATGCGC
Organism: uncultured Anaerolineaceae bacterium; assembly: GCA_964548765.1. Lineage (GTDB taxonomy): Bacteria > Chloroflexota > Anaerolineae > Aggregatilineales > Phototrophicaceae > JAIOHN01. The sequence continues at coordinate 9,973 of CAZJSU010000070.1, forward strand.
GCCGGGCGCATCGCGGTGGCGGAGAATGCGCGTGTGTTCTCGGTCGGCAAAGAGCGCGGCTACAGCGAACCGCGCCGCCTGCTGGAATTTTACCGCCTGCTGAACGGCCTGCTGCGTGAACGCGCCTATGATGCCTGCTTCGCGCACATGAACACGCTGTTTAGTATCCTCGCCGCGCCGCTGCTCAAACCGCGCGGTATCCCAATCACGCTGTGGTACGCGCACGGCGCGGTCACGCCGAAACTGCGCCTCGCCGAGAAGCTGGCCGACCGGGTGGTTTCGTCGTCGCCAGAGGGCTTCCGCCTGCCCAGCAGGAAGCTGACGATCATCGGGCAGGGGATTGATACCGAAGCCTTCACGCCCACATCGCAGCCTGCCGAGCGCCCGTTTACTATCGTCAGCGTCAGCCGTCTCGCCCCGGTCAAGCGGGTGGAGGTGATGGTTGAGGCGGCGCGCCTGCTGGCGCAAATGCCGGATACGCCGCCGTTCCGCCTGCGCGTCTTCGGCACCGCCGAGCCGAAATACGCCGCCTATCAACACGGGCTGCGTGAACTGGTGGCGCGTTATCATCTGGAAGCGCTGGTCGAGTTCGCCGGGCCAGTCGTTTATGCCGATGTTCCGGCGGCCTATCAGTCGGCGGATGTCATGGTCAACACCAGCCAGACCGGCAGCGTGGACAAAGCCGTGCTGGAGGCGATGGCCTGTGGCCTGCCTGTGATTAGCGCGAACGAGGCCTTCCAGCCCATCCTGCGCGAGTGGGGCGATCTGCTGCTGATGCCGCCGGACGCGCCCGACGCGCTGGCCGAGCGCCTGCGCCGCCTGCTGCTGATGCCGCCTGAGGCACGGCGTGAACTGGGCTGCGCCCTGCGCGAGATCGTCGTGCGCGATCACAGCCTGGAGCAGCTTGTCGGGCGGCTGATGAGGATGTTCCCTGCTACTAAAATACAAAAGGTCAGCAATGATGCTGAGTAAAAACTCACGCTTAAGAACCCAGGCAAGATACATGCTGCGCCAGCATAAATGGGCGCAGGGTACATATCGGATGCTCAAATCGCCGTTGTTCTGGTCGGAAATCGGGCATGTACGTAAGTGGTGGTTATTAAATAGCCTGATGGGGCATACAATGGTGACTTACGAGCGGCTGTCCAGTCTCTACGATATTTCCCATCAAGTCGCGCGCAGTTCTTTATCGGGCGCATTTGTAGAATGTGGTGTATGGCGTGGCGGCTGCGCGGCACTGATGGCCTATGCCGCGCATACCGCAGGCAGCTCGCGTAAAGTTCACCTGTTCGATTCCTTTGAGGGGCTACCCCAGCCTGTGGATAGTGACGGTGAGAAAGCCCGTCACGCGGCAGGTGGACATGTTGAGGGTAAGCTCAGTCCAATTGGAATGGATGTCGCTGATGAAGAGGTAGTGAGGCGGCTGCTGTTTGAGCGCTTCGGTTTCGACCCACTGCAAGTCATTCTCCACAAAGGCTGGTTTCAACACACGCTTCCAGCCAATCGAGAGGCTGTCGGCGAAATTGCTATTCTACGGCTGGACGGTGACTGGTACGAGTCTACACGTGTATGTCTGGAAAATCTTTACGACAACGTGGTTAGCGGCGGATTTATCATTATTGACGATTACGGCTGGTGGGAAGGATGTAAAAAGGCCACCGATGAATTTATTCAGGAGCGGGGCCTGCGTATAGAGTTGATCTACGACGACCACGCCTGTGTTCATTTCAGGAAACCTGCTCCATGACCCGCCTGCTATACATCGCCAACGCGCGTATCCCTACCGAAAAGGCACACGGCCTGCAAATTATGCAGAACTGCGAAGCCTTTGCCGAGGCGGGCGCGGCGGTAACGCTGTGGGCGGCGCGGCGGTTCAATACGCCGGAGATGCGCGTGGTAGATGACCCGTTCGCTTATTACGGGGTGGCGCATAACTTCGCCCTGCGCCGTCTGCCGTGTATAGACCTGCTGCTGTGGGTAGGGGAGCGCTTTCGCCTGCTCACACGGTTCGCCTTCCTGCTGCAAGTGACCACCTTCACCCTGTCGGCTTTGCTGCTGGCGCTGCTGGCGCGCGCTGATGTTTATTACAGCCGTGATCTGCCTGTTGTGCTGGCGCTGAGTCTGGTCAGGCCGCGCCGCGCGATTGCCTATGAGCCGCACCGCCGTTCACACTCGCGCGTCGGGCGCTGGCTGCAAAATCTGGCGGTACGCCGCGCCGGGACAGTCATCCCGATCACGCCGACGCTGGCCGCTGACCTGATCGCCGACGGCGCGGACGCGGGGCGCGTGCTGGCCGCGCATGATGGCATCCGCCGGGGGCGCTTCGCCAATATGCCCGATCAGGCGCAGGCGCGGCGCGAACTCGGCTGGCCGCAGCAGGCGTTCATCGTCGGCTATGTCGGGCGGCTGCACACGATGGCGATGGACAAAGGCGTTGGCCTGCTCATTGACGCGCTGCGCGAGGTGCCGGGCGTGACGCTGGCGCTGGTCGGCGGGCCGGACGCGATGGCCGAAGCGCTGCGCCACCAGTGGCTGGCCTGCGGCCTGCCAGAAGCGGGCTTTCTCTACGCCGGGCATGTCCCCGCGCCGCGTGTGCCGCTGTACCTGAGCGCCTTCGACGTGTGCGCCATGCCGCACCCACACACCAGCCAGTTCGCCCGTTACACCTCGCCGCTGAAGCTGTTTGAGTATATGGCCGCGCGTCGGGCGATCATCGCCTCAGAGATGCCCGGTTGGGCGGACGTGGTGGCCGATGGCGAGTCGGCGCTGCTGGTGCCGCCGGGCGACGTGGACGCGCTGACGGTGGCGATACGGCGTTTACAGGGCGATCCCGCCCTGCGCGCACGATTGGCGGACTGTGCCTATCAGCGCGTCATGGCGCGGTACACATGGGACGCGCGGGCGCAGGCGATTCTGACTAAGATCATGGAAGGTGGGCGCGGCTGATGGCGACTGGCGCTGTGTTTGTACATCGTGATCGCTGCGCGCTTTGCGGCGGGGCTGAAAACGTGACTCTGCTCTCCCGCGCGTTTACCGATCCGCCCATCTGGGGGTTTCTCGAAACGTATTACGAGGGGCGCATCCCGCGTGAAACGCTGGGCGACGATTTATATGAAATCGTCAAATGCTCACGCTGTGCCTTCATCTGGCAGGCTTATATCCTGAATGATCGCTGGATGGCCGAGCTTTACGATCGCTGGATCGGCAGCGAGGACAGCCTGCAAAAGCGTGTTGACGGCGGGATTGGGCGCTATGCGCGGCAGATGGGCGTGATTGCCGCCTTGTTTCCGCGCAAAGCCGCGCCGGAGATTCATGTGCTGGATTTTGGCATGGGCTGGGGGTTCTGGTGTCTGGCGGCAAAGGCGCGCGGCTTTCAGGTGGTCGGGTTGGAGCTTTCGGAGGAGCGCCTGCGCTTCGCCCGTGAGCAGGGAATCGAAAGCTGGCGCACCCTGTCGGATAACCCTACTGCGAACTTCGACTTTATCAACGCCGAGCAGGTCTTTGAGCATATCCCGCAGCCGCGCGAAACGCTGACCGCGCTGGCGGCGCGCCTCAATCCGGGCGGCGTGGTGCGGATCGCTGTGCCGGACGGGGCAGGCATGGAACACAGGCTGGCGCGGCAGGACTGGCAGGCGGCTAAAGACGCGCTGCACCCTCTGGAACACATCAACTGCTTCACGCGGCAAACGCTGACCGCGCTGGGGCAGGCCGCCGGGCTGCGCGTGGTTCATCCACCGCTTCAGCCTGCTTCGGCACGCGGGCTTCAGGATATGTTGAAAAGCGCCGCCGGGAACGCTTATCGCCGCTTCTTCGGCACCGCGATGTATTTCAGAAAACCGGGCGGGGCATGAACGAAAGCGCTCCCAATACACCACCGCTGCACCTCGGCCTGCTGGCCTGTGACCTCAACCACACGCACGGTTGGGCGCATTACAGCCTGAGCCTGCTGCTGGCGCTGCGCCGCGCCGAGGTTCGCGTGACCGTCATCGCCGCCCGCAACAGCCCGGACGTGCCGGGTGTGACAGTCCATAAGCTGCTGCCCGCGCTTGTCCCGGCGGAGCGTTATGTGCTGCCGAAGCTGGCGGGCGCTTTGCCACAGGCGCGCGCGCTGCTGCAGGGCTGCGACGTGCTGCACGTGACGGTAGAGCCTTACGCGCCGTTGGGCATGTGGTTGGCGGGGGGCAGGCCCTTAGTGACGACCGCGCACGGCAGTTATATTCAGATGCTGCCCGCCCGCCGCTGGCCTGTGGGCTGGCTTTATCGGCAGGCGTTCCGGCGCGCGCGGCTGGTCTGTGTCAGCCGCTACACGGCGAAGGTCGCGCAGGCCACGCTGCCCGGCATCACGCCTGTGGTGGTCAATAACGGGGTGGACGTGATGCGCTTCGTTCATCTGCCGCCGCTGGATACGCCTGTGGAGCGCCCAACCGTGCTGTCGGTTGGCGCGGTCAAGCCGCGTAAGGGGACACTGGAACTGGTGCGGGCGATGGCCGTCGTGCGCCAGCAGATGCCCGCCGCGCAGTGCGTCATCATCGGCACGCTCGATGCCATGCCCGAATACGCCGCGCGGGTGCGGGCGACGGTGGCCGAACTGAATTTGCAGGACTGTGTTCACCTGCTCGGTCATGTGCCGCAAGCTGTGGTACTCGGCTGGATGCGCGCGGCGGATGTGTTCGCGCTGCCCTCGATGAACGTGGGCGCGAAGTTTGAGGGATACGGGCTGGTGCATATGGAGGCCAGCGCCGCCGGGCTGCCTGTCATCGGCACGCGCGACTGTGGCGCGGAGGATGCGATAGTGCATGGCGAAACCGGCCTGCTGGTGTCGCAGGCACGTGTCGCGGAGGAACTGCCCGCCGCTATCCTGCAACTGCTGGCCGACCCGGCGCGCACGGCGCAGATGGGCGCGGCAGGCAAAGCTTACGCGCAGACACAGACGTGGGATCACGTCGCTGCCCGGATGATTGCGCTGTATACTGATAGAGGTACATAGTTCAATAGTGCTAAAAGTTAAAAAGTTTTCTCTATTCTCTCTGTGTTCTCTGCGGTTCAATTGCCTCCCATGACTGCCAGACTTCAACAACTGCTGCGGCGCAAGTTCGTGCAGGACACGCTGGTGCTGCAAATCGGCAGTATCATTCGTGTCGGCCTGAATTTCGTCTCCTCGGTGCTGATCGCGCGCTTGATGGGGCCAGCTTCTTATGGCGAATGGGCGCTGACCGCTTCGTTCTTTGCCATCTGGCAGTCGTTTAACCTGACCGGAATCGGCCCCAGCACGCTTACCCGGCTGTCGGCAGCGGTTGGCGCGCGCGATAATGGCGAGGCGCTCAATCTGCTCGCGTTTTATGTGCGCGTCATGCTGATGTGGGCGCTGCCGTGTATCGCGTTCATGACATTGGTGGGCATTCCGCTGGCATCACGGCTCTACACACAGGAGTTCGCCCTGTTCGGCGGCGTGACGATTGCCCAGCCCGACTCGCGCATCGGCATCATGGCGGCGCTCTACGCCTGGGTGCTGCTGCCCGATGGCTTCTACAATATGATTGTGATCGCCCTGCAAAGCCGCCGCGAGATGCGTCTGGTCGCGCTGCTGATGGACGCGAACGCGCTTATTCTGGCGATTTGTGTGGTCGGCGCGCTGGTCATCAGTCCGACACTGGCGGGGATGGTCGCTGGCAGGCTGGCTTACTCGTTCGTGTCCATGCTGCTGGCGCTGTGGCTTTACGCCCGTGTGCGGCCAGGCGGCCAGTTTCCCCTTCCGCCGATGGGGGCGATCCTCGCCCATGCGCGCCGCGTCGCGCTGCGTCCCTACTGGCGCTTCGGCGTGGTCATCGCGCTGGATCGCAACGTCGCCAACCTGTTCATTCAGCTACCCGTGCAGTTGGTCGGTATCTTCGCCGGGACAGAAGCGGCGGGCTATCTGCAACTGGCGCTGCGGGCGGTACAGCTTCCCAACAATCTCACCTCAGCGCTGTTCGATAACCTTCAGGCGGTCGTGCCGCAGGCTGTGGGGCGGGGCGATTACGCGCGGCTGTGGCGCAGCTTTAACCGTGTGCTGCTGATCTTAATCGGTGGGTCTGCCATATTCTACGCCGTGACCGCGCTGCTGGTGCTGGCGCTTGGCGATGTGATCGTGCCGCTGGTGTACGGCGCAGACTGGCTGCCCGCGCTGCCGCTGCTGGCCGTGATTATGGTCTTTGGCGCGGTAACGACTGTCGGCGGCATCTTCGGCCCCTTATACCGGGCGCTGGAACAGGTGCGCGGGGCGCTGCTGCTCAAGCTGCTGGTGCTGGTCGTCGGGCTGCTGCCAGGGGTGTGGCTCGTCAGCGAGTGGGGCGCTTTAGGCGGTGCGTGGCTCATTAACGGCCTGTTCGCCGCTTCTGTGTTCCTGACCGGGCTGCTTACACTGCCTGCTTTGCGCGAACGAAGGACACAGGTGTATAGCAAGTGAGTTTTGAGTTATGATAGATATTGAAACGATCCGGAATCGCATTCGCGCAACAGCAAAAAGCCAGTATTGGCGGTTGGGTGCGAGAACTGCGTGCTTTACATACGCGTCTGACCGCTGAAGATGCTGCCGGACAAATTATCTTTCTCTCATTACGTTGATGTGAACGTGCTAAAAACCACCCTCCGCAGCAGCCCGGTACGTCCGCTTTACGTGTGGCTGGCGAAGCGCTACCGCGCCCTGCGCCGCCTCTACGCCTATCCCGATACCGCGCACATCGGCATGGTGGATTACGACACCTACTGGGACAACAAGGCGCAGAGCGGGCTGGGCAAACTCTCGCCCTGGCGCTTGAAGCGCGCGCAGGTCTTTGCGTCGCTGGTCGCGCCCGGCGACCATGTGCTTGATCTGGGCGTGGGCGACGGGGCGCTGCTGAAGTACCTGATCGAGCAGCGCGGCATCAGCGGCTTCGGGCTGGATGTTTCGCCGCGTGCGGTGGAGTTCTGCCGCGCGCAGGGGCTGGATGTGCGGCTGGCCGATGTGAACCGCCCGATCAGCGAATATCTCGACAGCGGCTATGATTACGTGATCCTCTCCGAGATTATCGAGCATCTGCCCGACCCTGAAAGCCTGCTCAACAGCCTGCGTCCGTATGTGCGTAAAGGGCTGATCGTCTCCATCCCCAACACCGGCTTTTATCACCACCGTCTACGTCTGCTGCTCGGTAAATTCCCGCTGCAATGGGTGGTCACACCGGGAGAACATCTGCGCTTCTGGACACGTGCGGATTTTCACTGGTGGGCGCGGCAGATGCGCTTCGAGATCGCCCGCGAGATTCCCTATGAAGGCACGCCCGGATTGAAAGCCGCATGGCCGGGGTTGTTCGCGGCGGCGTTCGTCTATTTGCTGCGCGGCCAAAACTCGCCGTGAAATTCGGGCGCATTAGATTATAATAGGGAGCGTGACTGAGGCTTTCAGAAGGACTCCCCTTTTATTATGAACATTCTCATCATCGGCGGAACGCGCAATATGGGGCATCTGCTGGCGCTGCAACTGCTGGAAGACGGCCATCATGTGACGATATTTAATCGCGGGCTAACAAAAGACGAGCTTCCCGGCGAGGTGGAGCGGCTGCGCGGAGACCGCACGGTGAAGGAACAGTTTAAAGCCGCGCTGCACGGGCGCAGCTTTGACGCGGTGGTGGATATGGTGCTGTTCAGCGGCGAGGAAGCGCAGACAACCGTGCAGCTCCTCAAAGACCGCACCGACCACTACGTGTTCATCAGTACCGGGCAGGTCTATCTGGTGCGCGAAAATCTGGATCGCCCGTTCTCTGAGGACGATTACGAAGGCCGCCTGCTGCCCGCCCCCAAGCCGAACACTTACGGCTATGAAGAATGGAACTACGGGATGCAGAAACGCTTTGCCGAGGACACGCTGGCAGCAGCATGGGCGCAGCATAATTTCCCCTACACCTCGCTGCGCCTGCCGATGGTCAACGGCGAGCGTGAGCCGTTTAACCGCCTGTATGGTTACATGCTGCGGATCAAGGACGGCGGCCCCATCCTCGTGCCGGAAACGCCGCAGTACCCGCTGCGCCATATTTACGCGGATGACGTGGTGAAGGCTGTCACAACAGCGCTTTACACCGGGCAGGGCAAAGGCCGTGCCTTCAATATCTCGCAGGATGAAACCGTCACGCTGCCCGAATTTCTGGAAATGGTCAGCGGGTACATGGGGAAAGCGCTGCCAGAGGTGGTCGAGGTAAAGCGCAGCCTGTTAGAGGCCAACGGCTTCCTGCCGGACTGTTCGCCGTTCAGTGATCGCTGGATGTCGGAACTGACCAATACGCGCAGCAAGGCCGAACTGGGCATGACCTATACGCCGCTGGCGGTGTATCTGGAGCGCATCGTGCGCTACTATCTGGCGAATCCGCCGCAGAAGCCCGCCAGCTACAAGCGCCGCAACGCCGAGCGCCATCTGGTCATGCAGCAGAGTTGAGTGTGTTTGGAGATTTAAAAATCCACCTCACCCCCCAACCCCCTCTCCACGAGTGGAGAGGGGAGGAATGGCCGCAGGCCAGGCTGGGGTGAGGTAAAGCAACCACCCGTTGATTAGCTCATTCAACCCCGATACGCCATAATACATACTGCAAGGATTCACCCCCGTGGAAAGCGCTCATGCTGCAAACGACAAACTCCCGTTATCTGCTGATTCTAACAGCCATCACGATCTTGGGCGTGCTGTTCCGGCTGTGGCTGATGCTTCAGGCCAACCTCAAACTGGACTTCGACGAAGCCATGATCGGCCTGCTGGCGCGGGATATTGCCGCCGGGCGCTGGTATGGCGCGTTTGTCCCCGCACAACCCACGCTTGGCAGCGCTGAGGCGTGGCTGCTTGCGCCGCTGCTGCAAGTCGCGGGGGTGTCGCGCGGCGCTTTCAGGCTCTACGCGCTGGCGATGGCCGCTGCGTACATCCTCTCCAGCGCATGGCTTGGCTGGGCATGTTTTCACACGCGCCGGGCTGTGCTGGTCAGCGCATTGGCGGCGGCGTTCGCTCCGGCGGCCATGCTGGTGACAGGCGCGAAGACATGGGGCTTCACGGTGGAAACCGTGATCTTAGGCAGCGTCCTCATCGCCCTGACGCAGCTTGCCAGCCAACGCGCGCATCGGTGGGCGGCGGTCGGGGCGGGGCTGTGCGCCGGGCTGATGTTCTGGAACTCGTGGCTGTCGGCCTATTATCTGCTGCCTGTCGGCCTTTTCTGGCTGGCGCATCCGGGTACGCGCAGGCAAACGCCGCTGGCGCTGCTGGCGTTTTTTGTGGGCAGCGCGCCCTTCTGGCTGCATAACGTGCAGTTCGACTTTGAGAGTGTGCGCGGCATTCTGGGCGCAGACCGGGCGCAAAGCGAGCCTGTCGGCCTGCGAAACAAGCTGACCATCCTGTTTACCGAGCAGCTTCCCGATCAGGTCACGGGCTTCATGGCGTGGACTCCCGCTGTCCCGCTCGTTCGCGTCCTTGTGGCGGGGCTGTATGGCGGTGGGGCGGCGCTGCTGGCATGGCGCGCGCTCCAATGGCGCACCCCGGCGCTGCTGCTCACCGCCAGCCTGCTGCTTACCATTCCCGTCATTTATGTGCTGAGTACCTACAGCGACGATGCCATCATCGCCCGGCTCTACGGCGTGGACGCGACCGGGCGCTACCTGACCATGCTGCACAGCGTCCTGCCCATCGGCATCGCGGCCTTTGTCACCCTGAAAAACAGGTGGTTGTCGGCAGGGGCGGTGACAGCAGTGATTACGTTAAACATCTTCGTCGCGGCGCAGATCAACGCCAGCAGCGCGTTTGACTCGCCCTATTACAACCGCCAGCCCGACGACCTCGACCCGGTGATTGAGCTGCTGCTGGCGGAAAATATCACGCATGTCTGGACGGATATTGAGCTGGGGCGGCCACTGATGTTCTACACAGACCGCCGGATACTGGCGGCGGATTACCTCGACCAGCTTGAGGGCGGCCTCGCTCGTTTCCCACGAGAGGATGCCGCCGTCCGCGACAGCCGCGACATCGCCTACGTGGTGCCGATCATCCCCGGCCAGACGGACACGCCGTTAAGCCGGGCGCTGGATGCCGAAGGCGCTGCTTACGAGGTGCATTATCTGGACAGCATCGCGGTCTACATCCCCGTGACCTACGTACCGCCAGCCCGTGTCAGGGATGGGCTGGGGTTGCAGTATTAAAAAGGCGCAGAAAGAAACGCCCGCGCCTTCAGTAAGCCCTATATAGTACGCGCTTACAGATAACGCGCGCTGCCCATGCCGATCAGCGCGATCACCATCAGGACGAAGCTGACACGTGAATGGGTCATCAGTTTTTCGCTGCGTTCGCGCAGGATGGACAGCGCGTCGGCAGGGATGGACTGCGCGCCTTCGGAGACGTGCTGTTCCAGCGCCTCGCCCAGCGCTTTGGTGGCGCGCCCAGTCATCGCGCCGCCGTGAATCGTCGCCAGAAGGCCCGCCGCCGCGCCAATGCCCAGCACCATATTGCCTGTCCGTGAGAAGTGGCTGGCCGAGTCGCCCACCACATAGAGCAGGATGCCTGCCAGCGTGGTCAGCCCGGCAGCAGCCCCGAACGCGCTGCCGAAGGATGTGCGCGTCAGCAGTGCCTTGAGGAAGCGCAGGCCGCTTTCCCCAACAGACAGCGCGACAGGCGCGATGTAGAACACCAGCGCCGCGCCCAGCCCAACCCAGACAAAGGCGCTGACGATATGCAGCAGGCGAAGCAGAACGAGTAGAATATCCATGTGTAGCTCCCTTAAAGTGTCAGTAAATAAGCGATGAGATCAGCCGTTTGCTGTGGCGTAAGGTACTGTTCATACTGCTGGTACATGCTGTTGCCAAAGCCGCTGACGATGTGCGCCGCCGGCTGAACGATGCTGGTGTAAGTGTACGCCTCGGCGGATACGTCCTCAACGCGCGTGGGCGCTGTCGTCGCGTAATCCGCGAAGCTGGGGCCGACGACTATCGTACCGTCGAGCGTGTGGCAGGTTGAACAGGCGGGCGCGCCGCCGATGGACTCAGTGAACAGCACCGCGCCGCGCTCAGCATCGCCGGGCGGCAGGCGCTCAACAGCGGCGGTGTCGGGCGCGCTGGAACACGCGGCCAGCACGGCGAACAGAACGAAAAGGCAAATGTATCGCATTGGCTCCTCTCCTGATGCATCAGGCTGCAAGAGGTTCTACGTGTTGACCGCTGCCTATGTTGCCAGAAACCATACTTTTGTACAGGGCAGCCGTCACGCGGGCTGCGCCTCTGGCAGGTGAGACTTCTGCGGCCTGAACAGAAAGACGAACATCAGGACCGCGAACAGCCCCATGCCGCCCCAGAACAGAAACGGCGTACTCAGGGTGATCTCCGCCATGCTGTTGCCGATCGGCGGCGAAAACGTGCCGCCCAGATTGCGGATCATGCTGGCAAAACCGAGCGCTGTCCCGGCGTATACATAGCCCACATCATGCACCTCTAAAACGCTGGCGTTGAGGATCGCCATGAAGGCATCGAAAGCCAGCCCGGTCAGCGCGACCACCACAAGGATCATCGCCCCCTGCACAAACGCCAGCGAGCCGATGCCAGTTGCCAGCACGAGCGCCCCGCTAATCAGAAACCCGCGTCGCAGGTGCAGTTTGTCGGAGAGGATCGAAAGCGGCACGACGGCGATCAGGCTGGAGAGGAAAAACACCGCCAGCGCCCGGTCAGCGTCCAGTTCTGCCCAACCAATCGCTTTCAGGTAGGTGGGCAGATAGCCCGTGAAGCCGCTGAAACAGGCGTTGATGCCCAGCCCGCCCAACCCCAGAATCCACACATTACGCAGGCGCACCACATGACTCAGGCTTTGTCGCAGCGAAAGGCGCGGCGCGTCGGACGTGGTGGGCTTTGGTCGTGGCGGATGCACGATCAGCCACGCCATGCTGACGGCGATGGCGATGCCGCCGTACACCAGCAGCACCTGTCGCCAGCCGCCCAGCGCGGGCAAAAGCCAGCCGGTGCTTACCAGCGGCCCCAGCATCAGCCCGCCCGCGAAGCCCGCCGAGATCACACCGCTTGCCATGCCAAGCTGCTCTGGCGGGAACCACTGGCGAATCACCTTAAACAGCATGACCGAGATGGTCGCCTGCACCATGCCAAACAGCAGCGAGGTAATCAGCAGGCTGTTAAAATCGAGCGCGAAGCTGCGTAACAGGCCGCACAGGCCGGTCAGGAGGCAGGAGACGAACAGCGTCGTGCGGGTGCCGAAGCGGTCGCCCAGCGTCCCGCCGATCAGGGCAAGGAAGATGCCGCTGAAGGGCATGATGCCCCATACAGTGCCGATCTGCACCAGCGACAGCCCCATATCCTCACTGATGGTGGCGAACAGCGGCGGCAGCGACATATTGGGCAGGGTGATAACCAGCATCGAAGTCAGCGCGCACAGCGCCAGCATGAGCCAGCGATAGTAACTTTTAGATTGAAGGGCGATCACGGTGATTGTTCTTCAACGGCAGGCTGCGAACCGATTTTATGCCTCGTCAGGTAAGATGGTTGCGAGGGCAGCGATTTGCTAAATATACTTGGGCGAGGGGCTTCCGGCAAGCCCGATAAAAGGAGAATGGTATGTCCACAGCTATTCCAGAATCGCACCGTGACCTGCTGGACGGCCCTGTGATCGCCGCGCTGGCGACCCTGATGCCAGACGGCCAGCCACAGGTCACGCCTGTCTGGTGCAGCTACGACGGCACGCACGTGATCGTCAACGCGACCGCCGACCGCCAGAAGCACAAAAACATGGTGGAGCGCCCGCGCGTGACGGTCATGGTGTTCGACCCTGAAAACCAGTTTCGCTATCTGGAAGTGCGCGGCGTGGTCGAGGAAATCACGGCGGAGGGCGGCGGCGAATCAATGAACGAGCTGGCGCTGCTGTACACCGGCAAGCCGAAGCGTTACGGCATCGAAGCGCCGCCGCGCGAGGTGTCGGAGCGCTTGCTGTACAGGATCAGGCCGACGCGCGTTAATTATGCTGGCTAGCCGCGCCTGTCCTCACTCCGCCTCAAACGTGACCTTGTTGTACACATCAGCCAGTATTAGTTTGCAGCCAACAGCGGGAAGGGTTAGCTGTGCCTGTAAATCCGTCACTTCAGACAGCAGCCATTGGCCGCTTTGCTGACGCGCGTAATGTTCAATACGCGGGCTGTCCTGTGTAATCAGGATGTATTCCTGAAGCGAGTCCAGCGTGCGGTAAAGCTGAAACTTCTTGCCCCGGTCGTAAATTTCAGTGGACGGCGACAGCACCTCGATAATCACGGTTGGGTTGAGCAGGGTGTCGAACTGGTTATCCTCAAACTCCGGTTGCCCACAGATCACGATCCCATCGGGATAAGTATAACTTCTGGGGGCGCTGATGCGGACGCGCATATCATTGACGTAGGCTTCGCAGTCTCGACTTTTTAGTTGATTACCCAGTATCCCCGCCAGATTAACGACAATAAGATTATGCTCCCGGCTTGCTCCGGTCATCAGGTACACTTCGCCCACCAGATATTCGTGCTTTTCTTCGCTGGCGCGCTCAAAAGCCAGATATTCTTTCGGTGTCCAATGTTTGTCTGGCAGGGCCGCCATGAATTTGTACTCCTGATCGCTGGTTGCCACAGCTTCAACCATCAGTATACAACAAAACGCGGAGGGCAGTCGCCGCTCCGCGTTGGGAAAAGCAGGCTGGG
>CAZJSU010000071.1:0-23484 GCA_964548765.1 uncultured Anaerolineaceae bacterium
ATACGATAAACACCCTGGCGGTGAACGGGATACAGCACTACGCCGCCTACGGCACACCCATCGGCTTCACCGGCGAGCAGACCGACGCGAACGGGCTGCTCTACCTGCGCGCAGCCACTACGCGCCCAGCGTGGGCATCTTCCCCTCGCTCGATCCGTTTGAGGGTGGCCCTGACAGGCCGATGAGCCTGAATGGCTATAGCTGGGTGGAAGGGAATACGCCCAATATGGGCGATCCCAGTGGAATGTGTATTGAGATAAACGTGTGTGATGAATTACGACGTAATGGTGCATCAGGCCAACAACTACTAGTGGCAGGCTGCCTATTATCTGGTAATACACCATGCTGCGGACCAGATGCTACTGAATGGATTTATAAAGAGATGGTTAACCACTACCAATATGTATCCACAGAGTTGTTTCAAGCAATTTCGCCTGAAACTAGTTGGATTGAAAAAGTTTTAAGGACGGCAACAGGCTTTTACGCAGGTTGGGATTTAGGTCTCTTAATGTTGTATGGTTTGGCCGTTGATTATAAACGTGTCAATTACCAGTTTATGGCTTTCGGCGAAGCACTAGCTCAAGGTAGAACAGCGCGTATGAGCGAAGACTATTCATGTAACAACACAAGAGTAATCACTGTATGTGGTCGTTGCCAAGACGCCTCTGATTATGGAAATTTCTTCATCGGTATGGTATTAAACGCTGCTGGTGAGGCTCGCGCTTCAGCAACTAGCGCTGGCATAATCTTTAATCTTCTTACGAGAGACTATGCTGGATTACCTATTGATACTCGTGGGGTCGAAGTAGGTTACGATATAGCTGGCTCATCAGAAATAAAAAATGGAGGGTCATTCAATCGAGATAGTTTTTGTAATTTAATGCGATCACAGTATGGATGGTATGACTTGCGTGAGATGATGTATGGAGGAGGCTGCCTAACAGCTTGCTCTGAATGCTATTCAAGTGTGAATCAATCGCCCAACTCATATCCATATTATAATGGCTATGTTAGCCAAACTCTGGTGGGAGGTAGTCCACAGTTTGCTCGACCAGTTGACGAATTGTTGGAGCTTTTTACAACGGCTTTTGGTTCAAATCCTTTGTCAGGGTAATATGAGCTTTGACTGAGAGTAACATCGAATTTTGTCTATGTATGGAGGCTCTTCTTGAGAGCCTCCACTAATAGAGTATGGAAGAGATGAAAATCCTTTATAGATTAATGATTGGTTTAGCTATCATATTTTTTCTCTGTCTTGGTAGTTTTGGCCTGAATTTTGTCTTCACTGCAATAAATCTTCAAAATAATTTTTGCTCCGCAGATAACGCGATATATAAAATTGTCAAACTAAATGGCGATAGCTGGAGAGAAACATTTCAAGCGAACTCGAATAGTCTTATGCAAAATATTGAACTTGGAAGGATAAATAATAAGATTTTTTATGCCTCAACATACCGTAATAATCCGGCAGAGACACCTTCCCTTATGTTTATCAATGTCGGATCAGACATTGATAGTCTTAGAGGTTCAGAGGGATTCCTGTATGTTTTTCCAGATAAACTAATCTCGAGGTATTGGTTCAATAACTATTGGATCACGCAACTGGATGAGAATACATACTGCTACAAAATTAGAGGTTTTTAATTTTTTGTTTATCCTAAATTCGCCAAACCCTATCTTCCACGCTACACTGGATGAGTAACACCTTATATAAGCACAAACACCCGCATCCATAGGCCTGACAACCTTGCGAGTGTTTGGAACAACAACGCCCCGATGAGATGTGGCCGCCACCCTACCCCACACGACCAACAACGCAGGTGTGGGAACAGCATCAGGACGATCCCCAGCAGCAGGCGCTGCTGGCCGAAGCCACCACTGCCTCTCATCCTACGCCAAACACTCACGCTTGTAGGGGCGCAGCGTGCTGCACCCCTGCCTTGCCCCACAATATGAGTTCACCAATGCCCTTTCCACTCAGCACTCCGTCCTCAAAACAGGGACATACGTCCACCCTTTCCACCCCAAAATCCCCTATACTATAAAGCCCCTCTCCAACGCATTGGAGAGGGGTTGGGGTGAGGTGTATCATCAAAATCTTTGCGTCCTTTGCTTCTTCGCGTCTTTGCGTTGAGTCTTTTATCTTTCGACCACCGACTTTCTCACCACCACCACCAACTCACGCGAACTGCGGCAGGTACTCTTCAAACTCGAACATAAAATCGTCCAGAATGCGCCGCGCCGTGTCAATGTCCGTCACCATCGGGTCCAGCAGCAGCGCTTGCAGCGCCAGATTGCGGTCAGCCTGCACAATCGCGTCAATCGTCAGCGAACTCAGCGCCAGCTCCCGGCGGCACAACTCGGCAATCCCCTCTGGCAGCGGCGGGAACGTCAGCCCCTGCAAGCCCATGCCAGAGACAATGCCCGGCACTTCGATGATCGAGTCCTTCGGCAGATTGGGGATCAGCAGCCCCTCGTTAGGGATGTTCAACTGCTGGTGATAGTAGTTGTCGTTATAGACCATCGCGGCCAGCAGTTCCGGGATGCCTTCGTCCAGCATGTTATGTCGCCAGACATCGCGCAGCTCGTTCACATCCATCTCGCCGTTGACAATCGCCTGTGCAATCGCCCGGCGCTGCTGGCGACGACGGCGGTTCCCGTCCCAACTTTGCAGCTTCAGGTCGTACTTCTCCCACGGCTTGGTGATCTGGTCATGTACCAGCGGCAGGAACTCGCACATATGGCTGTCCCCCGCTGTCGGCATCATGCCGAAGGTTTCCAGCATCTCGCGGCTCAGCGGCTCGAAGTCCTTGCGGTAATGATGCAGCCAGCGGTCACGCAGCAGCGGGTACAGGTCTTCGCCCGTGTGCTTGTCGCGGATGTCATACACCCACGAGAAGTGGTTGATGCCCGCCGCCTTGATGTCCAGATGCTCCAGCGCCGCGCGCGCGACCGGGATGAAGCGCGGCATGTTGTCCGCGTCCGTGTGGACATGGAAGCCATCGGGAATTTCCAGCTTCCAGCGATCAGCCAGAATCGTCGCGGCCATCGCGTAGCCCCACAGCAGTTGATGGCACAACCCCAGCACCTTCTTGATCTTCGTGTAACGCCGTACCGCCCATGTCAGCCGGATCAGCGGGTTCGTCAGGTTAAAGTACCATGCGTTCGGACACAGTTCCTCCATATCCCGCGCAATGCCCAGAATCACGGGCAGGTTACGCGCGGTATGGGCGAACGCGCCCGGCCCGCCGTTCTCGGCGTAGGGCTGGCGTACACCATGCCGCAGCGGAATCTGCCAGTCCATCTCCCAAACCGTCTCGCGCGGCCCCACCTGTATGGACACGATCACAAAATCCGCGCCGTGCAGCACATCGCGCCGGTTTGTGGAACTGGTGATCTTCATCTGCGCGTCCCACGCCTCGTTCATGATCTGCGCCAGCCGCGTCATCGTTTCCAGCGACTGCTCATCCACGTCTACCAGCGCCAGCCGCGCCCCCTTCAGCCGGGGATACTGCATCATCGTCGCCAGCGACCCCAGGCCAAAAATAGCGCTGCCCGCGCCAATCACGACAATCTTGGGCGGCCTGACCGCCGATTTACCATTTGGGTTTGTCATTTAACCGATATACCTTGTCAATACATCCAAATCACGATTTCGATGGGTGCGGGCTGCTTCAAGCGCTTCGTTTGCCGAAATACCCTTACGCAGGATGTCGTCTACCGCCTGCGCCACTGCTGCCGGGTCATCACGCCCGCAAAACGTCACATTCCGCCCGACCATCGCCCCGCGCACGTTGCGCCCGGCAGACACGCCTGCCGCGAAGTCGCGGTATGTCGAGCGCGGGTCTTCCTGCGAGGGGCCGCCCAGCAGGATCAGCGGCAGCGTGGTTGCCATAGCGACCTTTTCAAAGCCTTCGCAGTACGGCACCTTCAGCCACAGATAGCGCGACGAATCGCCCAGCCCGGCCAGAATACCCACCAGCCTGACCAGTTCTTCCACGTTATGCCTGTTGACCCACTTGCCATTGACATAATCCATCCGCAGCGGCTCGACAAACGAGGGCAGGCTGTAACGGTTCATCTCGGTCACGGCCTGCGCGCAGTAATTCAGCGTTTGCAGCGTGCGCTCATCGTCAGGCACGAAGCGAATCAGCATCTTCCCCCCATCCAACCGGAAGCGTGCCAGCGCCTCCGCCGTGTACGAGGTGAAGCGATCATCAATCTCGCCCTTCATGCCCGCAATCCCGCCGCGCTGCATACAGCCGATCAGCACTTTGTTGTTGAGGAACGACTCGCCCCCGCCCTGCTGCACCAGATAATCCACAATGAACAGTTCTTCGATCATATCCGGCGTACTCATGAAGCCGTCAAACGTGGTCGTCGCCAGCACCCGCAGAATGCGCCCCAGATATTCATGCCGATTGCCCATAATCAGCGCGTTACTGCCAATCGCCGTCACGCCGCGCGCCGGATGATCGGCAGCCAGAATCGTCAGCTTCCCATCGTGCGTCAGCCGCTGGCGGCGCTGGCGCTGCTGCGCCACTTCCTCGACAAGATCGGGCATGTCTACCCGAATCTCCGTGATTTTGTCGTAAATCCGGCGCGGGAAGAAGGCTTCCAGATCAAAACGGTAATTCGTGGGCAGGTAAGCAGCCATGATAAAACGCCTCTAAACGGATTACAGCCGCACCATTGGCGGCAAAGGGTCGCCAAGCAGGGGCAGCGCGTATTCGTAAAACGCAGGGGTCATCATCGTGCCTGTTTCGTCGAGGTACTCACGCGGCAGCAGCTTCTCCACACCCGCGACAGTGTCCAACGGTGTGACACCTGTAACACAAGTATACGGTTGAGACGATTGGCGTTCCAGTGTCACCATAAGGCCAGTTTCGCCCGCTGCCAGCCGTCGCACAGCCTCCGCGCCCACCTGCCACGCCTCGTCCCGGTCAACGCGCGAGACGCACGCGCTGAAGTCGCGCCCGATCAGGCCGGGGCGCAGGAAGCGTACCTGCATCCGCAGCGTGTCGTTCACCCGCTCTGCCAGAAAGGCCGCCGCGCCGCTGGAAGCCGAATACAGCACCCGCCCCATCGCATCTTTGGGGGCGTTCTGCGCGCCGATGAACTGCCCGCCCGCGTCCCTGATGCCTTCGCCGATGACCACGAATACGCGCCCCAAACGGCTGTGGACGCGCCGCACGTCATCCAGAAAACTGCTGACATCGAAGGTGACTTCCGGCACATAAACCAGATGCGGCGCTTCATCGTCGTCTGTTTTCGCCAGCGTCGCCGCTGCCGCCAGCCAGCCCGCATGACGACCGAGCGTTTCCAGAATCAGCACATCATCAAACGTGACCATCGCCTCAAGGTCGCGCCCGGTATCGCGCGCGGCCAGCGCCAGAAAACGCGCCGCGCTGCCATACCCCGGCGTGTGGTCGGTCACGGCCAGGTCGTTGTCAATCGTCTTGGGGACACCCATCACGCCCAGTTCATAACCCGCTGCGGCAGCGTACGCCGCGATTCTCTGGCACACATACATCGTGCCGTTCCCGCCGATCAGCGCCAGATAGCGAATGCCCGCCTGCTCACACAAGGCCACAAGCCGCCCATAATCCTCATCCGTGACTTTATAACGGCTTGACCCTAGCGCAGCCGCCGGAGTCTGCGCCAGCGTGGGCAGCGTCGCCTCTGGCACGGCGCTTAAATCCACCGTCTGCCCCTGCAAAAAGCCTTCGAGGCCGTGACGCATCCCATACACGCGGTCAACAGCGCTGTGCTTGCGCGCTTCGGCGATCATCCCGGCAAGGCTGGCGTTGATCACCGCTGTTGGGCCGCCCGTCTGCCCTATGACCAACCCGCCCATTACTTCATCCCTGTCGTGGCGATGCCTGTGGTGATGAAACGCTGTAAGAAGGCAAACACGATGGTGATGGGCAGCAGCGTCAGCACGGTCATCGCCAGCACCAGATTCCAGGGCGTTTGCAGTTCGCCCTGAAACGAGTTCAGCCCCACTTGCAGCGTGAATAATTCGCTGCGGCTGAGGACGATCAGCGGCCACAGGAAGTCGTTCCAGCGCCACATCACCGAGAAGATCGCCAGCACGGCCAGCGCCGGGCGCGACAGCGGCAGGATAATCTGTAAGTAGATGCGCCACTCGCTCGCGCCATCAATGCGCGCCGACTCGATCAGCTCATCGGGAATGGTCAGCATGTACTGGCGCAGCAGAAATACGCCTGTCGGGGTGGCCGCGCCGGGGATAATCACGCCGAGCAGGTTGTTGTTCCAGCCAATGCCCGTAATCACCAGAAACACCGGAATCAGCACGACCGACAGCGGAATCATGAGCGTCGCCAATGTCAGCACGAAAATGGCATCACGCCCACGAAATCTGTACTTGCTGAGGGCGAAGGCCGCCATGCTGTTGACCAGCAGGGTCAGCGCCGTAGCCGCGACAGTGACCACTACACTGTTGCCCAGATACGTGATGAAGTTAAAACGCTGCACGCCGTCAACGTAATTGTCGAGGCTGAACACCACCTGCTCCACAGGCTGGCGATCATTAATGTTGACCCCGATGATCTCCTCCGGGTCAGCCGGGTCTACCATCTGCGCCTCAATGCCGATCCGGCGCACCTGCGCCATCTGGCGCGTGGTGCCGTCCGGCAGCATCACAGTAAACAGTGGCAGCGGCTCATCATACCCTTCGACCGTCACCATCTCCTGACGATAAGGCAGGAAGGCGGGCGGGAACTGAATCAGCGCTTGCTGTGTCTTAAACGAGGACATCACCAACCACAGCACCGGGCCGAACATCAGAATCGTGCCTAAAGACAGGTATAGATAAGTCAGAATATCAGCCGTCGCCAACCGCTTGCGCCCGCGTGTGCGGGTGAAAAAGTTGGCCTGTGTTTCTTCCTGTATGGTCGTCATACTACTCATAGCACCTCCTACGCCAGATTACTGCTGCGCCCCAGACGCAGTTGGAACAGAGTCACGACCATCAGCACCAGCGCCAGAATGACCGAAGCCGCCGCTGCCAGTCCGTACTGCTTGGTGTTATTGGCGAAGCCAGTGTCGTAAATGTACTGCACCATATACATGGTCGCTGTGCCGGGGCCGCCTTTAGTGAAAGCGTAGACCACATCAAACACCTGCACCGCGCGGATGAGCGCCAGCACCATCACCACCAGCAGCGTAGGCATCAGCAGAGGCCGCGTAATAGACCAGAACGCCCGCCAGCCGTTCGCCCCGTCAATCGAAGCAGCTTCGTACAGTTCGGCAGGAATCGCCTGTAAGCCCGCCAGCAAAATCAGCGTGTAAAAGCCCATCAGCGACCATACACTGATAATGACCACCCAGAAACGCGCCCAATCCCGGTTAATCAGGAACGACTGCGGCTCCCCGCCGACCATCACCAGCAGCGCGTTCAGGATGCCGTTCTCCTGCAAAATCCATTTCCAGATCAGCGCGACCACCACAGGCGAAAGCAGCACCGGATAGAAAAACACGCTGCGAAAAAAGCCGCGTCCGACGATGTTACGGTTCAGCGCCAGCGCGGTAAGCAGCGAAACCAGAATCATTAACCCGACTTCGGTAAGGACAAACACCACCGTATTCATCACCGCGCGCGGAAAATTGTCCTGACGGCAGGTGGTTGGCTCGAAGAAATTTTCGCAGTCGAATAAAACCTCAAAGTTCTGTGTGCCGACAAACGGGCGATCCTGCGGAAAGAGATTCGTGCCGCCCGTGAACGCATAATAAAAATTGAGCAGCATGGGCAGCAAAATAAAAATGCCGAAGATCAACAGATTGGGCAGCACAAAAATATAGGCCATGCGCTGCACCCCCAGCCGATCCTGCAACGGCCCCATGATACGATCTATCAGGCCGATAAAGCTGTTGTAAAGCGCTGCTGCGAAGCGCATCAGGGGGTTAGCGCGGGTGCTGTGCGCCACATCTACCGGCGCTTGAGCATCAGATTGAGCCATAGAAACGACTTTCTGCTATATGATAAACAGGCTGCGGATGCAGCACCCGCAGCCTGAATATACACAGGACTTTCAAAACGGAGAAGCTTTACTGTGCGGCTTCGGCAATGGCTGTGTCCACCGCGTCCTGAATACGCGCCAGCGCTTCATCAAGGCTGATCTCGCCGACCATGTACTGCGTCAGGCGGTCGCGGGTTTCATTAAAGACCACAAAATTCTGCGGGTGGAAGTTCAGCGCGTAGGCCTGTTCCTGAATCTTGGGGACTTCCGCTGTAAACGCCGTCAGCGCGTCCTGCGCCGCTGGCACGTCGGTGTCATACTGCACTTCGCCCAGCCCCAGATGGCCGGGGATAAACAGGGTGCGCGCGGTAAACTCGCTCATGACTTCCGGCTGGATCAGGTATTCCATCACCCGCGCGACTTCTTCAGGATGCTCTGTCTGGGCGAAGGCGACCAGCGCCGCGCCGCCGGGCATCCCGGTGCTGCCGCCGGGGCCGGTCGGGTTCGGCACTACTTCCCAGTCAAAAGCGTCGCCGATCTCGGTAGAGAAGCGCCCCACCTGCCAACTGCCGGACATATACATCACGAGCTGGCCGTTGCTGAAGAACTCATTGGCTGCGGCATAGCTGTCACCAGCGCCCAGCCAGACCTCTGCCGGGGTAATGCCGTTCACATGCCACTGGTTCAACAATTCGGACATCGTGCGGAAGCCCTCTGTATCAATGGTGATATTGCCTTCTTCATCGAAGAAGGTCGCGCCCTCGCTCATCGCCGGGCCAGCAAACCGATGGCCTGTGCGGTCAATGGCGATGGCATAATCGGTCTGCGTCGCCTCGGCCACCTGCTGCGTCACTTCCGTCCATTCCTGCCAGCTTACCTCGCCGCTGTCGCTCGGCACTTCGATGCCGGCCTGCTCAAACAGGGTGCGATTGATGAACGGCCCGGTCACGGTGAACTGTACCGGGAAGCCATGCAGCGCCTCGGTATCGCCTTCTTCACGCATGGATTGCAGCACCACTTCGGGGAAGCTGGCTTCAAAGTAATCCGGGTCTTCCAGATAAGGCCGCAGGTCGAGATAGAACCCGCGCAGGCTGGGGAAGTTGGTTATACGCGCCATATCGGGAGCCTGCCCGGCTTCCACCTGTACCGGAAGCTGTTCCAGAATCGCGTTGTAGGCAACGGTGTCAACCACAACGCGAATATCGGGGTTCTCGGCCTCGAAGCGATCCAGCAGGTCGCGCAGCACTTCGCCCTCATTACCATCGTCATACCACGTCATCCGCAGCTCAACCACGTCCTGCGCGGCCAGCGGCAGCACGCTCAAAGCCAGCAGCAGCCCGACCAGTAACAGTAAAAATGATTGTCGTCTCATACCCTGTTTTCCTCCTTGTAAGGCAGATTAATCTGTATTTAACAAAGAACTTCCAGCCTTGTACGCCTAAATTCTTTGTCAAGTCATTGTAACAATCACCCTCAGACACTGCCACTTTATAAAGCGAAGTTCGGTCACTCTGCACTAGAGATACAAAACGGGCAGATTGAGCATGTCGGCCAGCGCAGCCAACGCAGCAGTATGATCGCCATAGGTCAGCGAGAAGTGATGCTCCAGCCCTTCGCGCATGATGGTATCCAGCACCGCCGCTGCCGGGCGTTCAAAGCAGACAACCCCCGATGTGCCTGTAAAGTTCATCGGCGCTTGCAGCATTTCCCCCCTGCCGATCACCAGCCGGTACTCGCCTGTGGCTTCGCTCAGCCGTGCCACCGTCACCATGCCGGGCTTCAGCGGGAACTGCATCAGCAGCGGCAGCTTACGGTTGGAGTGAACCGTCCCTTCTGGCTGCACGGTGGGGTCAGCCATGGAAAGCGGCGCGAGGCCGCAGTGCCACAGCACCAGCCCGTCGCTTGCGTCATCCACACTGACCAGATCGGTCAGGAACGCGGGTTCACCGCTGAACCATTGCAGAATCAACTGCGTAATCGTGCCGTTCACGTCGGCTTCGCAACTGCACGGGGTCAGTTCGTCACTCAGCATCGAAAGCGCGCCACAGGCGGCGCAGCCCGCTTCTGTGAAAAACTCCGGCCAGCAGCGCACTGCCAGCCCCTTCAGATTTTCGCGCGCCGCCAGTTCACGCAGCGTCACATAAGCGCTGAGCGTGCCGTTTAGCGCGGTCTGGTCAAGCGCGTCCAGCCCGGCAACACGCGCTGCGGTGGCCTGCCGTGCCGCCTCAACCGCCTCGCCGTTCGCCC
This sequence comes from uncultured Anaerolineaceae bacterium, assembly GCA_964548765.1. Taxonomy (GTDB): domain Bacteria; phylum Chloroflexota; class Anaerolineae; order Aggregatilineales; family Phototrophicaceae; genus JAIOHN01. The sequence continues at coordinate 10,230 of CAZJSU010000071.1, forward strand.
CCTGCATCCCCGCAAAGACAGGCGCTAATTCCACCTGCACCACCTCTATACCGAACTGCTGACGCAGCGCCGCCTCATCCACGCGGCAGGTATCGAACCCGGCAGGATGTTCGCCGATGCGCCCTACGCGCGTCTGGCGCAGCAGGCGGCTTACCCTGCCAGCCCGCGCCAGCGCCTCGACCTTCTCAATCGCTTCCAGTTGGTAAGGTTCGGCATACAGGTAGTCGTAGCGATAGCCCGCCCGCCTGAGCGCGTGCGCGGCCAGGTTAATGCCACACAGCGAATTCAGCCGCAGCCTGCCCCCCACCCGCGCTTCTGGCAGCGCCCACAACAGCAGCGGCGCATCCACCCCCGCCGCAGCTTCCATCACCATCGTACTGTCGGCAAAGCTGGCTTGCAGCACGACCAGCAGGTCAAGCGGTCCCGCTGCCAGCATCGGCAGTGCCGCGCGCACCTCGTCCATGTTCGTGACCAGCGCTTCCGGCGCGATGACCGTAAAGTCGTTCTGGGTCAACTGTGCCTGCACCTGCGCGGTCATCTGTGCCGCCAGTTCCATATCAAACGTGGTACGGGCAAGCGGTAAAAACCCAATCGCTAAATCCCTGTTCTGCATCACTACCTACCCTTTTCTAAGCCGTCGGGTCATCAGGGTCGCGGAGAATAATCATTTTTCTCTGTTTCCTCGGTGTCCTGGCGGTTCAAATAATTTTCGACTATACGCCTCAGTTCGGCCTCGTCGAGATAATTGAAGGCCAGCGCATCGGGATACAGCAGCAGATTCGGCCCCGCGCCGCACATGCTCAGGCAGTTGGCCGTTTCCAGCTTCACCAGCGGCGGGTAAGCCTCGCCGTTGATCTCATCCAACAGCGCCTGCAGCACGGGATACAGCTTCGCCGCCCGCCTGTCCATGTTGCAATACGTCCCCATGCACAGCACAACGCGCTTACGCTTCACCTTCGCGGTATCGTCCAAATAACCCTCGTTGAAATCCTGTGGCGTTCTCCACGCCGCTGCGGTTTACATCAAAACGCTGCGACCAGTCCATCAGCGCGTGGGTCGCTGCCGCCATACAGCACCCCGGTGTACGGATCACGCCGGATGATCTGCCCATTACCGAACAGGTTGCGCCCATAACCCGCTACCGGGCGCACCCGATGCCCCATCTGCGCCAACCGCGCCATCGTCTTCACCGGGATGCCTTCCTCCAGCCCCAGCACGCTGCCCGATGTCCCGCTTTCCAGACACCAGCGCGGGCGGTCTAACGCCTCCTGCGGGTTCAGGTCATCGTCTACCATCGCGCTGATGACCTGAAAGTGTCCCTGCGGCTGCATGTAACCGCCCATCACGCCGAAGGCCGCCCACAATTCCCCATCGCGCAGCGCCATACCGGGGATGATCGTATGATAAGGCCGCTTGCCGCCCGCCAGCGCATTAGCGTGTCCCGGCTCAAGGCTGAAGCCCGCGCCGCGATTTTGCAGGAACACACCTGTGCCTTTTGCCACAATCCCCGCGCCAAAGCCGATATACAGGCTGTAAATAAAGGAGCAGGCGTTGCCTTCGCCATCCACCACGCATAGGTAAATCGTGTCGCTGCCCGGCAGCGGCGTGCCAAATGTCGGCGGCTCCATAGCGCGCTCTGGCGAGATCATCGCCGCCCGTGCTGCGGCGTAACGCGCGCTGAGCAGGCCGTCAACCGGTACAGCGCTCACAGCCATATCCGCGATGTACTGGCGCGCATCAGCAAACGCCAGCCGCATCGCCTCGACCATCAGGTGCAATCGCTCAGGCGAGTCCCATGGCATCTCCTGAAGCGCAAAGGTTTCGGCGATGTTCATGGCTTGCAGCGCGGCCAATCCCTGCCCGTTTGGCGGGCATTCGTACACGGTCACGCCGCGATAATCGGTCAGAATCGGCTCGTCCCATGTCGAATAATGGGCGTTCAGGTCATCCAGCGTCATCGCGCCGCCCAGTTCCTGAAGCGTGGCGACAATCGCCTCGGCCACGCGCCCAGTATAGAAGGCTTCCGCGCCGCCCTCGGCAATCGCCCGGAACGTCCCGGCGAGTTCCTTAAGCTGTACCACCTGCCCTACCTGCGGCGCGCGGCCATGCGGCAGGTATTCCTGCGTATTGGTGCTGCGTTTCAGGAAGGCTTCGCTGTTCTTCCACGCCGCGCCAAAGACCGGGGAAACCGCATAGCCTTCTTCGGCGTAATCAATCGCATCGGCCAGCACATCCGCCAGCGTCATGGTGCCGTGCCGCTGCAACAGGTCAGACCAGCCGCGCACCGCCCCCGGCACCGTAACTGCATGAGCGCTGAAAGGCGGCACCTGCTCGTAACCTTTGGCGCGCAGGTCTTCCAGCGTTTGCGTTTTCGCGGCGCGCCCGCTGCCATTGAGCGCTGTCACCTGCCGCGTTTTCGCGTCGTAGTACAGCGCGAAGCAGTCGCCACCGATGCCGCACGAACCGGGCGCGACAACGTTCATCACCGCCGCAGCAGCAACCGCCGCGTCTGCCGCGTTACCGCCCTGCCGCAGGATGTTCAGCCCGGCCTGCGCCGCCAGCGGGTTACTGGCCGCCACCATGCCGCGCCGCGCCAGCACCATAGAACGGCGTGATTGAAAGTCAAACGTGGATGATTTCATAAGAACACCTTTACACCGCCCACAAAGCCCTGATTATAACCCCGAAAGCGCGTTTATAATTCCAGCCAGCAGCAAACCTCGCATCATGAGGTTAGCGATGGGCGCGGGCGCTTGTCGCTGCGCCTGCCTGAAAGCCCTCAACCGAAGAACAGCATCAACGCGCCGATAACCAGCAGCACGATCATAAAGCGCTCAAACAGCACACGCGGGAAGCGGTCAACGATGCTGCGCCCCACCCATACGCCGAGCGGGATCACTGGCACCACCCATGCCATTCGAATAAGCTGCGGGATGTCAATCAGGTCTGCCGCCAGAAAGCCGGGCAGCTTGAGCAGATTCACCACCGTGAAGAACAGCGTCAACGTGCCGACAAAGGCCACCGGTTGCAGTTTTTGCAGCAGGAGGTAGGCGGTCACAGGCGGCCCGCCGAGGTTCGCCAGCGCCGACGTAAAGCCGGACGACCAGCCCGCGAAATAACCATGCCAGCGGCGCGGCGTGTACTGCACCTGCCCTAACGAATCGCTCAACAGCTTGTAGGCGATCACCCCCAACGTAAATATCCCCAGCAGGTAACGCAGTAACTGATCGGGCAGCACCACCAGCAGCAGCGTCCCCATCACAATCCCCACAACTGCCGACGGCAGCATGAGTTTTAACAGCGTCATGTCCCATTCGCGCCAGTAAAAGCGCATGGCGAACGCATCGCCCACCATCAGCAGCGGCAGCGTGATCCCAACCGCCTGTGGCACGGACATGCTCTGGCTTAGCAGCGGCAGGATGAAGGCTCCGGCGATCGGCCCACCGATGCCCCCTTTCACCAGCCCGATAATCAGCCCAACCAGCGCGATAACGATAAAACTCGGCTCCATAGGCACATCTTTTCAGCGAAGGCAAACAGGAGAAGTATAGACCGCCAGGGCAGGACACAATAGAACCACACCACAAAAAGAGCATCTCAACCGCGTCCTTCATGATGGTAATAGAACAAAACAGCCGTCTACTTCGTAATATACGATAACAGGAATAAAAATATCCCAGACGCTTTACTCCTTTAGCAGCCCTCTGCCCGGTTCTCAGTCACCAGCAGGGGGTTTTGCTTTGTGCTGGCGCGCTCAGACAGTATAATTTCAACCTTTACCGCGCTGGCAATAAGGAACTTTGCTTTGGCCTCTGAAAAACGTTCTATTTCGGTAGATGACCTGTACCGGATCACCACCATCGAAGACCCACGCCTCAGCCCGGACGGGCAGTGGATCGCTTACGTGCAGGTCACGGTGGACAAGATGGACAACAGCTACAGGCGCAACATCTGGCTGGTTTCGACAGATGGCGGCGACCCTGTTCAGATGACCCGCAGCGGCAAGGACAGCCAGCCGCGCTGGTCGCCCGATGGCACACAACTGGCCTTTGTTTCCAGCCGTGATAAAAAGCCGCAGATTTATCTGCTGCGCGTGGCTGTCCCCGGCGGCGAGGCGCGCCCGCTGACCACGATGCCCAACGGCGCGGGCAGCCCGGCATGGTCGCCCAATGGCACGCAGATCGCCTTCCTCGCCAACGTGAACAGCGAGGAACGCGCCAAAGAAGACCGCGACGAAGAAGACCCGCAGCCCGCCAGCAAACTGGAAGCCAGACAGCAGGACGAGCGCCGGGAACACGAAGAAAGCCAGCGCTGGGAGCCGCGCCCGATCTGGCGCATCCCCTACCGTGCAGGCACCAGTTATCTGGATGACCGTTACGCGCAGATATACGTCATGTCGGTGCTGGAAAGCGACGAGAAGGCCAAGCCACGCCGCCTGACCGACATTGACGCACATCACGACCAGCCGCACTGGTCGCCCGATGGCAACCATATCCTCACCGCTCGCAGCACAACACCGGATGCAGACCAGCCCACGCGCCAGAACACCGTGTTTCGCATCCAGGTGGAAAGCGCCGAGGCCGAGCAGCTCACAGGCGACAGCCACAGCGACTTTACGCCGCTGCCTTCGCCCGATGGTGCCTGGATCGCTTATCTCCGCCTGCCACGAGGCGAGCATTACAACGAGCGCGATACACGTCTGGCGCTGATCCCGACGACAGGCGGCGAACCACGCGACCTCAACGCCGAACTCGACCGGGCGGCGGGGACGTTCCGCTGGCTGGCAGACAGCAGCGCGTTGATTTTCAGCGCCGAAACCGAGGGCAGCACCCACATCTGCCGCGCCCCCGTCGCCGACAGCCCCGTCGAAACGCTGCTCACAGGCGTGCGGGAAATCGCGTCGTTCGACATCAGCGCCGACGGTGGCATCGCTTTCACCGCCGCCACGCCGGATAACCCCTCCGAGCTTTACTGGCTGCCGACGGGCGCTGCCGCCGCCATCCAGATGACGAACGTTAATCAGGCCTTTCTCGACAGCGTGACCGTGCAGCCAACCCACGAAATCCGTTTTACAGCAGACAGCGGCGACAGCCTGCAAGGCTGGTATCTCCTGCCTGTGGGCTACGAGGAAGGCCAGCAGTACCCGCTAGCGCTCAACATTCACGGCGGCCCGCACATCATGTGGAGCGCCAGCACACAGTCCATGTGGCACGAAAACCAGTGTCTGGCGGCGGCGGGTTATGTCGTGTTCTTCTGTAACCCGCGCGGCTCGGCAGGTTATGGCGAGGCGTTCCAGATCGCGCTTCATGCCCAGTGGGGCGACGTGGCGTATAACGACATCATGGCGGGCGTGGACACCATGATCGCCAAAGGCTTTGTGGATGCCGACCGCCTCGCCGTCACAGGCGGCTCTTACGGCGGCTACATGACCGCATGGATCATCAGCCATACCGGGCGCTTTAAAGCCGCAGTGTCCCAGCGCGGCGTGTACAACCTGCTCAGCTTCTTCGGCACGACGGATATTCCCATGTTCCTCAACGACGAATGGGGGACGCTGCCCTGGGATGACCCCGTGTTCCTATGGGAACACTCGCCCATCGCCCACGCGCATAAGATCAAAACGCCCCTGTTGATTGAACACGGGGAAAACGACTTTCGGGTGCCTGTCTCAGAAGCAGAGCAGCTTTTCGCCTACATCCGGCGCAATGGCGGCACCGTGAAGATGATCCGCTTCCCGCGCGCCGGGCATGAGATGTCGCGCAGCGGCGAGCCGCAGCAGCGTGCCAGCCGCCTCAATCACATCATCGAGTGGTTTAATACATACTGTTTGGGTGACAGATAGCATAAGTCTATCTGCATACTAATGACGATTCACCTCTGGCAATGTTAGAATAAGGTTGTTGCTGGCGCGGTGTTTAACCTGCACCGTCATGTGTGGACGCGCCAGCAGGTGTCTATTCACTTTTACATCTGTACTTAGGGAGATGATCTATGATTACAGGCAGACGAGTATTATCGCTCCTTCTGGTCATCATGCTGGCGCTGCTGAGCATTGGCCTGACGGTCGCTCAGGACAGCCCATCAGGTGAACTCGAAATCTTCTCGTGGTGGACAGGCGGCGGCGAAGAAGCCGGGCTGAACGCCCTCATCGAGCGTTTTAGCGAACTGTACCCGGAAGTGGACGTGGTGAACTCGGCAGTCGCGGGCGGCTCTGGCGTGAACGCGCGCGCCGTGCTGACGACCCGGATGCTGGGTGGCGACCCGCCGGACACGTTCCAGGTTCACGCGGGCGAGGAACTCAACGCCCTCTGGGTGGCCGCTGACCTGATGGAACCGCTGAACGACATTTATGAAGCCAACGGCTGGCTGGAAGAATTCCCGCAGGGCCTGCTCGACCTGATTACCGACGAGGAAGGCAACGTTTACGTCGTCCCGGTCAACATCCACCGCTCTAACGTGATGTGGTATGTCCCAGAGAATCTCGAAGCATGGGGCGTGACTGTTCCCGCGACATGGGACGAGTTCATCAATGAAACCTGCCCCACGCTGCTGGCTGCGGACGTAACGCCGCTGGCAGTGGGCGAAAACTGGACGCAGGCGCACCTGTGGGAGAGCGTCGCGCTGGGTGTGCTGGGGGTCGAGGCTTACAACGGCCTGTGGGATGGCAGCACAAGCTGGACAAGCCCGGAGGCTGTCAGCGTCTGGGAAACCTATGGTCAGGTGCTGGACTGCGTTAACGAAGACATGAACGCGCTCACATGGCAGGATGCCTCGCAGCGCGTGGCCGAAGGCGCAGCCGCGTTCAACATCATGGGCGACTGGGCCGCCGGCTACTATCTGGTAGACCTCGGGCTGGAGCCGGAAACCGGCTTCGCGTGGGCCCCAAGCCCCGGCACCGAAGGCGCGTTTATGATGCTTTCCGACACCTTTGGCCTGCCCAAGGGCGCGCCCAACCCTGAAGCCGTGCGCGCATGGCTGAGCTTCCTCGGGACTGCCGAAGCGCAGGACCTGTTCAACCCGGTGAAAGGCTCGCTGCCTGCCAACACGACTTCCGCCATTGACGACCCGGAACTCTACAACGCTTACTTCCAGGACGCTTATGTTGACTGGACCAACGACGAGATCGTAGGCAGCCAGGCGCACGGCCTCGTCGCCTCGCCCGCCTTCACCAATGGCTTTGCCAACATCATCGCCGCCTTCCAGTCTGACCGCGACGCGGCCAGCGCCGCAGCCAACTCGGCTACGCTGGCGCTTCAGACGGGCATCGGCAGCTAAGACCGGAGCCGTTCCGTCGTTTGACGGTGTTTCAACATGAAAAGTCCTGCGGGGTTCTGCCTTGCAGGACTTTTCGTAAATCTCGAAAGGAGGCCGGAAGTGCATCACAACCGTAATAATCGCCTGTTTGCCTTTTTAATGTTAACGCCCTCGCTCGTTCTGATCGCCATTTTTGTCTACGGTTTTATCGGGATTACCGGTTACACCTCCCTCACCGACTCCAACGCCATGCAGCGCCTCAGCGGTGCGCCCGCCAATTTCGTCGGCCTGCGCAACTATACCGACCTGTTCACAGGCATCCTCAACCTGCGCTTTCGCATTGATATGGTCAACACCGTCTTTTTCACCATCCTCTTTATCCTCGTCTGTCTTGGGCTGGGGCTGGGGCTGGCGATGCTGCTTGACCAGAAGATCAAAGGCGAGGGCATCTTCCGTACCATTTTCCTGTTCCCGATGGCGCTTTCCTTTGTGGTGACAGGTGTGGTCTGGAAGTGGCTGTTTAACCCCACCGCTGGCCTCAACGCGCTGCCCACGTTTATCGGCCTGCCCGCCGGGGAGTTCCGCTGGTTCATCAGTGAAGAGCGCTGGTTGCAGTTTAACTGGCAGAACGTGTTTCAAATCCTCGCCGTGATCCTTGTGGGCATCATATTTCTGGTGGCGGCGTGGCGCTTTCTGCGTACCGGCTCGACCACCGCTGGCATCATCGCCGCACTGGCGCTGCTGGCCGAGGGCTGGCTCACGCTGACAGGCGCGGAAATACTGCTGACCACCCCTTCCGAGACTCACGGCTTTAACCTGGCGCTGATCGCGCTGGTAGTCGCCGCAGGCTGGCAGATGTCCGGTTATACGATGGCGATGTATCTGGCCGGGCTGCGCGGCATCCCGGAAGAAATCCGCGAGGCGGCACGGGTGGACGGGGCCAGCGAGATCGGCGTGTATCGCTACGTCATTTTCCCGCTGCTCGCGCCCATCACCCTCAGCGCCATCATCATCCTGGGGCATATCTCGCTGAAGATTTTCGATCTCGTCTATGTCATGGGCGGCGGGGACAACCTTTATATTGACATGCCCGGCCTGAATATGTTCTTTACGACCTTTCGCGGGCAGGAATTCGCGCGCGGCGCGGCCATCGCCATGATTATGCTGATCCTTGTCGCGCTGGTCATCGTGCCATACCTGACAAGCAGCCTGAGGGGAGAAACAGACCGATGAGCGCCCAGACAACCGCCCACACCGCCCCCAGCGCTCAGACCAGACACTGGGGGCAGATCATCCGGCAGGCGCTGGTGTATGCCGTGTTAATCATCGCCGCGCTGGTCTTTCTGCTGCCTGTGTACATGGTGCTGGCGACCAGCTTCAAGAGCATCGAGCAGGTCAGCATTTCGACGATGTGGCAGCTTCCCAGCAGCCTGACCTTAGACAGCTTTGTCCAGGCCTTTGAAGTGCTTGCGCCGGGGCTGCGTAACAGCCTGGCGCTGGTAATCCCGGCGACCGCGCTCTCGGCGATGCTTGGCTCGCTGAACGGTTATGTGCTGTCCAAGTGGAAGTTCCCCGGTGCCAATATCCTCTTTCCGTTGATGCTGTTCGGCATGTTCATCCCCTATCAGGCGATCCTGATTCCGCTGGTGCAGTTCCTCAATTCGGTGGGGCTGTTTAACAGCATCGGCGGCCTGATTCTGGTGCATGTCGTCTACGGCCTGCCCATCACCACCCTTATCTTCCGCAACTATTACACCGAAGTCCCCGACGAGATGCTGGAAGCAGGCAGTATTGACGGCGCGGGCTTCTTCGGCCTCTACCGCTACATCGTCCTGCCCATCTCGCTGCCCGGCTTCGTGGTGGTGATTATCTGGCAGTTCACCCAAATCTGGAACGAGTTTCTGTTCGGCGTGACTGTCGCGCAGAACACGCCTACCGTGACGGTCGCCCTGCAAAACCTTTCGGGCAGCCAGATCATCCAGTGGAACGTGCAGATGGCGGCGGCCTTTCTGGCGGCCATCCCCACGCTGCTGGTCTACATCTTTTTGGGGCGTTACTTCATTCGCGGCCTGCTGGCGGGCAGCGTCAAGGGTTAACCTGTCTGGGCGTGGCAGCCGCCATGCCCCATATTTCATTCCGCATTCTCGCACAGAGATTTTCTAATGCAGTTGCCTCTTTATTCCAATGGATTTATTCTACTTTTCGTGCAGAATAGTACAATCAACATAATGGTGTGTTGGTTAAAACTTAAGGCGAGGTAGTAATAACAACGCATGACGGTCAGCATTAAACAGCAGCTTGCACTGCTGGTAGACGAGTGGCGCAGCGGTAGTCAGAGGCGGTTTTCTGCGCGAGCCGATCAGTTTGAGCGTGGGTACAGGGCGGGTTTTGCGCGGGCGCTGGAAACCTGCTCAACACAGTTAGAGGCAGTTCTGGCCCAGTACGGCGCAGATCATGCAGATGAGACTTAGAAATCAGAAGGCCAGTCGTGAATGACTGGCCTTTTTCATTCTCCGTGTTGTTTGAGCCTCTATGCTTCGCTTTCGGCCACGCGCGGCAGGCCAACCGGGTTGCCCTCCGCTCTGGCGACCAACTGCTCCCCTACAGCGATCAGGTAGCGCCCGGCAGTCAGCCGTACCGACTGGTAAATCCCCTGCGGGCTGCCAGCAGCCTGGCGAACAGCCTTGATAAGACGCGACTTCTGCGCCTCGGCCAGCATTTCCTTCTGGTATTGACGAGCCTGTAACTGATAGCGGTAGTGTACGTCCATCATCTCTGGCCTCCCAATGCTCGTAACCGTTCGTGCAAATCACTATCATTATCATATTGCATAACCCTGACACCTCCTGTCAGGGTTTTGTGCTATCATAAAAATCGTATTCAGGAGGGTGGTTTTATGCGTGCTGATCGTCTGATTTCACTGGTGCTGCTGCTGCAAACACGCGGGCGCATGACCGCGCAGGAACTGGCGACACGCCTCGAAGTTTCCGAGCGCACCATTTACCGAGACCTCGACGCGCTGAGCGCCGCCGGCATCCCGGTGTACGGCGAACACGGCCCCGGCGGTGGCTATGCGCTGGTAGACAGCTACCGTTCAACACTCACCGGGCTGACCGCCGATCAAGTGCGGGCGCTGCTGCTCTCTGGCACGGCCAGCCCACTCAGCGATCTAGGGATGGGCAACGAGGTCGAGGCCGCCCTGCTGAAGCTGCTGGCCGCGCTGCCTAACGCCCAGCGCGAAGGCGCAGAACACATGCGCCAGCGCATCCATCTTGACCCGCTGCGCTGGTTTCAAGACACCGAGGAAGTGCCACACCTTCAGACCCTGCACCGCGCGATCTGGAATGACCAGCGCGTTTACCTGTCTTACCACCGCGCCGACAGTTCGACAGGCGAGCGCCTTGTTGACCCTTACGGGCTGGTTGCCAAAGCGCATGTCTGGTATCTGGTCGCGTCCATCGGGGATGAGATGCGCGCCTACCGCGTGTCGCGCATCAACAGCGTGCAGGTCTTAGAGGACAACTTCACCCGCCCGCAGGATTTTGATCTGGCGGCCTTTTGGGCGGATTACAGCCGTGATTTCGAGGCGACGCGCGTGGGCTATAGAGTGCTGCTGCGTATCTCCCCCAGGCTGGCCGAGGCGCTGCCACTGATGTGGGGCGAGGAGATGCGTAAGCGCATCGCGCAGGCCGCGCCGCCCGATTCACGCGGCTGGATTACCATTCCAGTGACGTTCGACAGCCTCGACTGGGCGCGCGCCAATGTGCTGAGCTTAGGCGCGCAGGCGGAGATCATCGAACCCGCCGAACTGCGCGAGGAGGTCATCGCGCTGGCGCAATCAGTTACCAATAAATACACCGGATCTGATACAACAACTTTATGATACTACTTGTTGAACCCGATCTATAAGTTTAGCATTACGTGGAGATGATAGAGCGACTATTTCAATAATTCTGACAAGAATGCTGTTATGCCTATTGAGCATTTCTTGACTACGTAGAAACTTGCGTATATCTTGACCTACAGCTTCATCAACTTTTGAGTCGCTAAAGTATCTCTCAAGAATATCATCTACCAGAGATACCAAGTTCAAATTGAGATTTTCATCCATGAAAATTTTGTGCCAAACTTCAAGTGGTACTTTATCAGTTTGGACTTCTAAGGGGTCAATAACGTTCCTTGTTCTGAGAATCTCCAACAATATAGCAAAATAGGTGTGAACAAAGAATAAAACTGAATGAGCGCGCCAGCCTCCTGTAGCTCCCCTACCGTAACCATTAGCCTGTGCCCAGATTCTTATAAGGTAGGGATACAAAAACAACTCAGCCTCTGGCTTTAAAGTTTCATCAAATATATCATCATATGCTGGACCACTAGGTGTTAATTTGTCAGAACCTGCGTATGCTACCGCAGGAACATTTCTAAAAGCCGCAGCGAAGGCTTGTGTGGCTTCCGAAGCGGGTATAAGATTTTTAAACTTGTTATCTACTAAATACGAAAATGCTTCGATACCAACATATTTTGAACGTTCACTCGCTTTTAAAGCTGTGAAAGCGCCTCTCTGAATCTCATAATAATATCCATGCTTTTCAAAATTCTTTTGAAGTTTTTTATGAAACTGTTCCAACGAAAAGAAATCTTTTCCCCGTACAGCATTTTGGGTGTTGGTGTAACGGGTAATTAAGTCTTTCTTTTTCTCGTCAGGATCTTTAATAATCCTTACTAAGACGTGCCCTTTAATTGATTCTCTTAGATTCCCGGTTTTCTTGCTAAATACTTCCCAAATTGAACGAGCAGTTTGGCAGCCATTCACAATTTGAGGTGTTTGCAGTTTAAATGTAAAAGATTCTTCAACAAAATCATCGCATACTATGGTAATTCCATTATTATACAGCCAAAAATCTTCTGGGGATTTTGTGATGGTTTCAATGATCCCTGAGTTGATCTTAGTCTTCCGAAGATATTGTCTAACATTGGAAGCAAACAAATCATTTCCACAATGTTCTACAAATTTATAGACATCGTTTAGGCTCACAGCAATGACAGCAGTTGTATTTTCAAAAGTCAGTATATCTCTATTAGATAGAGGAAGGTTAAACCACTTTCCTTTTACCGTATCTGGCACATCCTGTTGTCTCCTATCTAGCTTTTCTGCAATGAGGCTAATATCATAGAAAAAAAACTCAGCACCACACCCTTCTAAATCTTTTATTTTCTGTTTCTCTGTTTGTGTAAAATTAGCGTTAGTCACATAATAATATTTAATGTCCCACCCCATATCATAACCATCAAGAATATCAGCGATAGCACGTTGTGCAGCATCATTTGCAAGGTTATCATCGATACTCTTTCCATTACGAATACGACACATATCATAATGGAATTTTGTAACTTCACTTATATCATGAGCTGTATCATATTTTGTCTGAATTACAGCGATACTTTCCTCTGCTAGGATAATAGCATCAATACTATGGTCTCTGGAACCAGATGTATTTTGTGCGTCAAGTGCCTCATCACTTGTGACTTCAAACACATTTTCTAACACCCATTGACAAAATGCATTCCCTTTTGCTACCGATGAGCCTCCTCGCTCAGTCTGTGACTCTACCCATTCTTGAATGCCGTCAGAGTAAGTTGAGCTTCTGATATTCATAGATTAACCTTTCATTTAGTTCTATAAAGATTATTTTATAATAAAGACGATTTATTTAATGTGAAATTAGTATGAATTAATCCTATTTAATGTTTAATTACTCATTGAATCAGAGGGGAGGTTGCAACAACCTCCCCTCTGATAAAACAACACAAAACTGGTATTTTACCGAGCGTATCAACTCACAACGTATATAGCTGCTTCAATCAAAATAGGTGTCGCCGTTCCATAGCAGGGACTTGGCAACCTCGTCGTTCAGTTCCACCCCGATGCCCGGACGCTCCGAAACATTCATGTAACCGTCCTCGACAAAAGGCCGGTCACCATCGCACAGATCATTCCACC
>CAZJSU010000072.1:0-6541 GCA_964548765.1 uncultured Anaerolineaceae bacterium
CACCTAGCCGCGCAGCGGCAGCACCAGTTCCTTGTGGAAATCGGTCAGCGTGACCATCTGGCCGTCCTCGTCAATGTAGAGCATGTCCTCAACGCGCACGCCGAAACCCTTGTCGGGATAGTACACCCCTGGCTCGATGGTCAGCACGTTGCCCACTTGCAGCACGTCCTCGCGGCGCAGGTGCGAGATGGCGGGCGCTTCGTGAATCTTCAGCCCCACGCCATGCCCCAGACTGTGAACATAGCCTTCCATCGTGCCGGGGTGGCTGCGCTGCGTCGGGTGGCCTTTGCTCTCCAGATAATCCAGCACTGCGTCCTGCAAGGTGTGGGCGGGCTGGCCGGGTTCTTCGTAGGTTTCCATCGAAATCCTGAAGGCTTCCATCACCTCGTCATAAGCCTGCTGGACTTCCGGCGTGGCGTAGCCGATGCTCCATGTGCGCGTCATGTCGTGGAAGTAGCCGCCGCCGAGTTCACGCGGGAACAGGTCAAAGACGATGGCCTGCCCGGTTTTGAGCGCCATGCTGTCCTGCCCCCGGCTGTGCGGGAAGCCGCCATCGCGCCCTTGTGCGAAGATCATGTGCGTGTCTTCCAGATCATAGTCGAGCAGCGCGCGGCGGATAAAGCGTTTGACCATGCCAATCGTCAGCGGTGTACCGTCGCCGTTGACGACGGTATCGCCCTCGGCGCGATGCCCGGCGATGTAATCCCACGTGGCCTGAATGACCGCGCTCGTCCCCTGCGCCACGACCTTGATACGCTCGATCTCCTGCGCGTCTTTGGTCACGGCGGCCTCGTCGAACAGCGTTCTGTCCGTCTCGCCCACGAACTCGTATTCCGGGATGGCCTCGTTGATCTGGCGCACCAGTTCGATGTAATGATTCACGTCACCCGTGCCGTAAATGCCGACACGCCCCTGCGGGACATCCTGCGCTTCCAGCAGCCGCCGCCAGAAGGCGAGCCGCGCTTTGTGCTGGTCGTTCTGCGCCGCCTGCATCAGCGCCGCCCAGCCGAAGTCAAACGGGGTATAGACCGTGAGGCCGCTGGCCTTCGCCTCCTCCACTTCCATCCCGTTGACGATCATCACCGGGTCTGCGCCGCGCTTCTTCAGCACCTGCCCGCCGGTGACTTTCGCGCCGTTGGTCAGGTAGTCCCGCGCCGGGTTATAGCCGTCCTCGCCCACGACGACCAGCGCCTCAAGGTTACGTTCCGCCATCAGGCGGTCAAGATCAGTTTTCACAGAAGCTCCTTAAAAATTAACATCAGTAGATCAGTCACCATAGCGCTCGTAAGCCAGCTCCCGCGAGCGCAGGAAGACCTCGATGATGACGAAGGCTAGCCCCAGAAAGAAGGCCATCGGCGCGGTCAGCACACGCGGGATTTGCAGCCACGCGCAGGTGACGACGAACAGGCCGACCCACACGCTCTGCCGCACCAGCACGCCGCCCGGCGGCAGCGGATAGGCCAGCGGCGTAAAGCGCAGGTTGAGGTAGCGCACAAACGGCAGGACGGTGCCTGTCACGGCGATATGCAGCAGCAGGAAGAACAGCCAGCGCTCGCTGACGCGCGGCAGCGTGGTCGTCACCAGCACATAGAGCGCCCCCCAGCCGCCAACGGCCATCAACAGCGCGGCGATCATCACGCCGAAGTGATCGGCGGGGACGGGTTCAACCTGCGGGGATTTGGATGAGTCGTGGTCGGTCATAAAATTCCCGTGATGTCCTGAATCAGCGCCATCCAACAGAGAGTTCCATTATAGCCCCGCCCGCGCGGCATGTGCTACCATGTCTGCCATGCTTGCGCTCATCCGTCGTCTACTGCTGCCCCTGCTGCTTACCTGCGGCCTGTCGCTTGGCGTGGTGCTGGCGCTGCACCGTGACGAAGCCCCCGTCATCACGCTGCCCGGCTTTGATGCCTGCGCGCTGCCGTGCTGGGCAGGCATGACCCCCGGCGAGACGCGCTACGCAGACGCGCCGCGCCTGATCGGGGAGCATATACCGGGCGCGACCCTGAACTTTGAGCGCGGCTTCGCGCAGATCAACTTCATCATACAGGCCCCCGGCAGCAACCCGATTTTCGGCACGGTTTACGAGGATCGGGCGCAGGTGGGTGGGCTGCGTGTGGATGGCGTGATTCCCCTGTGGGTGTTGATCGAGCAAGTGGGCAGGCCGCGCTGTGTCACCAGCAGCCGGGCGCTCACGTCTAACGCGCAGGTGGTCAACGTGTACTGGCAGATGGGCGAGATTTATCTGTGGAGCTTCACCACCTTTGCCGATACCGCCCGCTTCCGGCCATCTATTCCCGCCCTGTCGCTCTTTATCCTGCACAGCGAGGACCCGTGTACGCAGCCGGACGCGCAGGCGTGGCGCGGCTTCGCGCCGCTGTGGGTGTATGGGGATTAGCTCAGGCCAGCAGAATGAGTGAATGTGTGGCGATGATGAACTGCGCGGCCTGCCAGGTTTGCGCCGGTATTGCATCCTGCCCCTGTGAGCGTCCGTAGTATAATGCCTTTTGAGATAACCGAGGCAATTTCTATGGATGATCGCGTAAACTATCTGACCCCTGCTGACCTGTATGACATCGCTAAAGAGGCGACCGGGCATGAGCCGCTGGTGCGCGACAGGCACCTGCTGCGCGCCGCCGCCGCCCGCCCGATGCTGGCCGCCTTCGGCGAGGAAGCCTATCCCACGCTGCTGGACAAGGCCGCCGCGCTGCTGCACTCGCTGGCCGCGCATCACCTGTTTTATGATGGCAACAAGCGCACCGCCACGCAGGCCACCGTGCGCTTTCTGGAAGCGAACGGCCTGCGCCCGCTCTGGACAGACGCGCAAGCCTATGACTTCGTGCTGGAAGTGGCGCAAAACCAGCACGACGTGGAGTCGGTGGCGGCGTGGCTGGCCGCGCATACCGAGTCCGCCGGGGGGCAGGCATGACCCGCTTTCCGACAGTGGACGAACTGATTTACATCAACGAGGCACTGCCCGACAACGACCGCATCCACAAAATCCTGAAAGGCAGGCAGAAGGTGCGCGATATGGGGCTGCTGGAAGCATCTGCCGCGCGCCCGCAGCAGTCGGTCTTTGGGCAGGACGCTTACCCCGAACTGGAAGACAAGGCCGCCGCGCTGCTGCATTCCGTAGCGCGCAATCACCCGTTTGCCGATGGCAACAAGCGCACCGCGACGATTGCGGCGCTGTTCCTGCTGGCGGTCAACGGGCGGCGCGTGATGTGGGAGCCAGAGGACGCGCTGGCGCAGGTGGTCGCGCTGGCGGAGGGGCGGCTGGACGCGGCGACGTTCGCGGCGTGGCTGCACACCGAACCCGCCGACGCGCACCCGGAGCCAAACGCCGAGGCCGACGCGCAGCTTATCGCCAGCCTGATTAGCACACACCGCTGGCTGCTGGACGAACTGGCAAAACGGTAGAGGAAGAAGGAGTGCGTGGCGAGTGAGGCTGATTTTCTCCCCCTCACCCTAAATCCCTCGCCCCGCTTGCGTGGACGAGGGGGTTGGGGGGAGGTTCTACGATGCCGTGCGTACCACCTCCACGCTGACCTCGGCGCTGGCCTGATTGCCGACCTGATCGTAGGCGAAGGCGGTAAAGACCTCGCGCCCAGGGCCTTCAATGCTCCACTCGAAGCCATACGGCCATTCGGTATCGGTGCCGATGAACTGGCCGTTGGCGTAGAACTCCACACGGTCAATCGCCAGATTATCCGCGACTTCGGCGTTCAGGGTGATGACCTGCTCGGTCGGCCAGCGGTAAATCCTGCCCGGCTCGCCCGCGTTCAGCGCGATGGTGGGCGGCGTGTTGTCAATCGTCACCTGCTGCACCGCGCTCTCGATGCTGTTATCGCTCATGATGACGTTCAGGCGCAGGCTGTACAGGCCGTCCAGCCCGGTCGTATCCCATACGCCGAGCGTCGCGCCGTTGAGCGTGGTCTGCTGCTCGCCAATCTGTACCCACGCTTCCGGCTGTAGGCCCTGCCCATAGGAAAGCTGGAAATACTGCATGTCGCTGGTGTCCAGCGTGCCGCGCACTTCGATCTCGCCGCCGACATAGGCGAACGGCTCCGGCTGCAAAATAGAGGCGAGGCCGAGCGCGCCGGGTCGGCTTACCGCGTCGTATTCGCTGGGCGGGAGCGGCTGGTTATTGGCCTGCCACCAGTCGAGCGCTTCGGCGGGCGGCACAAAGTACACGCGCGAACTGCGTAGACCTTCCGGCGTGTTCACCGTCGCCCGCTGCCCGGTCTGCGTGTTGATCTCGTATTCCTGCCAGTAGCTGTCTACCCGCGCGGGCTGGATACCCTGTATAAAAAGCTCGCTGCGGGTGGGGCAAACGCCGTTAGGCAGCAGGCCGGAGCGCTCGCACACCAGCGTATCCACCACGTCCGCCGGGCGCTGCCAGTCCTGCACGGGCAGGTTATCGCGCTCGTGGGCATAGCGCGTGAGCGCCTGCCACAGCGGCGCAGCGCCGCGCAGCCCGAAGCTGTCCAGCGTCAGACCGCCGCCATCCTCACGCCCCATGTGTACCCCGGTCACTAGCTGCGGTGTATAGCCGACTGTCCACGCATCACGGTCATCACCTGTCAGGCCGTTGACCGCCGCCGCCGGGCGCGAAACATCGAGCGCGCTGACCACCTCGCTGCCCAGCACCCGCGCCCGCGCGGGCTGGTCGGCCAGAATGTGGTTGATGAGGTAGCCCACCGCTTCAGGATAGACCGGGGTGCAGACCGCCGCCGCCACCGCGCAGTCCGGCTCGTAGACATCGCCGCCGTACTCCCACAGCAGATCACCGTCGCTGTCCTCAATCCGCAGCACGGCGACAGGGTTACGCACGCGGTAGTTGCGGGCGACTGGCTCGGTCGCTACGCCGCGCAGTTCGCCCATCGAGGACAGCACGGAATAGGCGTAGGCCACGTCCAGCAGCGACACCTCGCCGCCGCGCTCCAGCAGCGACAGGTCATAGCCGCTGGTGGCATCCAGCGTGTTAAGGCCAAGCTGGTGCGCGCGCAGCAGCACGTTTTCGATGCCGCGCTGGTTGGCGACCTGCACCGCAGGCGGCAGCAGGCCAGCGGCCATCGCCTCGCGCAGGTTGATCGGCCCCCGGAACTGGCGGTCGGGGTTTTCAGGCGTGTAGATCAGCCCTTCGATCGCGCCGGGATAGGGATAGGGGATGTCGAGCAGCATCTCGGCGGCGGTGTGGCCGCCGCGCAGGAAACCCTCAAAATACACAAACGGCTGCAACACCGGGCCGGGCTGGTAGGCCGCCGCCGGCGCAGCGCCAACCATACTCTTAATCTCGCCCGTGTGAACATCCAGCACCACCAACGCGCCAGTATCGGGCGGGCTGGCCGCGTTCAGCGGCGGGCTGGCGGCGAGATAAGCCGCCGCGTCGCACGGGCGGCCATCGAGCGCGTTCTGCGGCATGGTATCGCCTTGCAGCCGCGCCAGATGCGTCCGCAGCAGGCACTCGCTCTGCATGTATAGGTCAAGGTCAAGCGTGGTGGTGATGCGTAAGCCGCCGCGTGCTACCAGCCGCGCGCCATCCCGCCCCTGCTGGTTGAGGATTTCGACCGCCTGCCGCCGCGCGTAAACCGCGAAATCCGGCGCGATGGTGGGCAGTTGGCCGCCGCTGGTCTGGATGCGCGTGGGCGTACTCACGGCCAGATCATAATCCACGCTGTTGATCTCGCCCGCCTGGAACAGCAGGCGCAGCACGTCGTCCTGCCTGCCGCGCGTGGCGACTTCGTTATCAAACGGGTTGTACTCCGGCGCGGGCGGGATGGCCGCCAGCAGCGCGGCCTCGTCCAGCGTCAGTTCCGCCGCAGGCTTGCCCAGATAGACCTGCGCGGCGGCCTCGATGCCGTAGGCTTCGTTGCCGTAATAATTAGTGTTCAGGTGCCATTCGAGAATCTCCGCCGGGTCGTAACGCTGGTGGATGGCGTTGACCAGCGCGATCTCGCGTTCGCGGTCAAACACGGTGGGGAACTCGCCCGGCGGCGCGATGACGTTACGCACCAGCCGCGCGCTGATGGACGGGTCGGGCGGCAGCGGTCCGGCAAGCAGGTTGCGCCACAGGTCGGTAAAGGTTTGCAGCAGGCCGGGCGGCGGCGCGGTCAGGAAGTCCGGGTCTTCCATCAGCAGCGTCGCCTGCACCAGATAAGGCGGCAGGCTGTCGAGCGTCAGCCATTCGCGCTCGTCGCCCAGCGGATCCTGCACCGCGTAGAGCAGGGTCTGGCCGCTGCGGTCGTAAAGCTGGGTCGCGCCCAGCGCGGGGTCAATGTAGATCGTGGCTTCGGGCTGTGGCAGCAGGCTGGCGCTGCGCCAGTACATGCCATACGCGCCGCCAGCGGTGATGCCGCCGGGCAGCACCACCAGCAGGAAAAACAGCACCAGACCACCAATGACCCAGAAGCGCAGGCTGCGCTGCCGGGCGGCCTGTCGTGCCTGTCGTCGTCTGCGCCGCTGGATGATCTGCGTTGCTGATGCCAATGCTGCTTCCTCGTCGTGTCTGCTGCCGCGCGGGGCGTGATGCCCCATACAG
>CAZJSU010000072.1:6641-15857 GCA_964548765.1 uncultured Anaerolineaceae bacterium
CAATGCTGCTTCCTCGTCGTGTCTGCTGCCGCGCGGGGCGTGATGCCCCATACAGCGATTATAACATCAAGTGAAGCGGCTGGCTTTGGCCTCATCGTCCTCCAGCCGCGCCCGTAACTGCACCAGTTCGTCCGGGTCCAGGTCTTCCATAAACTGCTCGATGCGGCTGCGGCGCTTGACCTTCTCGGCCTGCACCGCTTCGCGGGCAAGATAGGCTTCCAGCCCGGCGTTGCGCCAGATGAAGAAGGTGGCGACGGTGGCGGCGAAAACGTACATGGCCGAGAGCGCCAGCGTAAGCGGAATCCGCAGGGCGAACTGCGCGCGGATTTCGTCCTGCACCCGCGCGAAGACCTGCGGGCCAGCCTCGCGTGCTGCCTCGATGATCGCGTTCAGCGTTTCGGCATCCTGCGCTGGCGCGGGGTACACGTATTCACCGGGCGGCCATAAGCCCGTGAAATCGGCAGGGACAGACAACATGACCGTCCACGTCAGCAGGATTAAAAAAATAAAAATTCCCCAGATAATAGCGGTTGTCCACAAGCGATCACGCTGGTTCATGACGAACGCTGCTCCCGTCTCTGTCGGGGCGCGGCAGCGGAGTCAAGGTCAACCAGTTCGCCATCGTCATCCAGCAGATGCGCCAGCGACTCGTTGGCCGCGTGGGTGTGTTCCAGTGCCGCCTCGCCTGCGATGCGCTCGCTTATCTCGGCGGGGACAGCGACCGAGCGCCAGATGAACATCGTGCTTAACAGCGCACCAGCCAGCACAATCGCCGCGATCAACAGGATATAGGGCAGGTACGCCAGCATCTCGGCCTGCGCGAACTGCCGCGTCTGGGTGTAAAACCCCTGACCAATAGACTGAAGTTCATTAACAATGCGCGTCGCTTCTTCTGGTGTCGCGCCTGTCACCAGGTTACCCGCGTGATACCAGTAATTGTTCGCCCACACGTTGGTATCATTCAGCCGCCCCACTGCCAGCATCATCGAAACCACCGCCGCCACCCAGATCATGAGCGTACCGATCACGCGATCCCGTTTACGTATCATACTGCTCCCCTTCCTGCCACAGCGATTGTTACATCATCTACTCCCCCAATATGGTTTACGCAGGCGGCGGAAGAAAAGTTGCGCTGGCCTGAATCAACACAGGGCATACACGATATGCGTATGCCCTGTGTCTCCCCCTTGCTGTTCCCCCACAAAAACGTGGTGTCGTTTGCGTGTGTTGGTTGTCGGAAAATGTTCAGATTATGCCTATGTTACAACCGTTATCTCCGGCAGTCATCCGACTAAAGGCGGAAACAGTTTCAGTTTGTACCAATTTCTTTATCTTGTAACGGAGAAATGTTGACTTTAATGTTTGGTCGGGTGTATGATTGTTACGATTTCTTAAACAGATTTCATATCGGGAGTTTATGCCGCATGAACAAAACGAAAATTTTACTGGTGGAGGACGATCCGCTCATCGTCGCGCAGGTGACGGATTATATGTCGGCGCACGGCTACGATGTAGCTGCTTTTCAGGACGCGCCCGACGCGCTTAAGTACCTCAAACAAAGTGGCCTGCCGCATATCGCGCTGGTGGACCTCGGCCTGCCCAGTATGCACGGCTTCGAACTAAGCAGCAAAATCAAGGCGATGGGTGATGTGCCGATCGTCTTTATCAGCGCCCTGAAGGACACCGAGACGGTTGTACAGGGCCTGAAGCGCTACGCCGATGATTTTGTGGTGAAGCCGTTTGAACTGCGCGAACTGGAAGCGCGCATCCAGACCGTGCTGTCGCGGATGCCCAGCCTCGATTACGCCAGCCAGCCAGTCGTACGCATTGACGATCACCTGAGCATTGATTTCGCCCATAACCGCATCTCGGTAGGCAGCAAGCAGCACACGCTCACGCCAACCGAGTCGATCCTGCTGCATGTGCTGCTGCGTAACGCCGGGCGCGTGGTGGAAAACCGCCTGCTCATCGCCCGTGTGTGGCCTTCGGAAGATGTGTATGAAGACACGCTGCGCGTCCACATGCACCGCCTGCGCCGCAAGCTGGAGTCCGATTCGCACCACCCGCACTACATCCGTACCGAGCGCGGCATCGGCTATATGTTCACGATTCGCCCGGTAGAGGCCGAACCGCTTCCGACTGAAGAGGACGAGGTGGAGACGGAGAACGCGGCGGAATAAGCGTCATGAATCTTCAGGATGCCGCGCGTCCCTCGACGAGTACACAGATCAGCCCGGTTGAGCTGTTACAGCATCTTATCCAGCAGATTCTCGCATCAGTACCAGCGGCAGACATGGCCTGTGTCTGTCGCTATCGCCGCGATCTCGACCAGATGGAGACACTGGGCTATCAGGTCGCCAGCGCAGAGGTGGCTTACCCGGAGGGCAAGGCGAGGACGCTGTTGAAAGACCTTATGAAGCAGATGCCGGTCACGGGCGACCCGCTGCTGTTCGACGAGGACGCGCTGCACGGGACAGGCTTTCAGTCGGCGCTGGCCTTCCCGCTGTCGCTGCCAGACGAGGTGATCGGCGTGATGGCGCTGTTCAGCCGCCAGCCACAGGCGTTCAGCCTGCACGATGCGGAAGCGATCATCATGCAGGTGAACATCACACGCGCGGTGGTAGAAAACCTGTACCTTTACGAAGAACTGGTACAGAACATGGTCGTCTCACAGTCCATCACGCTGACCGCGCAGATGGTCGCGGAGATTCCCTCGCCGCAGCAGGTTGTTGATGTACTGAGCGAGTACCTGTTTGATACGCACGTCTCAAGCTGCGCGATCCTGCTGTACGGCCCGGTGCGCGAGGACAGGCCGTATGGCCCGTTTGATTATCTGGAGATCAGAGGCTCATGGTCCCGGCGCTGGGGCAGCGGCATCGGCGTGGCGACCAAGATTTACCTGAAGGATTACCCCAACATCCTTCAACAGCTTGAGGCAGGCAAGCCGCTGGTGATTGACGACATGCCGAAGTTCCGGCGCGGGCTGGACCCGTATGTGCGGTCGCTGGTGCGGCTGCAGCGCATCGTCTCGCTGACGGTGCTGCCGCTGAACGCCGGGCAGCGGCGGTTGGGTGTTCTGCTGGTGGGAACGAACAAGCGCCACAACTTTTCACCAGCAGAGGTCAAGAGTTACCAGACGGTGAGCGAGTTTCTGGCGATCAGCGCCATGTCGCAGTTTTTACAGCAGCAGCATGACGTGGTGCAGCAGGGGCGTTCGGCGCTGCTGGAAGCGGTGCAGGATGGCGTGGTCATGGTGCTGCCAGACCTGGCAGGCGCGCGCGTGCTGACCGTGAACAAGCGCTTCACGAACTTCTTCGGCCTGCCCGCGCATAAAGCCGAGGGGATGCTGCTGAGCGACATGCTGGAGCAGATGCAGATACCGGAGGGGGTGCGGCGTGAACTGCGCCCGCTGTGGCTGAACGTGCCTGTGCAGGACACGCTGGAACAGCGCGGCACGTTTGCGATGGTGCATCACAGCGGCGCGCCGATGGACATCGAATGGCGCAGCGCGCCGGTTTTTCAGGACAGCCACCACCCGTACCCGTTGGGGCGCATCTACACCTTCCATGATGTGACCTCGGAACGCGCTGCCGAGCGTCTGCGCTCCGCCGTGCTGGGCAACGTGTCGCACGAACTGGCGACTCCGCTGCAGGCGATACAGGGTTACGCCGAACTGACCCTCGATATTTACGGCGACCAGCTTCCCGCCCGCTCCCGCGACTACACACAGCTTATCTTCAACAGCGCCAAGCACCTGAGCAACGTGTTCGACGCGATGCTGGACATGGCGCGGGCCGACGTGGGCGAGTTGAAGCTGAACATGCGCGAGAGCCACCTGCCGGATGTGATTATTGACTCGGTGGCACAGCTTGAACTGCGGTTTAAGGAACGCGAACAATCGGTCATCATGGAACTGGACGACGAACTGCCGCCTGTCCATATTGACGTACACCGCATCATACAGGTGCTGACCAACCTGATTAAGAACGCGATCAAATACTCGCCAGCGGGCGGGCGCATCTTCGTGAGCGCGTCCTACATTCCCGGCCAGCACGCGCTGCCCGCCAGCGCGCCGCCAGACGCGCCGCTGCCCGCGATTCTGGTGTCGGTAATTGATGAAGGCCCCGGCCTGCCGCCGGAAGATGTGGCGCAGGTGTTTATGCCGCTGTTCCGCGCCAAGGACGCGCGCGCGCGCCAGATCGAGGGGGCGGGGCTGGGGCTGGCGATTGCCCGGAGCTTCGTCAGCCTGCATCGCGGCTATATCTGGGCGGAGGCGGCGACCGAGGAAGCCCCCGGCGGGCGCTTTATGTTCGTGCTGCCCACCATCCCGCGTCAGGATTAAGCGTCCACGCCTTCATACGCTTTCAGGTTCAGGCAGCTCGTCGGTGTATAATGCAACCGGGGTCGTCACTGCATACATACCTCGTAGAGAAGCCATGCTTTATTCAAAGACATCGCCGTTATTTCGTTTCGCCCAGCGCTTTCACCCTTCAGAGAACACCCTGCTGCTCATCCTGGCTGTCCTTCTGGGCAGTGCTACCGGCATCGGAATCTGGGTGTTTCGCTTTGGGATTGAGTTCTTCCATGAAGTCTTTCACCATCTGTTCCCGGAGCCAGTTCTGGGTGGGCTGAGTGTCATCCTGACACTGGTGGTCGCCGGGCTGATGGTGGGCTGGCTGATGCAGCGCTTCGTAGGCGAGGAACGGCATCACGGCGTGGCGGGCATCATCGAAGCGGCGGCGCTGGGCGGCGGGCGGCTGCGCTACTGGCGTATGCCTTATAAAGCGCTGGTCTCGATGATTACGCTGGGCGCGGACGCTTCCCTCGGCCCGGAAGACCCCAGCGTGCAGATTGGCTCGAACATCGGCTCGTTTTTCGGCCAGCGGTTGGGGCTTTCTGATGAGCGAATGCGGCTGCTGCTGGCAGCGGGGGCGGCCAGCGCGGTGGCGGCGGCGTTTGAAGCGCCCATCGCCGGGGTGTTCTTCGCGCTGGAAGTCATTCTGGGCGAGTTCACGACCAGAGCGTTCGGGGTGGTGGTGCTGGCGGCGGTGCTGGCCTCGGCCACCATGCAGGCCATCCAGCAGGTCGCGCCGCTGGCCGAGCCGCCGCTGAATCTGCTCAATTACACGCTGGGCAGCCTGCTGGAACTGCCGCTGTTCGCGCTGATGGGGCTGCTGCTGGCCCCGGTGGCGGTGCTGTACATCAGGACGATCTACGGCGCGCAGGACGTGTGGCACCGTTATATCCACCTGCCGCGCCCGCTGCAAACCGCGCTGGCCGGGATGCTGATTGGCGTGATCGGCCTTTATCTGCCGGACGCGCTCGGCATCGGTCGCGGCGCGATGAACGCGGTGCTTGCCCGCCCGGAAGAATTCACGCTGGGGCTGCTGTTACTGCTGGGCTTTTTTAAGATTTTCGCCAACAGCATCGCGCTGGCGGGCGGTTTCATCGGCGGCATCTTCGCGCCCACGCTCTTTGTCGGGCTGATGCTGGGCGGCGCGTTTGGCCGCGTGGTGGAGCAGGCCGGCATCGGCGCGACCAGCGACCCACAGGCTTACGCCATTGTCGGTATGGCGGCCATGCTGGCGGGCGTGGTGCGCTCGCCAATCACCGCGATCATGCTGGTCTTTGAACTGACCGACGACTACCGCCTGATTCTACCGATCATGCTGGCCGCCGTCGTGTGCATCCTGCTGGCAGAACGACACGCGCCGCTCGGTATTTACGGGCTGGGGCTGGCGCGCAAGGGGGTGCATCTGACGCAGGGGCGCGACGTGGACGTGATGCAGGGCGTGACCGTGGGCGAGGCGATGACCACCCCCGCGCCGACCATCGCCGCCAGCGCCTCGCTGCTGGAACTGCGCGACGCGCTGCGCCAGCACAACATCCGCTCACTGTGCGTGCTGGAGGGGGATGAACTGGTGGGCATTGTCACGCTGGCCGATCTGCAGAAAGCCTATGAAACGCGCCCAGAGCAAATCGAAGCGCTGACGGTGGGCGACATCTGTACGCGTGAGGTCATCACCGCCTATCCCGACGAGGTGCTGTGGACGGCGATCCGCAAGATGTCGGCGCATGATGTAGGCCGCCTGCCTGTTATCAGCTATGAAGGGCGGCAGGTGTTGGGCATCCTCAGCCGTCACAGCATCGTGCAGGCTTATAACACGGCCATTGCCCGCAAATTGCAGGCGCAGCACCGCGCCGAGCAGATTCGGCTCAACACCCTGACCGGGGCGCACGTGTTCGAGGTGCGTGTGGGGCGTGCGTCACCGCTGGCCGGGCAGGCGCTGCGACAGGTGGAATGGCCGCCGGAGAGCGTGGTCGCGTCGGTGCGGCGCAAGGGCAAGCTGCTCATCCCACACGGCAGCACCCAGCTTCAACCCGGCGATCTGGTGACGGTGGTGGCCGCGCCCGAAGTTGTGGATGATCTGGCGCAACTGTTCGACCAAACCCCAGTGGAGGTGTGATCGTTCAGCCACGCGCCAGCCGTGTGTAACGGGCGAGAAGTTCGTCCATCATGGCAGGCCATGTCTGCGTTTCGGCGAAGGCGCGGGCAGCCGCGCCCATCACGCGCAGGCGGTCGCGGTCGGCGCTGACGCGGCGCACGCCCTCCACCAGCGCACCGACATCACCGGGCGCGAAGGTGTAACCGCTGCGGCCTTCACTGACGACATCAGCCACGCCGCCCACCCGCGCCGCCACCACAGGCAGCCCCGCCGCCATCGCCTCCAGCACGACCAGCCCGAAGGCTTCGTTGGCCGAAGGGAATACGAACACATCCGCGCTGGCGTAAGCCTGTGCCAGCGCCTCGCCCTGCATGTACCCCATGAACGTCACGGGCAGCCCGGCGAAATGCGCTTCCAGCATCGCCCGTGCTGGCCCGTCGCCCACCAGCGCCAGCCGTGTCCCCGGCACCTGCTCCAGCACCGGGCGCAGGTGGTGAATCTGCTTCTCATGCGACAACCGCCCGACATAGAGCAGCAGCACGTCGTCGGGGCAGCCGCCAGAAAGCCGCGCGCGCATCCCGGCGCTGGCATGGCGCGGATGAAAGCGCTCGGCATCCACACCGCGCCGCCACAGCCCGACCTCGCGCTGCACGCCGATCTCGCGCAGGCGCTGCTGCACCGCCCGCGACGGAGCCACCGCGTCGTCGGCGCTTTCCAGCACCCGCCGTGTCAGAAGGGCGATTGGCGCGTCAATCCAGCCAGCGTGGAACGGCCCCCAGCGAAAATGCCGCCCCAGCCGCCCGTAATCTATGTGATACGATACCAGCGCCGGAATGCCCATGCGCTTGACCATGACGTAACTCGCCAGCCCGAAGGCCGACGGATGGACGAAGTGCGTCACGTCCGGCTGGAACGCGCGCAACTGGCGGTAGGTGGCGGGCAGGGGCGCGGCCAGCCGCAGGTCAGGATAAAAGGGGAAAGGCACGCCCGGCGTGGCGTAGACGCGCGCGCCGCCGTACTGCTCCACCGCGCCCAGACGTGGGCAGAACACCGCCGCCTCGACTCCGCGCGCCGCCAGATGGTCGAGCAGCAGGCAGATCACGGTGACAATGCCATCCACTTTGGGCAGAAATGTCTCGGTAAACAGGGCAACGCGCATTCTTAACGTCCTGCTGCTTGCTGAGTGTTGATTTGCGCCTTACAATTAAGATTGTTGACTTTCCGTTTAGTAAAACACGATGATGACCCAACAAACCGATGTCACTGTCAGGCTTGATGATCGTATTCGCTTCATGTCAGCGCTGCTGGCGGCCACCAACTGGCCGGAGAAATCGCAGGCGAAGCAGCCGCACGGCACGCATCTTCACGCCCGCGCCACACGCAAATACCTGAGCGATCATCAGGAACACCCGGCAGTACAGTATATGCAGCAGCTTCTCGATCAGGGCGCGCCGCTGGAAGCGCTGTTCACTTTCGCCCTGTGCCTAAGCTGGCCGGAGATGGAATTGCAGATTGACCGCCTGCCCGGCTGGGTGCCGCCGCGCTGGATTCCCACGATGCGCGATTTTAACAAAAAGAGCAATCTGGCGCAGTGGTGGGCGCGCGAGGATACACCCTGGCAGAAGAGTCAGGAAGAAGCGCGGCGCATGTTTGACGGCGTGAGTTTCAAGCCGTTTCTGGAGCGCTTTATCGGCAGCGTGTCCGACGACCTGATCTTCATCCCCAACATCTCCTATCCGAGCGATCAGGAAATCGGCCTGCGGCTGGGGCGCGAACTGGTGTGCGTCGCGCCGCCGCGTCTGGCGTGGGGCGACAGCCCGCCCTGGCCGTTTGACGAAGACCCGGCGCATGTGTACCGCGCGGCCTTGTCACAGTATGGCCGTCTGCTGCTGCTGGCCTACCTGCGCGCTCATGCCGACAAGCTGGCGGAGGCGGCCAAAACGCCGCTGCCGGTGGGCGACCAGTTCAGCGCGCTCTACCCTAGCTGGGAGGAACAGTTCGCGCTGCTGTTTGTGTCGGCGGCGGTGGCGATCTATCTGGAGGATCACATCAACCCGGCGGAGGCCAAAGCCTATGTGCTGCTGGCACGCAAGGCGCAGGGCATGACCATCCTGCCCGGCACCATTAGCGTGCTGCGGCGCTACCTGAACGAGCGCGAGGCCGGGCGTTACAGCAGCCTGCTGGACTTCCTGCCCGTGTTCCCGAAGCAGCTTCGCGTCGCCAAGCGCATCGTGACGCTGTAGGTTAATACTCGTCCTGAGAATTGAGGAAGCGGGCTTCGATCTCTGCTTTGCGCTCCTCAAAGGTTTTCGCGCCCGCCTCATCACCTGCTTGTAGCGCTTCCTGATAATCCTGGTCAAGCGCCTGTTGGTTTCCATAGTAATACGCCAGTGCCGCGTGGACTTCTGCGCGGCTCAGGTCGTAATGTGCCATGACTTCCTCAATCGAAGCCCCCGCGTTAACATGCATCCGGGCAACCCGTTCGGCTTTCAGATTTCGGCCTTCTATTCTGGCGTGACCATCTCTGAACTCGATATAATGTTTTATTGTTGGCTGGTGCATGACTGTAAATCCTTAACTAATGTAAATCACCTGATCCTTGATGTCTTCTTCAACAGTGGCTGCTCCTGCCTGGATTGCTTCATAGTAAAAAAGGCAAACACTTACAATTTTACCTATGCTGGTTTGCCCCTGTACATTGCTATGCAAGGCGCAAAAAATCCTGATCGTTTGAAATAACTGCACGTTTTTGTTCTGCTGCATATTCAAG
>CAZJSU010000072.1:15957-23443 GCA_964548765.1 uncultured Anaerolineaceae bacterium
AAAAATCCTGATCGTTTGAAATAACTGCACGTTTTTGTTCTGCTGCATATTCAAGGTATTCAGAGTCCATCGCCTCAGCCATACCCACTTCTTCACATCTTACAATATCAACGCCTTTTTGTCTCAATTGCAGGGCAACTTGTTTGTCTATGTGAGTGTCGGTATAAAGTTTAAAGTCAGTCATCTTACAGGTCGCTTATAAAATTTAGCTCGCTTGGTTGAGATAAAGGCGAATCAGGGGCATGATGCATCATGCCCCTGGAGGGTGCGAATTATTCCATGTGTGCGGATTCCTATACACAAACCCTATAACCAACCATCAACCAGCTTTGATGTATCACCCCGCTGGCTGGAGCGAGTCACAGTCCGGCTGGCCGCTGATGACCCCGACGCTGAACGTCCACGTCGATTCCACCGCCATGCTCTGCCACTGGGCCTCGTCTACCGCGCAGGTATAGGTCTTGTCGCCCGCCCTTAGCTCTACCACGTAGCGCTCGGTCTGCCCGGCTTCGCGCTCACAGCCGAGGCACTCGCCGCCTTCCCGAAGCTGCATCTGCGGCCAGTACGGGCTGTCGGTCAGGCTTTGGCCGTTGGCGACCACCGCCCGCCCCGGCACCCAGCGATTGATGGTGAAGTAGCAGCGGTCATCGTAGACCGGCTCGCTGCGATAGACCGGGCGGCATTCGCGCCGCTCGCGGAAGGTGCCGTCGCCTTGATCCACCCGGCGCATGGAGCATTCCTCGCCGTCCTGCACCTGGCGCGAACCGCGCTGCTCCTCGCGCTGCGTGACCCGGTACGCGCCCATCGGCATGGCATCGCACCACGCGCTGTCCGACACCGCCGCGAACTCCTCAATCTGGATTTCGCGCTCCCAACTGTGGCCGACGACATAGGCCGACTCGTCCTGCCGCCAGAAGATCGTCACCAGCACGCCGATAATCACCAGCGCGATCACGCCGACGATGGCATACACCAGCCAGTTCCTGCCGCCGCGCTGCCCCGGCGTGGGCTGCACGCCGACGCGCTGCATCTCCGCGTCGAACGCTTCTTTGGCAAGATCGCGCGAGCCAGTGGACGTGAACTTCTCGCCGCTGCCTTCACGGATCACCTGATCGTCGGCAAGCGTTTTGGCGCGGGCGGCATCGGTTTGTGGCGCGCCGCACTGCTGGCAGAACTCGGCATTCCCGCTGTTGAGCGTGTCGCAGGCCGGGCAGATTTTGTCCGCGCCGACAAAGACGTGATCCTCGACAGCGACCTTTTCATCGTCGGCGGGGAAATAACGCGCGTCCGGGTCCTGCGCCGCGCCGCAGTTGGGACAGAAGCGGTGGGTTTTGCCTAATAACTTTTTCGTGCCGCAGTATTTACAATCCCACAGCATTTCATAGGTTTTGCTCTCACTCATTGAAGTAATATCCCCAGGACAACCATGATTACGTATGCTTTCATTATAGCGAAAGCCGCAGATGGCGTGTGTTAATCGTGCGGGTTGGAGGCATCTGCGCCCGGCGCTAAAGCACCGGGCTATTGGTAGAAAACCCGCTGAGCATCCAACTGCTTAAGGGCGACTTCCACCCCGGCGATCTGATTATGATTGACGAGATGGGCGGCGAGTTGATCTTCGAGCGGCACATGGACGCTACGACCGACTACCTGCGCGTGGATCAGGAAAACATGCTTGATCTCGATCAGGACATGGGCTAAGGCTTTTTACCGGGGCGCGAAGCTGTTTGCGCCCCTTGATGTGCATACGACTTCTTAACGCACCTCTAACGGGGTGCGTCTTTTTAACCCTTAGTGGTACATTCTAACCCTCTGGTACAAAATTTCGCCATTTCCTGTTTGATTTTCTAAGGCTGCTGGGTATAATCGGCGCGTACCCATGTGTGCGGGAGAGCCGATTCTCATGATGTCAAATACACCAGGGCAGAGCCAGACCGAAGAATTAGAACAGCAGGATTCTTCGCACGCCGAGCCGTCGGAAACACCAGTGGCGGAAAGCGAAACCCAAAACCAGGCGGAATCCACACCTCCACCGGAAGCGCAGGATGATGTGACTGCCACAGCCAGCGAGGACGCGGCCCCGGCTGCTGAAACGACGGATACGCCAGAGGCAGAGCAGAGCGCTGCCGAACCGGACGAGGCAGACAGCGCTGTTGAAGCAGACGACGCTGCCGAGACAGCCACCAGCGACGCGCCTGAAGCTGAGGAAGCGCCGATCACGATGGAAGAAGTCGTGGCGCAGATGGCCGAAGCGCCCGCGTTCCGGCGCGGCGACGTGGTTGAAGCCACCATCCTCATCACCTCGCCAACGTCTATTCAGGTAGACCTCGACGGCAAGGCTGAGGGCGTGATTCCGGGGCGCGAACTGGAACGCATGAACCGCGAGACGCTCGATACGCTGCGGGTGGGCGAGACAGTGCCGGTCATGGTGGTTAACCCGCGTGACCATAACGGCAACGTGATTGTCTCGATCAACCGCGCGCTGGAAGAACTGGACTGGCAGCGCGCCGAGGAATACCGCGCCAGCCAGCAGGTCTACGAAGGCAGCGTGGCCGGCTATAACAAAGGCGGCCTGATCGTGCGCTTCGGGCGGGTGCGCGGCTTTGTGCCACAAAGCCAGATCAGCGCCGAGCGCCGCAGCGTCATGAGCGGCGAAACGCCGGAAGAACGCTGGGGCGGCATGGTCAACGACTCGATTGCCGTGAAGGTGATGGAAGTAGACCGCAGCCGCAACCGCCTGATTTTGTCCGAGCGTGCCGCCTCGCGCGAGGTGCGCGAGAGCCGTAAGGAAAACCTGATTAGCGACCTCGGGGTGGGCGAAGTTCGCACCGGGCGCGTGGTCAGCCTTGTGGATTTTGGCGCGTTTGTAGACATCGGCGGCGCGGAGGGGCTGGTCCACCTGACGGAAATGTCGTGGAAGCACCTGAACCACCCCAGAGAGATGGTCAAGGTGGGCGACGAGGTTACGGTCGAGGTCATCAGCGT
Organism: uncultured Anaerolineaceae bacterium; assembly: GCA_964548765.1. GTDB lineage: Bacteria > Chloroflexota > Anaerolineae > Aggregatilineales > Phototrophicaceae > JAIOHN01. The sequence continues at coordinate 18,943 of CAZJSU010000072.1, forward strand.
AGACCCGGAGCGCAAGCGCATCGGCCTGAGCATGAAGCGGCAGGAACAGGACCCCTGGGACGCGGTGGCGATTAATTACAACATCGGCCAGTTGGTGCAGGGGACGATCACCAAGATGACGCGGTTCGGCGCGTTCGCCCGGCTGGTGGACGAGCCAGAGATTGAAGGGCTGATCCATATCTCCGAACTCTCTGACCAGCGCGTGAATCACCCCAAAGATGTGGTGAAGGAAGGCGACACGCTGACCCTGCGCGTGGTGAAGATGGATATTGAAAACCGCCGTCTGGGGCTGAGCCTGAAGCGGGTCAACTCGGCAGAATATATGGATTTAGACCTGGACTGGAGTTAATTACGTACACCGCACACAAACATTGACAGATAACAAACGGGGGCATGTTCAGGCTGCCTCCGTTTTTGTTTGGGATAAGTGTGATATAAAATTGTGACACACCTAACCATTTTTCTAATTTCTTTTTCTAACGAAGTGCTGATATGATTGGGCATATCCCAAATAGCATCTCAGGTATAATTGGGATACACATCGGTAAGTGGTTTTAGGATTTAGAAATCATTTGCAGCTATCGTGGTGGAAATAGCCACTGCTGACGGAGGTACGAAACCGTGGCAAACAAGATGGAACGCTTCACCCAGCGCGCCCGGCGGGTTTTGAGCCTGGCGCAGGAGGAAGCCGAACGGTTACAGCATAACTACATCGGGACCGAGCATTTACTGTTAGGTTTAATGCGTGAAGAAGGCGGCGTAGCCGGGCGCGTCCTGCGCGACCTGGGCCTGGAACAGCGCCGTGTTGAAGAACTGGTGGAACGCCTGACCCGCGCCACCACCCGCACGTCCAGCACTCAGTTGGATTTATCGCCCGGCACAAAGCGCGTTCTGGAGCTGGCGGTAGACGAAGCCCGCCGGATGGGACATCACTACATCGGGACAGAACATCTCCTGCTGGGGCTGGTACGCCAATCGGAAGGCGTTGCAATTGATGTCCTCAAACGGCTGGGTGTCAGCCCGGAGGAAGTGCGCCGCCAGACCCGGCGTGTATTACAGGAGAGTCCTGTGCCACCGAATCAACCTTCAGAAGAACGCAGAACCCCTGCCCGCAGCCGCGACAAGACTCCGCTGGTAGACCAACTGGCGACAGACCTGACCGCGCTGGCGCAGGAGGGCAAGCTCGACCCGGTGGTCGGGCGCGAGATGGAAATTGAGCGCGTGATTCAAGTCCTCAGCCGCCGTCGCAAGAACAACCCGGCGCTCATCGGCGAACCGGGTGTCGGCAAGACGGCCATTGTCGAGGGGCTGGCACAGCGCATTGTCAACGGCGATACGCCGAAGCCGCTGCTGCACAAGCGCGTGCTGCAACTGGATGTCGGTTCGCTGGTGGCCGGGACGATGTATCGCGGCCAGTTTGAGGAGCGCCTCAAGCGCGTCATTGAAGAACTGAAATCATCTGACAGTATTCTTTTCATTGACGAAGTGCATATGCTGGTCGGCGCGGGGTCGGCGGGCAGCAGCGTAGACGCGGCCAACATCCTGAAGCCAGCGCTCTCACGCGGAGAGCTTCAGTGCATCGGCGCGACCACGCTGGACGAATATCGCAAGCATATCGAGAGCGATGCCGCGCTGGAACGCCGTTTCCAGCCGATCATGGTTGACGAACCAAGCATCGAAGAGACGATTGAGATTCTTCAGGGCATTAAAGTCCCCTATCAGGAGCATCACAGCGTTGAAATCACCGACGAGGCGATTGATGCCGCCGCGCATCTCTCCGCCCGTTACGTGCCAGATCGCTTCCTGCCTGACAAGGCGATTGACCTGATTGACGAGGCATCGGCGCGGCTGCGTATGTATAAAAGCCCGGAAGCGGTACAGGTACGCAACGCCGAGCGCGAACTGCGTAGCATTGAGGAAGACCTGCGCCTGCTGGAAGAGGATGAGGGCAACGAAGAAGAAGTGACCCACCTGACCATTCAGCGGGACAACCTGCGCGAAACCCTGAGCCACCTCAAAGCCAACTGGAACGAGGATACCGGCCAACCCCGGCTGGGCGAGGAGGACATCGCCGAAGTTGTCGCCATGTGGACAGGTATCCCCGTCATGCGGATTGCAGGCGAGGAAAGCGAGCGCCTGATGCAGATGGAAGACGCGCTTCATGCGCGCATCGTCGGCCAGCATGAGGCCATCGAGGCCATCAGCAAGGCGGTTCGCCGCGCCCGCGCTGGCCTGAAGGACCCGCGCCGCCCGATTGGTTCGTTCATGTTCCTGGGGCCGACAGGTGTCGGCAAGACGGAACTGACCAAGGCGCTGGCCGAGTTCCTCTTTGGCAGCGAAGAAGCGCTGGTGCAGCTTGACATGAGCGAGTTCATGGAGCGTCATTCGGTGGCGCGGCTGGTTGGCGCGCCTCCCGGTTATGTCGGTTACGAGGATGCCGGGCAGCTCACCGAGGCGCTGCGCCGTCGCCCGTACAGCATCGTCGTCTTTGACGAAATCGAAAAGGCGCATCCTGAAGCCTTTAACATGCTGCTGCAGGTGATGGAAGAAGGCCAGCTTACCGATGCGCGTGGCCGCACGGTCAGCTTCCAGAACGCGCTGATCGTGATGACCAGCAACATCGGCGCGGATACCATCAAGCGCGGCTCGACGCTGGGCTTTGACCTGAAGCGCGACGAAGCACAGCAGGACAAGGAAACTTACGACGACCTGCGCAAGCACGTGACCGAGCAGTTACGCCGCGCCTTCCGGCCAGAGTTCCTGAACCGTGTGGATGCAACGGTGGTCTTCCGCCCGCTCTCGCGCGAGGAGATCAAGGCCATTGTCGAACTGGAACTGAAGAAGGTGCGCGAACGGCTGATCGAACACGCGATCACGCTGGACGTGACCGAGGACGCGCGCGAGTGGCTCGCCAATCACGGCTACGATCCCGAATACGGCGCGCGCCCGCTGCGCCGCCTCATCCAGAACGAGGTTGAGGACGTGCTTTCGGACGGCATCCTCTCCGGGCGCTTCAGCATCGCCAGCGAAGTCCGTGTCCGCACGGATGAAGAGGGCAATCTGGTGATGGAGCCGATTTCTGAGGAAGAGGAAGTCGAAGCGCCGACGGCGTAACGACAATCACAACCAGACATTTCACAGGGGCGGCCAGCGTGGTCGCCCCTGTTGATTCCTTACGTCACATGCTACGCAGCGGGTTATCGCCCGTGATGCCCCAGATCAGCTTTTGCAGCGGGTCGGGCGTGGGCTTGCGGAAGTCCACCCACTGCAACTGGTTGATCGAAATCGGCAGCGCCGGGTCGCCCACTGCGCCGGGCAGCACCACCGGGATAATCTTCGCCTTGATCGCCCGCGCGTGGTGCAGTTCGTTGCGCTGGAAGTCGCCGATGCCGTGCTTGCCCACGAAGAACGCCAGCGAACGGCACTTCTCGATATTGAACTGCAGCGCTGTCTCCCAGTCGAGGCCGGGCGGAATGTCGGCCTCGTCCAGCCAGGGCAGGATGCCACATTCCATCAACAGCGCCATGACCTCCTTGACCCGCTCCTTGTCGCGGTTGTTGTGGCACAGGAACACGTCGTAATCGTTGGTCGCCATCTTGCCCTGCAGCACCGAGATCGCCATGTTCTTCCGGCGCTGGGTATCGGCCTCTTTATCCAGACGGTTGACCATCACCTCGCGCAGGAAGGTCTGCCCCCTGGAGATGCGCGTCTCCATCACCAGCGACACGCGCCGTTCGCACACCGAGCAGATGATGTAGTCCTTACCCATCTCTCGCCGCTTTTTCACCACCTCGTCCGGCACGACCGTCTGACAATGCGGGCAGACCATCATCCGCCGCTTCTTCACGCTGTCGGGCAGCGCGTGGCGCAGCAGGTGCTTGTTGACGTATTCCTCAATCTGCGTGCAGGTTTCGGGCGACACACTGGCATCGAAGTACAGCAGCAGTTCGGCTTTGCCTTCTTCGTGGCTGCGGATGTAGAGCTTGCAGCTTTGCCCGTCGGTGGTGGTGTAAGTCGCGGCGTTTTCGTACAGCGATTTGTCCGCGAACAGGCGAGTGTGCCACAGGCGCACGGCCAGCGTGGTATAGATGTTCAGCACCGGGCCTTCAAACTCCCAGATAGCGGTGCGGTCGTTGGGGTCGGGCAGGGTCGGCGTGGAGCGCGTGGACTGCGACGGAAACACCAGCAGCTTCACGCCGTAGGGGTCTTCATCGCGCAGGGCGATCTCGTGCCGCAGCAGGTCCTCGACGGTGGCGATCAGCAGCAGCTTCTCCTGCTCGTGATCCTTGATGCGCTCGGTATCCGGCAGCCGGAACTTGCCGTTATGGGCGACTTCCTCCACCATCATGCCCAGCCCATCCGGCTCGTCCTTCGCGGCGGCGATGAGGGCCGAGGCGTAAGCGTCGAGCAGCTCTGGCTGGAGCAGCACCAGATTGCCGAAGCTGAAATGCCGCACCAGCCCGCGCGACTCCAGCAGGCCGATGCACGTCTCGAACTGCGC
>CAZJSU010000073.1:0-17808 GCA_964548765.1 uncultured Anaerolineaceae bacterium
CATGGCAAGACTTGTGGTCGCTATGGCACGTTACAAGCGCAGCCAGGCTATTCGATGAAAGTTCGCAATCAGGGGAAGGGTGCGGTGTTGGAGCGACTGAGCTTGCGCGGGATCGAGCGCATTTTCGGATGGTCACGGCGCACCGTCAGCCGCTGGTTAGTCCAGTGGATTAGCCAAGTGCCAGCCAGGGCCTCGAAACTGCTGCCTGCTCTGGCTGAGGACGTGTTGGAATTGGACGAATTGTGGTCGTTTGTGGGCAAAAAGGCTGAAGAACGCTGGTTGTGGCTGGCCTTATGCCGCCGTACTCGTCAAGTCGTGGCCTACGGGTGAGGCGATCGCTCTGAGAACAGTGCCATTCACCTGTGGTGTCGTCTGCCTGCCGACTATCGTGGCTGTCCCTCTTTCAGTGATGGCTAGGCAACCTATGAGTTTGTCTTTGATCGATGGCGACATCAATCGGTGGCCAAGCAATCCGGGACTACAATTTGTCATGTATCAGTTAAAGTCTCTCCACTACCAAAAAGACGCACCCCGTTAGAGGTGCGTTAAGAAGTCGTATGCACATCAAGGGGCGCAAACAGCTTCGCGCCCCGGTAAAAAGCCTTAGCCCATGTCCTGATCGAGATCAAGCATGTTTTCCTGATCCACGCGCAGGTAGTCGGTCGTAGCGTCCATGTGCCGCTCGAAGATCAACTCGCCGCCCATCTCGTCAATCATAATCAGATCGCCGGGGTGGAAGTCGCCCTTAAGCAGTTGGATGCTCAGCGGGTTTTCGATATAGCGCTGGATGGAGCGACGCAGCGGACGCGCGCCGAACTGCGGGTCGAAGCCCTTCTCGGCCAGCCAGCGCCGCGCTGGCTCGGTCAGGTGCAGGCTGATGCCCGCCTCGCCCAGCCGCTCGGCCACGCCCTTCATCTGCAGGTCTACCATCTGCTCCACATCCTGAAGCGACAGGGTGGAGAAGATAATCACCTCGTCAATGCGGTTGAGGAACTCTGGCCGGAAGGTGTCGCGCATCGCGCGCTCGATCTTCTGGTGATCGGCAATCGCCTGCTGGTCGTTGCCCTGCACGAAGCCCAGCGCCCCGCCGCGTCTGGCGAATTCCGTCCCCAGATTGCTGGTCATGATGATCACCGTGTTGCGGAAGTCCACCACCCGCCCCTGACCATCCGTCAGGCGGCCATCTTCCAGAATTTGCAGCAGCGCGTTCCAGACATCCGGGTGCGCCTTCTCGATCTCGTCAAACAGGATGACGCGATAGGGGCGACGGCGTACCGCTTCGGTAAGCTGGCCGCCTTCTTCGTAGCCCACGTAACCGGGCGGCGCGCCAAACAGGCGGCTGACCGTGTGCTGCTCGTGGTACTCGCTCATGTCAATGCGTACCAGCGCGTCCTCATCGTCGAACATGAACTCGGCCAGCGCCTTCGCCAGCTCGGTCTTGCCCACGCCCGACGCGCCGAGGAAGATAAACGAGCCGATAGGCCGCTTGGGGTCTTTCAGGCCGCTGCGCGCCCGGCGGATCGCGTCGGAGATGGCGGCCACCGCCGCATCCTGCCCGATCACGCGCTGGTGCAGCGTGTCTTCCATACGCAGCAGCTTCTCACTCTCGGTTTCCAGCATCTGGCTGACCGGAATGCCCGTCCACTGTGCCACCACCTGCGCGATGTCCTCGCCGTCTACCACTTCATCCAGCGTGTGTTCCTGCTGCCAGATGTAGCGCTGCTGCTCGTACTCCTCTGCAAGCTGCAAACGGCGCATCTTGTATTCCGCCGCGCGTTCATACTCGCGTGCCAGCCCGGCGGCTTCCTCGTCGGCCTGCAGGCGGTCAACGACATCCTTCATCTCTTTCAACTGCGGCGGCATGGAGTAGAGCGCCACGCGCAGCTTGGCGGCGGCCTCGTCCAGCAGGTCAATCGCCTTGTCTGGCAGGCGGCGGTCTGTCACATAACGTGAGGAAAGCCGCGCCGCCGCGATAATCGCCTCGTCGGAGATGGTGACTTTGTGGTGCGCCTCATAGCGGTCGCGCAGGCCGAACAGCATTTCGATGGTGTCCTCGACGCTCGGCTCTTCCACATAAACCGGCGCGAAACGACGGTCAAGCGCGCTGTCCTTCTCGATGTACTGGCGGTATTCGTCCAGCGTGGTCGCGCCGATGGCGTTCAGCTCGCCGCGTGCCAGCGCAGGCTTCATCATGTTGCCCGCGTCCAGCGCGCCCTGTGCCGCGCCCGCGCCGACCACCTGATGCAGCTCGTCAATGAACAGGATAATGTCGCCTTCGCTGCGCTGCACTTCCTCAATAGTGGCCTTCAGCCGTTCCTCGAACTCGCCACGGAAGCGGCTGCCCGCCAGCATCCCGCTCAGGTCAAGGCTAATGACCTTTTTGTTCAGCAGGATTTCCGGCACATCGCCGTTGATGATACGCTGCGCCAGCCCTTCGACGATGGCGGTCTTACCTACGCCTGCCTCGCCGATCAGCACCGGGTTATTCTTGGTACGGCGGCTGAGAATCTGAATCACGCGCAGGATTTCGGCATCGCGCCCGATCACCGGGTCGAGCTTGCCTTCCAGCGCCGAGCGTGTCAGATCACGGCTGTATTTTTCCAGCGTGCGGTAACGCGCCTCGCTCTGCGGATCGGTCACGCGCTGGCCGCCGCGCACATCCTTAATCGTGTCGTAAACGCGGTCGCGGGTGATGTTGTAATCGCTGAAAATCTTGGCGACAGCGGTATTGCGCTCGCGCTCGTTGATGATCGCCAGAAAGATATGCTCGGTGGAGATGTACTCGTCGCGCAGGCGGTTGGCCTCTTCGTTGGCGAGGTCAATAATCCGCTTCACGCGCGGGGTGATGAACACCTGCCCGGTGCCACCGCCATAAATAGACGGCTTCGGGCTGTTACGCAGAATATCATCCAGCCGGTTACGAATAGCGCTGACATCAATCGTCATGCGCTCCAGGATTTGCGGGATGACTCCGTCTGTCTGTTCCAGCAGCGCCATCAGGAGATGCTCGGTGTCTACCTGATTATGTCCATAACGCTGCAAAATCTCGGTGGCGCGCACGGCAGCATCCTGAGCGCGCTCTGTAAAACGGTCAAAACGCATCATGTCAAATTACCTACCCTCGTTGGATACATTGAATTGCCAACGGCAGTTATAAAGTCCATTGTACAGGAGTTTCGGCTTCTGCGGGGGTGAGATGACCTGCGAGGGGGGATCCCCGGTGCGGTCTGTGTTCCCTGCCTCAAAACCCCATGTGAACTGGCGCAATCGGGATTCCGCCAGCGTATCCTTCATAGTGTAGCCTTCCGTGCATAAAAATTGCGTTGGCAGCAGGTAAACAAAACGCAAGTAATCAGTCGGTCAGGCTCAGTTCGGCCAGCTTCTTGTCAATCGGGTTGACGTAACCCTCGACCGGGCTTTGCAAATCCCAGAAGATAATCCGCTCCGCTTCGTCATTGGCAATAAACGGCACAACGGCCTCCAACTCACAGGCATAGAGCATCCCGAATTCGAGTCGGTCATCCGGCTCAAGCTGGCATTGCATGAGGCCGACACAGCGCAGCGCCGGGGCGACCTGTCCGGTCTCCTCGGTCAGCTCCCGTCCGGCACAGGTCGCCGCGTCTTCGCCGGGGTCAATCTTCCCGCCGGGCAGTTCCCACTCCTGCCGCCAGTGGTTGAACATGAACAGGATTTTGCCCTCGTGCCGCGCCGCCACCAGCGCAAACGTCATTGGAATATGGCGTTCGGCTTCGGGAATCGGCACGTCCGCGCCCGGCCTGAATTCCAGCAGAATGTCGCCTTTACGGGTGGTTGCCAGAGTCATCATTTCCCCCTGATTTGTTTGATTACACGGTGCGATAGGTTACGTTAGATGGTGTTCCCTGTTACGGACGCGCCGTTGCGCGTCCCTGCAAATACGCTTTGTAGCGGCGCAGCGTGCTGCGCCCCGCCCGCGCGGATAAAACGACGCACCCCCTCGCCACGTGTGGACTGCGAAGCGTCCCTGCGGGGTGAGGTTTCACGGGCGGGTCAAACCCGCCCCTACACACGCACGATGATGGCAGACGGACGCGCCGCTGCGCCCCCATGTCGCCCGCTGTAAAGATACTGCCAACCGGTCGAATTAACGCACCACGACCTGACTGCCTTCTGCTGTTTTGTCCACCACGACATGCACCGGGAAGGAATCGCGCAGGTCGTCAATGTGCGTGATGACCAGAATCATATCGAAGTCTTCCTGAATGGCGGTAATGGCCTCCACCAGACGGTCGCGGCCATCGGCATCCTGTGTGCCGAAGCCCTCGTCAATGAACAGGGTACGCAGGCGCGCGCCTGCCCGCCGTGCCAGAAGCTGCGACAGCGCGACGCGAATGGCAAAGTCAATACGGAAGGCCTCGCCGCCGCTGTACAGTTCGTAACCGCGCGTCCCCAGTTCATCAGCGATCTCGATGTCCAGCGTTTCGGCCACCCCGCCCGTGATCTTCTCGCGCTGGGTGGTGAAGCGCAGCGCCATACGCCCGGCGGTCATGCGCCCCAGCAGCACATTGGCCGCGTTCTCCAGTTCCGGGATGGCGGTTTCGATCATCATCGCCGGGATGCCGTTCTTGCCGAAGGCCTTGCCCAGTTCCTCATAGAGCGCCTTCTCATAGCGCTTGTTTTCGGCGCGCTGTTCCATCTCCGCTTTACGCAGTCGCAGCTTTTCCAGCGCGTCCAGTTCCTGCCGGGCGCTGACCAATGCCTGATAGGCGTTCCCGGCGCTGGCGCGCAGCGTCTTGACCTCTGCATCGCGGGCGGCGTATTCCTCCACCTGCGTCTGCAATTCGGCGATTCTGGCCTCCAGCGTGTTGATGGCCTGCTGGTCCTCCGCGATGCTTTTCTCCAGCCGCCCCAGCCGCGCCGCGCCTTCCTCATACAGCGCCTTTACGCCGGGCAGTTCCTTCTCGGCGGTTTCCAGTTCATAGTAACGCCGCTCATATTCGCGGTAGGTTTCCAACTGCTGCCGCGCCGCGTCGTGCGATTCGGCATCATAACCGACAGCCGCGCGGCGTTCTTCCAGCTTTTGCAGCTTGGCGCGGGTCTTATGGCCGTAATCCTCCCGCGCCAGCAGGTCACGCGCGTCGTCCAGGCCCTTGCGCTCGCTGTCAAGCTGGCCTGCCGCGTCCTGCGCCTGGTCAACCTGCATTTGCAGCGCGCCCAGCCGCTCCATGAGCGCGGGCAGGCGCTTGATGTGGCCTTCGATCTCGACGAGGCGCTGACGGCTGGTTTTGGCCTCGTCGGCGATCTGCTTCAGGCGCTGATTGTTGGCGCGGTACTGATCGCCGCGCTGGGTGCCTTCGGCGCTCAACTGCGCGACCAGTTCGTCCAGGTGCGCCGCGTCCAGCGGCTGCCCGCACAGCGGACAGTTGACCTCGTCGGTCTCCTGCAGGCGGGTGAGGCGATCCTTCAGGCTCAGCATTTCGGCGTGCAGCGCACGGTTGGTGGCTTCCAGTTCGGCGCGTTCCTCGCCAAGCTGGCCGCCCTGCGCCTGAAGCGTCTCGCGCGTCTGTTCCAGCGCTTGCAGTTCCAGCACCTCGGCCTGCACCGCCTCGATGCCGGTCTCGGCCCCGCGCTGCAACTTCTGCTCTAGCTGCTTGATGCGCTCCTCATAGCGGCTGCACTCGTTTTCGAGGTCGGAGCGCTCGCTTTGCAGCATCATTTCCAGTTCGTGCTGCTGTTTGTCGAAGTCGCTCAACTGGCGCAGTTGGTCGGCCAGCGCGTGGTCGGTGGCGCGCGCCTGATGCAGCGCCGCGTGGCCGCGCTCGATCTCCTCACGGGTGTTCAGCGTGGTTTCGTATTCGGTGATGCGCTCCTGATGATAGTCCAGCGTCTTACGAACATCGGTCGCCTCGGACTGGCAGCCCGCCAGCCGTTGGTTAACCTCGGCCAGCCGTTCATGCGTGGCGAGCATCTCCTTCGGCGCGTGTTCATATTCTTTCAGGCGTTCTTCGGCGGCGTGCAGGTCGCGCCGCGCTTCGCCTTCTGCCCGCTCCGCCTCCACTAGCGCGACCTGAAGCGCTGGCTCCTGCGCCAGATCAACCTCAATTTCCTGAAGGCGCAGTTCAAAGACGCGCAGTTCGGAGTCAATGGTTTTCAACTGTTCCTTGACCGCCGCTTCGTACACTTCCCACTGCGCCAGGCCTAGAATGTCGGAGAGAATCTGTTTGCGCTCTCTGGGCGTTTTGGTGGTGAAGGCATCGGCCTTGCCCTGCTTCAGGAAGGCCGAATGCACGAACGTTTCGTAGTCCAGCCGCAGCAGGCTGTCAATGCGCGCCTGTGTCGCCCGCATGTTGGGTTCGCTGATGAGGTTGAACTGGTCGTCGTCCTGCACGAACAGGTCAAGCGTGCCGCTGCCGCGCTGCCGCCGGGTGCGTCGGCGGATCACGCGGTAAATCTGGCCTTCCTGCTCAAAATCAAGCTGCACGTACATATCCTGCTGGCCGAGGTGGACTAAATCCTCGTCGCGGCGGGCGCGCGCCTTGCCCCACAGCGCCCACGTGATCGCGTCCAGCAGCGACGACTTGCCCGCGCCGTTCACGCCTGTCAGGCAGGCCAGATGCACCCCCTCGAAGCGCACAGGGTCGGGCGAGCGGTAGGGCAGGAAGTTCTTCATTTCAAGGCGAATCGGCAGCATGGCGAGAGCTTTCGGGTTTTGGGTATCAGGTGTCAGGTCATTCGTGATGCTGTTGGCGAACCGGAAACTGTATGTAATCCTGTAGGGGCGAAGCGGTGCTGCGCCCAGGCAAGTCACCGACTTGCCCCTGCTGCATAGAACATCTGTCATAAGTCTAACGGGTCGGGGGGGAAGTGTCCAGATGGGCGCTGTAAACCGCCTGTAAACTACAGACAAATTTCATAAACACTTTACGCCGCGCACGGGGACTCGCAGGTACAGTGAGATTAAGACCTGATACCTGAAAGCTATTTGCCGGAGAACCTTCGTGAGCCAGAACATCCTCAGCCAACAACTGCAAAGCCCCGACCCTAAAACGCGCTTTCAGGCGGTCAAACAGGCCGCCCGTGCCAGAGACGAGTCGCTGCTTGGCCTGCTTCGTGAACTGGCAGGCGGCGACCCGGATGACCAGGTGCGGGCTGTCGCCAGCAAAGCCGTGGCCTATCTTCAGTCCGGCGGTGAGGTCATCCCGCCGCCTGCCCCCCGGCCAAAAGCCCGCGCCGCTGCCGCTTCGGTGGACAGCGCCTTTACCAAAAGCCTGATTGACGCGGCGCTCAGCTACCAGATCAGCGGCCAGCGCAACAAAGCCCTCAAGTCGCTGGGCAAGGCGCTGGAGGCCGACCCATCACTGGAGCAGGATTCGTACTACATCAGCGTGCTGCACGACATCTCCAAGCTGGAAGGCGAGGAGGCGCTGGCGCTGGTGCGTAATAAAGACGAAATCAAGCACATCGCCGTCAGCGAACGGCAGATGGCGAAGCAGAAACGGCGGGGCGCGCATCAGGAGGACGTGCAGAAAAGCACATGGATCAGCGCGGGGATGGACCTTGCCATCTTCACCCTGATCGTCATCTTTGGCGTAGTGCTGCTGGTGCTGGTCATCAGCCAGAGCGCGCTGGGCGTGCTGAACGGTTATGATGCGGCGTGGGATGCTTACCATGAAGCGTGGGCGGCAGGCACAACCAACGTTAAGGAGCCAGCCGAACTGAGTTATGACCTGCGCCTGCTGGCGGAAACCTACAGCCAGTTGGACATCAGCATTGGGCTAATCCTCGGCCTGATTGCTGGCATCGCCGCGCTGGTGCAGATGGTCGTCCAGTTGACTGTGACGCACGGGGCCGCGCGGCTGATCTTCAAGGGCGAGGGGACGCTGCCACACCTGATGTATAAGGTCGTGTCGCTGTATAACACGCGGCTGCCGTTGATCTTCCTGCTGACTTACCTCGGCGTGGTGCTGACCTTCGGCGATAACGGCATCTTCCCCATGCTGCTTTATGGCGCTGCCGGGCTGGTTTCGCTGTCGCTCAGCTTCGGCGTTCTCAAGCGCGTCGGCGCGGCCTACGACATCAGCCTCTTGAGCGGCTGTCTGGCGCTGGTGATCGGTAGTATCGTCATCAGCCTCGCCAGCTTCGTGCTGCAAACGCTGCTGCTGACGTATGTGCTGCAAATGCTGCCCGCCGGGATTATGTAACAAGAAAGAGGGCGCAGCGTGCTGCGCCCCTATTGGTCGGTTTGGTCGGGTCAGCCGCCGATGAAGATCGTCGGCGTTGGCCCGCTCTGCGATGAGCCGTTGCCGTTGATCGGCGTGGTGATCACCGGCGCGGGCGGCGTATCCGTCGGGAAGAACGGTATCGTGGTGTCCGTGAGGAACGGCACAGGCGTGGGCGGTATCACCGTCTGCGTTGGTGGCAGGGTCGGTGTCAGGGTCGGCGTTGGCGTGATGGTCGGTGTCGGCGTGACGTTCTCAACCCTGATGCGCGTCGTGCGATAGACAAAGCCGCCGCCGCTTTCCGCTGTGCCGAACACCGCCAGCCGCAGGATGTAATTGCCGTTCGGCACCGCCTCCGAGTTAAATTCCCCAAGCACCGACCCCGCGTTCGGCTGCTGAACGTTGAACGGGCCAGCGACTAACTGGAAGTTGTCTGTGCCATCCGGCGCGAGTTCAAGCTGGTAACGCGCGAAGTTCGGCGCGGAGACCATGCCTGTCACCTGCACCAGGCCCGTCACCGTCTGCCCATCGGGCGGCCCGATGATCTGGGCGGTGGGCAGCACGGTGTTGACCGTACAGCCGCTTTGCGGCGGCGGGATGATCTGCTCTGGCAGGCCGAGCGCCCGCGCTGCTGGCTGGCCCTGGGGCGAACGCAGCCAGGGGATGGCGAACGGGTCCTCAATATCCACAAACGTCGAATCAATGCGGTCGTTGGGGCAGAAGTCGTTCGTCTGCAGGAATGTCCAACTGTTGATAGGCACTGTGACGACAAAGCCCTCGCTGGCTGGCGGCGGTGGATGATCCCCGATGAACAGTTCGCCACGCTGACCACCGGGGCAGCTTGCGCCCGGCAGCGTCCCGGTCAGGATACAGATGGTCTGCGGTTCGACATTCCCCGGATTTTCAAAACCACGCGGCCTGCCTGCGGCATCCAGCGCGGCGCGCATGACCTCGTTCCAGACCGACCCGGCAGAGGCCACGCTGTCGGTATTGCGGATGTCGCCGTCGTCGTGGCGGCCAATCCATACCCCTGTAACCACGTTGCGCGTAAAGCCCATCGCCCACAGGTCACGATTGCCGTTAGAGGTGCCGGTCTTTACTGCCGACAGTCCCGGATAGCCGGGGATATTGAGCGTCGCGTTGTTGCGCCCAAAGGCTTCGGCACGCGCTTCGTCGTCGCTCAGGATATTTTGCAGCAGGAAGGCGACTGGCGAGGGAATACGCCCTTCAGGGGTCGGGCGCGGGGCCAGCGCCACCGCGTTACCCTCGGCATCGGTGATGCTTTCAATGGCGTACAGCGATGCGTAACTGCCGCCATTAGCCATGATGGCGTAAGCCTTCATCATGTCGAACAGGCGCACCTCTGTCGCACCCAGCGCCGAAGGCCGCCCGACGTTGGGGACTTCGCCCCGGTCATCTTCGATAAAGCGCAGCCCCATACGGCGCGAGATGTTGATAAAGCCGTTTGGCCCGATGAAGTCAAAGACCTTGACCGCCGGGATGTTCAGGCTGTTGGCAAGCGCGCGCCGCACAGACACCGGTCCGCGATACTGCCCGTCGAAGTTGACCGGCTCATACGGCGGGTTGCTGTACTGCGAGGGTACGTCCCACAGGATGCTGGCGGCGGTCAGGTAATCTTCGTAATCCAGCAAACCGTTCCCGTTGCGATCAAGCCCTTCAAGCGCCTGCGCGTACTCGATGGGCTTGATGGTCGAGCCGGGCTGGTTCCACGCGAACGCATTATTGATCTGCCCGGCGATGTCCACGTTGCTAAAGTCCGGGCTGCCAACCATCGCCCAGATCGCGCCTGTCGCCGGATTGCTGACCATGACCGCGCCTGTGTTGGCGCGTGTAGCGGCCAGCGCCTCCAGCCGCGCCTGCAGGGCATTCTCCGCCGCGTTCTGGACTTCGGTTCTCAGCGTGGTACGCACCACGAAGCCCCGGCGGTACACCTCGTCAGAGCCGAATTCCTGCTCCAGTTGAGCCAGAATGAAGTAGACAAAGTGCGGATGGTCAAAGTCGAACTCGCGCGGTGTATACGGCCGTGCCTGTAACCGGGCGCGGTCCACCAGCGTCTGGCCGACAAAGTTGTTGTTGGCGTTAACGATGGAATTCGCGTCGATGCAGTATTCGCGGTTTACGCCGGGGATTTCGCTGAAGTTCAGGCATGGCACCTGCGCGATCTGGCGCAGCGCGTTATCGGTCTGCGCGAAGGCTTCGGCGCGGTTCGTGACCGGGTCGCGGCTGGCTGGCCCGGCGATCAGGCTGGCGAGCATCGCGCCTTCGGTCAGGTTCACCTGGTCGGCAGACTTGTCGAAGTAGAACTCTGCGGCGGCCTGCACCCCGGTGGACTGGTTGCCGAAGAACATCTCGTTCAGATAAAGCAGCAGCACTTCGTTCTTGCTGTACTGCTGCGCGATCTCCGAAGCGATGATGATCTCGCGCAGCTTGTTATCGGCGGTGGGCGTGTCGTCGCCCAGAATCAGCCGCGTCGCAAGCTGCTGCGTGATGGTACTCGCGCCGCTGACCACCTGATTTGCGCCCAGGTTCTGCACGAACGCGCGGAAGATGGCGATGGGGTCATAACCGGGGTTCTCAAAGTAACGCTCGTCCTCGACAGCCACCACCGCGTAAATCAGTTCTGGCGACACATCGGCCAGCGAGCGCACTTCCTGACGAAAACCGCTTGGGCTGGGCAGTTCGGCGATCAGCTCGCCCTCAGAGTCCAGCACGCGCGCGGTCTGGAAGGGCGGTTCATAGTCCGCCAGCGCGGCGATCTGCTCGCGGTATTCCGCCGCGATGTTGTTATACGTCAGCACTACATAGACCACGAAAATCGCGCCGACGATAAACATCAGGCCGATCAGGATCGAGCCGATTAACAACGCCTGCTGGAGCAGGGTACGGCGCTGGCGCTCTGCCGCTTCCTCATAAGTCTGCCCGGTGCCGGGGATGTCGTAGTCTGGCGGGCTGTCGTCCTCGATTTCCGGCGCGGGGGTATAAGCGCCCATGTCCGCGCCGTAATCGTGCGGGATGGTCGCGCCCGGTACGGTCGGCTGCATCCCTTCCAGCGTGGGCGCTTCTGAACGGCGCACGGTGTCCTGATAAATGCCGCCCGCGCCCGGTACAGTCAGGTCGGGGTCATTGATCGGCACCGAACGCGGCAGGGGCATCCCGTTCACGTCCAGCGTGTCGGGCGTGTATTCCTCGTCATATTCCGTGACCTCGCGGTCATCGGGCAGGTAGGGCAGGGACTGGTTGCCCAGTACATCTACCGCATCAAGGCCGGAAGTTTCAGTCGCCACGCCTGTGCGCTGCGCGCTGACCGTCGGGCGCGGCGGGGTATCCTGCACCCAGTCGCCGCTCTCCTGGTCATAGCGGAACCAGACATCGCTCTCCACGCCCATCATCCACCAGTTCTGGTTGTTATCCAGAATCAGCAGCTTGCGTAGTTCGTTTTGCAGTTCGTCGCGGGACATCTGCCCGCTGTGATAACGCATCCGCAGGCCGCGCACCTGTGCCTCGGTTTCGAGGAACTGCTGCGCCAGCGCCTCGCGCGCCGGGTCGGCTGGCTCGGCGACGGGTTCGCCGCCCAGTTCCTGCACCTGCTGGCGGGCATAATCCGCCGGGTCGTCTGTATCCACAGGCACCGGGCCTGTCGCGCCCAGCGCTTCGGTAGCCCCTAGCTGCTGGCTGTCGCTCAGTTCGGCGACCTGCCGCCGCGCGATTTCCTCTGGTGTCAGGGCTTCCGGCTCGGCCTCAGCCGCCAGCCGCTGGCTGTCGGTCAGTTCGGCGACCTGCCGCCGCGCGACTTCCTCTGGTGTCAGGGCTTCGGCTTCCGCTTCTTCCTCGTCTTCTTCAAGGTCATCCTCTGGCCGCCGCAGCCCGGTCAGCGGCACATAAGGCACGCCTCCCTGCGTGGCCTGTTCCAGTGCCTCGCGCTCTGCCGAGCCGCGCCCGCTAAAGTCCGGCTCGCCCTCCTCGGCCTGTGCCGCCGCTGCCGCCTCCAGCGCCGCCTCAATGTCGCCTGCCGGGTCTGGGGCGGTGGTTGCAGCAGGCTGGTCGGTGGTGTCCTCCGGGCGCAGCACAATGCTCGGCTCTGGCCGCCGCTCGACGAGGCTGACCAGCGCCACCAGTTCACCCAGCCCGCCGATGTCCTCTTCTTCGTCTTCTTCTTCGTCTGCCTGCTGGGCGGGCGCGGGCGACCAGAAATCAATGTTCTCTGGTCGTGGGCCGATCTCAATCTCATCCTCAGCGGTAAAGGTCGTGTCTTCTGGCTGTGGCCGGTGCCACGCGCCTTCATCCGTCGGCACAAGGTCAAGCTCTGGCGGCACCGCTGGTACGCGCCAGCCGCCGTTGGTGTCTTCGGTCTCTTCAGGCGTGGGCGTATAGTGCCGCCAACCGCCGATATTTTCTGGTTTGCGCCAGCCGCCGCTGATCTGCGGTTCGTCAGTGGGTGGGTTTGGGGGTTGCTGGTCAGACATACGCCATCGGCCTTTAATGAAGGTCAGCGAACTCGATCATATACAAAATCGGCCAGCACATGGCCGATATTATCCAAATTCTAACGGAAGTTAGGGTTTTGACGCAAGTATTGACGAAAGCGGGTAAAACCTACCTGTCGCTGGACAGCGCGTGTTCAAAGGCGCGCAGCAGGCATTCACTGAGGTACACCGCCTGTTCCAGCGTGTAAAGCGTGCCGCTGCCCGGCAGCGGGTTGTACTGCTGGTAAGTCTCGAAATCCGCCCGCGTGTTGAAGGCGTTGATCTTCGAGCGCAGGCCGTTCGTCCCGACAGACAGATGACCGTCCGGGCTTTCGGGCAGCCACACACACCACTGTTTAGAATCGGCGGGTGCTTCCAGCTTCAGGCTGTGGTAGGCATCCAGCATCACGCGAAAGCGGAGAACCTCGCCGCTGCGCGGGCAGGTCGAGTCGACATTCAGCCATGTGTTTGGCCCGTAGACCAGCAGCGACAGCGCCGCATCCGGCAGGCTGCACACATAAGCGCGATCCCAGCCGAAGGCCTTTACCTCATGGGCGCTGTGCAGGGCGGAGAACGGCGGGCATTGCAGGACAGCGCGCAGGTCTTCGTCGAACCAGATGAGGCGGTGGTGCATCAGCTTGTCCAGCGTGTCCCGCAGGGTGTCGGCGCGGTAATTGAGGTTGGCGACCACCACCGGGGCAGAAGCGCGGGCGATGGTCATCCACAGCGTGGTATAAATCGCGCGCTCGGTATGGGTCAGCGCGCCCACCTGATGCCCGATAAAATTCACGAGCCGGGTGACGTTTTCAGCCTGATCTTCGGGTAAACGCTCGGTTTCCAGCAGTAAACCGGTCATAGGGGCGATTTATTTAAAAACATCACGACCTTCGCCGTCGCTTTCCTGAGAGCCACGCGCCAGCGGCACCGGCTTCAGCGACGGGGAAAACCTGCGGGCGCTGGTAAGATAGTCGAGCGTGTCGGGACGCTTGGGCGTGGCTTTATCCAGTGAACTGCGCTCTGGCAGGGTTTCGCTGCCGCGCGCGTCGGGCAGGTCGTCTATGCCGCTGGGGTCGTTCAGCCGTTCAGCATCCCAGCGACGCGGCGGCGCTGTGCTGGGCGCAGGCCGATCAGGCGCTGTGACCGACCCCACAAGGCGGTCTTGCTCGAAGGCGTTGAGCGGGGTCTTACGGGCATTTGCCGCGTCTTTAAGCGCCTGCGGGCGCTCTCTTTCGCCAAAAACAAGGGTGTCGTCTTCGTTGGGTTCTTCGCTCTGTGGGGATAAAACGCGCTGTGCCGACAGGGTGTGCTGCTCCCCGGCCTGCTCCACAAAAATGACAATGACGCTCACGTTGTCCTCGCCGCCGCGCTCATTCGCCAGATCAATCAGCTTCTGGCTGGCGCTGTCCGGCATGTCTTCCATCAGCGCCGCCTGCGCGATTTCTTCCGGCTTGACGTGGCGCGTCAGCCCGTCAGAACACAGCACCAGCCGGTCGCCCACCTGCAAGGCGCTGTGATAAACATCCACGTCAATATCCTCTGTCTGCCCCAGCGCGCGGTACAGCACATTACGCATCGGGTGTTCGTCGGCCTGCTCGCGGGTGATATGCCCGGCGGCAAACAGCGCCTCGACAAAGCTGTGGTCAGACGTGATCTGCCTGATCTGCCCGTTCACAGCGCTGATGTGATAGGCGCGGCTGTCGCCCACGTGGGCCACAATCACCTGCGTATCATAAACGAAGGCCAGCGTCAGCGTGGTTCCCATCCCACGCATTTCCGGTGTTTCTGCCGCGCGCTGGATGATCGAAAGGTTGGCGTTTAAGATGCTCTCGCGGATTTTCCGTGTGATCTTATCATCGCCGATATTTTGCAGTTTTCGGGGGTCTTCTTCTTCATGCAGTGCCATGCCACTTTGAATCGCCTCGACAGCCAGACGGCTGGCCTCTTCACCCGCTGCCGCGCCGCCCATGCCATCCGCAACGACGGCCAGGGCGGCATGTTCCCCCGCCCACAGGCGTACATTGTCTTCGTTGTTTTGTCGTACCTGGCCCACATTGGTACGGGCACTACTACGAAGACGGATATTGTGCCCCGGTTCAGACATGCCGGACTCCTCAAAATGACATCTGTTTTATAGTTTATTCTACGCAAGCTATGTGCAGATGCAAGCACCACCGCCTCAATCCTGCGCCAATTGGGGGTTACAAAGTCGTAGAAGTTAGTTTGTTTTAATCATGAGATGTTGCAGACCACCCTGCGGAATTGCGTCATTGTGCATTACAATGTGTTTTTCCCAAAGTCGCGCCGATTTGGGATATTTTCAGGTGCTGAATGACTGAACTGAATGACCTCTACCGCATAGACCACTTCAACGATACCTTCGCGCTGGGGCATTACGCCCGCGTGCTGGACGCGCTCGACCGCCGCACCAACCAGACGGTCGCCTTCAAGGTGCTGCGCCCGGAGCATCTCGCGCCGGATGGCGAGGTGCGCTGGGAATATCGCGCCTTCGCTAACGAGGCCAATCTGCTGATGAAGCTGGCAGGCAGCCCGCAGATTGTGGACCTGCTGGATTGTGGCTATCTGGAACACCCCGGCGAAGCGCCCGCCGGCGGCAGCATCGCCGCCTTCCAGCGGGACGTGCTTGGCTTTATCCGCAGTATGGAACGCTACGCCGAGAAGGGCTGGCGGCCTTATCTGGCGCTGGAAAACCTGCCGCGCACCCATAACCTGTTCTATCTGATGAAGTCGTCGCAGCCCAGCCAGCGCTGGCGCTTGCCCAGCGAGGAAGGGCTGGCGCTGGCGCACCAGTTCGGCGCGATGCTGGCGCTGGCGCACAGTCAGGGCGTGGTGTACCTCGACCACAAGCTGGAACACGTCTACTGGGACGGCGAGCAACTGCGCGTGATAGACTTCAACAGTTCGCGCCAGCTTGAAGGCGACCCGCAATCGCCCACCAACCAGCAGTATTACCGCATGGACCTGCACAACCTGTGCGTCGGCATCCTCTATCCCATCTTCACCGGACTCTCGCCCCAGAAGGCCGCGCTGCGCCCACAGCCCGGCACATGGCGCGATGTCGAGACGCGCTATGAGGACATCTCGCAGCTAGACTTCGGCAGCGAACCGACACTGAGCGAAGGCATCAAGCGCCTGCTCCAGCGCGGCGCGGCGGGATTATTAGAAAATGTTGAGGATTTCGCGCGCGGGCTGGCCGAGGCGGCGGTCGAACATGGCTGGGACTTCCCCGGCTTCTATACCTCGCCCAACAGCCGCGATGCCCGCACCCAGCTTCGCGCCGGGCTGGCGCGCCTGCGTAAAGGCGAGGAGCATATCCGCGAGGCGCGTGATCTGTTCCGCGAGGCGGCTATTCAGGAGGGCATCACCGAGGATTTAGAGGCCGAACTGCGGCGGCTGGTGAAGTCGGTCAACGAGATGCTTAATCACCGCGTCATCCCCTAAGTATCTATCCGTTGGCATGAGTCTAATTTGACGAATAGAACATATGTGTTAAATTAGGCAGGCTTCGCTTTTATCTACATCGGTTAAAACTGCGTCGTTTCCAGCGAAGCATTCCATAAAATAGCCGGGAGAGTGCTGCCATGAGAAAAGTCGTCTACTGTCTGAATGTGTCGCTCGACGGTTTCGTTGAGGATGCCAACGGTTCGCTCGACTGGAGTGAACCCGATGAGGAACTTCACCGCTTCTTCAACGAGCAGGAACGAGAGTTCGATTACCAGTTGTACGGGCGACGGATATACGAGAACATGGCAGCTCACTGGACAACCGCGCATACCAACCCGTCAGCGCCAGCCCATGAAATCGAGTATGCCCGTATCTGGCAGAGCATACCCAAGCTGGTTTTCTCAAAGACTCTCCAGCAGGTTGGCGCGAACGCAAGGCTGGTGCGCGATAACATTGACGAAGAGGTCAGAGCATTGAAAGCGCAGCCCGGTAAAGACATGGTGGTTTGTGGCGCTGGCATTGCGGCAAGTTTTATGCAGCTCGACCTGATTGACGAATACCGTCCGGTTATCCATCCGGTCATTCTAGGGGGCGGCAAACCTATGTTCCCGCCGCTGGACAGGATAATGAGCCTGCGGCTGATTGAAACCCGGCGCTTCGGCAGCGGTGCCGTTCTGCTCCGCTACCAGCGTGCAGATTAAGTATTGTGGTTGCAAGTTAAAAAACACCCCCTCCCAATGCATTAGAGAGGGGGCGGGGGGAGAGGTTTAAAATTCCTGGGTATTTACAGGCATACCCCTAATACACATCCTCGCGGCGGTCATCAAAGACCGGGATGCGCTGGCGCACCTCGTCCACGTCGTCCATCTCAATCTCCGCCGTCAGCAGCATGGGCGTGTCGCCAGCTTCGACGACGATCTTGCCCCAGGGGTCTACAATCATCGAATGCCCGCCGAAGACGGTATCGCCCGTTTCGCCCGCCGCGTTGCAGGCGACGATGAAGCACTGGTTCTCAATCGCCCGCGCCACCAGCAGCGCCCGCCAGTGTTCCACGCGCGCGGCAGGCCACTCCGCCGGGATGACCACCATCTTCGCGCCCTCGAGCGCGTAGCGCCGGAACAGCTCCGGGAAGCGCAGGTCATAGCAGATCGCCAGCGCGGTCACGCCCCATGGCAAATCCAGCAGCAGCGGAGCCTGCCCCGGTTGCAGCCACTTGTCCTCGTCCATCAGCCGGAACAGGTGCAGCTTGCGGTACACGCCCATCATGCGGCCATTAGGCGCGAAGAAGGCCGCGCTGTTGGCGACTTCCACGCCGCGCTTTTCCAGTATCGAACCGACAATGCTGATTTTGTTCTGCTGGGCAACCGTCGTCACCTGCGAGAACATGCCGCTGTTGAGGACGCTCGCCAGTTCCTTGCTCTGTTCCAGCGCGTAACCGGTAGACCACAGTTCCGGGAACACGACCAGATGCGACCCGCGCCGGGCAGCCTCAACCGCCCACTGCTGCATGGTGTTGTAATTTTTACGGACATCGCCCAGCTTGATATTCATCTGCGCGAGGCTGATACTGAGTTTCGCCACGTTGGTTAACCCTTGCTAAGTATTGCCAGCTTTTATTGTAAGGCAGGAGTTGCTTATTTTTGATAAATTTTTGCCAGCGGACG
>CAZJSU010000073.1:17908-23371 GCA_964548765.1 uncultured Anaerolineaceae bacterium
GCTTTTATTGTAAGGCAGGAGTTGCTTATTTTTGATAAATTTTTGCCAGCGGACGGCGAGGGGCATAAATGCCGCCCCTACGACGCGCCTGCATGTGTTTCGTAGGGACGGGCAACGGCGCGTCCGGCGCATGACACACCACCCGAACCCACAGCCGCTACACCACGACGGCCTGCCATTCCTGAATCACCCGCTCAACGATCTCGTCTTCGTTCATGTAGGTGGTGTCAATTTCCAGCACGCCCGGCAGTTGACGCGCCGACCATTCGCGCTGTAAATGTGTTAGCGCCAGCCCACGCTCCGCCGGGTTGTGATAACGCGCCCCCAGCGACAGGTGCAGGCTTTGCAGTACGGAGTCCAGCGTCGCCACCAGACAGATGACCGGGCCGGTTTCTGCGAAGCGCTCGTAATGCTGGCTGTGGCGCAGGACCTGCCCGCCGATGCGGATGACCGCGTTACGGTGCAGCACGGCTTCGCGCACGACCTCGTTTTCCAGCATCTTCAGCCGCGACTCGCCGTAGCGGACGCGAATCTCATCCATCGAAAGCCCGGCGCGTTCCTCAATCTGCCACTCGATATTGACATACGGCATCTTCAGAAGCTGGGCGATGCGCCTGCCGATCAGCGGTTGATACGGGCCGGTGTAACCGGTCAGAATCAGGTTGCGGTCAGAGACAGGCAGGATTTTGGTCGTAATCATGCGCGCCAGCCCGGAAACCACTCATCAAGCACTTCCGGCAGTTGCTCAAAGCTGTTTACCGCGTGGTCAGGCACAATCATGCCGCTGAGCATCGGCGGGGTGGGGTGGGTGACGCGCAGGACAGCACGCATCCCGACTCCCTGCGCCCCGGCAATATCGGCCACCGGGTTGTCGCCGACAAAGACCGTCTCGCTGGGGTCGGCCTCCACCATTTTCAGCGCGTGTTCAAAGATGGCCGGGTGCGGCTTCAGGAAGCCCGCGTCGGCTGCCGAGATGCGGCACTTCGGGAAGTAGCGCAGCAGGTCGAAGTCGGTCAGTTCAAAGTCTCGCAGCCACATCGGCTGGTAGGCGTTGGTGACGATGCCTGTCTTGATGCCATTCTCCACCAGCAGTTCCAGAAACGGCGGCACGTCCGGGAAAACCTTTACGCCCGCCGCCGCGCGCCACAGGTACGCTTCCAGACAGCGGCGCTCATCTATGGCTTCCGGCGGTACGCCTGTCGCCACCAGCGCCTCTTTAATCACTCGGCCTATATGCGGCGCGCGCAGGTTGTTGCGCCCGTTATCCCACGCCTGCCGGGTGTAGAGCGAGAAATTCGCCAGCAGGCGATCATAATCATCCAGCGGGTGAACCTGCTCCCGCACATAGTCAAACACGCCGCGCATCAACTCGCGCTCACGCACTTCCCATTCCTGGTCAGAGCGGCTCCAGTCAATCAGCGTGTCGTCCAGATCAAACAGCATCGCTTTGAGCATAATTTACCTTAAGAATCCGCCCGCCATGCCAGCAGAATTTGCTCCACGCCGCTTTGATAGCCGGGATACTTTGGCTGCCAGCCGAGCCGGGCTTTGGCTTTATCGTTCACGGCGTTTACCGAAACGTCCATCAGGGCGCGCTGCGTGGGCGGCACCAGCACCTGCGCCAGAAGCTGCGGCACGCGCTGGCGGCCCGGGCGCTTCACCCCGTACTGATCGGCGAAATAGTCGGCAAATGTGCCGGGCGCGGCGGGGTGGTCGTCGGTGATGTTGAAGATTTCCCCGGCGGGCTGCTGCTCTGCGGCCAGCACACAGGCGTTCGCCAGATCAACCGCGTGAACCCAACTGGCGACGGTGTGATCGTCGCCCAACGCCAGCGAGCCGCCGCTGTGCAGCGTGTCGCGCAGCGCGGTAAAGTGCGTGCTTTCCGCGCTGTAGAGATAACCCGCGCGCAGCACACAGGCGGGGACGCTGCCTCGCAGCACCATCTGTTCGGCCTGTGCCGCCGCTTTGAACAGGTCATCCTCACGCGCCAGCGCCGCGCTTTCGTCTGCCGCTTCGCCGTGTTTGTCGCCATACAGGAAGGCGTAGCTGGTATGCACCAGAAACTTGACCCCGGCCTGCGCTGCCCCGTCCATTAGCGCAGCGGTGCCTTCGGTCAGCAGGCGCTGGTAATAATCCCAGTCCGGGTTCTGTGGCGCGAAGGTATTGATGCCCTGCGGCGCGGTATGGATGATAACATCGGCCTCCATCATCCTGAGCGTGCTGGCGACCTCGCCCGCGCGGAAGATGTCGCTGTACACAGGCAGCGCGCCATCCTGCCGCACCTGCACCGCGCCGTCTGCCCCGTCTGTGACAGCGCTGACCGTGTAACCTTTCGCGGCCAGTTGGCGCGTCACCTCGCGTCCCAGGCCATCGCTTGTGCTGGTGACAAAGACTTTCAACACCGGAGTGCTGGTTTCTTCAGCCATAAATTCGCTTTCCTTAACCGGAATCTGTCGGAATAATAATTGATTATGCCACCGAAACAGCCTGTAATCAACGCGGGTTTCTTAATGTCCGGCTCTGGCGCACCGGTGCGTGGGTTGTTAAGATGAACGCCGGACAGTTTTCAGTCATCAGTCTACCGCCGCCAGTCGCGCAAAAAGGCCGTTGAATGTGGGCTGGTGATCCGGGTGGGTGGAATATACACGGGGGAATAATCAGCATGAGCGAAAAATACCAACAACTTGTTAAACGGCTGGAAGACGTGCAGAACCTCAACCACGCCGCCGCCGTGCTGGGCTGGGACCAGCAGACACACATGCCGCCCGGCGGCGCAGAAGCCCGCGCCGCACAGCTCACCACGCTTTCGCGGCTGGCGCATGAGATGTTCGTCAGCGACGAGACCGCCCGCCTGCTGGAAGACGCGGCGCGCGAGGTCGAGGGCGCGGCATACGACTCGCTGGAGGCCAGCCTGATTCGCGTCACGCGGCAGGACTACGAGGAACAGGTCAGGCTGCCGAGCGAACTGGTGGCGAAGATCGCGCATACAACCGCGCTGGCGCATGAGGTGTGGGCGAAGGCGCGGCAGGACAATAACTTTCAGGCGTTTCTGCCCTCGCTCCAGCAGATCGTAGACCTGATGCTGGAACAGGCCGAGTGCCTGGGCTACAGCGAGCAGCCGTATGATGCGCTGCTCGGCCTGTACGAGCGCGGCATGACCACCGCGCAGGTGAAGGCCATCTTCGACGGCCACAAGCCGCAGTTGGTGGAGCTGATCGCCGCCATCAGCCAGAACAAGGACCGCGTGAGCGACGCGGTGCTGCACCAGCCCTTTGACCCGCAGAAGCAGAAGGAATTCGCGCTGTACGTGGTCAAGAAGTTCGGGTTCGACTTCCAGCGTGGCAGGCAGGACATCGCCGTGCATCCCTTCTGCACCAACTTCTCGCGCAACGATGTGCGTATTACCACGCGCTTTGAAGATGATTTCCTCAATCCGGCGCTGTTCGGCATGATGCACGAGGCCGGGCATGGCATGTACGAGCAGGGCAGCAGCCCGGAACTGGAAGGCACGCCGCTTGCTGGCGGGACATCGCTGGCGGTGCATGAGTCGCAGTCGCGCATGTGGGAGAACATCGTCGGGCGCAGCAAGGGCTTCTGGTCATGGGCGCTGCCCAGGCTCAAGACCGAGTTCCCGCAGCTTGACGGTGTTGATCTGGACACCTTCTACAAGGCCATCAACAAGGTCGAGCCGTCGTTTATCCGCGTCGAGGCCGACGAGGCAACCTATAACCTGCATATCATGCTGCGCTTCGACCTTGAGGTAGACCTCATCAGCGGCAAAGTCAACCCGGCTGACCTGCCCGAAGAATGGAATGATCGCTTCGAGTCGTTCTTCGGCATCACCCCGCCCAGCGATACGTTAGGCGTATTGCAGGACGTACACTGGTCGGCGGGTTACATCGGCTACTTCGCCACTTACGCGCTCGGCAATCTGCTCTCGGCGCAGTATTACAACCGTGCTGTCGAGGATCACCCGTCCATCCCGGAGGAGATCGCCAGCGGCAAGTTCGACACGCTGCTCGGCTGGCTGAACGCCAACATCCACCAGCACGGGCGCAAGTACACGGGCGACGAACTGACCCGCCGCGTCACGGGCGAGGGCATCCAGTCGCAGGATTACATCCGCTACTTGCAGCGTAAATTCGGCGATATTTACGGGGTGTAGGTGTTAGAGGTTAGGTGTTAGGGGCGTGGGCATTTGTCTGCGCCCCTTTGTTTTGATGCTAAGACTCAGTTTCGTCTCCATAACGGCTTTGTAAAAATCTGCGAAGCTGTTCAATGATCTCTTGGACAACCTTCGTGAGGTCTGGTGGAAGTACGCTTGCCAGACGTTCCAGCGTATCTATCAAGCTTTCTAATGCCCAACGAGAGTCAGTGGGCGCTGTTCTTAGCACCAAGCGTAAAGCCATCTCCGCATCGGTAATTTTGCCCAGAGCTAATCGAGAAGTGAGTAGATCTGCATTGGCCCAATAATTGTCCGGGTCTGCCTGCACCTCGCTCTGTGCCAATTGCTCTACCTTATCGTAAGTTTCGATCATCCTGTCTCGGTTGCCCTGCTGCATGTATAGTAGCGCCAGATTGCTGAAGGCATAGGACGAGTTGGGCGTGACATAGCCAGCCTGCATATAGGCACGAGTCGCCTGCTCGATCTGCCCACGGCGGCGGTACAGTCCACCGAGCGACCCCCACCATGATTCGCCGTCGTCATCCACGAGCCGCGGCGAGAGCGCCAGCGCGCGCTGTAACAACTGCTCTGCCTGATTTTGCAGCATGTCGCGCTCGAGGTCTTCGTCCATGCGCTCGGCTATGCGGCGGTAAGTGTAGCCCAACACAGCCAGCGCCGGAGGAAAATCCTTCTCGATCTCTAGGGACTTTTTCAGATGTGCTTCTGCCTCTTCCAACTGCCCAATCTGTGTGTAAACATAACCCAAACGATAATGAGTGATTGGATTATCGTAATCAAGTTCCAGCGCTCGTTTATACAACTGCTCAGCGCCTTTAAAATCCCCAACTCTATATTGGCGTTCACCCAAGGGCAAGAAAGACAACGCCAACACTGAATTGCTTCCCTCGCGCCGGATTTCATGGCGTAGCGCCTGTATTTCTCGAATGTTTACTTCAACTTTTTGTAGTTCTAGCGCAACTCGGCGTGAAATTTCTTCTGCCGCGATTTTTGTATCTATCATCCTTTTAGAAGTAGCCTGCATCTCATCAAAATTCTGCACCGCTTCCTGAAGTTTACTGTCTAACTGCTGCAAGCGCCGGAAGCCGAAAAAACCTGCTGCAAGTGCAATAGCAGGTATGAGTAAAGTAAAAACAGCTCCAAAAACTTCAAATAAATTCAGTAAATCAAAACTGCGATCCAGAGAGGCATCG
The DNA here is from genome assembly GCA_964548765.1 of uncultured Anaerolineaceae bacterium. GTDB lineage: Bacteria > Chloroflexota > Anaerolineae > Aggregatilineales > Phototrophicaceae > JAIOHN01. The sequence continues at coordinate 23,285 of CAZJSU010000073.1, forward strand.
GCCCCAGCAGCAGCCACTTCTGCGCGTTGTGTATTCTCCGCTACTTGGGTCGCTAGTGCGATGAGTTCCTGCTCATTGAGCAGCGGG
>CAZJSU010000074.1:0-23354 GCA_964548765.1 uncultured Anaerolineaceae bacterium
TCAGGCGGGAGGTAAATTCGGAAGGCACAGAGAGAAACGAAAACAGCGGCACTGAGGCCGCTGTCCCCGAATGTTCGATTAGTATCGCCTTAGGTGGACCTGAGGGGATTCGAACCCCTGACCTATACAGTGCGATTGTATCGCGCTCCCAGCTGCGCCACAGGCCCATTAAACGCTGATTGACACAAATCATAAAACGTGACCGCCAGAGTGTCAAGATCGAATTGACGCTGCGACTATTAACACCATAGCAACGCATATTCAATTAGTTTTAAATGTTGTAAACGTTGCGGCTTGGGGGGGAGGGTGTTATAATGCGCTCAACTAAAGAGTGCCTCTCTTAATCTTCTTAAGTTTACAAATTCCTCGGAGGATTTTTCACCTTGACCGCCCTCGTAACAACGATGACCGAAGTGCTGCGCTATCGTGGCGCGTTGGGTCAATGGAGCTGGGTTCTGCACCGCCTGACCGGGTTAGGCGTGGTGTTTTTCTTCATTCTGCACGTCATTGATACATCCTGGGCTGTGTTCTACCCCGACCTGTATGTACGCGCGATTGCCAGCTACCAATCGCCACTGTTCACGCTTGGCGAGTTCGCGCTGGTGGCCGCTGTGGTCTATCACGCCATCAACGGCCTGCGTATTATCTTCCTCGATTACCGTCCCCACCTGTGGCGCTATCAGCAGCGGGCGGCCATCTACGTACTCATTGTCACAATCATCATTCTCGTGCCTGTCTTCGTGTTAATGTTCGGGCATGTGCTGGACTTCTACAATACCAGCCCGCAGGTGCTGCCGCTGGTGGAGGTGATCGTAGATCAGCTTCCGTTCATCGCGGGGATGGCTGTCGCCCTTATTGTGTCCATCTTCTTCTCGGCAATTTATGGGCTGATCGCAGGCAATCGCGCCGCTGCCCGCACCAACCGCAACATGGGCAGCCCGATGGAGCGCTTCTGGTGGTCGTACATGCGTATCAGCGGCCTGTTGATCGTGCCGTTGGTCTTCGGCCATCTGGCGATGATGCACGTGCTGCAAGGCGTGTTCGACCTCACGGCACAAGGCCACACCATCGTCGGTGTGGGTGGCGGGATCAACGAAAGCGGCACCGCTGTCGAGTTCATCGCCCAGCGCTGGAACTTTCTGGTGGCCGGGGTTGCCGTCTGGCGGCTGTACGATTTCGCGCTGCTGGCGCTGGTTGCCGTACATGGCTTTAATGGCTTGCGCTACGTGTTAACTGACTACACGATGAGCAGCCCCCTCATGCGCCGCGCGATGGTCTATCTGTGCATCATCGGCGCGACCGTGCTGCTGGTACTGGGGACTGGCGCGCTGCTGGGGACAATTGACAGCGCCGCTATTGAAATGGCAGAACAGGCTGCCCAAAACCTGCACCCATAAGAACTTAATGTAGGGGCGGCCAAGGGGGTCGCCCCTACACATAAACTTCACTGGTTTGAGGAGTAATGTTACATGCAAACACATCAGTTTGATGCCATCATCGTCGGCGCGGGCGGCGCGGGGTTGATGGCGGCGCTGTATGCCAGCCAGGGCGGCGCGAATGTGGCTGTCGTCAGCAAGCTCTACCCCACACGCAGTCATACGGGCGCGGCGTTGGGCGGCATCGGCGCGGCGCTGGGCAATCTGGAAGAAGACAAACCCATCTGGCACGCTTACGATACCGTCAAGGGCGGCGACTATCTGGCCGACCAAGACGCGGTAAGGGTGCTGGCGGAAGAAGCCGTTGACTCGATCATCGAACTGGAACACATGGGGCTGCCCTTTGACCGCACGCCGGACGGGCGCATCAGCCAGCGGCGTTTCGGCGGGCATACCAGCAACTTTGGCGAGAAGCCTGTGCGCCGCGCCTGCCACTCGGCAGACCGCACCGGCCACATGATTCTGCAAACACTTTATCAGCAGTGCATCAAGAACAACGTGCGCTTCTTCGATGAGTATCACGTCGTTGACCTGATGATGAATCAGGGGCGCGCGGTCGGCGTGGTCGCCATCAAGCTCGGCACGGGCGAGTTTCACGTGTTCCATGGCAAGGCTACGCTGTTTGCGACAGGTGGCTGGGGGCGCGTGTGGCAGATCACCAGCAACGCCCACAGCCTGACCGGGGACGGCGCGGCAGTCGTCTTTCGCCGGGGCATCCCCATGCAGGATATGGAATTCTACCAGTTCCACCCGACCGGCCTGTACGGGCTGGGCGTGCTGCTGACCGAAGGCATTCGCGGCGAGGGCGGCGTGCTGCTCAACCGCAACGGTGAACGCTTTATGGAGCGCTACGCCCCCCGCATTAAAGACCTCGCCAGCCGCGATGTCGTCAGCCGTTCCATTTACCTCGAAGTGCGGGAAGGTCGCGGTATTCAGGGCAAGAACTATGTCCATCTCGACATTCGCCCGGAAACCGTCAACCGTTATCTGGCCGAAGCGGGCGAGACGCGCCGCATTGATAACGCTTATATCGCCAAAAATCTGGCCGAAACACTGGATGTCTGCCGCACGTATCTTGGGGTTGACCCGCTAACTGAGCCGATGCCCATCCAGCCGACCGCGCATTACGCGATGGGCGGCATCCCCACGAATGTGAATGGCGAAGTTGTCCTTGACGAAAACTGGACGGTGCTGCCCGGCCTGTATGCGGCGGGCGAATGTGCCTGCGTAAGCTGTCACGGCGCGAACCGCCTCGGCACCAACTCGCTGGTAGACCTCGTTGTGTTCGGGCGGCGCGGCGGCAAGGCCATCGCCGAGTTTGTGAAACAGGCCGACTTCGCGCCCCTGCCCAATAACCCCACCGAGCAGATCGAAGCAGAGTTTAACCGCATCCGCAGCAGCAAGGGCAAGACGCGCGTGGGCGACCTGCGCAAGCGGATGCAGCAGACCATGATGGATAACGTCGGCGTGTTCCGCCTTCAGGAAGGCATCGAGCAGGCGATTGAGGAAGTCCGCGAGATGCGCCTGACGTACCAGAGCGACATTTACATTGACGATCACGGCCAGCAGTACAACACCGACCTGATGGAAGCGTGGGAGTTGGGCTGCCTGCTTGATCTGGCGCAGGTAACGGCGAAAAGCGCCCTGCTGCGTACCGAGAGCCGGGGCGCGCACAGCCGCGAGGATTATAAGGAACGTGACGACGAAAACTGGATGGTGCATACGCTGGTCGCCCCGGCGACGGATGATCCCTACGCCAAAGGCGCGCTGGAACTGACGACCAACCTCAACAAGAAGGTCAATGTGTCGCTGGCAGACGAAGACCCGCGCTTCCTGCCCAAAGAGAGAGTGTATTAGCAATCAGGTGTTGGCAGTTAACGTTTGTACGGGGCGAGGTTAAAACCCGCCTCTGCAGCAAATTTTTGAAGGAGTCGTAATGGAAGTTACGTTTAGAATTAGGCGCTTCAACCCGGAAGCGGCTGATCCAAAGCCATACTGGCAGGAATTTACCCTACAGGATGTTGAACCAACCGATCGCGTGCTGGAAATGCTGCACCGCGTAAAATGGGAACAGGATGGCACACTGGCCTTTCGCCGTTCGTGTTCCAGCGGCATCTGCGGCTCAGACGCGATGCGTATTAACGGGCGTAACGCGCTGGCCTGCAAGAAGCTCATCCGCGATGTCGGCGAGAAGATTCAGGTAGAGCCGATCATAGGGCTGCCCGTTCTCAAAGACCTGATCGTGGATATGGAGCCGTTCTTCGCGCAGTATCGCTCGGTAATGCCCTATCTGGTGAACAACGACCCGCTTCCTGCCGATGGCCGCGAGCGGCTGCAAACGCCGGAAGCCCGTGTCGTCTATGATGACACCACCAACTGCATCCTGTGTGCGGCCTGCACCACGTCCTGCCCCAGCTTCTGGGCTAACGGGCAGTATGTTGGCCCGGCGGCCATCGTGCAGGCGCATCGCTTCATCTTCGACGACCGCGACCAGGTGACGGACGACCGCCTGAAGATCATGGCTGAGCCTAACGGAGTCTGGCGCTGCCGCACGATCTACAACTGCACGCCTGCCTGCCCGCGCGGCATCGAAGTCACCCGCGCCATCGGCGAGGTCAAGCTGGCGATTCAGAAAGGCTCGACAGACGGCATCATTGACCCGAAAACCGTCCGGGTGCATGAGTAGATTTTCGTAGGGGCGGGCTTCAAACCCGCTCACGGCCTTATGCCGAATCACCAGCGAATCGGTGGATGAACAGATTTTCCGTAGGGGCGGGTTTCAAACCCGCCCGCATGTTTATACTACCCTCGCCGCCAGCGCAGCAGGGTCAACAACCCCTCAAAAAGTCCACGCCTAGCAAAATCCCCTGCTTATCGCCGGCCTCTGTGCCGTTGAAATTGTGGTCTTCCAGCTCGACCGACACCGCGCCGTTATAACCCGCCTGCTTCAGCAGGTGAAACACCTCAACCCAACTGGTCACGCCATGACCGGGGATGGTATAGCGCCAGTGCATCGCGCCGAAAGCGTAGGGCTTGCCAAACGTCGGCGGCTGCTCCCGGCCATACTCATAGGTGTTCTCCGGCAGCAGTTCGGTATCCTTGCCATGCACGTGATACACCCGCCCGATGAACTCGCGCAGAAAGCGCAGATGGTCAATCCCCATACGGATCAGGTGCGACGGGTCATAGTTGATGCCCATAGAAGGCGAAGGCACCCGCTCGAACAGGCCGCGATAGCCTTCTGGCGTGCAGCACAACGCACCCGGCCCCGGCCAGCCCTCGATCACGATCCGCGCGTTGTGCGCTTCCAGCACAGGCGCAAGCTCGGTGAAGCTTTCCACCATGTAGCCGAAGTTCTCCGCGCGGGGCAGTTCCGGGTTTTCCGGCAGCATCACCAGAAAGAAGTTGGTCACGCCGCTTTTGGCACAGGCTTTGATGTAGGCGCTGTTGGCGTCAATCGCCCGCGCGCGGGTTTTGCCATCCGGCGAGATCATCCCCTGCCACTCAGCCATATCCACCGAGCCGACCAGCAGCCCGGCATCCGCCACCTGCTGCGCGGCCTTATCGCCATCCTTGCCCAGATCAATCACACTCAGATCATGCTCTTTTGCCCAGCGGATCACGCCATCGAGGTCTTTCTGCCAGTCCGACCAGCCGCGCCGGAAGCCAATCGGATACCCGCCGGTTCGTGTGTGTGCCATCTTTTTATCCCTTTTATTTATGGTAGGGGCGGGGTTTGAAGGCCGCCCGCATGAAAAACTATTCTTTAAAGTGGTTTTAAGTCTAACGCGAATCCAGACAACGCTTTAAGGCCACAGACCGCGCCGTTATAATACGGCGTTATGACCATTGACGAAGCGCTGCGACAGGCGCGATCACAGTTTTCCCCCCAGAACGATACTCCGGCGCTGGATGCCCAGCTTTTGCTGTGTGCGGTGCTGGGTGTCGAGCGCGGTTATCTGCTGGCACACCCCGAACACCCGCTGACCGACGAGCAGCAGGCGCTGTACGCGGCGCTGGTGACACGACGCGCGGCGGGTGAACCATTGCCCTACATCCTCGGCAGGCGCGCCTTCTATGACCGCGAGTTCATCGTCGCGCCCGGTGTGTTAATCCCCCGCCCGGAGACCGAACTGCTGCTGGAACAGGCGCTGGCTTATGTGCAGGCCAGGCCCGACGCGCGTGTCGTGGACGTTGGCACAGGCAGCGGCGCGCTGGCGGTCACACTGGCCGCGTTATGCCCACAGGCGCAGGTCTGCGCCACCGACATCAGCCTCGCCGCGCTGGAAATCGCCCGCCGCAATGCCGCGCTGCATCACGCGAATGTCACCTTTTACGAGGGCGACCTGCTGCGGCCATTGATCGAGCATGAGCGACAGGTGGAGGTGGTCATGGCGAATCTGCCCTACATCGCCAGCGGTGATCTGGCCGGGCTGGAAGTCAGCCGCCACGAGCCGCTGCTGGCGCTGGATGGCGGCGCGGATGGGCTGGACGTGATTCGCCGCCTGCTCGAACAGTTGCCGCAGGTCTGCGCGCCCGGGGCGCTGGTGCTGCTGGAAATCGGCGCGGAGCAGGGCGCGGCGGCGCTGGCGCTGGTCAGCGAGACGCTGCGGCCAGCCCATGCTGAAGTGCTGAAGGATTACGCCAAATTAGACCGGATTGTACGAATAGAACTGTAGGGGCGCAGCGATGCTGCGCCCATTCGCCCACAACCTCACGAACAGAATTAACCCGAATGCTGCCGGTGCAGGTACGTCGCCACCCACGCCAGCGGCGAGTTCCAGTTGATCGTCACTTCGTTGGTCGAGTACGAGTCGCGGTGGTCAATATAACGCTTGGAGGTCGCGCGGCTGGTGATTTCCGGCACCTGCGCGGCGGGGTCGGACGGGCTGATATTGGGGCCGCCCGCGACAACCCCCGGCGGCGGGAACGGGAAGCCGTTTTGCGGCTCGCCTGCCCAGAAGCGATGATGCGGATTAGTCATGCTGTGCGTGCCATAACCGGAAACAAAGCTGAAGTTCAACCCGTTACGCCCCAGCACATAATCCATCGTCTGCGCCACGCCATCCAGATAGCGCTCGTCCTCGGTCAGGCGGTGGGCATAGGCCATCACCACCGCGTTATTGAGCAGGTTGGCGTTTGATCCCCACGAATAGCCTCCCGGCGGCATCGGCACGCGGTAGCCCTCACCCGCGATCACGTCCAGATAACCGTCAGCGATGCGCGTGATCTGGTCGTGCAGCGTTTGCCTGTCGGCTTCGTGCAGCGTGTCGCCATGCAGCGCCAGCGAGAGCGTCCCCAGCACGGCCACATCGCCCCAGTACATCGCCGATTCCTTGCCCGCCTGCCAGCCGCCGCTGCTGAAATAGGGCGACTCTTTGGCCGCGTCATAATAGGCCTCATCGCCTGTCGTCAGGTACAGTTCCGCCGCCGCCCAGTAACGCTCATCCTCGATATTCGCGTCACTGTAAGCCCCGCCGCCCTGACCGGGAATATCCCCATACAGGAACACCGGGTTATCCTGCGCCGCCTGCCACGCGCTTTCCGCCGCCTGTAAACAGCGCTCGGCAAACGCGGCATCATACTCGCGCCACAGCCGCGCGCACTGCGCCGCTGTCGCCGCCAGATTCAGCGTCGCGGCGGTGCTGGGCGGCATCAGGTAGCGGCCAAGCGCTGCGTTGGTGTGTTCCTTGTCGTTGTTCCACTCCGTCGGCGGCACCATCGGCAGCCCTTCCCATTGGGCGCTGTGCATCTTGTGGTGCGCCATACCGGCCTGCGGCTGGCCTTCCGGCACCTGCATCCGCAGCAGGAAGTCCATCTCCCAACGCGCTTCGTCCAGAATATCCGGGATGCCGTTGTCGCTTTCCGGGATGTCCAGCGTGCCATCGCCAAACGCCTGCGGGTCAAATTCGTACAGGTTCATCAGCGTCCAGACAGAGATGCCGCCGTTGACCACATACTTGCCGAAGTCGCCCGCGTCATACCAGCCGCCGCTGGCATCCAGCGTGTAATCACAGCCCGGCCACTCTGTGCCGCTGGTATCCACGCCCTTAAAGCAGGTCACGTCATTGTCGGTCACATGCCCTGCCGGGCGCGCCCACGCCTCGCCCACATACTGCGCCTCGATGGGAATACCGCTGCGGTTATGGTAGAAGTAGGCCAGCGCGTCGCGCGTCAGGCCGCTGTAGATGTCGCTGCCGATGGTAAACGGCACGCTGCTGGCCTCGCCCACTTCCAGCCTGTAGCTGCCTTCTCCCGTAAATGCCGAGAAGTCAATCAGGTGAACATAGTCGCCGCTGGCAGTGTCGAAGAAACTTTGCTGCGTTTCCCCTGTCAGCACCTGTTCGCCATCTTCAACACTCACCAGCGCCCACGCCGCAGGCGCTTCTAACGCCGCCTCGGTCGGGTAAACCGCGATTTTGATGCCATCCGGGAAATACCCTACCTGATTAACGCTGATAAACTGCTGTGCCATCGGTTCGCCCTCCGGTTCGGGTGTGGCTTCGCCGGGCGCAGCCACCGCGCTTGACTGTGGAATATCCGTCTGTCCAACCTCAAAGAACAGGCCGCGCCCAAACACCGCCGGGTTCTGCCATGAGGTATCGCTCGTGTCGGCCAGCGACCAGATGAGCTTTACATCACGATCACCCCCGGCAGCGCTGCCATTGGCATGTGCCTGAAAGCCGATTTCACTCCCATGCGCCGGAGAGAAGGGCAGCGGCACCGCCGCCTCAAAGCCCCATCCGTCCGCCGTTTCAAACACGTAAGCGCTCACGTTCGCATTCGCGCTGTTCATGCCGGTGATCGTCAGCGCGGCGGGGTCGGTATTGCCTATATCGCCGGGGTTGATGTTGACCTGAAAGATGCTGTCGTTATAAGCCCCGGCAGCCAGATCATCACTGAAGTTCAGGTAAAACTCCAGCGAGTCCTCGTTCCAGAAGTCCGTGCCATGCTGCCCGGTGACGATGTTCGCGTCCACCGACTGCATGGTGATGTACAAATTTGCGCCGTCGCTGGCGAGCGCAAAGGTGAACGCGCCGTTATTGGCCGGGTCGTCCGAGGTCATCGTGCCGCGCTCAACCGTCGTCACAGGCACGCCCGCCCAGTCGGCCAGTTCACCATCGAGCGTGATGTCTACCGGGAAGGGGATGTAGACCACTTCGCCTGTCACTTCTTCTGGCGCGAGCAGGTCATCCTGAGCATAAACAGGAGCAATAAGCAGCACGAACAGGGCAAGGAGGAAAAAGTACTTTTTCATGAACGGGCTTCCTGAAAATACTGATTCACAAATAGCTGAATGATATTGAACGATGTTGAGACGTTCCCAACAGGATATTAACAACAAACAAATCACGCGGCAAAAAGACTTGACTTGGGAGACGCGATAGCGGGATTAGCCGCCGTACTGCTTGAGGATGCCCCGCGCGACGACCATCCGATGCACCTCGGATGCACCGTCATAGATGCGAAAGGCGCGCGCTTCTTCGTACCAGCGGCTTAACGGCAAATCGCGCGAGATACCCGCCGCGCCGCAAATCTGGATCGCGCGGTCAAGCACGCGGTTCACCGTTTCGGCCACGAAGATTTTCGCCATGCTGGTTTCCTGCCGCGCCTGCTCGCCCTGTTCCAGCAGCCACGCCGCCTGCTGAATCATCAGCCGCCCGGCGTGAAGTTCCATCGCGGAATCGGCCAGCATCCACTGCACCGATTGATGACCGCCGAGCGTACTGCCGAAGGCTTCGCGCCCGGTGGCGTAGCGCGTAGCAATTTCGAGCGCGCGCTGCGCGATCCCTGTCCAGCGCATACAATGCGTCAGCCGTGCCGGGCCAAGCCTGTGCTGTGTCAGCGCGAAGCCCTGCCCCGGCTGGCCGAGTACCGCGCTGTCCGGCAGGCGCACCTCGTGAAACTTAATCTCACAGTGGCCGCCGGGGTTTTCCACCCCCATAATCGGCACCCGCCGCACGATTTCGATACCGGGCGTGTCTGTGGGGGCGAGGAAGATGGTCGCGCCGCGATGCGCCCCGGCTTCCGGGTCGGTCAGCGCCATAATGAGCAGAAAGGCCGCGCCGTCCGCGCCAGTGGCAAACCACTTGTGGCCGTTAAGCACCCACTCGCCGCCCGCGCGCACCGCCGCCGTTCGCAGCAGCGTCGGGTCGCTGCCCGCGCCGGGGGCAGGCTCGGTCATGGCGAAAGCCGAGCGGATGTCCCCGCGCGCCAGCGGCAGCAGGTAGCGCTGGCGCTGGTCGTCGCTGGCGAACAGGTGCAGCAGGTGCATGTTGCCCTCGTCAGGCGCGGCGCAGTGCAGCGCCAGCGGCCCCAGCAGGCTGCGCCCCGCCGCCTCGAAAATCGGCACAATCTCGGTCAGCGACAGGCCAAGCCCGCCCAGTTCAACCGGAAGCTGCGGCCCCCACAACCCGGCGGCTCTGGCCTTCTCGCGCAGTGATTGCAGCATGTCCGGCGGCAGGCCGTCGGCATGATCTTCGGCGTAAATTTCAAGGGGGATCACTTCATCTTCGACAAAGCGGTATACACGCTCTGTCAGGCGCTGGACGTGTTCGGGAACGTTGAAGTCCAACACGCAGCCCTTAAATAAACAGGCCGACAAGCCCGGCGTTTGCCAGCCCCACCGCCCCCAGCATAAAGCTGAGGACAATCAGCAGCATGTAATAGATCAGCACGCCTAAAATCAGCACGCTCAGGGTCGGCACTACGCCCAGATCAAGCGCCTCGCGCACGGCGACAAACCACGCGACAAGCCCGATGAGCATTCCGATCGCGGTTGCTGGCCCGGCGATGACCGCCAGCGAGGGCGAGAGCAGCACCAGCGCCCCCAGCAGGCCGGTGATATTCCACACATAAGCCAGCCCCATCGTGCGTACCATCTCGCCAAAATCCACCGGGGCATTCAGGAATTTGCGCCCTGTCCAGGCGATGACCCACGCCCCCACCGCGAACGCCAGCACCACGCTGACCGTGTGCGCCGCCGCGCTAACCAGCCCCAGCCCGATGTCGCCAGCCTCTACCGCGCCGAACTGGCTAAGAAAGCCGACCACAACCACAATGAGCCAGGCCTGCCCGGTGAAAGACGGGTCGTTCTCGACCTCCTGATAAACGCCGTCCCGAAATGTCAACGCGCCGATGATGCGGTCAAGCATAACGTCATGCTGCCTTTCGTGTGATCTGCCGCACGCCTGCTGGTGGATGTCGTTTACACGTAGGTCTTCAATGAACTAAAGGCCATAATAGGCGCGAGTTTCTCATCTGCCGTGCCGGGATGCAGCAGCACCCCACCACGCTCGACATCAGTGAAACTATAGAACATTTTAATGTTCTCTGCAAAATGCGCCTTAATCTTATCCTCAAGCTTCTTCGCGTCGTCCACATGAGTCAGGATCACGAAATGGTTTTCGCTTACCCCGACGAAATCATACGCGGTGCCATCCGCGCTGACCACTTCCTGAATAGCGCGCGCGGCGAAGCCAAAAGCATCGTCCGCCGCCATAAAGCCGTAAACATCCCGGTAGGCTTCAAAGCCCTCCAGACCAAAACGCAGCTCGGTAAACGTTTCCTTGTCCTTTTCGCGTTTGGCGATCTCGTCATCAATCAACGCCCCGGTCGGCAGGCCGGTGCGCCCTTCGTGCAGGCTGGTACGGGTGGCGCGGCGCAGCGACCCGGTCACGCGAAGGCGCAGTTCGTCCACATCGAACGGCTTGGTGATGTAATCATCCGCGCCCAGTTCCAGCCCGCGCACCCTGTCCGCCCGCTCGTCGCGCTGTGTCAGGAAGATAATCGGAATGTATTTGGTGAGCGACGTGGCACGCAGGCGGCGGCACACTTCGTAACCGTCCATGTGCGGCAGCATCACGTCCAGCAGAATCAACTTCGGGAAATGGGTACGCGCCATCTCAATACCGACATTGCCATCTTCGGCATGGAAAATCTCGTACTGATGCGCCCCAAAATACATGAGCAGCATCTCGGCGACATCGTAATCATCTTCGATCACTAAAATGCGTGTTGTGGGCATGGGTTTGTTTATTCCTCCCCTAACACCGCGCTTACCCGAAACTGATTGTCTTCAGCATCCGGCGCGTTGGCGATCACCTGCTCTGGCGACAGCGCAGCCCCTGGCACGTCCTCGCGCATCACGTTTCGCAGCGGCAGTACCGAAGCCGTCGGCGCGATGTGCGAAGTGTCCAGTTCCTCCAGGCGTTGGAAATAGCCCAGAATGGCCGAAAGCTGCCCGGCGTAGCGTTCAATTTCTTCGTCAGTCAGTTCAAGCTTGGCAAGTTCAGCGATGTGTCTTACTTCTTCGTGTGTCAGTTCCACAAATTACCCCCACGAAATCTTTGGCAACACCTGTTATCGTTGATTATAGCATCACTTAAACAAACGAAAACTAAACGTCTTTAAGCGCACTTTCCTACCCAGAAACCTTAATTTCCCTTTATTTACGAAAATCAGACAAATGGAGGGGCTGGAAATAGCCATAAGTTCACTATAATCTAAAAAGAGGCGGACGATGACCACTAAAGACTTATCTCCCAAACTGAGAACCATCATTGCCAGCAAGCGGGCGGCGCTGGCCCAGCGTAAGGCCAAGACTCCCATCGAGGCGCTGCGCGCGCTGGCGAGTATGCAAAGCCGCCCCAACCCGATTCTCTCCACCGTGCCAGACCCGGACGAGCCGGTGCTGATTATCGGGCAGGTGAAGCACACCCTGAGCGGGAACGGGCAGGTGGTCTATGACCCGGTTGGCACTGCCCTGCGCTATGCCCATAAAGGCGTGGACGTGCTGGCGCTGTTTACCGACGAGATCGTTTACGAAAACGGCCTCGATGATCTGATGTTCGTCTCGCGCGCGGTGGATTTGCCCGTCATCAGTCAGGATTACGTGCTGGACGAGTATCAGGTGATCGAAGCGCGGGCGGCGGGCGCGTCGGCGCTGGTGCTTTCGGCAGCGGTGCTGGATAACCCCACCCTGCGCGCGCTGGTGTCCGACACGCAGCGCAACCGCATGACCGCCATTATCGAGGTGCATAATATCGGCGAGATGCAGTACGCCCTCAGCCTCAGCCCGCATGTCATCGCCATCAGCAGCGACAACCCCTTCACGCCAGAGGTCGAACTCGACCTTGAGATGACCCGCCGGATGCGCGACATGGTGCCGGGTCATGTGCGGGTCATGATTATGGAAAATCTGACCACACTCTCTCAGGTGGAGGTCGTCGCCAGCCTCGGCGTGGATGCGATGATGGTCAGCGAACATTTAATTGACACGGCTCGTAACGCCCGTACTCTGCGAGAAGCCTTCCAACGATGACACATCATTCCAATCATCCCGAAAAACCGGACATTGAAGGGGCGCTTCGCCTGCTGAAAACCGGCGACGATCAACTGCGCCAGTTCATCGCCTACCTGCTGGGGCAGACAGGCGACCCGCGCGTGATCGAACCGCTGATCGAGGCGCTGGAAGATGAGCATATCGGCGTGCGCGGCGCGGCGGCCAACGCGCTTGGCAAGATGGGCGATGCCAGAGCGATCCCGCATCTGCGCCCGTTTTTGATGCATCCCAACCCGCAAATGGTGGTCTGGGCGGCATACGCGCTCACCTGTCTGGGCGATGACCACTTCGAGGCGCTGGCCGATGCGTTGAAAGCCGATGACGTGGCTGTGCGCCGCAGCGCCATTCTGGCGATGCAGCAGTTGGGCGACCAGCGCGCGGTTGGCCCGCTGCTAACCTTGCAGCACGACGACGCGCAGCGCTTCGCCCATGATAGCACCGTGGCCGAGGCGGTGGATCGCGCGCTGGTTAGTTTGGGCTATAACATAGGCCGCCTGCCCCCGCGCGGCTGATTCCCGCGCTTAAATCCGCGCCGCGTCACACATTCGTTAGAAATAGCGGGTATAACAGCCATATACATCTGTCCACTCGTTCGGTCTACGTATACCAGATCACGATGTCCCGACTGCTTATCCTAACCCTGCTCGCCCTGCTGCTGGCCGCCTGTGGCGTAAACAGCCAGAACGCCGCGCCCCCGCTGTACACCAGTGGCGTGCCTTTCCCGGCCAGCTACCGCGACACCTTCCTCCATTACGCGCGGGTGGACCGCCCGGACGGCGTAGCCCGCGACCTCTACATCTCGCCGGAAGCGATCACAGCGCTGCGGCGCGGCCAGCCCCTGCCCGACGAAACCACCATCATTATCGAGGCGCACTACGCCGCGCTGGGCGCAAACGGCGACTACCTGCACGATGAAAACGGCTGGCTGGTGAAAGACGTGCCGTTTGAGATGCTGCACATTATCCAGAAGCGCGGCGGCTGGACAGACGCGGATTTCGAGAGCGCGGCGCGCGCCGGAAGCTGGAACTTCGGCTCGTATGACGCGGTGACAGGTGAACGTTTCGACGAATCCCTGACCGCCTGCTTTAACTGTCACAACGGCACGCCCCAGACCGATTTTGTCTACAGCCGCCGCCTGCTCCAGCGCTACGCCAGCACCGACCTCGTGCAGTATTTCTACTGCAACCTGCGCGCGCGGGCGGTCTGCCCGTAAAGCGCGAAGGCCAGCGTGATCTGTGTTACACTCAGTTTAGTTCTGATGAGTGACAGGTATACACGATGGACAACGCAACTCAGGGGCGGGGCGCGCTGCGCGCATGGGAAGCCAGCAAACAGGAAAATTACTTCACCGCAGACCATAACCTTCAGCGGACGCTGCGCTTCTACATGGGGCAGGCCGCCTACAACGACGCGCTAAGGGGTTTTGTGCATCTGGGCGAATTCATGGCGCGTGTGATTGACCCGGCGGCGAAGGTCGAAGACCACCTCGGCAACCACCCACGCTTACAGCGCTGGTCGGGCATCGGCGAGCGCGTTGAAGCCATCGAGTTTCACCCCAATCATGACCTGATCGGGCGCAAGGTGTGGCGTTCGGGCGTGATGGCGCTGCAAGCCGAGCCGGGGCGCACCGTGCAGCAGATGGGGCTGTATTACCTGCTGGCGCACGCGGGCGAGGGCGCGCAGCTTTGCGCGCTGGCCTGCACCTCCGGCCTCATCCGCGCCTTACAGCAGGCCGCCGACCCCGCCGTGCGCGAGAAATTCCTGCCGCCGCTGCTGGAAACCGATTACGACCAGATGCAGCACGGCGCGCAGTTCCTCACCGAAATACAGGGCGGCAGCGATGTCGGCGCGAACGCCGTCACCGCCCGCGATCAGGGTGACGGCACATGGCGCATCAGCGGCGAAAAGTGGTTCTGCTCCAACATCAACGCCGACCAGTTTCTGATGACCGCCCGCCCGGAGGCCGCGCCCGATGGTACACGCGGGCTGGGGCTGTTCCTCGTCCCGCGCAGGCTGGATGACGGCACGATCAACGGCTTTTATATCCGCCGCCTGAAGGACAAAATCGGCACGCGCACCCTCGCCAGCGCCGAAGTGGACTTCCACAACGCGCTGGCCTATCCGGTTGGCGCAGTGAGCGATGGGTTTAAGAACGTGGTCAATCTGGTGCTGAACACCTCGCGGCTGATGAACGCGGTCGGCTGTGCCGGCATCATGCGCCGCGCCACCCTCGAAGCGTCCACTTACGTCTGTCACCGCGCCGCCTTCGGCCAGCCCATCGCCAGCTACCCGCTGGTGCAGGAGGCCGTGGCCGACATGCTCAGCGAAACCAGCGCGGCGCTGTCGGCCAGCCTCTACGTCGCGCGCCTGCTGGACAGCATGGAAACCGGGCAGGCCAGCGACGACGATCACGCGGTATTCCGCCTGCTGGTCAACCTCAACAAGTACATCACCAGCGTCCGCGCCACCGAGACGGTACACCGGGCGATTGAGGTGCTGGGCGGCAACGGCGCGATTGAGTCGTTCAGCATCCTGCCGCGCCTCTACCGCGACATGATCGTGCTGGAAAGCTGGGAAGGCACGCACAATGTCCTGTGCCTGCAAGTCCTGCGCGACATCGCCCGCTACGGCCTGCACGAGCCGTTCACGCGCGACCTGCGCGGCAAACTTGATGCCGTCCAGCACCCCGACCTGCTGCTGTGGGCAGAGATCACCCGCGCCGCGCTGGATGACGGTCTGCGCCTGCTGGCCCGCCTCAACGCTGGCGGCGAACAGTACGCGCAGGCACACGCCCGCCGTCTTGCCGACCAGCTCGCGCAGACCGCGCAGGCGGCGCTGCTGCTCCATGAAGCCCAATGGGAACTGGCCGAAGGGCTGCCTACGGCCAAACCGGACATCATCGCCTACTTCGTCAACCGCCGCCTGCACGTGGGCTATAACCCGCTCGACGATGACACCTATCTGCCCCGGTTGGGCAGGTTGATGCAGGCCGGGTAAGCCCTTCTGTGGCTACGGGTACTTGCGATTCAGCATCCGCGCGTAGGGGATCGTCTCGCGGATGTGCGGCAGGCCGCATATCCACGCTACCGTGCGCTCCAGCCCGATGCCGAACCCGGCATGAGGCACGCTGCCGAAGCGCCGCAGGTCGAGATACCACGCATACGCCTCACGCGGCAGGCCGATTTTGGCGACCCGTTCCTCCAGCAGCGCCTGATCGTAAATACGCTCGCTGCCGCCAGTGATCTCGCCGTAGCCTTCCGGCGCGAGCAGGTCTACACTGCGGCAGACCTCCGGGCGGCCTTCCACAGGCTGCATGTAGAACGCCTTTATCGCGGTCGGGTAGTGATACACAAAAACCGGCTTGTCGAACATCTCGGCAATCGCTGTTTCGTGCGGGCTGCCAAAGTCCTCCCCCCATTCGATCTTCAGCAGGTCTTTCTGCTCCGGGTCCTGCGTTTCGGCGGCCAGCTTTTGCAGCCGCTCGATCGCCTCATCGTAGCTGATGCGCGCAAACGGCGCGGTGATCTGCTCCAGCCGCGACACGTCACGCTCGATAATGTCCAGTTCCTGACGGTGCTTTTCCAGCACCCGCGCCACAATATGGCTGACGAACTGCTCCTCCATGTCCATCAGGTCTTCCAGATTGAAGAAAGCCATCTCCGGCTCCAGCATCCAGAACTCCATCAGGTGGCGGCGCGTCTTCGACTTTTCGGCGCGGAAGGTGGGGCCGAAGCAGTACACCTTGCCAAAAGCGCCGATGTTGGCCTCGTTATAAAGCTGCCCGGTCTGCGCCAGATAAGCGGGTTCGCCGAAGTAATCAATGTCGAACAGCGTCGTGGTTTCCTCGCCCGCCGCTGGCGTGATGATCGGCGTGTCCACCAGCAGATAACCGTGATCGTCCAGCCAGTTCCGCATCGCGCTAACGATGGTCGCGCGGATGCGAAGAATCGCCCATTGGCGGCTGGAACGCACCCACAGATGGCGGTTGTCCATCAGGAATTCCGTGCCGTGTTCCTTCGGCGTAATCGGGTAATCCTCGACCATTTGCAGCAGTTCAAGCTGGCTGATGCCGATTTCGTAGCCGCCGGGATAACCGGGCGCGCGCTCGTCCTTGCGAACGGTGCCGGTAATGATGACCGCCGACTCCTGCGTCAGCTTGCCCGCGATTTCAAACTGCGCCTCGTCCATTTCCTTCTTAAACGCCACACACTGCACAATCCCCGACCCATCCCGCAGCTTGATAAATTGCAGGCGGCCTTTATCCGTGCGGTCATAAACCCAGCCGCGCACGGTCACTTCCTGCCCCTCATAATTGGCAATATCGCTGATTAAGATCGTTGTCGCCACGCTGTGCCGTCCTTGTCGTACCTAAATCGCTTGAAGTGTCCTGATTATAGCATGACCCCGCGCGGCACATGAGGCTGCACATCTGTGGAAAACTGCCCTAGAATGAAACATCTCATTTCTATAACGGTTTGGGATTTATATGCCTTCTGTGAAGCAACGCGCCCATCGCGCTCTTTTGCCCCTGTTCCTCTGCCTTTTCGCCTTGAGCTTTACCGCTGCCGCGCAGGAGGACACGCCCATCCCACCGGAAGTGATGCGCGTCGGGCGCGGCGCGATTCACGCGCTGGCATGGAACCCCGCCGGGGATGCGCTGGCGGTCGCCAGCACGGCGGGCGTGTGGCGGCTGGATGCTGACCTCAACGTGGTTGAACGGCTGGTGGCGCGTGAGATGCACGCCGTCGCATGGAGTCCAGACGGCGCGCAGATCGCCATGAGCAGCACGACGCAGGACAACTGCCGCCTGCTGGTGCGCGATACCCAAAGCAGCGAACGCGCCTTCACCCATGACCTGTGCGCGGACGCGCTGGCGTGGAGTCCCGGCGCGGCGCACGTCGCGGCGGTCAACCGCGCTGAACGGCGCGTCACACTGGCCGCTGCCGACACGCTGACCACGCTCCCCGTGCCGGGGACATCCGCCCACTGGTCGCCCGATGGCGCACAGGTCGCGCTCAGCGGCGCGGGCGGGCTGTTCCTGTGGAATGTCGCCACGCAGCAGACCGACCTCGCGCGCGTGCTTCCCGGTTATGCCGATGTGCTGCGCTGGGACGCGGCGGGCATTACGCTGCTGTGCCACGAGCGCAGCGAAGCCCGCAACATTTCCAGCCTGTGCGTGATTGACCCCACCAGCGGCGAGGAAACCGCCCGCCGCACCTTCATCTACCGTCACCCCGGCGAGCTAAGCGAGATGACCGACATGCGCCTCAACCCGGCGGGCGATCACTTCAGTTTCGTGCTGCATAATCAGCCGCAAGGTGCGCTGCCCAACCTGCACATCTACCACGCCGCCAGCAGCGCCTCGTTCATCACACCCGGAACACTCGCCGCATGGCAGCCGGACGCGCCCGCCCTCACCATCGCCACAGGCGGCGCGCTGCAAAACATAGACGCGGAAACGGGCGATCTGCTGGCCGAAAGCGTGCCGTTTACCGCGCCGCTGTCGTCGGTCGCCTGGTCGCCAGACGGCGCGTGGCTGGCCGCCAGCAGCGCGGGCGCAGCCCCTTACCTGCACCTATGGGACGCGCAGGCCGACCCATTAGCGCCTGCCCTGACGTTTGCAACAGGGCAGCCAGCGGAAGCGGTCGGCTGGCTGGCCGATAGCAGCGCCGTTACCGCTGTCGGGCAGGTCAATCAGGACGGGCTGCTCACGCGCGGCGTGGGCATGTGGGCTGTCGCGGGCAGCGTCGAGGCGGGGGTCGAGGTCATGCCCGCCGACGAAATGCCCGTGATCGGCCACAGCCGCGATCTTGCCCGCCGCGCGGCCAGCGCCCCCGGCAGCAACATCGTCACGCTTGGCGACCTCACGCTGACCACCGCCGCGCCTACCGTACAGGCGATAAGCTGGAGTCCCGATGACACACGCCTTGCCATCCTCAGCACATCCGCCGAACCCGGTCTGGCCGTGATCGAAACATGGGACGTGGAAACCGGCGCGCCCCTCAGCACCGCCGTGCTGGAAGGGATCAAAGAGGTGCATCCGGCAGTTCATTGGAGCAGCACAGGCGCGCTGCTGCACGTCGCCGCGCGGACAAACAGTTACGATGCCTACGCGGTTTATGTGTACGATGCCGCCAGCGGCCTGCCGCGCTTCCAGTACGGCACGCCGCAGTTCTACCCGCCGCAGACCGCTTACCACCCGGACGACACGCTGCTGGCTGTCGAGACGCTGACCGCCATCGTCTTTGTGGACGCGCAGACCGGAACGCCCTACCCGAACCAGATTCCGGCGGGCTATATCACCGGGCTGGCGTGGCACCCGGCGGGCGAGTGGCTGGCGGGCGCGGGCGCAGATGGCACTATCCGCGTGTGGGATGTAGCCGCGCTGCAACCACCCGCGTGACCAGAGCAAATACATTCCATCTGGCAAATGAAATATCTATAGCGGCAGCCCGCCGGGTCGCCCCTCTCTCCCGCAGGGACGCTGTGCAGGGGTGAGGGGTAGAAAACAGCCCGCTTGCTGCTCAAAGTTCATACCGCGCTTTCGCCCATGAGTCTATAATAGGTGCATGACCCGCATCACGGTGCAGAAGAGCTTATGCCACGACAGCGCGAATTTAATCAGGAAGATGTGCTGGAACAAGCCATGCTGCTTTTCTGGGCGCAGGGCTACGAAGGCACTTCCGTGCGCGACCTGACCGCCGCCACCGGCATCAGCAGCAGCAGCATGTACGAGGTCTTTGGCGACAAGCGCGCGCTGTTTCTGGCCGCGCTGACGCGCTACTGCCGTCTGGAGCAGGGGCGCATCACGCAGATGGCGCAGGACGCGCCCACCCCACAAGCGTTTATCGAAGCCCTGTTCGCCTCGGTGGATGAGCTTTCGCACACGGCTTCCCCTGCACAGGGATCACTGGCCTTTAACACACTGGTGGAGTTCAGCACGCGCGACCCGGACATCACCGCCCTGCTGCTCGATCACTACTTCAGGATCGCCGAGATTATCGCGGCGGTGCTGGGCGAGGCACAGGCCGCCGGGGTCATCCACAGCAGCGCCGCGCCGTTGCCGCTGGCCTATACTTTCCTCAGCGCGCTGCATGGCATCGCCACGCTTAAAGGCGTAAAGCCCGATTTCGCCCACCACAACCACGTGTTACA
This sequence comes from uncultured Anaerolineaceae bacterium, assembly GCA_964548765.1. Taxonomy (GTDB): domain Bacteria; phylum Chloroflexota; class Anaerolineae; order Aggregatilineales; family Phototrophicaceae; genus JAIOHN01. The sequence continues at coordinate 19,936 of CAZJSU010000074.1, forward strand.
AACGCTGCTGCGCCTGCTGGATACTTAACCCCGCCGCCGCTCACACTGCACTTTTTTAACGAACCTTCACCTTTTCCCGCGCCGAATCGTGATACAATAACGCTGTATTCTGAAACAGTCGTTTCACAATAAACCCACATAGCTCACGAGGCAGAAATCTTAACTATGTCATCAACACTTCCCCCGCTGGTATCCGGTGGATTACCCGTTATCGGCCACACAATCGAGATGATCCGCAACCGCGATCAACTGTTCAAACGCGGCTATGCCGAACACGGCGACGTATTCGCCCTTAAGCTGGGGCCACAGTTCGCGGCGGTGGTGACAGGCGAATCTCATAACCGCGAGTTCTACACCCAGACCGATAAACTGCTGAATATGCAGGACGGCTATGCTTTCCTGAAGGAGGCGGTCGGCGAGGTGCTGTTTACCGCCAGCGTCGAAACCTACTATAACCAGCGCCCGGCGCTGCAAGAAGTTTTCCGGCGCGAGCGCATGGTCAGCTACATCGAGGCCATGCAGCGCGAGGTGCAGAAGTGGCTGAACTCACTCGGCGGCTCCGGCAAGATAGACTTCACCGAGGCCATGCTGCGCCTCACCCAGCGCGTGGCCGGTCATGCCTTCTTCGGCCCGAATTTTGAAGCAGAACTGGACGACGACCTGTGGAAGCAGTACGGCATCATCAGCGAATCGCTCGATCCGGTGCTGCCGCCTAACCTGCCGCTGCCCAAGTTCTGGCGGCGTGACCGCGCGCGCCGGGAAATCGGCAGGACGATGGCCGCGATGATCGAGAAGCGCCGCCAGCACCCCGACCAGTATGACGACCTCATCACCGCCCTGCTCAACACGCCGCTTAAGGACGGCACGATCATGGATGATGAAACCATCGTCAGCATGTTCACCGGGCTGATCTTCGCCGGGCATGAGACGACCGCCGGGCAGGCCGCGTGGCTGGTGACGCTGCTCATGCAGCATCCCGATTATCTGAGCAAGGTCATGGCCGAGATCGAGGCGCACGTCCCCTATGGCGCGCCTGTAGATGCCCATGTCCTGATGCGGCTCGACCATCTCTACTGGGCGATTGACGAAACCACCCGCCTGCGCCCCTCGGCAGACACGCAGCTTCGCACCGTCAACGAGCCGCTCACGCTGGGCGAATACGTCATCCCGCAGGGCTGGCGCGTGCTGGTCAGCGCGGCCACCTCGCACCACCTTGCCGACGTGTTCAGCAACCCGGAACAGTTCGACCCGCTGCGCTTCTCGCCAGCGCGCGCCGAAGGCAAAAACACGTTCTCCATCGTCGGTTTCGGCGGCGGCATTCACAAATGCACCGGCATGAACTTCGCCAAAAACGAGATGGCGATGATCGCAGCGCTGTTCTTCCAGCAGTTCGAGGCCGAACTGCTCAACGACGACATCCACGTCGTGATGGGGCATGGCGCGAACCATCCCTCGCCCGTGTGGGTGCGTTACCAGCGTAAAGCGCTGCCCGAAGCCAGCGAAAAGGCCGCCGCGCATCATGTATCCGGTGGAGCCTGCCCGGTCTAACGACCTCACGACGGAAACATCGAAAGCTGCTCGCCCAGCCGCTCGTCGCACAGGTGCCTGTAACCGCAGCCCTGGCACACGCGGCTGGAGCGGTGGCTGCGGTGTACCTGTGGCGCGGCGCGTTTCTGGCGCATCTCGGCCAGCAGTTCGATCAACCGGGCTTCACGCTCCGCCGTGAACTCGATATTAAAGCTCTGGTCGCTGTAGCGGATCACGCCGTAAGCCGGGCGGCGGCCATAGCGCTCCGCCACCAGCAGGCAGTAGGCCATCAACTGCATGATATGGCCTTCATACGGGTAGCGCGGGGCGCGGCGGGTCTTGACCTCTACCGGGATGTACATCTGCCCATCTTCCAGCAGCAGGTCAGGCTTGCCCTTAAGCTGGTAGGTGTGCGAATAGAGAATGTCGCCGGGGTGTTCTACCGTGTCCTGGTAGACCGCCTCGCCTTCGGGGATGTGGAGTTCGGCTCGCTGGCGTTTCGAGGTCAGCAGCAGCACCAGCGCTATGAAGATCAGCAGCAGCGGAACAAAAATCAGCCCGCCATCCATGCTTAAGCCCCTGCCAGCTTAAACACGACAAACAGCACCAGCAGCAGCACCCCCGCCGCCAGCAAGCGCCATGCCATCAGCTTCAGGCGCTGCGCGCGCCGCACGTTCCGCGCAAACGCTGCATGGTGGGCGCTGCCTGCCGCCATGAGCATCTGGTGCGCGTTCTCCGCGCCGTGCAGCTTGTACCACCATGAGCGCTGGCAGTAGAGAAACTCGTTGACCTCACTGGCCGAGATATAGTCCTCCATAAGCGCTGCCTTTTTCTAAAGAGCGACCAACCGGATTATACCGCGCTATTTTTGAGCCGCCGCCAGCGCCTGTTCCAGCGCGCGCGTAAACTGTGCGCCGTTGGCCTCTGCCGCGAACAGGCGCAGCACCCGCGCCCGCCCCGCCGCGCCCATGCGCCCGCGCAGGGCAGGATCGCGCAGCAGTTCGATCACGCGGCTTGCCAGCGCTGCCGGGTCGCCCGGTGGCACCAGATACCCTGTCTCGCCATCGGCAACCGTCTCTGCCGGGCCGCCGCGCCACGTACTGACGACCGGCCTGCCGCAGGCCATCGCCTCGATCAACGCCACGCCGTACCCCTCGAAGTGCGACGCACCCACCACCACATCCGCCGCCGCGATCACCCGCTCGACATCTGGCCGGAAGCCGAGATAAACCAGACGCTTGTGCAAAAGCGAGTCCGCCTGTGCCGCCCGCAGGATGTCCTGCTTATAGCTGGTGTCGGCCTCGGTCTGCGTGTTCTCGCCCGCCACGATGAAACGCGCGCGCGGCACTTGCAGCGCCACCTGCTTCGCCATCGCCTGAAAGACCTCATGCCCTTTTACCGACTGGAAACGCGCGATCATCGCCACAACCGGCGCGTCCTGCGCGATGTTCGCCTCGAAGCGCACCTTGATTCCGTCCACGTCAGGGTGAAAGCGGGCGGTGTCCACGCCGGGGTACAGCACCTCCATACGCGCTGGCGGCATGAACGGCGGCTGGCCCAGAAAGCCGTCTTTAATCGCCTGGGAATGGGCGAAGGCCGCCGCCGGGCGCTGGAAGAAGCCGCGCTGCCAGGGCTTTGGCCGGAACCACCAGCCCATACACGTCCACAACAGCGGTACGCCCGCGCGTTCCGCCGCAGGCAGCGCGAAGGGCAGCGCGTGGTACTCGGCATGAACGGCCTTAATCTGCTGCTCGCGGATGATCTGCGTCATGCGCTGCGTCACCGGCAGCCGCGCCCATAGCGCCGGGATGAAATAGACGCTGGCCGCCCGCCAGGGCATGACATGCACCGGCCAGCCGAGCGCCTGCCAGCGCTGGCTAAGCTGCCCCTCG
>CAZJSU010000075.1:0-20316 GCA_964548765.1 uncultured Anaerolineaceae bacterium
CTCACTCAACGGAGAAGCGCCTGTGTTTTAATTTAGAATGCTCAGGAATGACTGGATGAAACTCTTGAAAGTTTGGATTCTGCTCACGCTGATGGTCGTTTCGATGAGCCGTCTCAGCGCTCAGGGAGATACTCAGGTCATCATTTTTCTGGATAACGACAGCCTGACAGTTTACGTACCCGATGCTGACCGCGCTTCGCTGGCGGGGATGGCGCTTGCGGTAGATACAGGCACCGAACGCATCACTCGCTTTCTGGAAGAATATCCTGCGTTTAGAGGGCTGCCTTTTTCGAGTTTGCCCACGCCGATCTGCTTCCGCCTCTTGCGTAATGGTAGCAATGCCCCCGCGCCCACTGACTGTCCATCCACTCGTTTGCTGTTGCAACCGCTGGCAAATGCCGATGTGTTCTGGTTCGATTCCGGCACCAGCCAGACGCGCACAATACAGGTGACTCGCCATTCCGAGATATTGGATTTCTGCCCGGCAGGACAATCACGTTGTGTAATTACCTATGTGCCTCCTATCGAAAGCGAACCTGCTGCATCTGTTGAAGGTCATATCGCATTCGTCTCGGATCGGGATGGTAATCAGGAAATTTACACAATGAATCCTGATGGAACCGATGTGCAGAGGCTGACGAACGATCGCGCAATGGATACTTTCCCGGCGTGGTCGCCTGATGGGTCGAAGATTGCCTTTGTATCGGACAGGACTGGCGAAACCAGTGTTTACGTAATGGACAGTGACGGTTCAAACGTGGTCAGATTAATTAGGGAAATCGGCAATGCATGGGGCAGACCTGCCTGGTCGCCCGACGGCAGACAAATAGCGTTTTCTTTCGATTCTGGCGATACCACGAACATCTACGTGTTGAATATGGACAGCGAGTCTGCTGGAATCACCCAATTAACTGATGGCAGTGTGGACGGATGGCCCGCATGGTCGCCCGATGGCACACACATAGTTTTTGTGTCCACAATTGATGGGCAGCGAATTATCTACAGCATGGATTTAGCCAGCAAGCAAAAGAAAGCATTAACCTCTACAGGTTCTGACTCCTATCCTGTATGGTCGCCAGATGGGGCAAAGATTGTTTTTAGCTCCCGGCGCAACGATGTATGGGAACTATATGTTATGGACAGCGATGGAAGCAATCAGCAGCGTCTCACTTACAGTCAGGCGGTGGAATGGTTGCCCTATTGGTCTCCCGACAGTTCAAAAATTGTCTTCTACTCCTCTATCAACAACATGGGCGGTATCTATGTGCTGGAAGTTGCCAGTGGTAATATTACAGCCCTTACCGAGAATGAAACCAATAACTTTAATCCGGCATGGGGGATGTAATCATCCCCCAAACTCGTCATCTTCCCGGAAGGGATAGAGCATATCAAGCGCCTGCTGCTCCCACTCCCACAATTCGTGGCTTTCATGGCTTTTCCGCAGCTTACGCAGGCGGTGATAACCGTCGGCGTACTCCTTTGCCCATTCTTTGGCGAAAACCCCTTCGCGGATTTCCCGCAGCGTGACTTCCATCAGGCGCTGTATCTTTAAATCCTCAAAGCGCTCCATGCGGCTGAACGTCCCATACTGGCTGGTGAGCGAGGCCAGCCGCAGCGCGGGCAGCAGCCCGCTTTGCCCGGCATGACGCAGGTAGTCCTGAAATTCGCCAGAGAGATAAAGGTCGGTAAACGCTGCTTCAGGCGGGTAGCCCTGTTCGATCAAAATCTGGGCAGCGGTCAGGATCATGTGGTGGAAAATCGGCATGATTGCCTGCTGGATAAACAGGTCAAGCTCGGTTTCACGCTCAAAGACGATCTCGATGCCGCCCGCCCGCAGCGTCCCTACCGCTTTCGCCAGCGCCAGCAGGGTCGGCCAGGCGCGTCCTGTCGCGTCCTGCCCTACGGAGAGAAAGCTGAAGAAGCCCTCGCCGGCTTCGTAACGTTCGCGCACGGCGATGCCCAACGTGCGCGGGGCGATCAGCCCGACATCCACAAAAGGCGGCGCTTCGATGTAGCCAAAGGCCACGTTATAAGCGCTGGCGAAGACCAGCATATCATCGCGCTTCAGGTTCGGCGAAACCTGTTCCAGATAAACCTGCGCCATGACTTCATCGGGCAGCATCAGCATCAGGATGCTGGCCTCCTGCATAAGCTGCGGCACACTCATTAGGGCGAACCCCTCGTCCTGCGCCTGCGCGCTGCGCTCATTATCACGTTCCGCCACCACGACGCGAACGCCGCTGTCGCGCAGGTTCAGCGCCACCGCGCGCCCCAGATTGCCATAACCAATAATGCCCACAACCTTGTCGTCTAAATGGTTGAGGTCGCCGTCTTCTTCTCTGTATACTAATGACATAGATGTGACCTACTCATTGGGAGCAGAATTTCATGCGCCAACCTTACCGTGTCTTCAGCCTTCTGGCAATTGTGTTCTTACTGGCTGCCTGCGGCGAACAACCCCAGCAGATCGTGTCGTTTGATAAGTACGATGCTCAGAGTGTGCTGGACGGTCTGAAGAATGCTGGCCTCAACATCGTCAATGAGCGCCGTGACATGCAGGTGCCGCCGGGAGTCCCGGCCACTTTTAACGAGCGCTATCTCTTCGAGATTGAGCGCATCGCCCCGGCAGGGGGGCAGTTGCTGACCTTCAACAGTGCCGATAACATGCAGGCATGGCAGCGTTATGTCGAAGGGCAGCGCGCCAGTTCCAGCACCCGCCGCGATTTCGTCTATGTTTACAACCGCGATAACGCCCTGCTGGTACTCAGCCCTGCGCTGACCACCGACGAAGCAGCGGCCTATCGCACCGCCTTTGAACGCCTGCCCTGACTCAGAGGTTGATCGTCCATACAGGCAGGTCATAGCCGTTGCGCTGGAAGCCAAAGCGCCTGTAAAGCTGTTGCGAGCGCACGTTGCTTTCCTGCGTGTTCACCGTCATGGTGTAGATGCCCTGTCTAAAAAAACGGCGCAGCGTATCGCTGAGCAGGATGCTGCCCGCGCCGTTCCCCTGCATCTCTGGCAGGACGGCGAGCCGGGCCAGATGCGCGCCGTTACGGTAAACGGTGCTGATCTGGTAGCCGATGATCTGCTCATCCAGCAGCGCCACCACATAGCTGCTGGCGATGCGGACGGCGGCGCGCATGTCTTCCATCGTCAACTGCCAGGGCGGGGCAAACGCCTGTTGGTCAACGCGCAGGATATGTTCCATATCTTGCTTGCGTACCGACCGCAAAGTGAACGCGCTGCTGCCCGAAGTGGGCAGCGTCCTGTCGTCGCGCTCCATCGTGATAATCTCTTCCTGAAAGCTGAAGCTGAGGTGGATCAGCATCTGTTCCACCCATGGCCGTGTCATCAGCGCCGAAACCGTCTGCGTGCCGAGGCTGCGTAACTCTGCCACAGCACTTTGCCACAGGGCGCTCATAACTTCTTCGGGGGGGACAAGATCATGCAGGGCGATGAAGCGAATCCAGGCCGTGTGATTAAGCGGGTAGGAAACCCCCAACACCCCGACGAGCCTGTTCTGCTGCCACGCCAGCCGTATCGGCGCGCGGGTTGTATCCAGCCAGTCGCCAAGCTCTTGCCAGTCGAGGTGTGTATGCACGTGATAATGGCGAAAGACCAGATCATCCAGCGCCTGGCGGTAGCGTCGCTCGAATGGGGTGATGGTGATGTCTGCCATATGTTAACGATGTAGGCGCGAGGCGTAGTCCGTCGCTATGATGGCGAGAATACGACAGCGCCGCTTGTCCATTAACCGGGTGGAAATGCGGACATCCGTCTCTTCAATGCGCTTTGTCGTCGTAATCACGGTAGGAAGCTGTGCCATATAACGGTAATCAATGATCTGGAACAGCTTTTCCTTTGCCCATGGAGACGCATGATCCATGTTCAGGTCGTCCAGCAGCAGCAGCGGCGCGTTGCGAATCAGATTAAGGCGCTGGTCATAGCTTGAAGCTGTTTTTCCATTAAAAGTATTGCGAAGTTTGTCGAGCAGTTCTGGCACGGTGATAAACAACACGGGCTGCCCTCGGTCAAGCTGGTAATTGGCGATGGCAGCGGCTAAATGTGTTTTGCCACAGCCGTAAACCCCCATCAGAACCAGCCAGCCCTGCGGATTTTGAGCGTATTCAAACGCCATGTTCCGTATCAGCTTCAGGTTTTCGCGGTCTTTGGGGATGAGCCGGGTTTCCGTGTCGAAATTCTCAAAGGTCATCCCCCGGTACAGGCTGACATCCCCCAGATGTTCCTGCTCGTTCTGTACGGGCGTGCGATAATCCGGCGCGGTGATCTTGATGCGGCGGATAATGCCCTCATCCATCAAACGGCTGCGAATGCGCGGGTCCAGCGTGTCCAGATCAACGTTGGTCGTAATAACGGTGGAAAGGTGCTTGCTGTAACGGTAATTCAGCAGTTGGAACAGTTTTTCCTGCGCCCAGGGGCTGGGGTTCTCTGCCCCCAGATCATCCAGAATAAGCAGTTGTGCATCACGGATGCGGTCGAACATCGCGTCATAACCCACCTCGGACGACGGGCCGTAGGTGCTGCGCAGGTAGTCCAGCAGGTCTGGCGTGGTCATGAACAGAACAAGGTCGCCCTGCCGAAGTCGCTCATTACCGACCGCTGCGGCCAGATGCGTCTTGCCACAGCCATAAGTGCCTTCCAGCAGCAGCCAGCCCTCCGGCTCCTGCGCGTATTGGTAGGCGGTGCGGACGGCGTATTCCAGCGAAGCCGCGTCCACCGGATTCACACCGAGTGGCGCGGGGTTAAAGTTTTGAAAAGTCTTATTGGCGTAGGTGTCCAGATTGCTCAACTTGCGTAAGCGCTGCTGGCGCTCATGATCCATCTCCACCGGATGGTTGGGACAGCGAAACAACTTGCCGAAGTCCTCATGCCCCACCGGGACATCACGGCTCACCACGCCCAGCCCACCACACAGCGAGGTCTTGCCGCACAGGTGGCAATCCTCCTCACTCGTCGTCGGGTTTGTAGGTGATGAAGGCGGCAAATTTCCCGGAGATATATTTTGAGCTATCCTGTTCACCGTATTTTTCAGCGAGTCCACGATCTTTCCCGTCTGCTTTCCATCGCTCAAGTATAGCACGAATATAACGCCAGTTGCGCGCGTTACGCTCGACAGCGATCTTGATGGCTTCTTCTATCCATGTTGACGGGTATTCCTCCACCGCGTCCTTCAGTTCTTCCATCAGCAGCGCCGACCCCAACGGGCCGATGTTCTCTTCATAAAGGCGGAAAATATTCGGGCGGGCGGGCAGGAGTTCCACAGGGTTATACTGATCCCTGGGCTGCCATTTGCCCTCGTGAATCTGCTCGATTGTGGCGCGCCCCTGTGGCGTATTGACAAAATACAGCACCTCATCCCCAGCGGGCAGCTTCACCTCTGCCGCGAGTAAGGTGCCGCGCTCAATCGTCTGCTGAAGGGTAATATCCAGCACAATATCCGGGTCTGCGTCAGGATGCACGGCGGCCAACCCTGCCATCAGGGCATCGTTTTCGGCAAAGTCACGGCGGCGCAGGTAACGCAGGCTGCCGTCCTTCTGGCGCAGCGCCCACAGGCAGAACAGCGTTACTTTTAACTCAGCGAGGTCATCCACCAGAGGCAGCAGCTCGCTAAAAAACGCCTCTGGCAGCCAGACTTTGCTTTCTTCATTTTCCTGAAAACCGTCGAACTTGTGCATCAGCCTCGTCTCAGGTCTATGTTCTGCGCCCGCGCATCCAGAAAGCGGGTAATGGTCTTGTCGAAGTAGAGCGAGACGGTATCTGTGGGGCCGTTGCGGTGCTTGGCGACGATGATCTCCGCCTGATTAGGGGTCTCGGTCGCCTCGTTATATACTTCGTCACGATACAGAAAAATCACCACATCGCTATCCTGCTCGATGCTGTTGTGTACGATAATGTTGTTTGATACAAAGTTGTGCGTCTCGCTGACCGTCAGGTCGTACACTTCTGCTTCACCATCAGGAACGATAGACGCAACCGTTTCCCAGTAAACATCACTCTCTGCTTGGTAAGTTAGCTCCGTTGTGTTGGCTAACCTGCTTATAGATGCAGCGCTGTTCCTCGAAAGCACCAGTTCTGCGTTACTCATCGTCTGCTTTTCTGGCCCATTCAGTGTACGCGGTAGCGCGATATGATCCTGCTCGGTGAGTTCGTCCAGCCGTTTCCAGCCATGAATGGTCAGGAATTTGTGGCTGGCTGTCGCGCGAATGGTGCGTCCTAGCTGCGTCGTCAGCCTGTAAACTGGCTTAGTGCCAGTACAGAACGAATTGGTCACAACAGCAGGCTCTAGTTTCCATGTCTCGGTGTTCACGCTCATGACGCGGAAGCCTGTACGCCCGCATAATTCGGCAATCGGCACATAGCAACCGCTGTCAGGCAGATAAACCAGACTCTCCCCCGCCAGACAGCCCGATTCTCTGAGGTCGCTCAACTGCGGGCGCTTGTCCTGCCGCTGCTCTACTGCGCGCGAAAGCTGTGCCGCCGAAAACAGCGGGATATTCAACTCACGTGCCAGTTCTTTCAGGTGGCGGCTGATGTAGCTGATCTCCTGAACGCGGTTGTTTTCGTAGATGCCGCCGGAGTTCATCAACTGCATATAATCCACAATGACCAGATCAAGCCCGTGTTCACGCGCCAGACGGCGGCATTTCGTCCGCATTTGCAGCGGGGTCATGGCCGGGGTGTCGTCAATGAAGATGTTGTACTTGCTAAGGCGGCCTACAGCCTCCACCAGCCGCAGCCACTCGTTGTTATCCACCTGACCCAGCCGCAGGCGCTGCATGTTGATGCCAGTCTCCATCGAGATCATACGCTGTACGATCTGTTCGATGCCCATTTCCATCGTGAAAATGGCGATGCGTTTATCAAAGCGTGCAGCGTTCAGGACGACGGAGAGGAGGAAGGATGTGTTATGACTGACAATCCCATTGGCGACGAAAGCATGACCATCTGGCACGGTTAAATCGTAGCAGTGCTGAAGGCCTGCTTCTTCAAGTTGGGTAACTTCATCCCATACGAAACTATCGCCTTCCTGTCTGGCGATCAGGCTGCCGAGCTGTAAATCCTGAAGCGGCTGCCACCCTTGCTGACCATCTGCAAAAACTGTCCAAACAGGATGAACATGCGTTCCCGTCAATGTATACCCCGCGCGCGTCGTCAAACGCAGCGTGGGTTTGATGCCGCTGTCATAGAAGTAGGCTGTTTTTTGGGTACCTGTTGGTGTTTGCACACCGATTTCAAGCGGATAGTACGTGCCGCCTTCATCGTCAGGAATGCCTTCGACATTTTCCGGTTTGAGTGCTTCAATCGGCAGAAGACCGCGCTCAGTTGCAATCAATGTCTCTGCCGCGACACATTTGCCCATACCCGGGCGACCCGCGAAAATGAGCAGGTCGGATTTTTGCAGGCCGCCCAACAGGGCATCCAGCGAGCGAAAACCAGTCGGCAGGCCAAGCGCCTGATCCTGATTATTCATCAGATGCTCAATGCGCCCGAAGTAATCCGCGACCGCGTCCTTCATCGGCGTGAGGTCGCGCTTGATCTGTTCTTCGGTGACGTTGAACAGGCGTGTTTCCGCTTCGTCGGTGACGCGCTCGATGCTTAACTCTTCATCCAGCGCCAGCGCCTTGATTTCCTCAGCGGCGGTCAGCAGTTTGCGCCGGGTGGCCGCGCGCTGCACCAGCCGCCCGTAGACCTCCGCCAGCGCCGACGACGGCGTGTTGTTCACCAGTTGCAGCAGGTAGGCCTGCCCGCCAATTTCCTCGAAATGGCCGAGGCCGCGAAGCTCCTGCGCGACGGTCAGGTAATCATACTCTTCGTTGCGCTCGACAATCCGCTCAATCGCGTACCATATCCACTGATGACGCAGCAGAAAAAAATCGTCACCCTTCAGAAAGGCCGCGATGTTAAAGTACATGCTGGGGTTGGTCAGCAGCGCCCCCAGCACCGCCTCCTCGGCTTCCTGGCTGAAAGGGGCGGGCTGTGAAGCTGCGTTGTGAAACGGATTGTTCATGGGTTATCCAGCGAAAACAAAACGGCACACTCAGAGCATCGTGCCGTTTATCCTAAGCCCTCTATAAAAAGCCGGGTCTCGAAGGTGTGTTTAGTCTTCGTTATCTTCCAGATCGTCCAGATCAAGCGTGTCCAGAAAATCGGCAAAGGCGCTCAGCCGGGTCTCGTCATGCTCGTGGCCGGCTTCTTCCTCAATGTCCAGTTCCTTAACGATCGCCGCCTTTTCCATCACACTTTCTGCGACAAAAATGGGGGACTTCACGCGCACTGCCAGCGCAATCGCATCGCTGGAGCGCGAGTCAATCTCAAGCTGTTTGCCCGCGACATCAATCACGATGCGCGCGTAAAAGATGTCGTTCCGCAAATCGCTGATCAGGATATGCGCCACCTTGCCGCCCATCTCACGGATCGCGTTTTTCAGCAAATCGTGGGTGTTAGGTCGTTTTACAGGCTGTTCCTGTAGTTCAATGGTGATAGCATCTGCTTCGCATTGGCCGATCCAGATCGGCAGGAAGCGATCGCTATTGATGTCCTTCAGAACGACCAGTCGTTCCTGCGACATTAAACTCACCCGAATACTGTCAATGATAACTTCGATCATATTTTAATCCGTACATCTACTATCGGCAGCAGGCTCGCTCCGATTTTGTTGACATGACCTCTAGCTGGATTATACACTGAAGCCCACGAAGGGCAAGAATATTCTCAGAAAACCGTCAATTGGTTTAGGATGGCACCGACAATGCAGATTAAAGCAGCTTTGTTAACCGGGGCAGGGCAGCCTTTTGTCATTGAAGAACTGACGCTGGCTGCCCCACAGGCAGGGGAGGTGCTGGTGCGTATCGCCGCCAGCGGGGTCTGCCACAGCGACTATCATGTGATGACCGGGACGACGCAGCACCCGATGCCGTGTGTCTGTGGGCATGAAGGCGCGGGCGTGGTGGAAGCTGTCGGCGCGGGGGTAAGCCGTGTCACCGTCGGCGATCATGTGACGTTAAGCTGGACACCCGACTGCGGCCAGTGCTTCTACTGCCAGCACGGCAAGCCGAACCTGTGCGACACCTATACCGCGCCCATCTGGGCGGGGACGATGCTTGATGGTACGCCGCGTCTGTCATGGCGTGGGCAGCCTGTCTATCATTACTGCGGGTTGGCCTGTTTCGCGGAGTATGTCGTCGTTTCCGAGCGAAGCTGTGTCCCCATCCGCAAGGATGTGCCGCTCACTGTGGCCTCGCTGGTGGGCTGCGCGGTGGCGACTGGCGTAGGCGCGGCCATGTACACCGCCGAGGTGCGCCCCGGTGAAAGTGTCGTGGTCTATGGCGCGGGCGGCATCGGCCTCAATATCGTGCAGGGGGCGGCGCTGTGTGGCGCGTCAACTATCATCACCGTAGATACCCACGCCGCCAAAATGCAGCTCGCGCGGGATTTCGGCGCGACTCATACTCTGCTGGCCGACGACCATACCCACACGGCCATCCGTGACCTGACAGGCGGGCGCGGTGCAGATCATGTCTTCGAGGCAGTTGGGCTGCCCGCTGTGCAGGAGGCCGCTTTAGAGGCAGCGCGCCCCGGCGGGACGCTTACGCTGGTCGGGCTGTCGCCGATGGGCAGCGGCACGAATTTGCCCGGCGCGCTCATCACCCGGCAGGAGAAAACCATCAAAGGCAGTTACTACGGCACGGTGAATCCTGCGCGTGATTTTCCGCTGCTGCTCGACCTGTACATGGCAGGGAAGCTGCAACTGGATAGCCTCATCACACAGGAGTACCCGCTTGAGGCGATCAATGCCGCTTATGATGCCATGCTGACAGGCGGGGTAGCGCGGGGGGTGATTGTGTTTTGACGAACTGGCGCTTATCCACAAGCCTGCTGTTAGGTGTGGGGCTGCTGGCATTGATGGGCTGTACGCCGCGCGAGGACGGCGGCCCCACGCGCAGCGTGGTGACAGGGGACGGCAGCACGCTCTACAACTTTAACAACGATACCACGTCATGGAATCTGTTCACGATAGAAGGCGATCAGGCGCTCTTTCGCATCAGCGATGGCGCGCTGGAAGGCGCTGTTGTGGCAGATCGCGGCTACATCTGGTCGCTCAATAACGAAACGCATGACGATGTGCTGATTAACGCCACGATCCGGCAGACCGAAGGCAGCTTCGCCAGCGCTTACGGTGTGATGTGCCGCGCCGATGACGATGGCAACGGTTATTACTTCCTCATCTCCGGCGACCAGCAGTTCAGCATCAGCGTGGGGTCGCCAGCGCGTAACGCCCTGTTCGAGATCGTTCCCTGGCAGCATCACAGCGCGCTCAGGCGCGGTCACGTCACGAATACCCTCCGCGCCGCCTGTGCCGGCGATTATCTGGCGATGTTCATCAATGATGTCTTTGTGGCCGAGGCGACAGACCGCGAATTTACACAGGGCGAGGCGGGGGTCGCGGTCGGCGCGGTGGATCGGACGACGTGGGTACGCTTTGACGATATTCTGCTGCGTCCGGCCATTCTGCGTGGGGAACGGTAACACGTGTGGGGGGCAGGCTTTAGACCCGCCCCGTTATTGTCAACGTTATTGGGGGATAATCAGCACCTGCCCGACATCCAGACGGTTCGGGTTTGCCAGTTGGTTGGCTTGCTGGATGGCGGAAATCGTTGTGTTAAAGCGTGTGGCGATGGTAAACAGGGTGTCGCCAGACTGTACCGTGTAGCTTTGCTGGCCGCCTGCCCCGGCGGATTGTGTCGGCTGGCTGGCGGGTGGTGGAACAGTGGGTTGCGCGCGCACCTGGCCTGTCGTGCCTTCCGGCAGGCAGCCGGGCAGCACAAGCTGCTGGCCGATCTGCAGCACCGGATTTTCCCCGGTCAGCGCCGGGTTGGCACTTCGCATCTGTTCGACAGTCGTGCTGTTGCTTAACGCGATCCGGTAAAGGTTATCCCCTGCCTGTACAACATAGACGCAGCGCTCATCCACAGCGGCGCTGTCTGCGCCGCCTTCGGTAAGCGGCTGGCCGCTGCTGTCGAGAAATGACGTAGGGGTGATAAGATCATCTTCAGGATCAAAAGGCACCGGGCCTGTTGGAGCGGCCTGATCAACGGTTGGGACAAGCGGGCTGATCGGCGTAATAAACTGCCCCGGTGTGGCTTCCTCGCCGGGGAGGGGGGTGGCGGTGCTGGGTTGTGGCAGGTCAGGCAGGCTCGTCGGCTGGGAGATCACCGTTAGCGGAATGGACGTAGGCGAAAACGGGGAAAGCGGCGCTTCTTCGGTCTCGCCTTCGATAAATAGCTCCGCTTCTTCCGTAACATCAGCATCTGCTGTTGGCGCACCCTGCTCAAAGTCGATAATTGGCTCAACTGTGCTGCCTGTAGACTGAAGCGGCTCGCCAGCTTCCTGAAAACAGGCGGTCATTATCAGGGTCATCAATAACATTAAAACTCCGAGAAACCCCCGTCTTGCTGCCATTGTGTGTTGACTCCCTCAATCCATCTTTCCAGCTTTTCAGGATACACCGAAGCGTTAAGATCAGCAATCCTACCAGGGTATATTTTGCACGGTATCCTGTGGTAAGCTACAAATGCAAACACAATTGAAACAGTAAGAAAGGCTGGCTTTTGACCACGCAAGCTACAAGACGTGTCCTTGTGATTGATGATGATCAGGAATTGCAGGATTTGGTAGGAGTCCTGCTTTCCAGTGTTGGTATTGAGGCGTTACCTGCCAAAACCGCTGCCGAGGGCGCGCAAATTCTGCGCACACCGCCGCTGCCCGATTTACTGGTGCTGGACTTGATGCTGCCGGATGTCAGCGGGCTGGAACTGCTGCGGCAGATCCGCGAGAAGGCGTTTTTTGATAACCTGCCGGTGATTATCCTGTCGGCGCTTGCAGACCCCGACCAGATTCGTGAAGGGCTGAAGGCGGGCGCGGATCGTTACATCACCAAACCCTATATCGCCAGCAACCTGACGACTGTGGTGATGGAAGTGCTGCGGACAGGCCGCCGCAAAACGCCGATTGCCTCTGAACGTTAAGGGCAGGCCGCCGCTCGGTTGGCGGGGGGCAGCAGTTTGTAAGCCACGAAACGCGGTGAACGGTACGCCTCCGTCACGGTGAAGCCTGCGCTGCGAAGCGCCTCCAGCCATGGGCCAGCAGCTTCGCCAGCAGGGGCGGGGAAATAACGCGCCCCTGTTTCGCATAACTTCAAAGCATCCCGCACGAGGGCATCCGGGGCGGGGTAATAGACACGTCGCTTGTCATGCCATTCGCCTAAGTAATAATCAAGCTGCCAGCCCAGCCAATGATCGTAAATGACCGCTGCTACTGGCTTGCTGTTCAGGTAAGCAGCCAGCGCGTCAATGCCTTCGTACTTCGCGCCTTCGTTGTTGATGCCTGTTTGCCCGCTGCTGGCCGCAAACGCGCCCCACAGCAGCCCCAACAGCACAACCCACGCCAGCACGGTCTTAAGCAGGCGAAAACGTGTGCTGAGGTTATCAAGCAGTTCTACGCCCCGCGCCGCCAGCAGAATGACCAGCGGCAGCGCGGGCAGCAGATAGCGATCATAAGTGTTGAACGCGACCAGCCAGTGCAGCCAGCCGTAACCCGCCAGATACGTAAACAGGATAAGGTCAACCAATGTGCTTCGGCGGCGCGCCTGCTTGATGACACGATAAACCAGCGCCCCCAGCGCGAACACGCCCGCCACCAGCAGCCCGCCGCTGTGCGCGATCCAGTTGTTCAGGCGCGGCAGGATTTCATTGGCGCGTACCAGTCGCGCCGGGTTGTTATTGGCCGCTGCCAGCGCAAACAGGCTGCTTTCGCTGCGCGCGCCGTCCCACAGCAGCAGGATAAGCGCCACAGCGCCAAACCCGGCGCAAAATCTCACAACCACGCTGAAGGCGGTCACATGAGCAGGGGCATCACGCAGCGCGCCTCTGCTGATTATCGCGGGTGCCAGCATGATAACCAGCGGCAGGTAAAACAGCGCCTGCTGCTTGCTGGCAAATGCCAGACCGAGCAGTACGCCACACCACAACCAGCGTCCACGCGCCGCCAGCCACAGCGCCAGCGTCATCAATAGCAGCATCAGGCCGTCGGTTAACGCGGTCGCGCTGAAGGCGATAGCAAACGGGGAAAGGGCGGTAAGCGTTAAGCTGAAAAGCGGGACAAGGGGAGATCGTGGGTAGAGGGCTTTTGCCAGCGCGTACATCACGGCCAGCAGCAGGATGCTTGCCAGTGTTCCCGGTAGCCGTGCCGCGAACTCGCTGTTGCCCACAAACACCTGCGCCAGCGCATTGGCATAAATCGCCAGCGGCGTTTTATCCAGCGCGCCCGGCAGCAGCCATTCGCCGTTGAGCGCTGCCGCCCGCGCGAACGTGCTGAACAGCGCCTCGTCCGGGTGAAAGCGCACATCACGCACCAATGCATGAAAGCGCAGCCACACCCCCAGCAGCAGAATAAGAAAAACCACCACGAACTTGCGCCTTTGCGTTTGCACCTGTGGATTGTAACATTGAGCGCC
The DNA here is from genome assembly GCA_964548765.1 of uncultured Anaerolineaceae bacterium. Classification (GTDB taxonomy): domain Bacteria; phylum Chloroflexota; class Anaerolineae; order Aggregatilineales; family Phototrophicaceae; genus JAIOHN01. The sequence continues at coordinate 13,535 of CAZJSU010000075.1, forward strand.
GGATAGATGGTAGAGATAGAAGGTGAGTATTGACGCTTTCAGACGTGCGCGGGGTGATTTGCGATATGGACGGGGTGCTGTGGCGCGGTGATGAGCCGCTGCCGGGGCTGGTCGCGTTTTTTGACCTGCTGCGCCGCCGCCATATCCCCTGCATTCTGGCGACCAACAACAGCAGCAAGTCGCCAGCGGACTACGTGGCGAAACTGGCTCGCATGGGGGTGCAGGGCGTACCCGAAAGCGCCATAATGTCCTCTGCTATTGCCACAGCGACCTACCTGCGTGAGCGTTACGCGGAAGGCACGCGCGTACACGTGCTGGGCGGCGATGGCCTGCGCCGGGCGCTGGCTGGCGTTGGCTTTACGCTGGCCGATGATGCCGCGCAGATTGTGGTGGTCGGGCTGGACTGGGAGCTGAACTACGCCAAGTTGCAGCGCGCTACCTATCTCATCCGTGCCGGGGCGCTCTTTGTCGGCACGAACCGCGACGCGACCTTCCCCACGCCGGAGGGGCTTTCACCCGGCGCGGGCAGCATTATCGCCGCGCTGGCGACCTCTACCGGGCAGGAGCCGCTGATTATCGGCAAGCCCTATCTGCCGATGTTCGAGGCAGCGGTCAGGATGCTTGGCCTGCCTGCCGCGCAGCTTCTGATGATCGGCGACCGTCTCGATACTGACATTCTGGGCGCGCGCCACGTCGGTGTGAAGACCGCGCTGGTGCTGACTGGTGTTTCAACGCTGGCCGATCTGGAACACAGCGAAACACAGCCCGATGTGGTCTATCCTGATTTACTGGCATTGATCGAGGCATTGGCGTGACACGACATCCTATCAGCCGCCGCCAGTTCCTGATGCTGGCCGCTTCAGCGCTGGCCGTCTCTGCTGGCCGCGCCCGTGCGCTGCAAGGCACACCCCCACCAGACACCACCGAAGAGCCGTTTGACTGGTACGCTGACCCGCCAATTGTGGAGGACATGCGCGCTGGTCTGGTGGACTTCATCGGCGATTACAAGATGGCGCTGGACTTCCGCTGCTTCAACCGCGAGCAGGATGAGTTGTTCCGCATCCAGATCAACGCTTATGACCTGTTCCCGGTGGCAAGCTGTTTTAAAGCCATGGCCGTGTTGTATTATTTTCTGAACGTGCCACAGGATGAATGGGAAGCGGATGCCGTGACTCCGCTTTATCGCATGGCCGTTTACAGCGATAATGTGGCGACGGGCGTGGTGCTGGACAACGTGGCACGCCGCATTAGCGGGTCGGCGAACGCCATAGAGAAGTTTAACGACTTTCTGCGCTACAAAGTGGGGTTGATTAATGGGATGCATACGTGGAACTGGGAAGGCACGCCGACGCGCGGCCTCAGTGACCCGCGTTACGCGCCCTCGATCAACACCGGGCGCGTGGTCTGGAAAGACGAGAACTATTTTCAGGTGGATAACGTCTTTAGCGCCGCCGATCTCAGCCGCGCGCACGACTTTATCACACGCGGCGAGTTCTTTACACAGTCGGCACGTTTTCGCGCGGCGGCGCGGGCGACCAAAGACCTGCTCTCCATCCCCGCCGATAACGGCTATCAATCCCCCATTGAGCGCGTTTTTCCTGAGGGCTACACCGGGAAAGACGGCATTTTGCCCAGCAACAACCTCGAAATCGGGCGCGTGGTAAACGACGCGGGGGCGCTGCAAGTGAACGACCACACTTACATTATCGTCCTGATGGCGGCTGGCGAAAGCGAGTCGCTGGTGCTGGATGTATTAAGGGAAGTACGCAGTCAGATGAATCTCTATGAGGAAGCAGACGATGGGCGCTGATCGTGATTTTCTTACCGCCCTGCACGCCGTTTATGTGGAGAACCCCTGCCAGACGCTCCCCAATGCGCTCTGGCAGACGCTCCCGCGCCTGAGCAGCTTTGAAACAGCGGTTGGCCGTTCCGGGCAGCAGGTCAACCGTTTGGAAGCGTGGGACGCAGCCAGCATTTACATTTACTGGCGCAGGGACACGCGCCAGCCCTCGCTGCTCATTCGCCGCCGTCTGGAAACGGTCAACCTCGCGCTGATGCATCAGGATTTTCTGGACAGCGATATTGTGGCGGGCTTCCTGGGGACGCGCCAGCCCTATTTCCGCCTGCTGCACGATCACGCGAACATCGCGCCTGCCGAACTGCCCGAAGGCTTCTATTTTGAAAACGTGCGGCTCGATATGGAGCAGGAGCGCGCTGCCGCTATGATCGCTCACGCCGAGGTGGAGCATAAGCCCGCGCAAGGGTCGCTCACAAGCTGGATGCAGCCCTCGGTGATCGAGCCTGACCTGTGGTTCTGGGTTAAGGATAGGCAGATCGGGATGCCTGTTGGCGTGGCTATTGGCGTGTTTGACCGCGACGTGAACGAGGTTGTGCTAGAGTGGGTGCAGGTCATCCCGGCTTACCAACGGCGTGGTTTAGGGCGGGCGCTGGTCAACGAACTGCTGCGCCGCGCGGCAGAACGCGCGCAGTTCTCCACCGTGACGGGCGCGTTCCCCTTTACCGAGCGCGAGAACCCCGGCGGGTTCTTTCGCGGCAGCGGCTTCACCGGACAGGATGTGTGGTGGTTGTTAAGCCGCTAAAATGCGCCCGCTGCGTTATGCGCCTGCCGGATCGGTTCGGGCAGGCGGTACTTTGGCGTACAGCTTAAAATTAGCGCGATGCTGCTGGCAAGGTCAATCAGATGGCCGGGCGAGATATAAACCGGTTTTACATTGGCGCGTGTTCGCAGCACCACGCCCAACTGCTCTCCCCGATACATCACCGGGCTAAGCGCGCCGCGTTCCGTGCCGGGTGTGTCGTATTTGCCGACAAGATGCGACTTGCCACAGCCGAGTGTCGGGCGTTGCAGCCATAAGCCCATGTGCGCGCCAATGCCCAGACGACGCGGATGCATGATGCCCATGCCGTCGAAGATGAACACGTCCGGCTCGCTTTGCAGCGCTTCAAATGCTTCTTCCAGCACCGGCCCCTCGCGGAAACTGAGCAGGCCGGGGATATAGGGGAAGGGCGTGGGCTGTATGGCAGTCACCGACTCGACCACTTCCAGCGCGGGGTAGCTCAAGACCACCACTGCCGCGCGGGACATATCATCCTTCACGCTGACATCAACGCCAGCGACGAGCTTCACCTGTTCCAGATCAAGCGGTTTGTCGGTAATCGTCTCTTGTGCCATCTGCCGCTGAAGGTCAATTGCCTGCTGCGGGGTCAGATTCCAATCGTGGCGGTGGTGGATGTGCATAATTTACTCCAGGGATGTCACCCTCATTGTAACACGGTTCTCAACTGGAGCTGGCCGTGCTTTCCGTCGGCTTGACCACGAAAAGACTCACCACCACCAGCGCTGCCATGACCAGCCCACCCAGCAGAAACGGCGCGGTTTCGCCATACTGCTGGAACAGCCCGCCGCCCAACAGCGGCGCGAAGCCATTCGCCAGGCTGACCACCGAGGCGCTTAACCCCAGAACACGGCCATAAGTCTGTGCCGAGACCTGTCGTGTTAGCAGGGTGTTGATGCTTGGGCGAATTAACCCCGCGCCGACCGAGATCGGTAGGATCGCCACAATGACCCAAAGCAGGCCGCCAAACCCGCGATTGGTATCGGGCGGCAGTGGTACGCCAATATCGCCGAGAATGCTTTCCGCGCCGCTGGGGGCCTGTTCGCGCAGGTGATTCTCGGCCACGCGCTGCACGTACAGCGGGTGCGGCTGCTCTGGCGTAAAGGCGAACAGCAGCAGCCCGATTGCCAGCAGCGCTAACGAAGCGTACATCAGCCGCGCCTCGCCATACCTGCGGCTCCAGCGCCCGATGTAACGCGCCTGTACCGTCACCAGCACCGCGCCAACCAGAATAAAGATCAGCGCGTTGCCCTGTCCAAGCAGTCCCAGACGGCTCAACGTGAATAACCCTAGCAGGCTCTCGAAGCCGAAGAACACCACCTGCTGTGCGAACATCACCAGCAGCAGGGCGCTGATCTGCGGCTGGCGCAGCAGGCGCAGCGCGGAAAACGGGTTACGCTGGCTGCTTTGCTGCTGGCGCTTTTCCGGGGGGAGCGTTTCGCGGAACATGAACAGCGTCAGGCCGATGGAGAGCAGCGAGTATCCGGCAGCCGCGAACGCGGGCATCGCCAGATTATCGGAAAATTCCAGAATGCCGATTGCCATCACCGGCCCGAAGATGAAGCCGAGGCCGAAAGCCGCCCCGGTCAGCCCCAAGCCCTGCGCGCGGGTGCTGTCGTCGGTGATGTCGCTCAGCGCGGCCTGCGCGGTGGAGAGGTTCGCGCCGAAGATGCCGTCCACCAGCCGCGACAGGATCACCAGCGCCAGCGAATTCGCCATACCCAGCATCAGAAAGCCGATACACGTGGCGAACTGGCTGATGAGCAGCAGCGGTTTGCGCCCGTAACGGTCAGACAGCGCGCCCATCACTGGCAGGCCGATAAGCTGCGATAGCGGGAAGGCCGCTACCACAAGCCCGATCTCCAGCGGCGACGCGCCGAAACTGATCGCGTACAGGTGCAGCAGGGGCAGAATCAGCGTCAGCCCCAGCACATCCACGAGGGTCAGCAAAAAGATCGGAGCGACGCGGTGAAAATCGAGATGGGAAGTTGTCGAAGACATAAGGGTACTCGCAGGCCGATACAGCAGTGTTTATTTTGCCCCGGCTTGTGAAATTTACAACACTTAAATGCGGTGGACAACAAGGATACCCGCTCCACTGCTTAAACCACAAGGCCACGCCGCGATAGCCCAACTGACCGACCCGCCTGCATTGCAGATGACCCACGAATCTTATCCTTTGCGCCCGGTGAAGTATCCACGCTTGTAACTTACAATGAAATTATGCTTTACATGCGTAGGCAGGCGAGAAGGCGCGGCTTTCTTGCATTAACTTAGGAGAGGAGCGAAGATGAACAACCGGATTCCCCGTTTTATAGGGCTTGTGCTGGTTATTTTAATGGCGACAGGCATAGGCTTCACGGTGGTTGCACAGGATACCACCACTGCTGAGGACGCGCTTATCATTGGTGACGAGAACGCGGAAAGCCTGGCGATTGTGCAGTCCTACCTCGAAACGCGCGACCCTAACCTGCTGGCAGAGGACGCGCGGTACTTTGACTCCACCACTGCCGCGCCCATTGTTGGCCGGGATGTGATCTCGCAGACGCAGAATGCCTTTTATGGGCAGGCGTTCAGCGATACGCTTGCGATGCCTATCCGTTATATCGTGGCGGATGATGGGGTTGTCGTGGTCGAATTTGAATTTACCGGCGTAAACACCGGAGAGTTCGCCCAACAGCCTCCCACCGGGGCAAACGTGCTGATCCCGATGGCGGGTGTTTATCAGGTCGAGGCCGGGCAGATTGTGGAAGCACGGCTTTATTACGACTCCAACCTGCTCTATACCCAGCTTGGTTACGGCTATCCTTACGCCCCCGCCGGGCCACCTAACCCCGCGCTGTACGGCGAGGTGTGGGCTGGCGATTTACCGATATGGGTAGGCGATATTACAGAGGAGCCTGATGCTTACTACGGTGAGCAGGTGGTGGTAGATGGCTATGTCGGGCGGGCGGTGGACACACACTCGTTCGTGCTGTATCAGGAACAGTTCTTAGGGCCGGGTCATGAAGTGCTGGTCTTTGCCCAGACCGAGGAAAGCCAGGACTTTATCCAGCTTGCGGATACCCGTGTGCGTGTTGTAGGCACGGTGCAGCAGTTCGGCTCTGAAGAAATGCGCGCGCAGCTTGACCGTGAGATAGACGATGCCACTTTCGCGGAGTACGAGAACATGCCTGTGATCGTGGCCGAGTCCGTCACGAATGTCGAAGTGGTGCAGACCATCGGCCACATCGTGGACAACCCCGAAGCCTTCTATGGTCAGGAAGTCGTGATTAATGGCCTCATCGGCGATCCGCTCGGCACACAGGCGTTCGCCCTGTATCAGGATCAGCTTATCGGTATTCGCGGGCAGGTGCTGGTCATTGACAACTCCGGCCAGGAGACCAACTTTGCAGAACTGCGCGATACCCGCCTGCGTGTGCGTGGGACGGTGTACGACCCGGCCCTTGAGTCTGAGCAGTTCACCGAACAGACAGGCCTGATTCTCAATCTGGATGATCCAGCGTATGCCGATTATCGTGACCTGCCGATTATCGTCGCTGATGAGATAGTGCTTGCTCAGTAAGCGCTGAACGATTACGCCAGAACACAACCCATCCCCGTCCTTCTTGCTGAGGGCGGGGGTTTTAGTTAAAGAGCCGTAGACGCGTAAGTATTACTTCACTTCGATGGCGGCCAGAGTAAACTTTACAAAACCACGCGCGTACAGACTGCGGATGTACATATCCCCTTGTTCATTGTTAATTTGTAACTTCTCCCCCATGTGCAGAACCCTATCTTCACCATTCTGGAATAACCACGCATCGCCTTTAACGATAGACAGAATCCAGCAGCCCTCAGGCAGGCGATACTGTTTGCGATGAGCATATTCCGTATAATTGTGCGGCACCTCGTTGGCAGGGTAGATGTTTACCAGATCGCCCTGTTGATCTAGAATCATGAGCTCCCCTTTATCTTTTGCAGGTGACTTAAACGTATTTCTACTTAAGATATGAGCTAAAGAGGGGAGTGTCACCCTCCTTTAAGGAGGGAAAACTACATGAGCGCGGCGGGGAAAATAAACAGAGGCGACCCGATTGGATCGCCTCTGTAAACTTCTGCTTTGATGGATTAGTCCGAGCCGGCATCGCCAGTCAGGCTGAGCAG
>CAZJSU010000075.1:20416-23290 GCA_964548765.1 uncultured Anaerolineaceae bacterium
AAACTTCTGCTTTGATGGATTAGTCCGAGCCGGCATCGCCAGTCAGGCTGAGCAGGCCGGTCTGCATACGCGGGGTGCGCGCCTTCTCATCTTCCTTGCCAAAGGTGATGATCTCGCCCGTCTCGCCCACCGCTTCGACACTCAGGCCGAGGCTTTGCAGTTCCTTCACCAGTACACGGAAGCTGGTGGGGATGCCCGGCTCTTCAATCGGCTCGCCCTTGACGATAGCTTCGTAGGTCTTCACGCGACCCTGCACGTCGTCGGATTTCACCGTGAGCATCTCTTGCAGGGTATAGGCCGCGCCGTAGGCTTCCAGCGCCCACACTTCCATTTCGCCGAAGCGCTGGCCGCCGAACTGCGCCTTACCGCCCAATGGCTGCTGCGTCACAAGGCTGTACGGGCCAGTGGAGCGGGCGTGTACCTTGTCTTCGACAAGATGCGCCAGCTTCAGCATGTGGATGATGCCCACCGTCACCGAGCGATCAAACGGCTCGCCTGTGCGCCCATCATAGAGCGTGTGCTTGCCATAGTGCGGTATCGGATGCCCGGTACGCAGCATCACCTTGTCGGCCAGTTGGAACAGTTCGCGCTCGTCCAGCCCATCGGGAATCTCGATCTCTGGGTCTACATACTGCATCCACAGGCGCAGCGAAACCGCGATAGCGTTGGTATCACGCGAGCGACGCTCTGCCGCAGAAAGATCAGTCGTCTCGAACATCAGCAGATCGTCGGGGTAGTGACCCATCTCACGCAGCCATTCGCGCAGCACAGCGCGGCGGGCGTAAATCTGATCGGTAATCAACAGGTCCGCTTCATAGTCTGAGCGCTGCCCCAGCCATTCGTGGATGTACAGACGGCGCACTTCGTCGTCGTCTTCCAGTTCTTCCGGGTCATACTCAAACTGGTTGATCCATTCCCACGCGCGGCGGCTGATTTCCTTCCACGCCATGTCAATCATCCATGCGCGCCCCAGTTCAGCCCGAATCTCGTATTCCTTCGCGCCGTCGAACACCGGGGTAATCGCGCGGAAGCCCAGCCGTTCCGCCGCCCAGCCGAGGTGAATTTCCAGCACCTGGCCGATATTCATACGCCCCGGCACGCCGAGCGGGTTCAGGATGATCTCCACCGGGCGGCCATCATCGAGGTATGGCATGTCCTCAATCGGCACGATCTTGGAGATCACGCCCTTGTTTCCATGCCGTCCGGCCATCTTGTCGCCGACAGTCAGCTTACGCTTTTGCGCCACACTCACGCGCACCATCTTCTCTACGCCGGCGGGCAGGTCGCGGTGTTCCTCGCGGGTGAAGGTCTTTACGTCCACGACCTTACCCTTCTCACCGTGCGGCAGCCGCAGCGAAGAGTCCTTCACCTCGCGCGCCTTCTCGCCGAAGATCGCGCGCAGCAGCTTCTCTTCAGGGCTAAGTTCCTTCTCGCCCTTCGGCGTGATCTTGCCGACCAGAATATCATTCGGGCCGACTTCCGCGCCGATGCGGACGATACCGAACTCGTCGAGGTCTTTCAGCGCGTCCTCGCCGACGTTGGGGATGTCGTAGGTGATTTCCTCCGGCCCCAGCTTGGTGTCGCGCGCCTCGATTTCATGCTTCTCGATATGGATACTGGTGAACTTGTCGTTCCGCAGCATTTCCTCGCTAATCAGCAGCGCGTCCTCGTAATTACCACCATCCCACGACAGGAACGCGCCCAGCACGTCATGACCGAGCGCCAGATTGCCGTGATCGGTAGAGGAACTGTCCGCGATCACCTGTCCCGGCTGGATATACTGTCCTTTAAAGACCACCGGACGCTGGTCAATGCAGGTGGACTGGTTCGAGCGGTTGTACTTCCGCAGGCGGTAGACCCGCTCTTCGCCGCTGGGGTTACGCACGGTGATGTGGTCGCCCTGTACGCTGATGACCTCGCCTTCTTCATCAGACACAAGCACCTGGCCGCTGTCATAAGCCGCCTGTCCTTCCATGCCCGTGCTGACAATCGGCACGTCCGGCTTCAGCAGGGGGACGGCCTGACGCTGCATGTTCGACCCCATCAGCGCGCGGTTGGCATCGTCATGCTCAAGGAAGGGGATGAGTGCAGCGCTGATGCCCACGATCTGGCGCGGCGCTACGTCCATGTAATCCACACGCTGCACGGGCAGCACCGCGAATTTCTGGCTGATGCGTACCGAAACGCGCTTGTTGGCGAACTGCTTCATCTCGTCCAGCGGCGCATTAGCCTGCGCGATCACGAAGTTGTCTTCCTGATCTGCCGACAGATAAACCGTGTTGTTGGTCACAAACGGCATGATCGGCACTTTCTGAACGCCCGCCTTGGCGATCTTCTGCGCCAGTTCGCGGTCAATCACGTCGTCTTCGCTGGCGATGACGTTGCCCTTGTCGTCTTCCACATCTTCGCGCAGGGTGCGCCCGATGATTTCGGGGTCATCCGGCGCGAGGAATTTCACGACCTCGCGGTACGGGGTTTCGACAAAGCCATACTCGTTCACCCGCCCGTAACTGGCAAGACGACCGATCAGGCCGATATTCGGGCCTTCCGGCGTTTCAATCGGGCAGATACGCCCATAGTGGCTGTGATGCACGTCACGCACGTCGAAGCCCGCGCGCTCGCGCCGCAGACCGCCGGGGCCAAGCGCGGAGAGTGTGCGCTTATGCGTCAGTTCCGCCAGTGGGTTGGTCTGCTCCATGAACTGCGAAAGCTGTGACGAGCCGAAGAACTCACGGATCGCCGCGACCACCGGGCGGATATTCACCAGCGCGACAGGCGTGATGTTGTCCGACTCGCGGATAGACATACGCTCTTTCACCACGCGCTCTGTCCGGCGCAGGCCGATGCGCAGCTTGTTCTGGATCAGCTCGCCGA
>CAZJSU010000076.1:0-7142 GCA_964548765.1 uncultured Anaerolineaceae bacterium
TATCGCGCTTTGTAGTAGGGGCGAGTTTCAAACCCGCCCTTGATGCGGGAGGGTCACAGACCCTCCCCTACAGGGTTGCTCCGCCTTCCGGCAGTTGAACCGTTAATCTCCCACCCAGTCGCGCAGGTACAGAAAATCGTGGCCGATGGTGCGCTTGCTCACTTTGGCGATGTTGGGCATGGTGCGTTTGTAATGGTTGGCTTTCACCCGCCGCCAGACATTCTCGACAAAGCCGCGCTCGAAGCCTTCATCAGCCACCTCGTCCACCGTGTAGCGCTCGTCCACCAGCAGGAACAAGACCTGATCCACATCGTTATAAGTGAAGCCCAGTTCGGCCTCGTCGGTCTGGCCTTCCCACAGGTCTGCCGAGGGCGCTTTGTCGAGGATGGCCTGTGGCACGCCCACCGCCCGCGCCAGTTGGCGCACCTGCGCTTTGTAGAGGTCGGCAATCGGCTGCATCGCTACGCCGCTGTCGCCGTAAATCGTGGTATAGCCCAGCAGGAACTCCGTCTTGTTGCTTGTCCCCATCACCAGCCCGCCGAAGGCCACCGACTGATCGTAAAGGATAATCATTCGCTGGCGCGCCATGATGTTCCCGCGCCGGATGTCGCTCATATCCGGGAAGCGCCCGAACAGCGGTTCCACCATCTCCGTCACTGGTACCGTCAGGGTAGGCAGGCCGAGGTCTTCAATCACTGTTTCCGCGTCGGTCATGCTGCTGGACGCGGATGTGCGATAGGGCATCCGCACTGCCAGCACATTTTCCGCGCCCAGCGCCTCTGCGGACAGATAGGCCGAGAGCGCCGAGTCGATGCCGCCGGAAAGGCCAATGACGGCGCGGGTCATGCCTGCCTTGGCGATCTGATCCTGTATAAAACCGGTGATGATCCGGCGGGTGAGGTCGGTATTAATCTCCAGACGGTGCAGGAGATCGGGTTTGGTCACGGTTGTAATCATTGGCAATGGCTTTCATGCGTGTTAAAGGCGCTGGTTGCTGCCTGTGCAGCGATCCTAAATGAGCGGCAGCGAAACGGTGACGGTCGTTCCTGCCCCCGGCTCGCTCTGAAATTGAATATTACCCTGATACAGTCTAACCATGCTCTGTACCAGCGATAGCCCCAGGCCGATGCCGGAAGTCTCCCCGGCGTTGCTGCCCCGGAAGAACGGCTCAAAGATATTGGATTGATCGTAGGCTGATAACCCTTTCCCCTGATCAGTAACCGTCAGGATAACGCTGCCAGCCTCATCGGGGTAAAGGCTCAGGGTGACTTCTGTCCCCGGTGGGGAATAGAGGAACGCATTGGAAAGCAGGTTGCTGATAATGGTATCCAGCCGGTTTCGGTCGGCTGTAACCATCCCCACGCGCTCATCGAGTTCAAGCCTGAGCGAATGGTGCGCGCCGATGGTCTGCTGCATCTCCGCAGCAATATGCCGGATTTCTGCGTTGATGTCCAGCGGGCTAAAGACCGGGTCCAGCGGTTGGTTCATGAGCGCGCTGATGGCATCCAGCATCTCCGTGACGCGGCGAATCGCGTTCTGTACCTTATTGATATGCGCCTCAATCATCTGTTCGTCCATACGGTCGCGGTAGCGGTGCATCATCTGGTAGGACGTGAGGATAATCGTCAGCGGGGTGCGGAATTCATGGGCGATCCGCCGCATCATATTATCCTTTAGCTCCCGCAGTTCGCGCTCTTTACGCAGCGTGACCTCAAACTGCGCCTGCTGGCGGCGCGTTTCCTCTGCCTCTTTCTGCTCGGTGATGTCTGTCTGAAGCCCGTTCCAGACGACCTGACCGTCTGGCAGTGTTTGCGGGCGCGCTTCCAAACGCCGCCAGTAGGTTTTGCCCTCGATAACGACCCGGCCTTCCCAGTGCAGCGGCTCAAGCGACAGGCCGGCCTGTCTGGTCGCTTCCCAGTAGCCGGGGCGATCTTCCGGGTGAACCTGGTCTGTGAGCAAATTGGGGTTTTGCAGCACGTCTACCGCGTCAACCCGGTTCAGCTCCCAACTGCTTGGGCTGACATAATCAAAGTTCACCTCGCCAGCCGGGCTGACGGTGAAGCGGTACACCATGCCGGGGATGCTTTCCACAAGCTGGTTGTAGCGCTGGCTGGTGGCCTGTAGTTCGGCCTCGGCCTGTTTACGGGAGGAAATGTCCCGCGCTACCCCTAGATACTGCTGCGGTGTGCCATCAGGGGTACGGGTGAAGATGGTATCGCGCACGTGTATCCAGCACCAGTAGCCGTCTGCGTGGCGAATACGAAACTCCGCCTCGATCATCTCCCCGTCCTGCGCGTTTTGGAAGCGCAGTATCCTTTCCTGCTGGCGGGGCAGGTCGTCGGGATGGATGAGGTCGGTCAGCAGGCCAGCGCCTCCGGCCTGTAGCTGGTTGCTGGTGTAACCCAGAAGGTGCCGCAGTTCACGGTTGGCATAGACCACGCGCTGTTCGATCAGGTCGTACACATACACCAGATCGGGGATCGTGGAGCAGATCTTTTCTGCAAAGAGCCAGCCTTCCTGAAGCGCATTTTCGGTTTCCACAAGCTGCGTTACGTTATTGATCACGCCTGCCACGCCCGTGATTTCGCCGTGTTCATCGCGCATCGGTGCGAGGGATGTCCGGTAATAATTATCGCCGTCCTGCCATTCATAATGCACTGTGTCGCCTGCCAGCGCCCGCCGGCTCTCCCACTCGAACATCGCGGCAAGTTCGGGGTTCGTCAGCCCGCTAGTGCCGTTATGGTCAGCCTCCGGTGCGGCCTGCCTGCCCTTGCCCGCCGCGTGACCATAAACAGCGGTCCGGCGCAGCTCCTTGTCCCATATAATCACGGCATCGTGGTTCACACCCACCAGCAGGTTAAAACGTTCTTCAGTGGCGCGAAGCTGAGCCTCAACCGTATCAACACGCGCGGCTTTGTCAGAAAGGCTGGTGTACAGCGCGAGAAGCTGCTCGAAAGCGTCTTCGTCCTTGCTGCACTGGCGGATCAGGTCAATTTGAGGTGGTGTAAGCGCCATAGCGCCTCGCGTATAGCTATCCTTATTAATAATTGTAAAGCGCTTTAAGTCTGTAAAACGTGCAGACCGCCTCTATGATTACGATTTATTACGATGCCATACCCATAATCAAACGCTTTACGAACCTTCCTCCATAAGCTGGTGCTGGTATGCGGTTATTTTGTGCGGGTAATCTTCTTCAACGGTCATTTCAAGATAATAAAACTGGTCGGCATGTTCGCCGCGCATCACGACGATCACCCGGTGTTTATCCAGCGCCAGCGCCTGATGCAGCCGCAGCCGCCCGGCCTGCACGGCGAGTGCCTGCAGCGCGGCAAAGCGTGCCTGTGCCGACTCTTCCGCCAGCGCATCGTCGGTGTAACTCTGCTGGATGAACGCTTCCAGCCGCTCAGTGTTCTTCTGGTTGAGGAAGGTGGTCTGCGCGATGAGCCGCATTCCGGCATTGCTGCGGGCGAGCGTGGTTTTATCGTTCATGCCTTGTCCCGCCGCAGAATACGCGCCAGTTCATCATGGACAAGCTGTGGTCGCTCGTCACGCAGCAGCGGGTTCATGCTGCGCGTCCGGTGAATCTGGTTCAGGTCTACGGACTGGGTGATGAGCGCCTCGTCGAAGTACAGGCCATAGGTCAGAAAATCACCGTTCGGGTCGGCCACCGATGACCCGCCCCAGAAATTCTTGCCATCTTCATAACCGACGCGGCTGGCGTGGATGACGTAGGTGGTGAACATGCTGGCGTAGGCCTGATTCAGCCGTTCTACCCAGCGCGAGACGGTCAGGCGGTCGCCCTCGGCGGCGCTGACCCCCCGGCTGGGGCTGCAACTGTTGAAGATGAAGATGTCCGCGCCGTCCATCCACAGCAGATAGGGCGAGGACATATGCCAGAAGTCCTCGCAGATCAGCATCCCCACCCGCCCAAAGCGCGTGTCGAAGGCGCGGGCGCTCTCGCCGTGATCAAAGTAACGCGCGTCGTCGAACATGCCATAAGTGGGCAGGTACATCTTGTGATGCACATGCAGCAGCTCGCCCTGCGAAAGATAGGCGTTGGCGATGTAGAAGCGCTGGCGCTTATCGGCATGGACGAAGCCGAACACGATGTCCATGTGCGCGCTGGCTTCCAGCAGGGCGCGGAAGGTGTTATCGTCGCGGTTGGTGCGGATTGCGACTTCTGGCACCATGTCCTGCACCTGATAGCCTGTCAGCGACAGTTCCGGGAACACCAGTAAATCCACACCGCGCTCGTCGGCCTGGCGGATGTAATCGAGATGCTTGGCAAGGTTGGCTTTCACATCGCCCAGTTTGGGGTAAATCTGTGCCAGCCCGACGGTAATCCGCATAGTGACTCCTTGAGTGCAGGGTGGAGAGAGTAGTTGGTGTGTAGTTTACCATAAGGCCGCGATTTGGTAACAACCAATCATCAGCGCTTCTTCCGGCGATTTTGTTTCTTCATCTTTGCCGACTGTTTGCGTCTGGCTTTCTTTTTAGCGGTGGCCCTGTGCTGGCCTGTGGCGGCCACGTTGTCCTCGCCGTCGTCCGCTTCCCCTTCTTCCAGCATCTCCTGAAGCTCATCCGACGGGCGCAGGCCGAGCTTGACCTGTAGCGCCTCCCATCCTCCGGTCACGTCCTCGTCCACACGCCCCGCCGCAAAGATACGCTCGAACAGCGCTTCCGCCTCCGCCCCGGCCCCGACCAGGTGATTGATGAGGAAGGCGTTGAGCAGCGGGCTGTTCTCCTCGTATTTCTCCAACTGCTGGATGACCAGCGCTTCGCACAGGGCGTAAATCTCTGGCGACTGTGCATTGCCGACAGCCAGCAGCGTAATAGCCGCCAGCGAACGCGCATAATCCTCACGCGCCGGGTCGCTCAGGTAGGCTTGCAGCGGCGTGATGGCCGCCGTGCCAAATTCCCCCATCGCCTGCGGCAGCTCGCGCAGCACCATAAACGGATGCCCGGTTTCCAGCAGCCCGATCAACGGCTCGATCGCCTCTTTTGGGCGCAGTTGTGCCAGCCGCCGGATGGCATGAACTGGCGCATAAAGCGGCGCGCTGTCGGTGGTGTATTCCAGCAGGCGTATATCCGTCGCCATGCGGATGAGGTCGGGGATGTATCCCCGGCCAATACCGAACTCGGTATACATGCCGTCGTACTCATCACCCAGCTTCAGGAAGGGGTGCAGCGCTTCGGGGTACTCATGGGAAAACGGGAACTTTTTATAACCCGGCCCGCGCACCACCCGCCCCGGCTTCGCGCCTGTGTGTTCGCCATCCTCAAGCACCTGCACGCCGTTGACGAACACGTGCGTCATGCCTGTGGCGTACTGGTGCGGGTTCTCCGGCGTGGCATGATCCTGCACCGCTGCCGGGTCGAACACCACGACATCGGCGTAATAGCCCTCGCGCAGCGCGCCGCGCTTTTCAATCTTCAGGTTGGCCGCCGGGAACGATGTCAGGCGGCGGATGGCTTCTTCCAGCGAGATAATCCCCTCGTCGCGCACATACTTCGCCAGCAGCCGCGCGAACGCGCCATACGCGCGCGGGTGCGGGTTGGTCTTGAGGAAGACCCCTTCCGGCGCTTGCGACTCCGCGTCTGAGCAGAAGCTGACCCAGGGCAGCGCGATCTGTTTACGCAGGTTGTCCTCGTCCATGTTGAAGTAAATGGTGAAGATGCGGCTGTCGTCCTCCAGAATTAAATCTATGATCGTATCCTCTGCCGACGTGCCGCGCTCTGCCATGACTTCAGACAGCCGTTTGCCCTGCAGCGGCTTGAGTTCTTCCTTCTTAAAGCCCGCCAGCAGGATATTCTCCGCGCGGTTGGTGTATTCCGTGAACATATTGTCCCAGTTGTCCGAGGGCGTGTTCATGTCGGCCTTGATGCGCTCACGGGTTTTCGGGTCGCGCAGGCGTTCCATCATTTTGTCGTGGCCGCCTTCGTGCGCCCAGGGCGGGATGCAGGTATCCAGCCCGGTGCCGGAATAGGTGTAGGTGTACATATCAGCCGTGACGTGCAGGCCGTTCGCCCGCGCTTCTTCGATCATCGCAATCGCTTCGTCCAGCTTGTGCCAGTTCGCGCGGCCTGCCGCCTTCAGGTGATAGACTTCGGCGCGGACATCGGCCTGCTCGGCGATGTCGAGAAATTCCTCCAGCGCTTCCAGAAACGTCTGGCTCTCGCTGCGGATATGCGAGATGTACATGCCGTCGTACTCGGCCACCACCTGCGCCAGCTCGACCAGTTCTTCTGTGTCGGAGTAGACCGCTGGCGTGTAGATGAGCGCGGCAGACATGCCCATCGCGCCTTCTTCCATCGCCTCGCGCAGCAGGTCTTTCATCACGTCCATCTCTTCCCACTCTGCCGGGCGGTCTTCATAACCCATCGCGTAAATCCGCAGCGTGGACGAGCCGACAAACGAGGCGATGTTGCAGGACACGCCGCGCTGTTCCAGCCATTTCAGATACTCGCCCAGCGTCGTCCACTCGACATCGTACCTGATGTCCCCCTGCGCCATGTAGGTGCCGGGGCCAGCCTTTTTCATCTCGTCACTCAGCGGCCCCATGGATGAGCCTTCGCCCATGACCTCCAGCGTCACCCCCTGCCGAATCTCACTCTGCGAACGCCCGTCTTCGATCAGCGATTCGACTGACCAGCTCAGCATATTGATGAAGCCGGGCGCGATGGCCATCCCCCCTATATCAAGCTCGCGGCTGGCCTGCGCGTCTGGCGGTAGCTGCCCGATTGCGGCAATCGTGTCGCCGCTGATGGCGAGGTCGCCCTTTACAGGCGGCGCGCCGCTGCCGTCGTACAGCAGGCCGTTGCGTAAAATGAGGTCATAGTGTGTGTTCATGTGTGCTGATCTTCCTTCATCGTGCAGTCTTCGTTTTCGTATTCCACTTCAATGGTGATGTGTTCCACATCCAGATCGCGCACCGCGTGTCGGGCTGCGGCTTTGATGCGTATCGCGTCTTCCTTGCTGGCGCTTTCGTCAATGACCAGATGCGTGGTAAACACGTTATGCTCGCCATCCAGCGACCAGATGTGCAGGTGATGGACTGACTTCACGCCGTCAATCGCCAGCAGGCGAGACATGACCTCATCGGCGTTAATATCCCCCGGCACGGCCTGAAGAAACAGTTCCG
>CAZJSU010000076.1:7242-22526 GCA_964548765.1 uncultured Anaerolineaceae bacterium
GACATGACCTCATCGGCGTTAATATCCCCCGGCACGGCCTGAAGAAACAGTTCCGCAGCGTTTTTCAGGTTACGCAGGACGTTGAACAGCACATAAAGCGTAATCAGCACGGACAGGATCGGGTCGAGGATCGGCAGGTGGACGAACAGCGACACGATACCCACCACCAGCACCGCCGCCCAGCCCAGCACATCCTCCAGCAGATGCCAGCCGATCACCTGTGCATTGGCCGATCCCGAGCCGCGCAGGCGCAGCGCGGCAAAGCCGTTCACCGCGACCCCGATCAGCGCAAAGACGATCATCCCCGGCGCGTTGAACGGCTGTGGGTCGGCCAGTCGTGGGATGGCCTGTGACAGGATCAGCAGTGACCCGCCCACGAGGATCAGCGCGTTAATGAACGCGCCCAGCAGCGAAAAGCGCCGATAGCCGTAAGAATATTTCTGGTCGCTGGCCTTCTCAGAGTAGCCTTCAAGATACCACCCCAGCCCCAGCGAGAAACTATCCCCTAGATCGTGCAGCGCGTCGGACAGGATGGCGACGCTGTTAATCGCCAGCCCGCCAGCAATTTCAAAAAGCGTGAAGGCCAGATTAAGGAAGAAAGCGAGGCGGATGTTTTCCTTATCGCTGTGGGAATGTGAATGACCCATCAAAGCCCCTTTCCTGTTCCACGCAGCCGCCACGCGCCAGACAGGCTGATCGCCAGCAGCGCAAGGTCAAGCCACTGGTCAGCGCGCAGACCGCCCACCATTACGGCGTAGTCAGCACGGAAGAAGCCGATGATGAATGTCAGCAGGCTTAACAGCGCCAGCAGCAGCCAGAAGCGCCTGCCCACCAGCCACCCGCGCCAGACCAGCAGCCCGGCCAGCAGCAGCAGCACCAGTGCGGTGGCAGCGCCGAAAATCTGTGTGTGATAGCGCGGGGCAGGGATGCCGTAGACATCCGGCATGAACGAAACCACCAGCGGCGAATGATTCGCCAGTGTGTCTACTTCCGCGCCGAAAGCACAGCCCGCCGCCCAGCAGCCGAGCCACCCGGCCAGCGCGATCAGCGGCAGCGCCAGCACCAGCGAATCGAGCAGCGTGCCGACGCTGAACCCCCGCCAGCGCGCGCCCAGCGCCAGCCCTGCCAGCGCGCCCAGCACCGCGCCGTGCCAGTCCAGCCCGCCGCTGTTCAGGCGGATGATCTCAGCCGGGACGCTGGCAAAATGCGCCCAGTTCAGCACAACATGCCCAACCCGCGCGCCAGCAATCCCCCCCGCCAGCGCCAGCAGGTAAACATCGGCCACACGTCCGGGCTGTACGCGCAGGCGGTACGCACCCAGCGCCGCCCCGGTGCTGATGCCCAAAGCCAGCAGCAGGGTATATGTCTGCAACGTCAGCGGGCCAATCGTCGTATAGAAATTATGCATAGCAGCGCGCGTTGTCCTCTGCAGGTGTGGCTTTTTTCGCCGCTCACCTGCCCAAATATCCAGTGAATTTTAGACATGCAGCGCGCCGCCGTCAAAATCGCCACGATAAACCCCCTAGTTTTTGAGGATGTATCCGTCATAAAACAGGTAATCCAGCGGCGGCGTGTTATAATCGGTTGGACTCAGGTTTAGTTTCTCAATATATGCAAGGAGCATAGTGGATGAGTGGATTAAGCGGCTTACTCGGCATTCTGTCGCTGTTGGGGCTGCTGGCCTTTCTGGGTGGTATTGCCTTAGTTGTGGTTTCAGCTTCACAGGGGCGAACAGTACGCGGTGGCATTACGCTGGCGCTGGCGGGTCTGATCCTGTTTTTACTGTTCAGCGTGGTCGGCTCTGGTATTGTCATCGTACAGCCGCAGGAACGCGCGGTGGTCTTTAATGTCATCAGCGGTAATCTGCAGGACCCGCCGCTGGCAGCAGGAACGCACATCGTGGTGCCGGTACTTTATGAGTACACCATCTACCCGGTGCGCCAGCAGGAATACACCATGGCCGACATCAACGAGACTGGCACTCAGATCGGCGATGCTGTCGTTGCCCGTACACAGGACGGCCAGGAAGTGCGGCTTGATATTACCGTGCTGTACAACCTCAACCCCAGCGCGTTGAATCAGATTCACCAGCGCTGGCAGAGTACCTATGAGGGGCAGTTTGTCCGCCCGACAGTGCGTAACCTGGTGCGTATCGTGGTGTCGGAGTATGAGGCTGAAGGGATTTACGGCGAAAACCGCGCCGATGTAGAGACCACCATAGAGGAACGCATCAGAACCAGCTTCGAGCGGGAAGGCATTGAGCTGACCGGGCTGCTGGTGCGGTCGGTCAATTTCCGCCCGGAATTTGCGGAAGCCATCGAGCGTAAAGAGATCGAGGCGCAGGAACTGGAGCGCTCGCGCACAGAAGCGCAGCGTGTCGAGACGCAGGCACGTGGCCGGGCCAACGCTGCTATCGAAGCCGCGCGTGGTGAGGCCGAGGCCGCCGTGCTGCGCGCGCAGGCACAGGCCGAGGCGCTGCGGCTGGTCAGCGAGCAGATCGCGGCGAACCCCAGCCTGATTCAGTACGAGTACATTCGCAATCTGGCCGACAACATCACGTTGCAGCTTGTCCCGGCGAACACGCCTTTCCTGTTCGACCTGCCGGGGCTGGGCGAACCAAACCCGGACTTCAGAGCGCCCGAGGTGCCAGAAGTCACCATACCAGAGGTTGAAACCACCGAAGAAGCGCCAGCGACGGAGGCGAATTAGCCTCCGCCCTCTGTTGCTAAAGCGGAATACTGTAGGGGTGCAGCCCGCACCCCTACGCCTCCATCATGCCGCGCAGCAGCGGGATTAACTTCTGCACCGCCTGCCCCCGGTGGCTGATGCGGTTTTTCTCGTCCAGCGGCACGTAGCTCCATGTCATATCGTACCCCTGCGGGATAAACAGCGAGTCGTAGCCGAACCCCTGCCCGCCGTCGTCATCCACCATCGCAATACGCCCTTCGCACGTCCCGCTGACTGTCTGCACGCCGCCTGTTTGTGGGTCGCCCAGCGCGATGACACACATGAAACGCGCGCTGCGCTGGTCGTTCGGCGTGTCACTCAGTTCGCCCAGCAGTTTGGCGCGACGCTGCGCCATCGTCAGGCCAGGGCCGCCATAGCGGGCAGGGTACACCCCCGGCACGCCGCCGAGCGCATCCACAAACAACCCGGTATCATCGGCCAGCACGTGCAGGCCGCTGGCTTGGGCGTAAGCGCGGGCTTTCAGGCTGGCGTTGGTTTCCAGCGTGTCGCCGTTTTCTTCCACGTCCATGCCTTCCAGCCCGACATCGTGCAGATTGAGCAGCGTCAGCGGCAGGTCTGAGTCGGCCAGCAGGGTCTGATATTCGCGGACTTTGCCCGCATTGGTTGTTGCAATCAGCAGCTTCATTATTTTTACCTTTCCACAACAATCTTAAGCGTAAAAGCGTTTAAGCCGAATATACTTTTAGATATATTCGGTGCGGGCGCGGCGCAAAACCGCCTCAGACCATAGCGCACGGCCATTCTGAGCCAAAGAAAGCTGGTGTAAATGGGTATTCAGGTATTATGGGATAACCCCGAAAAAACGATCATCCGCTATGATTTTAGTGATCCGTGGACATGGGATGAATTTTACCAGGTACGGGTCGAAGGCAACAATATGGCAGAGTCCGTGTCCCATCCTGTCGTGGCATTGATTAACTTGCAGGGGCAGGTTTCACTCGCATCCGGCGCGCTGGTTCAGGGCAAAAGGATCGCCAGAACCAAGCCAGAGAACATCTCTATGCAGGTTATCGTCAGCACTAACGGCCTGATAAAATCGTTGTTTCCGGTGTTCGCCCGCCTCAATCCCAACCTCGCCAACAGTTACCGTGTTGTCCCCACGCTGGAAGCCGCGCGGGCGCTGGCCGCTGAACTTCAGACAGCCCCGGATATGCCCGGTTAACCGCGCGGCTGGCGAACCCGAAAAACGTACATCGCATCGGCCTGTAGGGGGCGCAGCGTGCTGCGCCCACATCAAGTCACGGTTTTATGCCGCCTTTCGCGCCCGGCGGCGTTTGATCTCTGGCAGGAGCAGCAGCGCGATCAGCCCGTGCAGCACCACAATCACCGTGCTGCCTTCGTGACCAAGCACGCCGATCGGCAGCGGCAGGCTGACAGCGAAGGTGCCGATCACCAGCACGACGATTACCGCCAGCGAGAAGGCGATGTTCTGCCAGACCACCTGCCGCGCCCGGCGGCTGAGGTGGATGGCCTCGTCAATCAGCGCCAGATTATCGCCCATCAGCACCACGTCGGCGGTTTCCAGCGCGACATCTGTCCCCGCCGCGCCCATAGCGATGCCGATGCTGGCCGTTGCCAGCGCCGGGGCATCGTTCACCCCGTCGCCCACCATCGCTACCGCGCCTGTCTCCGCGTTAAGCTGCTCGATCACGCGCACCTTGTCCTCTGGCATCAGGCCCGCGTAAACCTCGTCAATCCCTGCCTCGCCGGCGATTGTTTCCGCCACCAGTGGATTATCGCCTGTCAGCATGGCGATCCTTTCAATCCCGCTGCGCTTCAGCCGCGCGATCACCGCTTTCGCCTCCGGGCGCAGTCGGTCAGCGATAGCGACCAGGCCGAGCCACTGCTCACCACGCGCCACCACAACCAGCGTCTTGCCTTCGCGCTGCAATCTTTCCGCCGCCGCGCCCAGCGCTTCTGGCAGGTCAGCGTCGGCCAGCATGTACGCAGGGCTGCCCAGCCGCACCTGCTGCCCGTTGACGCTCGCCTGAATGCCTCTGCCGGGCAGGTTCTCGAACTCACTGACTTCGGCCAGCGCCAGCCCGCGCGCTTCGGCAGCCTGGAGAACCGCCTGCGCCAGCGGATGCTCAGAGCGTGCCTCGACAGCCGCCGCCACCGCCAGCAGTTCATCGGCGGTCACGCCGTCCGCAGGCACGATGTTCATGACGACCGGCTTGCCTTCTGTCAGCGTGCCGGTCTTGTCGAAAGCGACCGCCTTGACAGCTGCCATCTGCTCGATATACGCGCCGCCTTTAAACAGGATGCCGCCGCGCGCCGCCGACGCGATGGCCGAAATGAACGCGGCGGGCGTGCTGATGATGAGGGCGCACGGTGAGGCTACCGTCATCAGCACCATCGCCCGGTAAAAATGCGCGTTGAAGTCGTCTATCCAGCCCAGCAGCGGCGGCAGCGTGATAAACAGCAGCACGCCGACGATAATCATGGTTGCGTAGACCTGCTCGAACCTGTCCAGAAAGCGCTCAGTCGGCGCTTTGCTGTCCTGCGCTTCCTCCACCATCTTAATCACGCGCGCCAGCGTCGTGTTGGATGGCGGCTGCGTCGCCTTGATGTCCAGCGCGCCCTGCTGGTTCAGCGTGCCAGCGAAAACCTGATCGCCCGGCTGCTTCTCCACCGGAATCGACTCGCCTGTGATCGGTGCCTGATCTACCGCCGAGCGCCCGCTGACCACCACGCCGTCCACTGGCAGGCGTTCGCCGGGCTGGATCAGCACGATTTCGCCAACCCGAATGTCGCTGGCCTTGATGGAAACGATCTTCTCGCCGCGCTGCACTCGTGCTTCTTCCGGGTAGAGCTTCAGCAGCCCCTTAATCGCCTGACGGCTGCGCCCGATGGCGTAATCCTGTAGCACGTTGCTGAGCGAGAACAGGAACAGCAGGATCGCGCCTTCGTGCCACTGGTCAATCGCCGCCGCGCCCAGCGCCGCCAGCACCATCAGCATATCCACATCAATCCGCTTTTGTAGCAGGCTTTCAATGGCGGTCTTCGCGCCATAAAAACCGCCAGCCACATACGAGATCACGTTCAGCATGAGAATCAGCGCGCCCGGCCAGCCGAGGCGTTCCCCTAAAAAGCTGAGGGCGATGGCCGCCCCGGTGACGACCACAAGGCGCGGCTCCAGCCATTCCTGCGTGAACCACTGCGATGGCTGCTGCTCCTGTGCTTTATGCGCTTGTCGGGTTGTATTCATCACACTCATCCGAAAATCTCCTGTTTGAAACCGGAGTGAAAACACTTTTCCGGTAATGATGATACTATTTTAACACAGGTAAAAATTATTTACAACGTTGATTGTCATGTTTTTATGCATACGTTAATCCTGATTTCATCTTTCGCCAGCCACAACCAATAGCAGCAGGCAGCGCTGGTCATGGGTACAATTAACCTGTACGAGTCTTTAGGGATTAAGGGTAAATCGCACGATGAAATTGATACGTTTCTCAAACGGTCTGCGTACTCAGCTTGGCGAGGTGGATGGTGAGCAGGTGTATGTCATCTCCGGGTCGGACACGATGACGATGAACGACGTGCTGCGCCGCAACATCATGCCCAACCGCATCAGCCTCAGTCACCCGCTGGCACAGGTGAAGGTGCTTGCGCCGCTGCGCCCCGGCAAGATCATCGCCATCGGGCGCAACTATGCCGAACACGCGAAGGAAACCGGCAGCGACATCCCCAAAGCGCCGATCATCTTCGCCAAGTTCTCCAGTTCAGTCATCGCCCCCGGCGAACAAATCACGTGGAGCAAATCCATCACCAATGAGGTGGATTGGGAGGGCGAGCTGGCGGTCATCATCGGCAGGAAGGGACGCAACGTCAGCGAGGAAGACGCATACAACCATGTCTACGGTTACACCATCGCCAACGACGTTTCGGCGCGCGACCTGCAACTGCGTACCGACAGCCAGTGGACGCGCGGCAAAAGCCTCGACACCTTCTGCCCGCTGGGGCCGTACCTCGTCACCCGTGACGAGATCGAAGACCCGCAGAACCTCAACATCAAGACGATGGTCAACGACGAGGTGATGCAGGAGAGCAACACCAAAAACATGATTTTCAGCATCCGCCATCTGATCGCGTACTGCTCGCGCATGTTCACGCTGGAGCCGGGCGACGTGATCCTGACCGGAACGCCGGACGGCGTGGGTGAGGGCATGAACCCCAAGCGTTATTTGCAGGATGGCGATGTGGTGACGATCACCATTGACGGTCTCGGCGAACTGAGCAACCCGGTCAAGGTGACAGAGTAGGAATCAGGATTTACGAGTTGTAGGGACGCGCAACGGCGCGTCCGGCTGCAATCGTCATTCATGTGTAGGGGCGCAGCAGTGCTGCGCTCCTACAATGATAATCAATAATATCCGTTCCCAATCCCTGAAAAATAGCCATAAGCCAGTAGCTGCGTGACGAAGATCATACCCCCAACGGCCAGCGTGCTAAAAACCCAGCCCAGCGTCATCAGGAACCACATCACCCACCAGTCGCCGCTGCCGAGCAGCGCGCCGTAGGGCGCGCTGGATGCAGCCACCGCCTTCGATTTTTCAGCCGATGCCTGCTGCATTTCAACGAGGCCGAGGCGTACCAGCACATACAATAGGCCGCCCACAAGAGCGACGATCTGGGTGATGGAGATGCCAGACAAAACACAGAGGATAACCGCCATGCCGCCCGTGATCTCCAGTGTCAGGCGGTCTGTCTGCCCCTGTGTCGCGTTAATGCCCATCTCCACCACCAGCGTGCGGCGGTAGATGATGAAGCCTAACAGCAGCCCGATAATGACAAACCAGCCGAAGCCGTAAGGCGTGGTCGCCACGCCGACAGGCACCACCAGCGATACCAGCCCGGTCGCGGCGGCCAGCCTGAGCGTGAAGTTATTCGAGAAGCCGCCCGCGCGCCCGATCTGCACCGCTGTCGCCACGCTCAGGCTGACGGTGATGAGCGACATGCCGATCACGATGTCGTAAAAGTCCACGCTCATATTGGTCAGCCAGATGAGGATGGCGGCCAGCGCCAGCACCGAAAGCTGCACAGACACCCGCCACGCCGCGCGCCGCGCCCCCTCCGCCTCGTCGTCCGGCGCGGCGTAGCGCCACACCTGCGTCAGCAGCCATGTATGGATAAACGGCAGCGGCGGCACCGCCAGCCCCAGCAGCGCGATGACCAGCAGGTGAAACGGGTTGCGGATGGTGAATACGCGGTGGTCAAGTTCCGGGATGGCATCGTTATACAGCAGCCACGGGCGCGTGGTGCTATCCGGCGGATATGGCCCCACCAGCACACCATATTCCCCAAGCGCCACATAACTGATGCCATGCGCCCGATCGCTGCTCAAATAGTGGTAGCTTGGAAAAAAATTACTAAGTTCCCAAAAAAACTGGCGAAAGCCGCGCCGGGGAAACGACCAGACAGGCTCACTGTTATAGTATAAGGCATCGCTAAAATAATCCTGGCTAAGCTGTGCGATATTCTTACGTTCAAATATCTGTGCCTCGCCCCGTTCCGACGTGCGATACCAGTGCTGGCCGTAATCATCTGTCGCGTAGACAATACGACCATCAAGGTTATCAGAACGGCAGTAATACTGTTGCAATTGAACATAGGCTCTGCCCGGCGTGTTCTGGTCGGCTTCCACACCGCAAACCAGATATTGGCCTGGCGATGGGTCGCTGGTCGTATTCATGAACCATGTGATCGCCAGCAGCAGGCCAAACGCGGCAAGCGGGATAAAGACAAGGTAATACGTAAGTGGATAACGCATAGCGGGGTGTCCGTTAATCAGCGCGTGTATGCTTCTACACGCCAGCCTACCACAATTCCTGAAGCTGCGGCATCAAGAGGGCGTTAAGGCTTATTCGTCCATCGGGTACAGGCTGCACCCACCATCTACGGTCAATACCGAGCCGGTCATGTAGCTGGCGGCAGGGCTGCACAGGAACACGAAAGCATCCGCTACCGAGTCAAGCGGCTGCATGTGGCCGAGCGGGATGGCCTTTTTCGCGCGTGCCTGATAAACGGGGTCGGTATCCCACTGCTGTTTCGCCATGCCCACGCTGACGATGCCGGGCGCGATGGCGTTGGCGCGGATGCCTTTATCGGCCAGTTCCCGCGCGAATGAGCGCATCAACTGGTTCATGGCGGCCTTGCTGGCGTTGTACGGGCCGATCTCCGGCCAGGGGACATTGGCAACCCATGAGGTCGTAAAAATCAGATGGCCGGGGATGCCATCGGCCAGCATCGCGCGGGCGGCGGCCTGCCCCAGTAAAAATGCCGCTTTGACGTTCACCGCCATCAGGCTGTCCCAGTCGTCCGCCGTGAAATCCAGCAGCGGCGCGGGAATGACCACCCCGGCATGGCACAACGCGGTATGCAGCGGGCCGAAGCGCTCCCGCGCGGCCTGTACCACCTGCTGCGCGGTTTCCGGTTGGGTAAGGTCGCCCGGCACATAGAAGAACCTGTCCGGCGGCATCTCCACCAGCCGCGCGGCGGCGGTAATCGGGTCCAGCACGTCGTTGATGCTGACATGCGCGCCATGCGCGATCAGCTTACGCACCACGCCCAGCCCGATCGCGCCACAGCCGCCGGAAATCAGAACATGCTGCCCCGCCAGTGCATCATCACGGAAGGTCATAGCGCCGCCTTTAATACGTTTCCCACACCGTTTCGCCGCTGAGGATGCGCCGTACCTGTCGCGGAAAGCGCGAACGGCTGATCGGCTTGCCGATGAAGCCATCAAAGCCGGCTTCCTTGCATTTGGGGATTTCCGCGTCGGCATCCTGCGCGGTCACGGCGATCACCAGCACATCCTTCAGCCGCTCGTCGGCGCGGATGGCCTTCAGCACGTCGTAGCCGCTGACGCGGGGCAGCGCGAGGTCGAGGAAAATCACGCTCGGTTTGGGCTTCATGGCGCGCGCCATCTCCAGCACGCCTTCGCCGGTGGTGTTGATGTAAATCATCACCCCCAGATAGCGCATCATCACGCTGATAATCGCCATGCCGCCCGCGTCATCTTCGACGACGAGCGCGCTGAACTGTGTGAGGTCGAGGTCATCTGGTGAAGTGGTTGTCATAAATGTGATTCTATCCTGCATAGGGGGGATTGACAACGTAACCGGCGCGGCGGCTAAAAATCCACCTGCTCCATGAGCGCGGTAATGCGCTTGCCCGGTGCTGCGCTGCTGGTCTGGGTGCGCGGCAGGGTGAAGCTAAAGCGGCTGCCTTTGCCAAGCTGCGATTCTACCCGAAACTGCCCGCCGTGCGCCTCCACCAGATAACGCGATATTGGCAGCCCCAGCCCCGTCCCCTCGATGCCCATGTGCCGGGCGCGGTTGGTGCGCTCGAACATCCTGAACAGCTTGTTCATCTCATCCGCCGGAATCCCGATTCCGGTATCGCTGACGCTGAATTCGATCACGTCATCCAGCAGGCGCACCTCAAGCCGCACGTCGCCCTCTGGCGTGAACTTGATGGCGTTGGAGAGCAGGTTCGTCAGCACCTGCCGCACCCGGCGCGCGTCCATCGGGATCGGCGGCATCTCTGGCGGCAGGTCGGCCTGAAGCGTTACCGGGCGGTTTTCCACCAGCGCCACCGCCGCGTCCAGCGCGTCCTCGATCACCGGGAACGGGTCGCTCATCTGGATGAACAACTGCATCTCGCCCGCCTCAATCTTGCTCACGTCCAGCAGGTCGTTGATGAGATACAGCAGATGCTCCGCGCTGCGCATGGTCTGGTTCAGCCGCATCGCCTGTTCGTCGTTCACCGCGCCAAACTCGCCAATCCGCATGAAATCCAGATTGTTAATGACCAGATTCAACGGGGTACGCAGTTCATGCGTCACGCTGGCGAGAAAGCGCGTCTTGACTTCGTTCGCGCTTTTCGTCTCCTGCATCGCCTCGCCCAGCCGCACGTAAAGCTGGGCGTTTCGTACCACTGGCGAGATCAGGTTCGCCAGCAGCGTCACCAGCCGTTGATCGTCGGTCGTGAACACCTCTTCGCTTGGCCCGCGCCCGGCGACCACCGCGCCAATCGGCCTGTTGTAGAACATCAGCGGCACCGCCAGCGCCTGCGCGATCTCCGGCGGGTCTGCCGCCAGCCGCCCCCGCCAGCCCGTATAATCTTCCAGAATCAGCGGCTGGCCTGTCTGGATGACCATGCCCGCTGGCCCATCCGCCGCCGGACTCATCGTATTCAGCCGTTCATCGTCCGGCGGCGTGCTGGCGACCAGCCGCAGGTGCTGCCTGTCCGATGTCAGCAGCCACACCGCCGCGTGGCTGGCGGGCAGCAGCGCGGTGATGCGCTCGGTCAGCGTTTGCAGAATCACCGGAAGCTGGTGATCGCTGACGACGGAGAGCGAGGCATCATACACCGCTTGCAGTTCGGTGGCTTTGTCCTGCGCCTGCTCGCGTGCCAGATTAACTTCATGCGTGCGCTGGCTGACGCGCTCCTCCAGCTTGCGGCTCCAGCGCGAGAGTTCCTCGTAATAGAACGCGATGTTGGTTTTCATGTCTTCCAGCGCGCGCGCCAGCTTGCCGATCTCATCCTGATAATGCTGGTAGCGGATTTCGTAGCGCATATCCCCCGCGCCGATCTCCTGCGCCGCGACGGTCAGATCGTTCAGCGGCCAGATCAGCCCGCGCCGCAGCACCGCCCGCACCAGCATCGCCACGCCCCACATGCTGATAAGCAGCACGAAGATCACTTCCACAAGGATAAAGTTCGTGAGGCTTGACACGGTGTTGGCGGGCAGGGCTGTCACCAGCCGCCAGCCCGTTTGCGGTAAGGTGCTGTTGAAGATCAGCATCGCCTCGCCGGGAAACAGCGAAGGCGTGTCGCGCACGGCGGTTTGCTGGCCGCCGGGCAGCGCTTCAATGACCGCGCGCAGTGCTTCGGGTGGCACGGCGCTCTGGTCTGCCGGCGCGCCTGTCCCCTTCATCACAGCCAGCAGCCTGCCGTTACTGTGCAGCAGGAAACTGTAGCCCCCCTGCGCGGGCGACACCGTTTCAACCACGCCCCTAATCTGCGCCAGCGGCAAACGCGCCTGAATCCGGCGCGTGGGTTGGCCGGCTATCGCGTCCACCGTGAGCGAGACAAGCACGGCATCACCTGCTTCATTTGGCAGTGCCGAAGGCTGAAGCCTGCCTGTGTCCTCTGGTACAGGGGCGACTTCCATCAGGCGGGCGAACACCGCCGCCGCCAGCCGTGCGTCCAGCGCGTGCGCCATGCTCTGGTTACGCGCTTCCCCGGTGGCGATCCCCTGCCTGCTGACCAGATCGCGGCTGTTGTAGAATAAAACCAGCGACACCACCGCCACGATAAAAAACATCATGCCAACAGTGATGAAAATCAGGCGCTGGTGTAAACTCAGGTTGCGAAACATCATCAAACTTTCACTCAGTCTTAATGATTATAAGAACGGGTTATAAATGAAACAATTTGCGGAGGGTTTGGAATCGCTTTGTTTCTGTTAACGCGGTCCGAGGCAGCCCCTTTATGGGCGCGGCGGGGCGATGTATAATCGCCGCTTTAGAGTGCTTTTCACCGGGGGCAATCTGTGCCAATCCTCAGAGATGGCGAAATTGACATCATCAGTCACAGCGCGGAGCAGACACAACGTCTCGGCGCGCGGCTGGGAAGCCTGCTGCTGCCGGGCGACGTGATCTGTTTATCCGGGGATATGGGCGCGGGCAAGACCATGTTTGCCAGCGGCATCGGCAAGGGGTGGGGCGCGAAGTACCCGCTCACCAGCCCGACCTTCAACCTCATCCATGAACACCGCCGTGATAAGGACAGCCAGCGCCTTTACCATCTGGACTGCTACCGCCTGGACGACATGCGTGATGCCGAGTCCATCGGGCTGGACGACGTGTTAAGCGGACGCGGCACCGTGATCTTTGAATGGCCGGAGCATATCGAGAGCCTGCTGCCCAAAGATCGCCTGTGGGTCGAGCTGCGCATTCTGGAACACACCCGTCGTAATATCATGATTAACGCGACAGGCAAACGCTACGAGGAGCTTGTGCAGCAGTTCCGCGAAGCTGCCTTCGGCTACTAGGGGTTTGACCGCATGTTACTGGCTATTGATACCGCTACCCACATTATGAGCCTTGCGCTGCATGATGGGCTGAACCTGACTGCTGAGCAGACATGGCGCACCGACAATAACCATACTGCCGAACTCGCCCCGACGATTCACGAGCTGCTGCAACGCTGCGCCGTCACCTTCGATGACCTGACAGCGCTGGCGGTGTCTATCGGGCCGGGGTCGTATACCGGGCTGCGGATTGGCGTGGCGCTGGCAAAAGGCATTGCTACCGTCTACAGCCTGCCGCTGGTGGGCATCTCCACGCTGGACACCCTCGCTGCCGCCCAGCCCGTCTATCAGGGTCACGCCCTCATCACGACGGTGGAGGCCGGGCGTGGGCGTGTCATCGCCGCCACCTATCGCTGGAAAAAGGGCCAGTGGGGGAATCGTGGCGAACCGCAGATTACGGATTGGCCGTCGCTGCTGTCCAGCATAGACGGCCCGGCGTTTATTGCGGGCGACATTGACGAGGACGGGAAGGCGGCGCTGCTGGAAGCACAAGCCAACGGTGTGTCCGTGCGGCTCGCCCCGGCGGTCTATCGTCTGCGCCGCGCGGGTTTTCTGGCAGAGGAAGCGCTGGCGCTGCTGGCCGAACTGGGCGAGACCGCGTTTAACCCGGCGCATCTTGTGCCGCTCTACATCAAAACTAAAGACAGCCCGGCATGAGTACACTCACACTGCGTTACATGCGCCCGGCGGATATTCCGCAGGTCGTTGTCATTGATAATCACTCCTTCGACCCACCCTGGTCAGCCCGCTCCTATGCCTACGAGGTGGGCGAATCCAGCTACAGCCATATGGTCGTGCTGGAGCGCGCAGCGGGGACGGCCCCGCCTGCCAGCGGCTGGCGGCGCTGGCTGCGCGGCTGGAACAATCATCACGAGGCACAGGGGATGATCGTCGGCTATGGCGGCCTGTGGAACATCGTGGATGAAGGCCATATCAGCACCATCGCCTCGCACCCGGCATGGCGCGGGCAGGGCTTCGGCGAGATTTTGCTGGTCGGCATGATTCACCGGGCGGTCACGCTGGGCGCGGCCTACATCGTGCTGGAAGTCCGCGTGAGCAACATAGTGGCGCAGCACCTGTACGAAAAGTACGAATTCGAGACGATCGGCACAAAAGCCAATTACTATCGCAACAACAACGAAGATGCTTACGAAATGCGCCTCGATCTCAACAACGAGGGGCTGCTGGCGCGGATGGAGCGGCGCTATCAGGCGATGCAGGCCAGACAGCCGTTCGCCGATTTTTACACGACTGCCGACCCTGTGTTGAAGCGTTAACCGCAAAGGACACCTGCCTCATGCACATTCTGATGGTGACATCCTACTTCGAGCCGGATTCCGGGGCGGCGGCGGTGCGCCTGTCGCGGCTGGCGCGGCTGTTGCGCCAGCGGGGGCATGAGGTGACTGTCCTCACCACGCTCCCGCATTATCCCGAAGGGCGCATCCACCCGGATTATCAGGGCGCGTGGGAAGTTGAGGAACGGCGCGGCGGCGTGCGTGTGATCCAGACATGGCTGTGGGCAACGCCCAGCCCGAAAATCACGCGGCGGCTCATCAGCCAGCTTTCGTTTATGCTCACCGCCAGCCTGCGCGGCTTAAGCCTGCCAAAACCGGACGTGATTTTTGTAGAAGCGCAGCCGGTGTTTACCTGCGCGGCGGCGGCGTTTCTTGCAAAAGTGTTGAACGTGCCTTATGTCATGCACGTCTCGGCCATGTGGCCGGAGCATCTGCTGACGGTAGGCGCGCTGACGGAGACCCATCCGGTCTATCGGCTGGCACGATGGGGGGTAGATGTCATGTATCGCGGCGCGGCGGCGATCAGCACCCTCAGCCCCAACTGGGTAGACGACATTCAGCGCTATGTCGGCCCGCGTGAGCATGTGCAGTTTATTGATAACGGTGTTGATCTGGAACGCTTTCGCCCCGGCCTGGATGACAGCGCCTTTCGTGAACGTCACGGCCTGCCTGTGGATAAGCGGCTGGTCACGTTTATCGGCACCTTTGCTACCCAGTACCACTTTGAAACCATGTTCGAGGTCGCGCGGCGCTTTTTAGACCATGACGACGTGCTGTTTGTGTTCATCGGCGCGGGCAGCCAGAACAGCATCGTGGAGCGGCAAATCGCCAGCGGCACCCTGCCCAACCTGCGCTGGCTGGGGCTGCTTGAGCATGAGGAAATCCCGCAGGCGTGGGCGGCCTCTTATCTGACGTACCTCTGCTTCCGCGATCAGGACCTCTATCGCGGCACCATCCCCGGCAAATTCTTTGAGGCGATGGCCTGTGGTGTGCCGATTGCCGCCGGGCTGGAAGGCGTTGGCGGCGAAATCCTCAATAACAGCGGCGCGGGCGTGGCGGTCGGCTTTGAGGATGTGGACGCGCTCACAGAAGTCGTGCGCCGCCTGCTGGATGATGCCGCCTTTCACCAGCAGTGC
>CAZJSU010000077.1:0-22398 GCA_964548765.1 uncultured Anaerolineaceae bacterium
CAGCTCCCAGCCCTGCGCGCCGTACTCATTTAACAGGCGGGTGTAAAAATGCTCCACCGTTGTGAAAGGCTTATCAGCACTCAACAGCG
Organism: uncultured Anaerolineaceae bacterium; assembly: GCA_964548765.1. Lineage (GTDB taxonomy): Bacteria > Chloroflexota > Anaerolineae > Aggregatilineales > Phototrophicaceae > JAIOHN01. The sequence goes on from CAZJSU010000077.1 coordinate 90, forward strand.
GCAAATCCGGCGCTGCTCGATCACTCGCCCTGACCAGCACTTCCTGATACTCCCACTGCGTCATGCCGTTCTCCTCCGGCGCAAGCTCATCCAGTTTTTCCAGCCACTTTTTCGCGGTCGGGCTGGCCTTCATGGTGTTGAGAATGCTCCGTGCCGTGTCATAGTGCGCTTCCACGATAAACGCGCGCGCGGCCTGCAATTTCGCATCAGACATCCCTGCCTCCTGTGGGTGTGCCAACCTGCCGTTAACTTTACCCCATTTCCGGCTTTCAGGCTTACCCCCACGAAGGAGGCAGGTCAATCTTGCCGCGCTTCAGCAGCGAAACTTCCTTCTTATACTGCTTAAGCTGCGCCTGCAGGCGTTTCCGCTCTGCTTCTGACTCGGCAAGGCGGCGGCGCAGGTCTTCGTTTTCCCCGATCACAAACTCAACTTCGAGGGTTCGATCACTGCGCTGGTGCCGCAGCGCCGCCAGTTCCAGCGCCAGTGTCTCATGGCTGGCGATCACCCGCAGCACAATCTCTGCGAACAGATTGTAACTGGCGCTCAGTGCTTTACGCGCGTGTTCCCGATAACCTGCAAGCTGGCGCTCGGTAAGTACCTGATTCCCCGTATGGAGTTTTGGCATCAGCAGCCTCCACCTTTTTAGTTTTTTCAACTATAGCACACGCAGCGTTACCGGAAGCCCGGCGCAGCCTTAAGATATGATCGTGACAGGACTAAAGGCTTATTTGCCTTCGCCGCTGCTTCCGTTGGCCTGTGGGCGCTGTGCCGGACGCTTAAGGATGTGCAGCTTGCCCTCTGCCCCAGAAACGCCGATGAGTTCCCAGCCCTGCTGCCCAAACAGCGACAGCGTTTCGTGCAGCGGCTTGTTCTTCAGGCGCACCTCTTTCTCGCCGTTGATCTCATAGGTTGTCGTACCGTAGGAATAGTTGTAAGTCAGCGTCATATACTCCCAGCGCGTCGCCCGTACCGTAGGCGGGGCTTGCAGCGGGTATTTGACGTTTGGCATATCAGACATGATGATAACTCCTTGCTATGATTGCGAATGATAATCCTGCAACACTGGCTCCTGACGAAGCCGTTGATAAAATGCCACACATAACCCCACAAGAATCGCGGTGCGTGCCAGCACCAGCACCGTAAACGGCGCAGCCAGCGCCCCGGTGATATGCCCCCCGGTGTCCCCGGTGCGAATGAACAGGAACGGGTACTCCACAAAGATAACCAAGCTCAGAATAATGGTGATGAGTACGCCATTTTTGGTGGGGAAGGCCAACAGCACCAACGGGATAATCTGCACCACCCACTGCGGACTCCAGCCCTGTGCCTGCAAAAAGAAGATCAACAGGGTAATGCCGACAAACGCCACCAGCCCCTTGTCATCAAAGCGCCGGGTACGCATAAATACAAACAGGCCAATCGCCGCCGCCGCGCCCAACCGCAGCCACGATGGCACCACCGCCGGGTTGCCTGTTGGCACACTGGCCTGCGCCGGGTCAAAATGGCTCTCGACGCTGCCAAAATTGCCGGTGGTGTAGTTGCCATCCAGCAGCGCCCACACCGTCTGATACGACGACTTGCCGAACTGCGCGGTCAGCGAGGGCATCGTCATTTCCGCGTTCTGGGCAATCAGTGGCAGGTAGGCCAGCGCGAACACCCCCAGCGTGAGCGCGCTGTAACGCAGCGCTGCGCGCGGCGAACGGAAGCGCCAGACCGCTCCCAACAGCAGCGCCGGGGTGAACTTGGTCAGCGCGCCGAACGCCGCCGCGACTGCCGAACGATTATCTTTACCGCGCAGCAGCCACCATAGACCCAGCAGCAGGAAAAAAGCGACAATGGACTCAAAATTCCACCACATAAAGACCACAGGCGCAAACGTCAGCGCGTAAACCCACGCCAGCGCCATCCCGGTATTCGCGCCGTGCAGGTGCGCGCCGATCTTCCGCATCAACACCAGATTGCCCGCTTCAAACGCCAGCACGATCAGGCCGAGCATCATAGACCAGCCCGTGTAATTGGCATTCGCGCCCTGAAGCTGATAAACGATGGACGTGGTGAAAAACCAGACTGGCGGAAACTCGCTCCACCAGTCACGGAACGGCCATTGGCCTTCCGCCGTCAGTTCGGCCAGCGCGTAGTGATAGAGTCTGTCACCCTGCGCGCCCAGCCCGCGCTCAACATCATCAATCAGCAACGGTTGGTAGACCAGCAGCAGCATGACCCTGAAGCTGACGAACAAAATCAGCAGCAGCCGAAAATCACCGAGCAGCCCGGTCAGCGTGAGGCGTGCTTCCCCTTCTGTACGAGTAGAAGGGGAGGCAGGGGGCAAGGTTGTCATGACACCTCCTCCCGCGTGTAAATCACCGCCAGTTCATCGTTGTAAGCCAGCGTCCAGCCCGGTTCATCACGCAGGTTACGGTCAAGCCCGCTGCCGTTCTCGACCACCACCAGATGAATATCGTACTCGTCAAGCGTCTCGCGCCAGTTGTCGCCGCCTGTCGCCGTCCGCAGATAGGTCGTCAGCAGTTCGTCGCCGTATAAATCCGTCCGGCCATCCACAAACACCGGGTACTGCGGCGCGGTAAACATGAGATAGCCGCCCCAGTTATAACTGTTAAACATCGGGCCTTCCGGCTGTGCATCGTGCAGGTATTCCACCGCATCCACTGGCAGGAACATCGCCTGCGCCTCGCGCACGGTTTCGCCGTCCAGCACCAGCAGCACTTTTGCCGCGCAGCCAAGCAAAATCACGCTGACCAGCACTACGTTTAGCCGCGCCATCATACGGGTCGGGCGCTTGATCGTGTTCAGCACCCAACCGCGTTCGCTCAACGCCGCGTCGAGGTGATACGTCAGGATCGGCGTGGCGACCACCGCGAACAGCGCGATATTGCGCCCGGCCAGCAGGCTCATAAACGCTGTGCCGCTGAACAGCACAAAGTCTGTCCAGTCCAGCCGCTTCCCGCCCGCCCCCACCGCGCCGAATGTCCCTAGCAGCAGCGCGATAAACGGCCACGTCTGCCGCTCGTGAAAGTTGGGCGAGTTCCATTCCTGAATAAAGTCCTGCAATGCGCCGATGCTCACCGTCTGGAACGGCACCCGCAGCATGTCCAGCCCATACGGGTTCACCACAATGGCGGCTACCGAAACCAGCATCACGATCACCAGCTTACGCAGGCGCGCCCATGTAATCACGTCCTCGCCCTGTGGGTTTAACAGGCTGTTTATCACTTCCCCGGCAATCGTGCCGCCGAGCAGGATAAAGCCCAGCGAAAATCCGGCGTGCAGGTTGCCCCAGACCATCATCACCAGCGGGATCAACCACAGGCGGTCGGTTTTTTCGCGCTTATAGAGATAGATCAGGTACAGCACCAGCGCGCTGAGAAAGAACGAGAACATCTGTGGCCGGGGCGACCAGAAGACCGCCGCTGTCGCCGCGCCGATAATCAGCGCAAAAGCACGCAGGTAAACGTTCCCGGCACACATCCGGTAGACCAGATACATGCCGCCTGTCGCCAGCGCCGCCGTAAAGACCGCCAGCCCGAAGTTCCCCGCGAGCTGCCACGCGCCATACAGGACAAGCTGCGACCCCCAGCTATGATTCGTCCACGCTTCGCCTGCTTTAGTGAACGAGAATGGATCACGGTAGATCATGCCCTGTGTCAGCGTGTACTCCCCGCTGCGGATATGCCACCACGTATCGGTATCGGTAGGAATACGCACGGCCAGCGCAAACAACAGCGCGAAAATAATAATGAAGGCCGCCCGCTCAATCGTCAGTGCGCGCATACTTTCCTCAAATGGGTTACTTTCCGATTATGCTGGTTTTTAAATTGAAAAAGCGTAAAGAAACACATTTCAGACAAAACACAATCAATTTTACCTCACCAGAAAACCTAACCTGTCAGCAGATGCGCCAGCACCGGACTCATGGTCGGATAATACACCTGCGGCAGGAACTGACGCGCGATGCCCCGGCGCAGGAACTGTGCGTTAGCCACGTTCACGCCAGCCACCCAGTCGGCATCCAGCACCCCCCGTTCGAGCGCCACCGCTGTCTGCTGACTGCTCCCATCAAACCGCGCCAGCCGTGCCGCCCCAAGCTGAAGCCATACCTCCCGGTCATCCACCGTCTGCGCGCGTTCCGCCCGCGCCAGCCAGTCAACGGCCACCTCGCGCTCGCCCTGCTCCAGCGCGATCAACGCCCGCACCACCGCATGGCTGGTCAGGTTCTGTCCGCGCAGCTTGGCCTCCCATAACGCCAGCGCTTCGTCAGCCCGGCCATCTTCCAGCAGCACCGCCACCTGTCCCAACGGCATACGCGCTTCAAAAGCGCTGGTGATCTCCGCCTGCAGCGCTGTCTGTCCCCAGTCCGGGTGCAAATCCGCGTCCGGGTTCGCGGCCAACGCCTGTTCATACGCCGCACGCGCTACGTCCTCTAAACCAAGCACCTCTGCGTACAGCCCCACGCCGTATTGCAACTGCCACGACTCCGGCGCGAGGTCTGTCGCGGTTTGCAGCATGTCCAGCCCTTCCTGCTGCCGCTCATGCTGCCACAGCAGCGCCGCCAGATTAGCCCGGTAAGGCGCGAAATACGGCTCCTGCGCGACCACGCGCTCATACACCTCAAGCGCTTCCCGCCCGGCGCGGAAATCGCCTTCACTGTACGCCATGCCAAGCAAAAACGCCTGCTGCGCCCGGTACAGGCTGGCCTCCGGTTCACGGTCAATCGCCGCCTGCATCGCACTCGCCGCGCCCCGGTAATCCTCGCTGTCATGTGCCAGCACCAGCGCCTGCCAGTAGTCGCTATAGACCATACTGCTCCACAACCCCGTCGCCAGCAGCAAAACCGGCAGCCCGGCCATCGCCAGCGGATGCCCCATCACGCGCCAGCGCGCGGCCAGCGGCACAGGTTCAGCCGGAGCCGTCGCCAGCACCAGCGCGACCAGCCCCACCAGCGCAATCGTTGGCATCATAGCAGGCGTGTCCAGCAGATGATGCACGCCAAACCCCACCACAGCTGCTATCGCGCTGGCCGTCACCATCCGGCTATGCCCACGCGTCTCACGGAAATTCCGCCGCATCACCCCGGCCAGCACAACCAGCGTCACCGCTAGGGCGATCAACCCCACCAGCCCCAGTTCCGCCGCGATGTGCAGCGGCACGTTGTGCGCGTGGCTGTGCGGCGTTTCCTCCGGCATCGAGGCGAAGCGCGGCAGGTGTCGCCCGAAGGTAAACAGACCATAACCCGCCAGCGGCCTTTCTGTAAACTGGTTCAGCGCGGCCTCGTAAAGATACGTTCGCAGGCCAATATCGCGCCCTTCAACGGAAAGCGAGCGCACCAGAATCACGCCACCGCCCGCGCCTATCAGCAAAACCACCCCTACGCCTAGAAGCACCGCCGCGCGCACTACGCCCTGTTGACGTGTCCACCAACCGCGCAAGTTGCGCCACGACAGCAGATCATGCTGCGCCAGCAGCAGCCCGAACCACGTCGCCAATCCCGCGCCCGCGCCGATCCAGCCGCCGCGCGAAAACGTCAGAAACAGCAGCCCGCCCGTCGCCAGCGTGTACAGCAGCAAGGCGATACGCGCCAACCGCGACCGTACCGCCGCCAGCCTGCCCAGCACAAATGGAAGCAACACCACCAGAAAAGCGGCCAGCGTATTGGCGTTCCCAAGTACGCTGACCGGGCGCGGCAGGCTAAAACCAGCGCTTAAATCCGTTGCCAGCAGCCATGAATACGTTTGCCAGTAGCCGAAGAACAGCACGACCACGCCACCAAACAACAGCCCATCCACCAGCATATCCCGCCGGATGCCCCGGTTAGCCAGCGCGTCGTGCAGCAAGTACCAGATGCCGACATACAGCCCGACAAACCACAGGCCTATCGCAATCCGCCGCCAGACCTCGATATTCGCCAGCAGCGACAGCCCAAACACCACCCCCCACAGGATAAATACCGCGTCCAGCGGCGTTCTGTGCCATGTCCAGCCGTGCCGCCAGTGGACGTACAGCCACCGGCCAAACACAGCCGCCAGCAGCCCTAAAGACACAAACCGGAACTGCGGTTCTGTCAGCCCATTAAACGTTCCGCCAATAGCCAGCATGTAGCAGAACAGCAGCACCAGCGCCGCCCGCAGAAATGAACTCATTCGCATCATGATCGTCCGTTGCGTGTGCTTAAAGCCGCGCTATTCATTCAGGCGCGCCAGTTCAGCCCGTGCCTCTGTCTCGTCCGGCGCGTAATCCAGTATCGCAAGGTAAACCCGCGCCGCCCCCTCAATATCGCCTTCTGCTTCATACATGGCAGCGATATCGTACCATGGCTGCATCGCCGCCCGCCCCGGCCCTGGTGAGCGCATCGCGGGCAGCACGTCGAACCCCGCAAAGCGGCTGAACAGCACTGCTTCAAAGTCGGCATTAACCACACGCGGCGGCAGCGCGTTCACTTTCAGCGTGTACTGTGCTTCGGGAACATCCGTCATCTGCGCCCGCACAGCGTCAGGATATTCATATTTGGTGCCTAGTAACTGCGCGATTTTCAAATCACGCAGGGCGTTCTCCGGCTCGGAAGTACGCATCGCTCGCGCTCTGGAAACATAATAATCGCCGTTGGTACGGTCACGCGCAATCGCTTCGTCAAAATAATCTCTTGCCATCTGTGCGTTCTGTTCCATGCTCAACGTGTATTCGCCCTTTACCCACCACTCCGCAGCGGTTTGCGGTGCTTCGGCGATCAATTTTTCCAACCGTGCTGGAAAATGCACGTCAGCAATCCGGTACTGCAAGTCTACGGGCAGTGTTGGCAGATATTGTTCCAGCGCCTCGCGTCGCAAAGGTGTCGCTGACCAGAATAGCGAAAGCGGCAGGCGGCTGTCGCGCTCCAGTGCGTTAATCTCATAATCCATCGCCTGTACGTAAGCAGCGATAATTTCCTCATCGGCAGCTACTTCTGTCGCTTCAGCCAGACGCGCCCAATGCAGCGCACCCGGATTATAGTAATTAATCTTCCGCGCCTGTTCGAGATAGGCCAGCGCCGCCTCAACATCTCCCTGCTGCTCCGCCAGCGCCGCCATGTTCAGCCAGCCTGTATCCCATGTCGGTTCCAGCATGACGGCTTCCTCATATGCCGACAGGCCACCTTCCGCTGTTTCCGCCGCGCGCGCACTTAAATACAGTACCTGCAGGGGATACAACCTGAGCGCGGGGTCGGCATTGGCAGCAGCAACGGCGCTGGCGAGTTGTGTTTCGCCGTCGCGCAAGCTGCGCTGGAAGTTCAGATCAGCAGCATCCACTGCCAAAAACCACACGCCAAAGCCTAAAACAATGACCAGTGACGCTATGCTCGTCCAGATTTTGCCGGTGGCTGGCACAGCCCGCTTTGACGCTTGTCCGGCGACACTATAAGCCAGCAGCACGAGGTAAACAGAAACCACCGCGCCCAGCGCGAAGGTGTCGAAAATGCTGTGAACCGCAACCCCCACCAGCGCTGCACAAACAGCCTCATGACGCAGACGGGCCATTGGCGATGCTGCCTTCCGCCAGTTTTGCCACCACACACGCAATAGCAATAGCGCCAGCAGCAGGCCAACGCCTAAGCCAATGATGCCGATCTCTGCCGCTATATTCAGGTACAGGTTGTGAGCGGCAGAGAAATCATCATCGGCCACCGCCGGATTGCGATAACTGCGGAGGGCGCGGCCATACATCCCCGTCCCTACCCCCAGTAATGGCTCATCGCTCACCATTTCGGCAGCGCTGCGCCACATGTCCAAGCGCCGCATATCCCCGGTAAGGCGTGCTGGATTCTGGCTAATCAGCCAGACACCGATCAAGCCAGCTACTCCCATGCCGATCAAGCCTGTAATGCTCAAGACGGCCCGCCGCGAAAAGCCCTGTCGTGCCTGCTTCAGCAGTTGCAGCCCAACAAACACCCCAATTCCGCAGAGCGTTGATAGTATTGCCCCGCGCGAGAAGGTCAGCAGCGTCACCAGCGCCAACGCGCCTGCGAGTATCCATAACACCCTGCGAAAATCACGCTGGCGGGCGGTCAACGCCCAAGCCCCTGCGACCAGTACCAGCGGCGCGACATAAGCGCCCAGCCATGTACTGATGCCAAATGCCAGTTGCAGCCGCACGGGAGTCAGGGGTAGCCACGCGCCCGGTCCGATGACCTCGATCCAGCCAACCTGAGTCTGCGGTGTTATTCCCAGCCCAAAATACCAGGAAGCGATTTCCAGAAGGCTCACCACCACCACCAGCGCCGCTAGGATAAACTGTGCCTCCATCACCCAGCGCTGTCTGCCTTGCTGCATCAAATCCACCAACACGAAAAAAATGAGGGTGTGAATCACCAAAAACCATGTATGCTCAAATGACATACGCGGGTCAAGACCGGTAATAGCCGCCACAAACCAGACCACCACCAGCGCATAAATCGGCAAATTGAGCGGGGTCTCAGGTAATCCCTTATTCCGCCGAATACGCCTTAGCAACCAGGCAGACAGCACCACTGTCATAAAAGCGTGATGGAAATAACGCAGAGGGAAAAACAGCGAGTAATAGACCCCGCCGCCTAAAAACACGAAGTAAAAAGCCAGCAGGATAAAGCCAAGTCGGCGATAACGCATTCAGACACCCTTAGCAAAATGGGTTAAGCATACATCTCAGTATAGATTACTCGACAACCGAAAAGCGTGAACATTGCGCCCGATTGCACAAAAAATGCAAATTGTTATGCTTGAACTATTCTCATTAACGACTCTACCTACAGGTTGCACATGCGCCAGTCTCTTTTCCGCCCATGGCCGATTGTCACCATTCTTTGCCTGCTTTACTGCCTCTTCATCGTGATTCACAGCGGCAGCCCCCTGACTCTCTTAACACTTGGCACGCAGTTCAGTCAGGGCATTCCCCCGGCATCTGGCGGCACAGAAGGCTATGATGGTCAGTTTAATTTCTACATCGCCCGTGACCCCGCTACCGCCGCTGCCTACATTGATGTGCCAGCCTATCGCTTTCAGCGTATCCTGTTTCCTGCGCTCGGTCGCCTCATCGCGCTTGGGCAGGAAACGCTGCTGCCCTGGTCATTCCTGCTCATTGGGTTAATATCACTGGCGGCAGGCACAGCGCTGATGGAAGCCTTATTGCGACAGCACCATGTCAGCCAATGGTATGCCCTTGCCTACGGGCTGACGCTGGGAGTCTTCGGTTCAGTACGCCTCAGCCTTTCCGAGCCGCTGGCCTACGCCCTCGTATTAGGCGCTATCCTGCTGGCGACCCATCAGCGCTGGCTTTGGAGCGCGCTGTTGTTTGCGCTGGCGGCACTGGCGAAAGAAACCACCCTGCTATTTCCGGCAGGTTACACCCTTTATCTGCTTTACAGGCGCGACTGGAAAAACGCAGGGTTAATTGCTGGGGTAGCCCTGCTGCCTTTTACCCTCTGGCAGCTTGTACTCTACAATCAACTCGGCGCGTTCGGCATAGGCTCTGGCGGCGCACAGGCCACAAGTTTCGAGTGGCTTCCTTTCGCGGGCGTTGCAAGAATTATTACCGAGTCGCCCGCCGAAGCCCGCCTCCCTCTGTTGGTGGTTTTTGGTGTCCTGCTCACGCCGTTTGTCCTGCTACCCACATTATGGGCGCTTTACCGCTGTTGGCACGACCTGCGATCAGGCCATCTGTCTTCCTACACATTTCTCCTGCTGATCACGGCCATCATCATGCCTTTTGTCCCTTTCTCAACCTACCGTGAGCCAATCGGCATCCTGCGCTTCATTATAGGCTTACAGATCGCTGTTATCCTGTATGCCGCTAACCAACGCGATGCACGCGCTTTACGCTACAGCACCGTCTGGGTGTTAACCATTCTATTTGTTTTTTCACTGGTGGAAGGCTAAATACCGCTCATACGCAGCACTTTGCCTGCGGTACGAATGATGATGTTCATGTCCAGCAGCAGCGAGGCGTGTCGAATGTAATAAAGATCGTACTGAAGTTTAATCAGCGCGTCATCATCATCCGCGCCATAGCCATAGCGCACCTGCGCCCAACCAGTCAGGCCGGGGCGAATCACCAACCGGGTGCGGTAAAACGGGATTTTACCGACCAGCCGTTCCACATGCTCCGGGCGTTCCGGGCGCGGGCCGATCAGGCTCATGTCTCCACGCAGCACATTAATAAGCTGTGGCAGTTCATCCAGCCGCGTTTTACGCATCCAGCGCCCGCTGCGCGTCACGCGCGGGTCGCCCTTGTGGCTAAAGACCGCGCCGCTCTGCGCTTCAGCGTCACTGACCATGGTTCGCAGTTTGTAGATTGAGAACGTCCGCCCGTTCAGCCCCATACGCTGCTGCGTATAAAAAATAGACCCCGGCGAGTCCAGCTTAATGATCAGGGCGATCAAAGGCAGCAGAAGCAGAAAAAAGATCATGCCAATGCTTGCCATGACAATATCCATCAGCCTTTTGAGCAGCGAATAGATGTTAAAGACCGAATGATTATCCAGCGGCAGCACAACCGCCCAGTTTTTGTTGACATGCTCGACAGGCACGCGCCCGGTAATGCGCTCATACAGCAGCGGCATCGGCACAATGCTCACACCGCGCACATAAGCATCCATCAACCCCTGAAATGTCCTGCCACTCAGCTCACGGGTAGAGGTCACGATCAGCTCGCTGATGCGATCACGCGCTACATAATTCATCAGGTCTGCGCCATCACCAATCACCGCCACCCCGCAAATTTCATCGCCAATCTCGTCCGTCTCGCCGATCACGCCCTTGATGTCATACTCCTCGTAGGCATAACGACCGATCGCGCCGATGATCGTCTGCGCCGCCCAGTCTGTGCCTACGATCAGCACCCGGCGCGGCTCGCTGGCCCATCCGGTAATCGTGGGATAAACAAAATGCCATAACCCGATCAGAATAAATGACGTAACGCCGTAATAAAGCGAAAACAGGCGCGGCAGCGCATCACGCGGGGAAAAGAAGAAGATGAGCAGATAAACCACCAGCATTTGCAGCGTGATCACCAGCAGGCGCTGGAAAGAGGCCGCGCGCCGCGCCACCAGCCGCAGGTCATAAAAATCGTTCGCGCTTGCCAGCAGCAGCCAGACCACGATAAAAACGGGAAACCAGTAACTCTGCTCCAGGATGAAGTCGGCATCAAACACCCGCCGCCCCACCACTGACCAGATACGCAGCGCGATCAGTACCGACAGCGCTACCGCCACTACATCACCGATAATGAGCAGCAGCCTCCGGTCTGATAAGCGCAGTTGTAAGCGTCCTCGTTTCGGTGACGGGGAGAACAGCATGGCTCGTTCACTTCCTCGCGTGGATAAATTGTGCAGGGCGTATCACAGCGCGCCCTGCGGAATATCAGCACAATTCAATTTTACAACTGGTTTAGCGGTTTATAGGGTGAGGATTCCGCAGACGGAAGAGCAAAATCATCACCACCAGCGAAATCACGCTCACCACCGTGCCGGGCAGCAGCCAGCCGGGGCGGTACTCAAAGCGTACTTCCTGCGCGCCAGCAGGCACCTGCACCGCCCGGAATGCTAAATTCGCCCGCTGGATTTCGGCAGGCTGGCCGTCTACTGTCGCCGTCCAGCCGGGATAATCGGTATCCGCAAGCGCCAGCCAGCCATCAGCCTCCGCCTGCACGCTGACCGTTACCGCGTTCACTTCATCCACCACAGAAACCACTTCACCCCCTGGCGCGGCTTCCGGGCCTGCAGCGCAATCGCCTTCGCCCTGCAGATGCACCTGATTGGCTGGCCGCCAATTCATATCGAGCAGCGCTGCCCGCAACTCCGCCTCACCCTGATGCCAGCACGCCGAAGTCACAAACCACGCCCGCGCGATTTGACTTTCCAGCGCCAGAACATCGCCCTGCTCATCGTAAACCGCGCGGACACCCGCCGCTTGCAGCAGGTTCTCACGCACCGCCTCGTCATCAGCGCCTTCAATCAAATCAATGTATGCGGCAAAATGCCCCACTTGCAGCGGCTCAAAGTTGTTCAGCAAGTCACGGCGGTCGAGCAGATTCAGGTTGGGCAAGTTGCTGGCGCGGTAGTCCTGCCATCGCTCGACGGCGACGCGGTAATCATCAAACAGCAGGTACGTCTCGAATTTAACGATTTCTTCGGCCTCCTCCGGCCAGTAGGCGCGTTCGGTATAGGGTTCTTCTGTTTCCAGGTGGTCATAAAAGCTCGCGTCAATCGTCGGGTTCAGGCCCTGCGCCGCCCATACCATGTCCGCCGCCACAAACAGCATGACGGCCACGCGCCACCAGCCATCACGCGCCGACTCCCAGTCAGGTTGCAGCAGCGTCAGCGCCCCGGCCACCGCGCCCAGCAGCCCGGTGGTCACCACCCCGCCCACCAGCACCCGCACGCCTTCATTCGCCATTGTCTCCGCCGGGATAATATTCGGCATCACCAGCAGCGCCAGCACCACCGCGCCGATGCACCCGGCGATTGCCAGCCGCGTGCCGAAGAACAGCCAGTAGCCGCGCCCCCACGCCGCCGACACGCCCACCCCGGCCAGCACACTCAGCGCGAACACCGTCCACAGATGCCAGCGCACCGGTGCCTGAAACAGGCTGAAGGTGGGGATGTTGTTAAACAGGAAGGGGTAAATTTCGGTATTTTTGCCCAGCGCAAACACGAAGGCGATCACGGCAACTATCGCCCAGAACGGCACAGTTGCAAAATAACCGGGGGCTTCCAGATTACGACGAAAGCGCCGGATCACCCATCCGATGACCGCCGCCAGCGCGGCCACCAGCGGCAGCAGGCCGATGTACACCGCGTCCTCGAAAAACGCGCCTTCGGTAATATACGAACCGTCGCCGGGATTCCCGAACACATTCGGCGCGAGAAAATTCAGCGCCCGCGCCGGGGCATAACTGAAGTTCATGGCGAAGTCAAAATCCACCCCGCCGGAGCGCTGCGAGGTACGCAGCAGTTCAGCCGTTGGCAGCAGTTGTACCGCCGCCACACCCGCCCCCAACGCCAGCCCACCGATCACCACGCCGAGGCGCTGCCACCAGTCCGTATAGCGCTGCCGCGCCGTCCAGTACAGCGCGAACAAGCCCGTCAGCAGCATGGAGTACCATGTCGTCTGCGCGTGACCTGCCAGCAGTTGCAGCGCGGCAAACAGCGCCAGCCAGCCCACGTTACGCGGGCGAAAATGTTCCAGCACACCGAGCGCCGCCCACAGCACCCAGGGCAGCCATGCCGCCGCCATGACCATCGGGTATGTGCCGAGCCGCGCCACCAGATAACTCGTCATGCCGAAGGCCAGCGCGCTAACCCCGCGCCCCAGCGTGGGTATGCCCAAGCGCCCGGCAAACACCCACATGCCCGCCGCCGCGATAAACAGATGGATCACCGCCGTGATGCTCATCGCAAAGCCCAACGGCAGTACCAGCCCCAACCAGCTAAACGGGTAAAAAAACTGCGACTGATAATTGGCGATCAGCGGCGCGCCCGCCCCGTTGTACGGGTTCCACAGCGGAAGCTGCCCGCCGCGCAGCGTTTCCAGCGAGAACTCGCGCCAGGGGTGAAATTGCAGCGAGGGCAGCCCCCAGAAGAACACCTCGCCCAGAAACAGGCGGTAAAACACCAGCAGCAGCGCCGCCAGAACAACCAGCAGCGGCCAGCGTGTCAGCACACGATTAAGCATATTTCCTCATAACCCACAGCAGGATAAGGCAAATCACAAAGCCAATGCCGGAAACAAACGCTGATATAAGCGTGATCTGGTTAAGCTGGGCAACGGTCTGCTCATCTGGCAGCTCCGGCCAATCCTGCGGCCAGCCCATCGCGGATAGGGACTGCCCATTATCGAATTCGGGATTGGCATATACGTAAACCCCGTTTATCACGGCCTGCGGTTCCGCAAACTGATTTAATGCACAGCGCGAAAGCACATAGCGCACGTCCCATGTCGCCAGCACACGCAGGTCAACCGGCGCGTCGCAGTTCGCGCGGTCAATCTCTGCGTCGCTCTCGATTCCGGTCAGCGGCGGCTGCACAACGCTGTAAGCATCATCCGGCACGCCACTCGCCTGTTCAATCGCTTCCACCACGCCCGTAAGCTGAAACGGGTCTACTCCGTAGAACAACCGCAGGTCATACGCCGCCGCGACCTGCTGCTCCAGCGCGTAGTTTGGCGAATAAATCCGTCCCGGCTCGGCTTCCTCTAACCAGTTCGCCAGCGCGGTCTGGTGCGTCAGCCATTGGTCTTCGCCACGCCACGCCGTCCAGTTGCGCCCGGCCCACGCGAGATCAGCGAACGTCACCAGCAGCAGGGCCAGCGCCAGTTGTTCCGGCCTCAGCCGCCCGTAAAGCGCCAGCAGCAGTATCACCCCAAGCAGCAGCCCCACCAGCGCCACGCCGATGCCCATCGTCACCGGAAAGTCGGGCAGCACGGCCAGCGTAAACCCGCCGCAGAACAGCGCCGCGCCCATCCCCCCGGCAGACAGCAGCCGCCGGAGCGCCAGCCGAGGCAGTTCGCCCGCATCACGCAGCCGTTGTGTCATATTCATCAGCGCCTCCAGCCCATACCCAGCCAGCAGACAGGTGACGATCACCACCACGAACCACGCCCGCGCGGGTACACGAAACCACAGCAGCCCCGGCACAATACCCACCAGCACAGGCCACAAAAAGCCGTTGATGCCCAGCGCCCACAGCAAGGCGATCACGATCACAAGGAGCCAGAAGGCATGTTTGCGCGGCGCGCTGACGACCGCAGCCCCCGCCAGCAGCAGCCCCGATAACCCCAGATAAGCCAGCGACTCCGGTGTGCCTTCGTGTGGTGGCAGCAGTAACCCGACCAGATGCCCCACCTCAAGCGACTGCACCCCGGCATCCGCCAGCGTCAAATCGCCCCGGTTGAGATAAGGCCGCCACAGGAGCAGCGGAACCGTGACCGAGAGCGTCAGCACAACCACCAACGCCCCGGTGGGCAAAAGCCACACACCCCGCCGCCACTGTCGCCCCCGCCTCATTTCCCACAGAGCATACGCGCCCGCCAGCCCAAAGGCAAACAGGCTGAGCCGCACATCTGCCAGAAAAACAAGCGCGGCAAAAATCATCATGCGTAACACGTCATACAGGTTTTTTCGCCATGATGCCGCCGGGGCAGCAAACCCCCGCGCCGACCACATCAGCCACGGCCACCACGCCAGCGCGTACAGCACGTCCACATGCCCCGCGCCAAGATGCCCCACCAGCTTGGGCGCAAGCACATAGGCCAGCGCGCTCAAAACCGCCGCCTCCCCGCGCAGCCCCAGCGACCCCGCCCACGTCCACATGCCCCACCCGGCTATGAACATGTGCAGCAAAATCATGAGGTTTAAAAACAGTGAAGGCTCAAAGACAAGCGCGAGCAATTGCAGCGGATAGGCGGTTTTATTCAGCGGATTGGCCGCGAACGGCTGCCCGCCCATGTGTGCCTCGCGCCACAGCGGAAACTGGCCGTACTCAAAAACTGATTCGCGCAGGTAGTAGGCCGCCGGCCAGTGCGAAACCACCGCGTCGGAAAAACGCGCCTGTGGCAGAAAAGGCAGGCCGTTCAAGCGGAAGCCCACCACCAGCAGGAAACCAATCACCAGAGCGGCGGCCAGCAGTCTAAGGCGCATAAATACTGACATCACCGCTGCGTGCTATCAGTCGCAGGTTGTCCAGGCAGTCCGTTTCACCGAACCGGGCTTCCTCTGGCCCGGCCAGCACATAACGCACGTTCCAGCGGTCAAGCAGCGCGTCACAGTCCTCGACTTCCCCGCTGTACCACGCCTCGACAGCAGCTTGTTTACTGGCCGCGTCCAGCGTTTCAAAAGGATGCCCATACACCACGCGCGCGCCCACCCATGCAGGTATCCACAGGCTGACATCAGGCGCGGCCAGCACCACGTCGGTTAAACGGGTGCGCCGCTCCAGCCCTTCAAATACCCCCGCGTAATCACGTTCCAGCAGCAGCCCCTGCGAGGCTTGCGGCTGGTTGGTCAGGACGGGCAGGATAGCCGTGAACAGCACGAAAATCTGCGAGAAGGCGATCAGGGGGATAAGCAGTACGAACAACCGGTAACGCCAGCGGCGGCTTGTCACCCGCTGAAACCAGAAGTCCTCCAGCGAGCGCGTGGCGAAATACACGATGGGGATCATCATGCCCACAGCGAAACGGCGCTGTATGTTGCTGGGCAGGTACAGCATCACCAGCATCACCACCAGCCAGATCAGCATGAACCGGTCGCCATCAGCTTCGAAACGGCGAACCGCCCGGTAAATCCCCGGCAGCGCCATCACCAGCGGCAGCCCCAGCCCTACCAACAACGGCACTACCCCCGGCGCAGATGTGACGTTCTGGCGGCTCCACTCGGCCATCGCCGGGTTGTAAAACACTATCGCACCATAATACACCGCCAGCGGCAGCGGTGGCAGGATGACCAGTGACAGCCAGCGCACATCCCGCAGCTTGAGCTGGCGTTTGCGTGCCGCGTTGAGGCCGACGAAAATCACCAGCGCCACGCCGATAGGCACTAGCGCCTGAGGATAGAGAAAGCCAAGCGCCAGGCTGAGCAGCGCAGTCACCAGACCGCCGTTTCGCAGGTTTGGCTCCTCTCTTGTGCCGGGGCGGAACATCGTAATGACGACACTCGCCAGCAGCGCCAGACAGGCCAGCGTCAGCGGGAAATGGACGTTCACCAGCGAGCTATAAAACGGGAAGGCTTCAGGAATGGAAAGATCGGGCGGCGAAACATCGCCCCCTGTCAGCAGCGTGTACAGCCAGCCAAAGCCCGCACCGATAGAAACCAGAATGAAGAAAATGCGCCGGGTGCGCAGCCGCATCCAGATCATCGCGCCAAGCTGGTAAATCGCCATGTACATAAACAGCGCGGCTGTCACTCGTGCCACATGGAACATCACCATCACCGGCACGTTGACCGCGCCCGCCACCCGCCCAAGCAGCAGGTAAATCATCATCATCAGCGCGCCGTTGTGCGGCTCTGGCGTGTGCTGGAAAGTCACCAGCCATTCGCCCTGTGCGCCCAGCATCATCTTGCTCAGGTAGGTCGCGCCGTCCCGGTGATTATGCAGCACTCCCATAAACTGCCAGCCAGGGACACCATTTAACGCAATCAGCAGCAAGGGCAAAAAGGCCAGCGAAACCAGCATCACAGCGGCAATAATCACCCAGCGCCATTCGGCTGAGGTAATGTGAGCGGTGTAACCTGATTGCATTTCATCTATCCTTTTGCGTAAGTCAGGGTTTTTGCCCTATGCTATAATCAAGCATACACGATCTGTAGGGGCGACAGTATTTAAGATTGGACTTAGCCCCCCATTGTACAACGACTGTATCTACACGCCAGCGAGACTGCCCAGCCCATGAATGAAGCTGAAAAGCTCTACCAACTTCAGGAAATTGAGATCGGCCTCCTCCGCAGCCGCCAGCGTTTAGAAGCCATTGCTGCCGCGCTAACCCAGAATGAGGCGGTACAGGCGGCTGCCGCGTTCGTGGAGACACAGCAGAAGGCGCTGTCACCGCTGCAGGCCAGCGTCCGCAACCTTGACCTCGAAATTCGCTCGACCTCTGAAAAAGCCCGCCAGTCTGAAGATGATCTTTACAGCGGGCGCATCAAAAACCCCAAGCAGATGCAGGAACTGGAACAGGAAATCGCGTCCCTCAAAAAGCGCCACAGCGAACTGGAAACCGAGCTTCTTGAGACGATGTTTGCGGTTGAGGAGGCGGAAAGCGCGTTGGGCGAGGCACAGTCACATCTGGAAGCGGTTACGAAGGACTGGCAGCGGGAACACGGCGCGCTGCTGGAGGAACAGTCCCAGCTTGAAGCGCGGGTCAAGCAGTTGCAGGCCAGTCGCAAGCAGGCGCTTCAGGCTGTTCAGGCAGAAAGCCTTAAGATGTACGAGGCGTTAAAGCCGCGCAAACATAACCAGCCCATCGCGCTGATGACCAGCGGCACGTGTGGGCTGTGTGGCGTGGCGCAGAACTTATCGGTCGAGCGCGAAGTGCGGCAGGGGCAAAAACTTGTCACCTGCACCAACTGCGGGCGCATTCTGGTCGCACGCTAAAACCATCGCTCAAACGAGGGGGTATCGTTATGGGGTTCGACTTTCAAAACTTTGGGGTTGGTCTGCTGGCGGGCTGGGCCAGCGCTTACGGGGTCTATCGCGCGCGCCACCAGATCGCGCAGGTCATGCAGGCCACGCGCAGCCAGGCCACCAGCGCCCAGAATTTCGCCACGCGCAGCGCCGACAGCCGTTACATTAATGACCTGATCCAGCTATGCGAACGAACCCATCTGGCTGGCTCCGCCGTGAAGCTGACCGACATTCTGGTGGAGCCGCGTTTCCTGCCCGCTCCGGCTCCCGCCGCGCCCCCGGATGATGAAGTGATTCAAAGCGTCTTTCACATCGTGCCGCAGGTGCATGACCATCCCTACCTGCACGCGGTCTATCATCTGGAAACCCTCTCACTGGATGATCTGGCAGGCGGTGACCGGGCAATCGCGCTGTTGGGGCTGCCCGGCAGCGGGCGCACCACCGCCCTGCTGACGATTGCGCTTCGCAGTCTGGGGCAGGTCAGCTTTAAGCAGGCCGAAGACCGCGTGCAAACCGCGCTCGATGCACAGGAAGCCACCCTCACAGACAAGGAACGCGCGGCACGGGTGCAGGAACGCCTGCTGATTGAAGAACGGGCAAAGGAACGCCTGAAAGAGGAACACGGCCTCACCTTTGAAACCAGCGCCGACGACAAATCACAACGTACTGCCGCGCCCCTGTTCAACCGCCTGATGCCAGTTTACGTACATCTGGCGGACATCAGCCTGAGCGCTGACGAGTTCGGCGCAGAGGTTGACCCCGCCGAGCCGCTGGTACGCGCCACGCAGAACAACGTGAGCCGGATCACCGCTGGAACGCTGCCGGGCAACCTTTACAAACGCCTCAGCGCCGGGCAGGTGCTGTTACTCGTGGACGGTTATGACGACCTGCCCGCCGCCGAACGCGCGCAGAAAATGATCTGGCTGCGCCAGTTGATGCGCGAATACACCGACAACTTCTTTATCATCGCTGGCCCGGCGCACGGTTACGGCGCGCTCACTGCATTGGGTTTGGTGCCGTTGTTCCTGCGTCCGTGGGACGACCACGACATGCAGACACTCGCCCAACGCTGGGCCGATGCCTGGCCGCGCATCGCCGGGACTAACCGCCGCCCTGCCCCGCCCCCGGATGAAGCCCTGTTAGAGCGCGCCAGAGCCAACAACCGCGCCCTCTCACCCGCCGACCTGACCATGAAAATCTGGGCGACGTATGCTGATGACACACAGTCTCCCGGTTATGAAGGCTGGCTGCGTGCCTTTATCGCCCGTCACCTGCCCAAAGATCAGGCGATTGGCGTACTGCTGCCGCAAATGGCGCAGGCAGCGGCCCTACAGCTTAACGAAGGCTTTATCACTCTCAAACAATTGGAAGCGCTGGCCGCTGGCACAGCGCCAGATAACGACATCGCCGCCCTGCTGGATGACCTGACCGCTGAAGATGACGACGAAGCCGCGCCCACCGCCAAAGGCAGGCAGGCACAGGCCAAAGAGGAAGTGAGCGCGCAGGGCAAATTCCTCAACGTTCTGCGCCGGGGCGGCCTGCTGGTCGGCTACCGAGACGGGCGTTACCAGTTTCGCCATGCCTTCATCGCCGCCTATCTCGCCAGCCTCATGCTGAAAGACGCGCAGACCATCGCGGCCAAAGCGCTGAACCCTGCCTGGAATCAGGCGCTGGCCTACGCCGGGATGCACACCTCCGTCGAGGCCGCCGTCAAGGCACGGCTGAGCGCGCCGCCCGACCTTCTCCAGACGCACCTGATGGAGATGGCACGCTGGCTGGCTTACAGCGGCTCAAAAGCTGAATGGAGCGGCGGCCTGCTCAAACAGCTTGGCAACATCTTTATCGCACCCAACCAGTACCCCCTGCTGCGAGAGCGTGCTGCTGCCGCGCTCATCAGCGCCCGCGACCCCAAAACGCTGTTCGTCTTCCGGCAGGCCGCCCGCAGCGCGAACCCGCATGTCCGTATGCTGGCCTGTCTGGGGATGGGCGCGCTGGGCGCTGCCGAGGCCACTGCTGACCTTGTGCCGCTGCTGCAGGACAAGGACACCAATGTGCAGATGGCCGCAGGCATGGCGCTGGGCGCGATCGGCACCGAATCAGCGCTTGAGGAGATGGTCATCGCCCTTACCGAAGGCTCAGACCGCCTGCGGCAGGCCGTCGCTGAGTCGCTGGCCGCTATTCCCGATGAAGGCCAGCCTGTGCTGTTCGATGCCATCAGTCATGAAGATATGCCTGTACGGCGTGCGGCGGCCTTCGGGCTGCGCCGCCTCAATTCACCCTGGTCGGTGATCGCGCTGTATCGCGCATTTCTGGAAGATGAACAGTGGTACGTCCGTTCAGCGGCACAGCAGGCGCTTCAGGATATTCAGGGTGACGGCCAGCGCCGCCCACAGGCTTACCCCACCCCGCAGGAGATCGTATGGCTGGCGGAGTGGGCTGCCAGCAGAGGCGAAGGCATCCCAGCGGGTGAGGGTGGCGCGCAGGTGCTTATCAACGCGCTTCAGCAGGGGGAGCCAGAGGTGCGTCAGCTTTCCGCGCTGACACTCGGCCAGACAGGCAGAATCACCGCGACAAAGGCGCTCTATGCCGCCCTGCGTGACCGTCAGGAGGATGTCCGTATTGCCGCCCACCGCGCGCTGGCAGATATTGAAGCCCAGCTTGGCAAACCGCTGCCCGCGCCGTCCTAGCGCTCATCGGCTTCAGGCAGGACTTCGTTGTCCGGGTCACAGGCGATAAGCTGTGTCGAATCGGTATGGAAGATGTACTCATCGTCCTCGGCCACCGCAAGGACGATTCGATAACCGGGAATATTGACCTGTCCATAGGTCTGCCCATCCAGCGGGCAGCCCAGGCTGCTCTCTGTCCATGTGTAGGCCGTCAATTCCACCAGCCGCACCCGCTGCGTGGCTAAATCCAACTGGCGAGCCAACCGCGCCTGTGCCAGAGCAACCAGTTGCGCCGCGATCGGGTCGCTATCCAGCGCAGCGTCGGCTTCGTCGCTCACCGCCTCCGCGTCCGGCTCAGGCTGGGCAGGCGGCAACTGCGTCAGCACATCCGCCGGGTTAAGCAGCGTTGAAGCTGTTGCCGGTGGCGTAGGTGTGACAGGCCGCGCAGTAGGAGTCACCGTCACTGGAATCAGTGTCAGCGTTGGCAGTGGGGTGGCGGCTTCGCCAGCGCCACACCCGGCCAGCAGCAGCGCCAGCAGCACCCAGCGCCCGGGTTTAACTTTCTGCCACGCCCCCAAGTTTCTCTTCCACCTGATCTGTTGTAATACCTTCCACGGCGATCACTTTTTCGCGGCCATTCACCCCCGCGACGATCTCGATCTTCTCAACGGTCACACCCAGCCGCTCTGCCAGAAAGCTGACCAGTTCCTTGTTCGCGGCGGGGTCGCCTGCCGGAGAAGCCTGTAGGCGAATCTTCAGCGCACCATCTTCCTGTACACCGACAACCTCGGTATTGACCGCGCGCGTGACAACCCGCACAGTAAAGGCCGCCCCCCCTTTAGCATCGGTAATTTCAAAATTGCGCTTGTCTGACATACTCGTCCTTTTATGTGGTCTGACAGCCCGCGATTTCCTCAGGCTGCTTGCTGTACTTCCTTCCATTGTACCCGCAATTTCGTCAAGCAATGTCACAACTCATATAACGACCGTACAGGAATCCTGATGATACGGGCATCGTGGGCGGTTTTAAACCATCATGCTGATAAGCTGCATAATCACAAAAATGCCCAGGAACACCACCATCGGACTCCAGTCAATCATCCCGCTAGGCGGCAGCAGGTCACGGATGGGCTGCAGCACCGGCTCGGTAATGTCATAAAGAAGCTGCACAACCGGGTTGCTGCGGTCAATGTCCGGGAAGAAACTGAGAAGCACCCGCGCCAGCAGAATCAACTGAAACACGCGCAGCACCAGAAAAATGATATTGAATAGCAAATCCATGCTTTTTATGTCCTTCTTGGTTAAGGTTACTGCCGCTCGCCAAAAATCGCGCGGCCTACACGAATAATCGTCGCGCCTTCTTCAATCGCCACCGGATAATCATCGGTCATCCCCATGCTTAGCTCAGGCAGCGTGATCCCCAGCGACTCCGCCAGCGCCGCGCGCAGCGCAGCCAGTTCTGCAAACACAGGCCGTGCCTGCTCCATGTCGTCCACAATCGGAGCC
>CAZJSU010000078.1:0-12031 GCA_964548765.1 uncultured Anaerolineaceae bacterium
ATTCCAATTCGCTCAACCGACCGGGTAGTGCATTACAATGCGGTGTTGTAGGGACGCGCCGCTGCGCGTCCGCTGGTAAAAGCACGTCACGTCACGAAGGCACGGCGGGTGTGCTGCTGCCAGCTTCCGTCGGCGAGGATGTCGCTGATGGCGGTCATCACGGCGCGGAGTTCGTCGTCGCTGTTGTAGAAATGCGGCGCGATGCGAATCCCCGCCCCTTCGCGGTAATCAATCACGAAGTTGCGCGCCAGCAGTTCGCGCGAAATCTCGTAGGCGTGGTCGCCGGGGCGCACCGTGACCGTGCCGCCGCGCTGGGCGCTGTCACGCGGGGAATGCACGGCGTAACCGGCCTGGTCGGCCAGTTCGATGAGCAGCGCGGTCTGGCGTGTGGACTTGGCGCGGATGTTGTCAACGCCGACCTGCGCGATGATCTCCACGCCGGGCTGGATGGCATAGAGCGCGGCAATGGCGGGCGTGCCGTTGGCGAGCCTGTAGGCATCGTCGCGCAGGGTGAACTGCTCGAGATCAAAGGCGAATGGGTGCTGGTGGGCAAACCAGCCCGTGATCTTCGGCTGGAGGGTGGGCAGTAAGTCCGGGCGCACGTACATGAACACGCCGCCCGGCCCGCCGCAAAGCCACTTGAGCGTCCCGCCGATATAAAAGTCCACGTTGAGCGCGGTCACGTCCACTGGAATCACGCCGACGCTGTGATAACCGTTGAGCAGCACCTGTGCGCCGACCTGATGCGCGCGCGCGACGATGGCCTCGGCGGGCATGATGTAGGCGCTGCGGAACAGCACGTGACTGGTGGAAACAAGCCGGGTACGCTCGTCTATCGCGGCCAGTAGTTCGTCGGTGTCTATGCCGATGCCATCACGACTGTGTACCGTGACGATCTCCATGTGTGGCAGCATGGCCCGCAGGGTATAGACATCAGACGGAAAGTCCTGATCGGTGATGACGATTTTGTTGCGGCGCGTGTCGCTGAAGTCGAGCGCGCTGAACAGGATGCTGTTGGCGATGCTGGCGTTCTCATGCACCAGCACGCTCCCGGCGGGCGCGCCCATCAGCGGGGCGATCCTGTCGCCGACCGCGCCTTTTAGCTCCCACCACGTCGCGTTATCGGCATACGGGCTGCCCCACGCGCGTACTCCGAGCGTCGCCCATGTGTCTGCGTACTGGCGCAGTTTGTCGTACACCGCGCGCGGCATCGCGCCGAGCGAGTTGCTAATGAGGTAGGTGCAGTCGGCGAGGATGGGGAACTCCTCACGCCAGTGCAGCAGATCGTCAGTCATAGAAACACCTCTGTCAGTATGCCACATCACGGACGCGATGTATCGCGTCCCTACGAAACGCTGTAGGACACGTCCGCTGGCGGGCAATTATAACACGACGGGGGAAGGCCACGCGGGTATAATGACGGCATCGCTGGCTGATGAGGAATCGCACCATGCCCTACGAAAGCGCGTCTATCGAAGTGCAGTCCCCGTTTGGCGTATCCATCCGCAACCGTTTTTACCAGCACACGCCGCCGTCAGAGAAGCTGATGATCCTGCTGCCGGGGCGCGGGTACACAGTCGCGCATCCGGCGCTGCTGCATTTGCAGCATGTCGGGCTGGAACACGGTTACGATGTGCTGCCGGTGCAGTACGGCTTTCAGGTGATGCAGGGTGATCTGGAAACCGCGCAGATGCCGTTTCTGATGGAGGATACGCGGCGGGCGGTAGAGCAGGTGACGGAGCGCGGTTATCGGGAAGTTTGTGTGGTGGGCAAGTCACTCGGCACACCGCTGGCGGTGGAACTGGCGCAAGAGCTGGATATTGCGGAGAAGTCGCTGATCCTGCTTACGCCGATCGGCAGCGCGGTGCAGGATGCGCTGGCACAAGGCATTCGCACGCTGGCGGTGATCGGCACGGAGGATCCGCTGTATTCGGCGGAGGCGGTGCAGACCTCGGAGGCGGACGCGGCGCGCTGGTACGTCATGGCGGACCTCGATCACAGCTTTCTAAAAGCGAACGACTGGAAAGCCTCGGTCAGAAGCCTGTACGACATTCTGGCCGCGTGCGAGGCGTTCCTGTTGAAGCAGTAATCATTGGCAGGCTGCCGAACTGCGCCGACAGCCTGCACACAGTACGATCAGGCGGGCTTGATCGCTGTCACGCGCGCGCTGTAGATGCGCGGCATTCCGTCACGGAGGGGGATAAGGTCGCCCGCGTCGTCCTTGTTGACGACCACAATCTCGGTAAAGCCGACCTCACGCATGAGCGCGGTGTACTGCTGTACATCAATCGCCCCGGTCACACATTCCGCCCACTGCGCGGTATCGGCGCGCAGTTCGGCGCTGAAGTCGCCCTCGGTCACGATGTCGCTGATGCTGACGCGGCCCCCCGGCTTCAGGACGCGGAACGCCTCGCTGAACACGGCGGCCTTGTCTGGCGAGAGGTTAATCACGCAGTTGGACATGATGACATCCACTGTATTATCGTCCACAGGCAGCGCTTCGATCTGCCCCTGACGGAACTCAACATTGGTCACGCCCATCCGCGCCTTGCTGGCGTTGGCCTTTTCCAGCATGGCCGGGGTCATATCCACGCCGATGACGTGGCCGCCCTCGCCCACCTGCCGCGCCGCGAGGAAGCAGTCAATCCCGCCGCCGCTGCCCAGGTCCAGCACAGTCTCGCCCGGCTGCAACCCGGCAATCGTGACCGGATCGCCGCAGCCTAATGAGAGTCCGGTGACATCACCGGGCAGCCCTTCGAGAAGCTGGTTGTCGTAAAGCTGGGTATTACAGCCGCAGTCGTCGCCGCAGCAGCTTCCGCCGGACTGCGCGATGCTGCCATAACGCTCGCGCACGACTTCGTGAATGGTGACGTTGGACATGGATTCCTCCTATATATAGATACGTATCAATACGTTTGGCGAAAATAAATGGACAGGCTGCGCTGTCCGTGTGTTATGAACGTTCGACTACTGGAATCGCGTCTACGGAGATGACTTTTTCAGCGTAATCAGGCGCGAATTTTCGCACCAGCGTCCCGCAACAAACGGTCATCTGTTCCTGATTCAGCGTGTAGAAGCGTTGTCGCCCCTCTTCACGCACCAGCACCAACCCGGCTTCTTCCAATACCTTCAGATGATGGCTGACGGTTGGCTGCTTGACCTTGCCATCGAGCTTATCCACAAGGTCATTGACGCTCAGCCAGACACAGCACAGATAATCCAGTATCTGCAAGCGGGTTTCATCAGCGATAGCTTTGGCGAATTGCAGTTGTTCTACGCTCATAACCTGAAATTATATTGACATTTATCAATATGTCAAGTTTTTGGTAAAAATCCGTTTCAGGGGCGCGGGTAAACCACGCCCCCGGCCTGCTGTGATTATCGCCGCGATGCTTCCATATTGATGTACAGCGCGGCGATGATGCCGCCGACCCAGAAGCCCGCGATGGTCAGCACACTGACGATAATCAGCGCGCCACAGCCACGATCAATGACCGCCAGCGGCGGGAAGATGACACATACGAGCGCTCTCAGACAGCCCACTTTATCCCTCCTATGCCTGTACGTATTTCTACAGGCTAGTACGCATTCGGGTGGCGTTTTGTCGCGCTTGTGGGGTAGCAAAATCATTGCCCTTCGCTTTATTCCCCGACTCCATATATCCCAAACATTAACTTTCATGCGCGATATTACCCAAATAATTTTGGGATATAAGCAGCGCTTTTTTGGGTTATCTGGAATTTATCGCAGGAGTTTTGCACATATCCCAAACGAATCTGTGCAAAACCTGTTCATAACCTGTTCAAAACTTTTCCCAACCTGTGCATAACTGTCTATAACATTACCCAAATATGCGCCCTTGCCCTGAGTTTTAGACAGGTTAAATGCGCGCCCTGTCGAAACTGTTCATAACTCGGCGAAGTTATGAACAGGGGCTGTGCAAAACTTTTTTCCCACTTAACCCACCTGTCTGGGATATAGTTGTGTTATAGCGCGGGCAAAAGCGCGCGGCTTGGGATATAAATCCCACATTGCGGAGCGCGTTACAGAGTTATGCACATTTGAACAGCCCCTACTACTACAACTAAAAAGAAATAAAGAGATATGCTGAAAGTTTAATGTTTACCCGCCATCCCAAAACGACAATGATGCTAAACTGATAAAAGCATAAACGGCGGCAGGATTAAGACAATGCACCCCGAAATTGAAAAACTCATCCGCAAGGTGGAAATCTTGTCACGGCTGGCAGAGATCAGCATGGTGTTGAATTCGACAGTTCAACTTGATTCGCTGCTGGCACATCTGATGGACGCTGCTGCCGAGATCACCGACTCCGAAGCGGCTTCGGTGCTGCTGTGGAACCCGCGCACCCATGAACTGTATTTCGCGGCGACGACGAGCAGCAGCGCCGCGCTGAACCTGCTCAACCAGCCTGTGCCGCTGGAAGGCAGCATCGCCGGAACAGTGATGCGTGAACTGCGGATCGTGCAGGTGGATCAGGTGGAAGGCGACCCGCGCCATTACGGCAAGACCGATGAGGAAACCGACTTTGAAACGCGCTCGATTATCGGCGTGCCGATGACCGTGCGCGAGAAGCCGATTGGCGTGCTGGAAGTGCTGAACAGGCGCGGACAGCCCTGGAACGAGGACGATCACTATTACCTGTCCACACTGGCGGCGCTGGCGGCGGTGGCGATTGAATCGGCACAGCTTGTGTCGGCATTGCAGGAAGCCAACAACGAACTCAGCGAACTGGACAAGCTGAAGAACGACTTTATCGCCATTGCTTCGCACGAACTGCGGACTCCGCTGGGGGTGATTCTGGGTTATTCCAGCTTCTTACAGCAGACCTCGGACGACAACACGCGCGAGCAGGTGGGCAAGGTGGTCAGCAGCGCGCTGCAACTGCGGCGCATCATTGAGGATATGACCAACCTGCGCTATCTGAAGCAGGGAGAGGCCGACTTGCAGCGCGAGGTCGTCAGCCTGAGCAAGTTGCTTGCCGATGTGCAAAGTGATATGCTGACTATGGTAGAAACCAAACAACACCGGCTGGCCCTTGAATTACCAGATGAGGACGTGCTGGTTGATGTTGACCCAATCCGCATCGAAATGGCGCTGACGAACATCCTGAATAACGCGCTGCGCTTCACGCCGGAGGGCGGGAACATCAGCATCCACACGGAAGTGCGCGGCGAACGCGAGGTGTGGGTGTCGGTGACGGACAGCGGCATCGGCCTGACAGAAGCCCAGCTTGAGCGGGTGTTCGAGGAATTTTATCAGGTTGACGACCACATGACACGGCGTTACAGCGGGCTGGGCATTGGCCTGAGCATCGCGCGGGCGCTGGTGGAGGCACACGGCGGGCGCATCTGGGCAAGCAGCACGGGGTTAAACGAGGGCGCGACCTTTACGATGGCGCTGCCGCTGGCAAAAGAGACCATAGCAGGCGATTAAACCGTTCAAGGAGGAGGATTTATGCCGTTTTCGTTCACATGGCTGGGGCATTCTGCCTTTACTTTTGAGATTGACGGCCATAAAGTGCTGCTCGACCCATTCCTCACCAATAACCCGCTGGCTGCGGCCAGCGCTGATGATCTGGAAGCGGAAATTATCTTCCTGACCCACGCGCACGGCGATCACTTAGGGGATACTGTGAGCATCGCCAAACGCACGGGTGCGCTGCTGGTGTCGAATGCCGAGATTGCGACATGGGCGGGCAAGCAGGGAATTGAGAGTCACGGGCAAAACACGGGCGGCGGCTACGATCATGGCATCGTTCACGCGCGGCAAACCATCGCCTTCCACAGTTCGTCATTCCCCGACGGCACTTACGGCGGCAACCCCAACGGCTTCCTCTTTACCACGCCTTCCGGCTTGCGGATTTATTTCGCCGGGGATACCGCGCTGTTCTCTGACATGAAGCTGATTGGCGACGCGGGGATTGACATCGCCTTTTTGCCAGTGGGCGATAACTTCACGATGGGGCCGGAGGACTCGCTGCGCGCCATCCATCTGCTGGAGCCGAAGATGGTTGTGCCGATGCACTACAACACCTTCCCGCCGATCATGATAGACGTGGCGGGCTGGGCGCATCGCGTCAACAGCGAGACGGACGCGCAGCCGATTGTGCTTGACCCCGGCGGCAGTTATCAGGTATCGTAGTTTAAGCTGGTTTACCGGGGCGCGGCAGATCATGCCCCGGTAAAAATTTCTTCGAAAACTCTCCTACAAAATTTTTCGTTGTACAGTAGATTTTTGTAAGTTAAATTTACACCCCCTCTATGGAAGCACCACAGCCGCTGGTGTTGACCATGACACATCTAAAGAAAGGTTATCATTTTTATGTCCTCTACAAGTGTTCGTGAGACGGTACTCCCCGGCATTGGCAAGAAGTTCGAGATCATGACCCGCACTGGCGACAAGCTGGTCGTTGTGATTCATGACAGCGGACGAAGGGAGTTATACCATTTTAAGTACGACAACCTCGACGAGAGTATTTCCATGATTACGCTGGATGACCAGGAGGCGCGGCAGGTGGCGGCCATTATCGGCGGCGTGGTCTACAAGCCTAAAGCGCTGGAGTCAATGGAGGTGGCACTCAATGATCTGTTGATTGAATGGTACCGGATTGAGCCGGAGAACTGGTGCATCGCCAAGAGCATCGGCGAACTGGATGTGCGCCAGAAAACGGGCGCGACGATTATGGCGCTGATTGAGTCTGACCATGCACAGAAAGTGAACCCCGGCCCGGATGAGGTGATCCGACCGGGCATGACGATCGTGGTGGCGGGCGAGCGCCAGCAGGTGCAGGCGTTTAAACAACTTATTCGTACGGGAGGTGTCTAGTTTGGAGAGTCATATTGTTTTCGAGGCAGGGGTTGCGCTTGGTCTGATAGCGCTGGCCGCGCTCATTTCTTCACGGTTACGGTTTCCTATTGTCCCATTCCTGATTGTGGCGGGAATGCTGGTGGGGCCACATGCGCCGCACATCGGCATCCTTGATCTGCGTTTTATCGTTACCGCCCCGTTTATTGATTTTATGGGGCGGCTTGGTGTGTTGTTCCTGTTGTTCTATTTAGGGCTGGAATTTTCGGTCGGGCGCTTAGTCAGCGCCGGGCGTTCGATTGCGATCGGCGGGACGATTTACATCGCCATCAACTTCACGCTGAGTCTGGGCTATGCCCTGCTTCAGGGCTGGCCGCTGAAGGAAGTGCTGATCGCGGCGGGCATCACGACGATTTCTTCCAGCGCGATTGTCGCCAAAGTGCTGGTGGACATGAAGCGCACGGCGAACCCGGAAACAGAGATGATCCTCGGCATCATCATGTTTGAGGATGTGTTTCTGGCGGTTTATCTCTCGATTGTGTCCGGGCTGGTGCTGAGCCAGGCGGCCTCGCTGGGGGCGGTGGCAGGCTCGGCGCTGCTGGCGCTGGGCTTTATGGTCGGCCTGCTGGTTGTGGGGCGTTTGATTGTTCCGCTGCTCAACCGCGCGCTGAACATCGCTTCTGAGGAGGTGTTTCTGCTGGTGATTATGGCGGTGCTGCTGATGGTGGCGGGCTTTTCCGAGACGATCCATGTCGCAGAGGCGATTGGAGCGCTGCTGGTGGGGCTGGTGCTGGCGGAAACGCAGCACGTTGAGCGCATTGAGCATCTGGTAATCCCGTTCAGGGATTTTTTTGGCGCTGTTTTCTTTTTCAGCTTCGGCCTGTCCATTGACCCGCTCAGTCTGGGCGGCGCGGTGGGGCTGGCGCTGGGCGCGGTTGTCCTCACGATTGTGGGCAATTACATCGCCGGGCTGCTGGCCGGGCGCAGCGCGGGCTTATCGCCGGGCGCGTCCTCTAACATCGGCCTGACGATTGTTTCGCGCGGGGAGTTTTCCATTATTCTGGCTAATCTGGCGCAAAGCGGCGGGCTGCTGCCCATCCTTCAACCGTTTGCCGCGCTTTATGTGCTGCTGCTGGCTATCCTTGGGCCGCTGCTGACGAAGGAGTCACGGCATATCCATCGCCTCCTCAGCCGCATTTTTGGTCATCTGCGGCCTGTGCATGTGCCAGTGATCGCACCCGCCGCCACAGAGGCGGCTGCACCAGAGACCGAGTAACGGGGCATAGGTACACTATGCCCTGTTTGTTTTTGTAGGGACGCGCAACGGCGCGTCCGTAACATAAAACGTCAACATGACCTAGACGACGACGTTCACCTTTGGTTCCTGGCCGCCGCGCGCGGGGATGAAGATCACCTTCTTCGGCTGGCCGCCGTTCAGGAAGCGCTTCACCGCGTCGCTGGCTAGCGCCACGTTGATCGCGTCGGCTTCGCTGATGTCCGGCGCGACCTGTGCTTCGCCGCGCGGCTTGCCGTTGACCATCATCACCAGCGTCACCATGTCCTCGCGGGCTTTTTCCGCGTCGTATTCCGGCCAGCGTTGCTGGTGGATGCTGTAGTCGCCGCCGATGGCCGCCCACAATTCCTCGGCGATATGCGGGGTAAACGGTGCCATCATCAGCAGCATGTCGCGCATGGTCGCGTTCCACGCAGCGCGCCCCAGCTTGCCCTCGCGGGCGGCAGGGCGGACGGTGTTCTTCAGTTCCATCAGCGCGGAGATGGCGGTGTTCCAGCTAAAGCGCTCCAGCCCGTCGCTGACGCGGGCGATGGTCTGGTGAACCTTCCGTTCGACAGCGCGCTCGGCCTGCGGGTCGCCGCTTTCGGCCTGTGGGCCAGCCAGCACCATCTCCCACACTTCATTCAGCCAGCGCACCGGCCCCTTGATGTTGTTCGGGTCCCACGCGCCGCCCTTCTCCCAGTCGAAGGCGAACATCAGGTAGGCGCGCACGGTGTCGCTGCCATACTCGCGCACCAGTTCGTCCGGGTTGATGACGTTGCCCTTGCTCTTGGACATACGCTGGATTTCCAGATGGTGCTTGAGCTGGTTGACGTTGTTCTCGCCCCCGATGCTGGGGATGATGACCACCGCATCCGGCACCACCTCGACGGTGCGGTTCACGCCCGCCATGTTGACGGTCAGCAGGTTCTCGGTGCGCTTGACGATTTCGCCAAAGACCCCGCCGAAGTCAGCAGGCACGTCATTGGGGCCGCCGACGACTTCGACATGATCGGCGAACAGCTTGTCGCCCTCGTAGCGGCCAGTCGCCAGAATGTAATCGCCGGGGCGTTCCGCGCCCAGCACCTGCCCCTGATTACGCAGCAGCAGCATCGGCTCGTCGAACAGCCCCGCCGGGTCGCGGTCGTTGTCGCGCATGATCTCGGCGGTTTCCTCGAACATGCCCAGATCGCGCATGGCCTTGATGAACCAGCGCGCATACAGCAGGTGCATGGTGGCGTGTTCCGCGCCGCCCGTGTAGACATCCACAGGCAGCCAGTAGGCGGCCTCTTCAGGGTCGAAGGGGCCTGCGTCGTAGTTGGGACTCAGGTAACGATACCAGTACCACGACGAACACATGAAGGTGTCCATCGTGTCGGTTTCGCGGCGGGCGGGGTTGCCCTCGCTGTCAGTCGTGTTCAGGAACGGCTCGTGATAGGTCAGTGGGCTGCGACCGCTGGGCATGAAGTCCACATCTTCCGGCAGCAGCACGGGCAGTTGATCCTCCGGCACGGTTTCCATCGTGCCATCCTGGCGGTAGACGATCGGGATCGGGCTGCCCCAGTAGCGCTGGCGGCTGATCAGCCAGTCGCGCAGGCGGTAGTTGACCGCTTCCTTACCGATGCCGGCTTCTTCCAGCCAGTCAATCACGGCGTTGATGGCCGGGTTTTTGCGGCCTTTGTCCTCGCTGGCGTAAGTGCCATCGAACAGGCCGCTGTTGACCATGTAGCCCGCGCCGGGGTAAGCCTCGGTCATGGTGTCGCCGTCCAGCGTTTCGCCTTCCGGCTGGATGACGGCCTGCACCTTCAGGCCGAATTTGCGGGCGAACTCGAAGTCGCGCTGATCGTGCGCTGGCACGGCCATGATCGCGCCTGTGCCGTAGGTCATCAGCACATAGTCGGCGATCCAGATGGGGATGCGCTCGTTGTTGACCGGGTTGATGGCGTAAGCGCCGGTGAACACGCCGGTTTTCTCGCGGTCTTCGCTGGTGCGCTCGATCTCGGTGGCGCTGGCGGCCTGCTCCACATAAGCCTGCACCGCCGCCCGCTGTTCGTCGGTGGTGATTTTTTCGACCAGCTTATGCTCTGGCGACAGCACCATGAAGGTCGCGCCCCACAGCGTATCCGGGCGGGTGGTGTAGATTTCGATGGGGTCGCCCTGCTCGGTCTTAAAGACCACGCGCGCGCCTTCGCTGCGGCCAATCCAGTTGGTCTGCATGATCTTGATCGGTTCCGGCCAGTCTATTTTGCTGAAGTCCAGCAGTTCGTCGGCATAGCGCGTATAACGGAAGAACCACTGCGTCATCAGCTTCTGGATGACGGGCTGCCCGGTGCGCTCGTCCTTGCCGTCAATGACCTGCTCGTTCGCCAGCACCGTTTGCAGCGTGGGCGACCAGTTGACCAGCGCCTCGCCGCGATAGGCCAGATCGTTCTCGTAGAACTTCTTGAAGAACCACTCCGTCCATTTGTAGTAGGTCGGGTCGCAGCTCACCATCTCGCGTTCCCAGTCGAACATCGCGCCCATGCTCCGCATCTGGACGCGCATCCGCTCAATATTGGCGTGTGTCCATTTGGCCGGGTGGATGTTGCGCTGGACGGCGGCGTTTTCGGCAGGCAGGCCGAAGGCATCGAAGCCCATCGGGAACAGCACATTGTAGCCCTTCATACGCATATAGCGGGCGCGGGCATCCGATGGGGTCATGGCGAACCAGTGGCCGATGTGCAGGTCGCCGCTGGGATAGGGCAGCATGGTCACGGCGTAATGCTTCGGCCTGCTCCAGTCCACCTCGGCGCGGTACAGCCTGTCGGCTTCCCATTTCTCCTGCCACTTATGTTCAATATTCTGCGGGTTGTACTTCTCGGTCATGATGTTTTGCGTTTTCTCCAGTGAAACAGCGGAATCAAATCCGCGTCATTCGCGTGTGAGTATGGCGTAGATTGTAGCAGACGTTGGGCCAAATACCCGTGCTGAAGCGGGAGAGAAACGCGAGGCGGGGGCGCGCGCCGTAGGGCGGCTACATAAGAGAAGAGCGGGCGACCTCGACACCCGCAGCGCTGTCTATGGTGGCGTACATGATAAAACCCCTTTCAACGGGTGGTGATAGAGGCATTATAGCATAGGTTTTTCGCGCCTATCAACACCCTGAAATGCAGGGGAAACACTGTAGGGGCGGCAGCACCGCTGCGCCCATAATTCGCCCCCGTACAGAAACACCCGTTTTGATGGTCAGAACCAGATCATAAGTTTGGAGGATTCTAAGTCAGGCATGAGGGTTTCAATTGAAATTGCGTCATACTGATTGAAATCAACGGTTTTTTCGGATAGGGTGAATTTAGGATTAGCTACTGAGGAGCAGAAGATTATGGCCGACCCTAAAGACCCTAAAGATAAGAAGCATTTCGAGATTGAAGTTGACCGCCACGACGCAACCAAAGAAGAAGGGCGCGACTTTCAGGAGCGGCTGGAAGATACGCTGATCGAAGCGGATGAGGCGATGGCCGAGGACTTTGCCGACCGCGATAAGGACTCGCCCAAGATCGCGCCACAGGTGCCGAGCCTGACAACCGATATGCCGCCAAGCGACGAAGATCAGGAAGAATAGAGCCAACATGGCAGAGCCAGAACGAAACGAACCCCGCAGGAACACGTCCGGCATGGCGGTCGCTATTGGTATAGCGATTGGCGTTGGTCTGGGCGCGGCGCTGGATAATATCGTCATCGGGATCGCTATTGGCATCGCAATAGCGGTCGCGTTGGGGGCCAGCCTCAACCGCGCTCAACAGTAAGTCACTGGGGCGGCCTATACCCCGCCCCATCCTCGACCTGACAAAATACATCCCCCGCGCGTGTCCACCACACGTATGAAAATTTAGCGCGTTGATGAGGTTTGTGGTTCAATAGCACAGTAGTGATGTGCTTCTCGATGTGGAG
>CAZJSU010000078.1:12131-22328 GCA_964548765.1 uncultured Anaerolineaceae bacterium
GTTGATGAGGTTTGTGGTTCAATAGCACAGTAGTGATGTGCTTCTCGATGTGGAGAACCTATGAAACTCACAATTGGCAATATCTCCAAACTGCTGCTGATTTTCGTCCCTATCGCGCTGATTGCGGAATTCGTGCTGCACGCCGACCCGGTGCTGATCTTCTTCTTCGCGGCGCTGGCGGTGATTCCGCTGGCCGGGCTGGTGGGCGAAGGCACAGAGGAACTGGCGATTCATACCGGGCCGAAGGTCGGCGGGCTGCTGAACGCCACGCTGGGCAACGCGGCAGAGCTGATTATCACGATTATCGCCATCCGCGCCGGGCTGCTGGAACTGGTGAAAGCCTCAATTGTCGGCTCGATCATCGGCAACCTGCTGCTGGTGCTGGGCTTAAGCCTGCTGCTGGGCGGGCTGAAGAACGGCGTACAGGTGTTTGACCGTCGCAACGCCTCGATCAACGCGACGCTGCTGATTATGGCGCTGGTGGGCTTGATGATCCCGTCGCTGTTCGATGCGGCGATTCAGCAGGACCTCGCGGCTGAGCTGGGGCTGAGCGAAGGCACGGCGGTGGTGCTGATCCTGCTGTACGCCCTGAGCATGGTCTACATCTTCACGGCCAAGCCGACCGAGGTAACGGAACACGGCGTAGCGCGCGAGCCAGTGGACGTGCATGAGGCCAAGTGGAGCATCCCGATGTCGGTGGGTGTGCTGGTGGTGGCGACGATCGGCATCGTGCTGATGAGCGAGGTGCTGGTGGGCGCGGTGGAGAGCGTGACGGAGACGCTGGGCCTGACCGAGTTCTTCATCGGTATCATTATCATCCCGCTGGTGGGTAACGTGGCAGAGCATCTGGTGGCCGTGCAGGTGGCGATCAAGAACAAGATGGAACTGAGCCTGAGCGTGTCGTTGGGG
Source organism: uncultured Anaerolineaceae bacterium (assembly GCA_964548765.1). Classification (GTDB taxonomy): domain Bacteria; phylum Chloroflexota; class Anaerolineae; order Aggregatilineales; family Phototrophicaceae; genus JAIOHN01. Next base: position 13,041 of record CAZJSU010000078.1, read on the forward strand.
TCGAGCTTACAGATCGCGCTGTTTGTCGCGCCGGTGCTGGTGTTCATCAGCCTGCTGTTTGGCGAGACGCTGCTGCTGGTCTATAACACGTTTGAACTGGTGGCGCTGGCGGCGGCTTCGCTCATCGCGGCGTTTATCGCGCTGGACGGCGAGTCGAACTGGCTGGAAGGGGCGACCCTGCTGGCGGTGTACGCGATTTTAGGCATCGCGTTCTTCTACCTGCCCGCGACGGTGTAAGAGAGATTGTAAAAACAGGGGCGCGGCACTTCGGTGCTGCCTGTGGTCACGTGCCGCGCCCTGTAGCCCGCTGCAAACCCCCTGCGCGGGATGTCGTCATCGCTTCCCCCCACATCTTTTGCTATAATAGAACATAAATCCGACGTAAAGTTAACCTGTGTCATGGCTTTCAAACCCAGCGAACATATCCAGACGATTCTCAAAAATCTGCCTCAGAAGCCCGGCGTGTACCTGATGAAAGACAAGGCCGGCAATATCATCTACGTGGGCAAGGCCAAGCGCCTGCGTAACCGTGTACGCAGCTACTTCAACGCCAGCGCCGAGGGCAACCAGAAGACGCTGCGCCTGCGCGAGAACATCGTTGATATTGATTACATTGTCGAGCAGAACGAGGTCAAGGCGCTCATCCTTGAGGAAACGCTCATCAAGCGTTACAAGCCGCTGTATAACATCAGCCTGAAGGATGACAAGCGCTACCCGTACATCAAGATCAACTGGCAGGACGACTTCCCCAAAGTGGAGGTGACGCGGCGCGTGGTAAAGGACGGCAGCCGCTACTTTGGGCCGTATGTGGCGATGTGGGCGGTGCAGGACACGCTGCAAACGCTGCGGAAGGTCTTTCCCTATCTCACGTGCGACCGCGTGATTACGGGGAACGACGAGCGCGCCTGTCTGTTCTACGACATCAAGCTGTGCAACGCCCCGTGCATCGGCGCGGTGAACCGCGACCAGTACCGGGCGATGATCGCTGAACTGATGGCGGTGCTGAGCGGGCATTCGGAAGTGGTGACGGCGCGGCTGGCGCAGGAGATGACCAGCGCGGCGGAAGGGCTGGACTTCGAGCGGGCGGCCTCGCTGCGCGATCAGTTGAAGGCGATTGAGTTCATCACACAGCGGCATAAGGCGGTGGGCGGCAGCCTGACCGACCATGACGTGATCGCGCTGGCGCGGGATAAAAACGACGCGGTGGTGCAAATCCTGTTTATCCGCAACGGCAAGCTGATCGGCAGCGACTCGCAGGTGCTGGAAGGCACCGAGTACGAGAGCGATGCCGAAGTGCTTCAGGAGTTTATCAAGCGCTTCTATGACGACGCGCCAGAAATCCCGCGCGACCTGATTCTGCCGCAGGAGGTGGAGGAGGCGCGCATTATCGAGCAATGGCTGCGCGACAAACGCAGCGGCAGCAAGACCACGATCACCGTGCCACAGCGCGGCGACAAGCGCAATCTGGTGAAGATCGCCGAGGAGAACGCGGGCGAGGCGCTGCGCATGATGCGCGCGCAGTGGGAGGCGGACACGGTGAAGCAGGAGGCGGCGCTGGCACAGCTTCAGCAGGCGCTCAACCTGCCGCGCGTGCCGAACCGCATCGAGTGTTACGACATCAGCACCACACAGGGGACAGCCATTGTCGCCAGTCGTGTGGTGTTCGTGCAGGGGACACCGAAGAAAAGCGAGTACCGCCGTTTCAACATCCGCACCGTGAGTCACGCCGGGTCGGACGATTACCAGTCCATGCGCGAGGCACTGACACGGCGCTTTAACCGTCATGTGCAGGCGGTGGAGACTCCGCCGGAGGTCGCGCCGGGGGGCGAAGACCGCGACGAGACATGGCGCTTGCTGCCCGACCTGATGATTATTGACGGGGGCAAGGGGCAGCTTGGCGTGGCGGTTGAAGTGCTGAAGGAGTTCGACCTGTTCGGCAAGGTGCCGACGGTGGGGCTTGCCAAGCGCTTCGAGGAGATTTACCGCCCGTATGAGAGCGACCCGATCATCCTTGACCGCCGCAGCGAGGCGCTGTTTCTGGTGCAGCGCATCCGTGACGAGGCGCACCGCTTCGCCATTACCGCGCATCGCAACCGCAGGCAGAAAATGGGCATGGCAAGCAGACTGGAGACGGTGCCGGGGATCGGCCCGACGAAGCGCAAGGCGCTGCTGAAAGCCTTCGATAACTCGATTGACGCGATTCGCAGCGCCAGCGTGGAGCAGCTTACCGCCGTAAAGGGCATCAACCGCGAACTGGCCGAGACGATCAAGGCGGAGTTGGGTTAGTCTTTGGGGGATTACGGCTCTAGCGGGGGACGCAGACCACGTCATCTGCACTTCGATAAATTTTGCCCCGCAGGGTGACGGTCACTTGCATTGTCATGGGCTAATACTCGTTTACCAGTTCACTACAGTCTATTATAGCTCAGTTTCGGGAAAAATCGCGCGGACGGCCAGCCTGAAACCGGGCAGCACATCGCCGCCGTCGAGTTCGTCTTCGAGGGTCAGGATACGCACGGGCTGGCCGGGAGCGTAGATATAGACCGTCTGTTCCTCTGGCCGAACCACCCACAGCAGCGTTCCCGCTGCGAGGTAATTGCCGATCTTGACCTGTAAGCGCTCTTCGCGGTCTGCGCGCTGGTCGCTGCGAGAGACGACCTCAACGGCCAGTTCAGGCGGGTTGGGGTCGGGGTACTCCTGACTGGTGGGCTTGCGCTTGAAGGCCACATCTGGCGCGTAGCGCTCTCCAGAGACGTTATAGGCACCCGCTTCGCCCGTCACGTGTCCGGTTATGCCGTGCTGCTGAAGGAAGTGCATAATGTGGAAGGCGATGCGCATGGCGATTTCCGAGACGTAGGTGCTGGAAGGCATCTTTTCAACAATCTCCCCACCGATATATTCAAACAGACGATCAACCTGCTCTGGCTGGCTGATGAATGCCTCAAATTCCTCGATGGTATGTAACTGTCGCTGCGCAACCATCGGCTACTACCCGTCCAGTTATGCGATACCTCTATTGTACTGGAAAATGGGCAGAACATGACAGGCGCGAAGCGTTATAATCTACCGTTCTCCCGGCGGGCGGGGTGTTTCTCCAATAACTCGCTTATACGTTTACAGGTGGATTTGTGCTATCATGAGGGCGTATCTGAGAGAGCAAAAGGCCGCGCATGAGCGAACAGCAGGATACGCTGCTCAAGTCCACTTCGGTACAGAATTTCCTCAAAACAGTCTACAGCCTTCAACAGCACATGGAGCGGGTTTCGACCAATGCGCTGGCCGAGGCGCTGAACATTCAGGCTCCGTCGGTGACGGACATGGCGCAGCGGCTGGAGGACGCGCATCTGGTGGATTACCAGAAGTATAAAGGCGTGGTGCTGACCCCGACAGGCGAACAGCGCGCGCTGCAGATCATCCGCCGCCACCGCCTGATCGAGCTGTATCTGGTCGAAGAACTGGGTTACGAACTGGCCGAAGTGCATGACGAAGCCGAGCATCTGGAACACTCGGTTTCAGACCGCTTTATCGAGGCGCTGGCGCACAAGCTGGATCACCCGCTGGTAGACCCGCACGGCGACCCGATACCGAGCGCCGATGGCACGATCACCCGGCGCGACCTGCAGCCGCTGACGGAATGGCCGCTGTGTACGCCCGCCGTAGTATCCCGCATCAAGACCACCAACCCGGACATGCTCCAGCATATTCTGGAACGCGACTTCAAGCTGATGGCGCAGGTAGAAGTGCTGGCGCGCGACCCGTTTGATGGGCCGGTGAAGGTGCGGGTAGACGGCGTGGAGCAGGTCATCGGTCACAGTGTCGCGGCCTGTATTCTGGTCGAAGCCCCCGGAAAAGACTAAATCATTATGCCGAAAATCCTGTTCGTGGCCGCCCTGCATCATCCGCAGCAGCTTGAGGCCGCCATCGCAGCCCGCGCGCCGGGCGAGCCTGCGCCGCTGTTCCCGCCGAGCGTGTCCCAGCATTTCTGGGAGCGCGAACTGCGGCGGCGCGGTTACGAGATGCAGGTGTTTTATCGCAACCTGCCGAGCAGCGGCGCGGGCATCCGCGCCCACCATCACCAGCAGGGCATCACGCCGGGCAAGGTGCTGGCGGCGCTGGCGCAGCGCATACCGGCGCAGGCCAACCCGGAATATCGCCGCCGCAACCAGCGCCTGCTGGAACAGGCACAGGCGTTTCAGCCGGACGCGCTGTGGCTGGTGGGCGATAACACGGTGATCTACCCGGAAACGCTGGCGGCTATCCGGCAGGCGACAGGCTGCAAGCTGATTTACGCCAGCGGCACGTCGCCGATTGTGTTCTCGCGGCCCATCGAACGGGCGGCGGCGGCGCTGTATGATCTGGTGCTGGTCAATGATTATTATCACGGCATCCAATGGCTGGAACTGGGCGCGGCGCGTATGGAGTGTCTGCCGATTTCGGCCTGCGACCCGGACTTTCACCGCCCGTATGACCTCACGCCAGAGGAACGTGCGGCTTATGCCTGTGACGTGGCCTTCGTGGGGACGCTGCTGCCGGAGAACCTGTACAGCCAGCGGGTGAAGACGCTGGCGGCGCTGCGTGACTTTGACCTGGGCATCTGGAGCGTGCATGATGTGCCTGCCGAACTGCGCCCGCATGTGCGCGGGGCGGCGCTGGGCGAAACGATGCTGCGCGTGCTTTCGGCGGCGAAACTGACGATTAACGCCAACGGTAACTTCATGCGCTATGGCGGCAATATGCGGCTGTTCGAGGCGGCGGGCGTGGGCGTGCTGCAACTGAGCGACGACCTGCCGGGGGTGCGCGCGTGGTTCACGCCGGGCGAGAACATCGTGACCTACAGCGATACCGACGACCTGCGCGCGAAGGTGGCCTATTATCTGGCGCATGATGCGGAACGCGAGGCTATCGCGCGGCGCGGGCGCGATCACGTCTACATGCACCACACCTACACGCAGCGGGTGGACGCGCTGGAGCGCGTGCTGGCGGAGATGCGGTAAGCGGGCAGCGCTTAGGTGAACAGGGCTTCCACAGCCCGCAAGTCCGGGCGGAGCGCCTGCGCGCCCCCGGCGATGAGCGCCTGATTGCCGCTGGCGGGCAGGTCGAGCGTGTAGACCGGGCGGCCCTGTTCCAGCGCGCGCCGCGCGGCGTACATCGCGCCACCGTCGGCGCTGGTTTCGACGATCAGCACCGCGTCGCTGAGGCCGCTGATAAGGCGGTTGCGGGCGACGAGGCGCGGCGTGCTGGGGGAGGCGCTGGGTGCAACCTCGCTGATGAGCGCGCCCTCGCGCTGGATAAGGCCGGCCAGCCCGTGATTTTCTGGCGGGTAAACGCGCAGCACGCCACAGCCCAGCACCGCCAGCGTGCGCCCGTTGGCGGCCTGTAACGCGCCGATATGCGCGCTTGTGTCTATCCCCCGCGCCAGCCCGCTGACGATCACGATTCCGCGCTCCGCCAGTTCCCGGCTGATGCGCTGTGCCAGGTCTGCGACGTGTGGCGTGGGGGTGCGCGTGCCGACGACGGCGATATGCCGCGCGGCTTCGCTCGGCATATGGCCGCGCAGGAACAGCGTGGCCGGGGCATCGGTCAGGCTTTTAAGGCGGGACGGATAGGCCGGGGCAAAGGCCGGGACGATGCTTACGCCCTCGGACTGCCAGCGCGTGAGCGCCTGCATGACCTGTGCCCGGTCAATCGCCTGAATGCTGGCGGCGATTTTGGGGCCGATGCCTGGTACACGGCGCAGCGCGGCAGCATCCGCCGCGAACACCGCTTCCATCTCGCCGTTGAAGTGATCGAGCAGCGCGCGCAGCGTCTTGCTGCCGAGATGCTCGGTCAGGCTGAGGGCGACCCAACCGCTGAGTTCCAATCAGTCGGCCTCGTAGTATTCGATAATCGAGAGCAGCATGGTGTTGGTGAAGTTGTTGACATGGCGCAGGACGTTGCCCCATTCTGCCGGGTTGCGCGGTGGGGTGATCTCTGACCACGTTAAGACGGAGTTGATAACGAAGTCGCTGAAGTAGAAGAAGCCGCGCACGGCCTGCGGCAGTGTTAGCTCGTCGCTGCTGAGCAGGCGGGCGTAATCCTGCCCCAGCGTGACCGCCGCCGCGAGTTCTTCGTCTGGCGCGCCGTTGGCGAGATAATGGCGCAGCGCTTCCAGCACCCGCCGCCCTTGCTGGCGCAGCGCGTCGCGCGTGGTTTCGCTCATGCGCTCGTACCATGCGATCTCGCTCAGGTTGCCGCTGCCCACCTGCATCCGCGTGTGGCCGAGCGCGCTCTGGATAATGACCTGCACCTCGGTGGGCTGGAGTTCTTCGTGGCTGGCGGCGTAGTGCAGCAGGTCGGACTTGCGGAAACGGCGGTGCTTGCCGGGGGTGCGCCGGGCGGTGATCTTGCCCTCGTCTGCCCAATTGCGCACCGTCGCCGGATGTACGCCCAGAAGTTCCGCTGCCTGCCGCAGGCTTAACCATTCGTCGGTCATGAATCGTGTTATCCTGTGCTGTCGGTTTGTAACCTAGTATAACACTGTGTCGGGTGTTTGGGGGCGAAGAGCGCCGCGCTGGGCAAAAGTCTAACGCCAGGGACTAAAGCCCCTGGCTAGGGAAAGGAAACCTCCCACAGGGATTTCCTGCGGTCACGCTGAAGCGGATTGTTTTTCAGCCGCCTTCAGGCGGCTTTTTACCCCTGGCCGGATGGCTTCAGCCTCCGGCGCTTCTGATAGTTACCCAGGCCGGGCTTGCAGCGTCAGCGACAGCGTGACCTGCTGGCCGTCGCGCAGCACCGTCAGGTTGACGGTATCGCCGGGGCGGGTGTTGCTGGCGAGGTAGGCGACAAGGCCGCTGAAGTCGTTGATCGGCTCGCCGTTAATGCCGACGATGATGTCTGCCGAGGACGGCACCGCGACCCCGTTGACCATATGGATATTGCCGGGGTTACGCAGGCCAGCCTGCGAGGCCGGGGTGTTCGGCTCTACCCGACCGACAACCACGCCGCGCGTGTTGTTGGGCAGGTTCAACTGCTCGATCAGGTCAAGCGTGATGTCGTCGCCGCCGATGCCGAGGTAGCTGTAATTCACGCGGCCATTGGTCAGCAGTTCGCCGATCACGCGCTGCACCAGATTGCTGGGGATGGCGAAGCCCACGCCGGAACTGCTGCGGCTGCGGCTGATGATCTGCGAGTTAACGCCGATGACCTGCCCTTGCAGGTTGAGCAGCGGGCCGCCGCTGTTGCCGGGGTTGATGGCCGCGTCGGTCTGGATGACCGAGCCGATCGCGTAATTGGTCAGCCCGGTGATGCGCCGATCCAGCGCGCTCACGATGCCTGTGGTCAGCGTCCAGCGCTGGCCGAAGGGGCTGCCGATGGCGATGGCGGTCTGGCCGATCACCAGATTGTCGGAATTGGCAAAGGCTACAGGCTGTAACTGCTCTGCGGGCAGCTCTACCTTAATCACCGCCAGATCAGAATCGGGGTCGAGGCCGATGATTTCGCCGCGCGCCAGTGTGCCATCGAAGAAGTTGACTTCGATGCTGGTCGCGCCGTCCACCACGTGATTATTGGTAACGATATGCCCCTGCTGGTCAATCACAAAGCCAGAGCCGGAGCCATAGGAAAAGCCGCCGTCCTGCGGGAAAAACTCGGTAGAACGGCCAGCGCTGGCGACGACGTTAATCGAAACCACGGACGGGCTGATCTGGTGATAAAGCTGGGCGAGATGCTGCTCGGTTTCTGAAAGCTGCGTTTCGGTGAAGTTCACCGGCTCCTGAATGGGCGCGCTTGCGATAGGCTCGGCCAGCGGGGAAGCCTGACCGGGCAGGATCGCCGTGCCGATGACGAACCCAAGCACGATTAGCAAAACGGCGGTCAGTACCAGCACCGCGCTTCTGCCAAATGAATTTGTCATGTTCTGATACCCTCTCAACTGCGTTTGTGTGCGTTGTCCTACAACATCAATACTGTCAGACATTTATGCATATTCTCATGATACGTCAAAACAGGGCCAGGTGTGGCATTGCTCATTGAGCCTTTAGCCCAACTTTACCAGAACTTTACATTCGGAACGGGCGCGTTTTTTAACCGGGCTGTGCTATGATAGCAGCTTACCGCACAAACAGAAATCGAGGATAGACGATGGCAGACCGCGCCCGTTTGCTCTTTTCCACCGGATCACTTTACCTGCTGGATACCGCGCAATGCTTCGAGCTGGCCGCGCAGGCCGGGTTCGACGGCATCGAAATCATGTGCGATGAGCGCTACGGCACGCGCGACCCGCAGTATCTGAAGGCGCTGAGCGAACGCTATGACCTGCCGGTGCTGGTGGCGCACACGCCGTTCAGCCCCCGTGTCCCCGGCTGGCGCGACAGGACGCATCTGGGGCTGATCCAGCACACGCTGAAGCTGGCGGAGCAGCTTAATGCCGAAACGATTGTCGTGCATCTGCCGATGAAGGTCAGCATGGGGCTGCTGCTCATGGGCGAGCGGCGTATGATGTTCCCCTGGCGCTCCGATACGGAGGATGTACGGCGGTGGGTGCTGGATAGCCTGCCCACGCAGCAGGCGGCTACCCCGGTCAGGATCGCGCTGGAAAACATGCCGCGCCGCGATTACCTGTGGTCGAGCTTTGACGTGGCGCACTGGAACAGCGTGGAAGCGTGGAGCAGCGTTCACCAGCACCTGACGCTGGATACCACGCACTGGGCGACGCACCACATTGACCCGCTGGTGCCGTACCGCGCCGCCGCCGGGCGCGTGGCGCATGTACACCTGAGCAACTTCGACGGGCGCGAACATCGCCTGCCGCATCTCGGCTTTCTCGATCTGGGCGCGTTTCTGCGGGCGCTGGCGGCGGACGACTTCGCCGGGACGGTGAGCCTGGAAGTTCACCCGGACGCGCTGGCCTTTCATGATGCCGACCTCATGCTGCGCCACCTGTGCGACAGCGTGGCCTTCTGCCGGGAGCATCTGGCGTGAAAAAGATATAAATTTTGTTAAATCTGCCCAATGAATCCAACTCCCCATTGTATGATCTGCACGACTGATTTAGAATCAGAGTATGGATTGATACTGAAAGGGGTTGATTACACATGCACGGTATCAATAACGAATACATTGCCATGAAGCTGCACGAGGCACGCCAGCATGATCTGGCGCGCGAGAGCGCCAATGATCGTTTGGCCCAGATCGCGCTCAAGAAGGTTCGCCTTCCGATGCGGCTGCCGAAGGTTAGAATCAGCAAGAACTAACCTCGGCAAAATAGTCTTGAAACTAGTACCCCGGCTTTTGTGGCCGGGGTTTTTGTTT
>CAZJSU010000079.1:0-368 GCA_964548765.1 uncultured Anaerolineaceae bacterium
TGTCGGGCATGAGTGTGTAGCGTCCCGGGGCATAGATCAACCGACGATAAGGGACAAACAGATCGCTGAAATAGTAAGCCGCTTGAGGAGCGGTATCGACCATGTGCTGTAAATTGGTTTCCGTACGCTCCCAATTGACTGCCCAGCCTAGAATACAGCTAGTCGTGCGATCCACCAGCGTCATCACGTAAACTGTGTTTTTTTGACCCCATAAACGTGAATAACTCATCCATCCCAGCGTTGTTGATATCTGATGGCACCGGTGCATTCGGGAGTTGCACCGCGTAAGCCTTGACCCAATGACTGACGGTTTTAGGACACTATCCATCTCAGAGCCAGATCCGGGTTGGTGTAGATGCTTATACCAA
>CAZJSU010000079.1:378-22304 GCA_964548765.1 uncultured Anaerolineaceae bacterium
TCAACAGCCATAGATTTTTGCTCAAGGGGTTGTCTACTAGCTTAGGAGATTCTGGTGGCGGTCACTTCAATGCAAGAGGTGAACTCATAGGAGTGTTATGGGGACAAGAGCAAAACCTGCACTTCCAAGGAGTACCGATATTAGAGGGACTTGATTATTATAAGCCCTTACGTCAGTCAGTTGCAAAGGTGGGATGAGCAGTGTGGAAAAAGACGATCTATCTTTTCCTAACAATTTGTCTAATAGCTATGTTAGCCCTCCTGTTGCATATGCAGTGGTTACAAGGGGGGCGTAAGCTTTCTTTTGAACTCATGCCCACTGCCAAATTTCTTGCCCAGAGTTCACAACAGTTACCTAGTTTTATAGGTTATGTTCAGCCTGCGCCGAATGAGATAATGCAACAAGGGCAGGAGATGTGCATCGTAATGTACCCAGGTGAGTTAATGAGATCCGGGGATTCTTATGATGAGTTGAGGCAGGTGCTATCGAGGAATACGAGTATATCCATTAACAACCGTCCACTACCCTTTTATACACCTGTAAGGGTAACTTATCCCGGAGGCATAAGAGAGATTGTTGATGGTCAAGAAACGGGATTAATACAACTCTGTTTTGTTCCTGATCTTGTAGTAGGATTGCATGTGGCTCAAATACAGACTCGAGACCTTTCTGGTACAGAGTATACCTATTCGTGGGCATTTAACACAAAATAGGAAATCTCTTTGCTCCAGTTCCATAATCTGGGGCCTTCTCATTGCCATCTTATTCGCCCTGCCGCCGATTGATAAAATAGTCGGCGGCAAGATCAGTTAGTTTTCCAGCTCGTTAGTAAACATAGGATCTAGGATTTCAACCAGCTCAAAGATGACTTGCTCCAATACAACAGCCTGTCTCGTCACCTAGAGTGAGCCGTAATCCCGATTCGCCAAAACCCATTCTCCACGCTACACTGGATGGGTAACACTTTACATAAACGCAAGTACCCGCATACCTAGGCTACCTCTCTCCACAAATCCTCATCGACATTCCCTGAGACTGGTGTGAACACCACCCGCTACATTCACGGCCCGCGTGGGATTCACGCGCAGGAAAACAACAACGGTGCATGGACATGGCCTGCTGGCCGAAGCGACAGCGGTATCCTCCCCTGCAAGGTGGGCTGGTGTACCTGCGGGCGCGGCACTACGCGCCGAGGCTGGACATCTTCCCCTCGCTTGATCCCTTTGAGGGGATAGTTGATAGGCCGGTGAGTTTGAATGGCTATAGCTGGGTGGAAGGGCGGCCAATCAACTTTGTGGATCCCACTGGCAATCAACTCTGTGAAATCGGTAGTCCTGTTGCACCTGATATTACGCGACCTGATGCGTGTCCACCTGTCAGCCGTCCCCCTGCGCCGTACAGACCCGGTCCATACCGACCTTCGCCCTGGCTACAGCGCATTAGAGACTTGGGACGCGTTATTTCCGCAGTTGAACGGCTCCGAGAGGCGTTGGAACTGATAGAGGAGTTAACCTGCCCAGCAGAACAGCAAGCCACACCGACTCCGACTCCAACCCCTCAACCTCGGGAAATTGTAGTTGATCTTGGGCCTGGAGATAACTTGGCTGAAATAGACACTCTGCTCAACGCGAGACCGGACAAAAAAATTGTCGCCATTGATGTATATGCAGAGGCATTACTATTCAAAATGTTAGAACAAGGTAGGATAACAATAGATAAAATACCGATTCCGGTTCCCAATGGGATAATATACTCAACTGAAAGATTAGAGATAATAAAAGGTGATTATTCTTCTTCCCCCAATTTATTAGATGGTAGACAAGCCGTGGAAATGTTTAGTGTTTTTCCAGGACCAGTACAGCATACATATCCCGATTTTAGAATAGCTGTATCTAACTATCTGTTTATGGGGAAGCCAATGTACATAGTCGTAGATCTAGAAGATTTCTTTGAGAGAGTAAGAGGGCAACTGAGTGGAAGAATTAACTATAATGAGCCAAGCGGGTATAATCGCGAAATACGTTCAGCTCAGAGTGGTATGGATAGTCGAGGACCAATGATACACTTTCCTTCAACCTATAGTAGGGGTATTGTGTATGAAATTTGGGGACTTCGTATGAGTTAGGAGTTAGATTGTGAACGAAGATAAAAGAGTCAATCAAGATACTGATAATCCAAATTCCCTATATTCGGGCTCTTCACCTCTTAGTGTAATACAATTAATGATTAGTGAGATTTATGTTTATAACTCACTGATACAGCAATATATAAAAATCATTCAGGGCAATAATCTCGAAGGGATCAAGCCTTCAAATGTAGATCTACAAAAAAATCAACTAGGCGAGTTACTAGACCAAATTTCGTCCTTAGCAGACAGCACAACCAAAGTATTAAAACTTGCTCAAGAATACTTGGACTCTCAAAACGAAGGTAAGGATGTACAGTCAACCTAAGGTGAACTGTAGATTCGCCAAAATCCATCTTCCACGCTACGCTGGATGGGTAACACCTTACATAAACGCAAACACCCGCATCCATAGGCTACCCCTCTCTCCACAAATCCTCATCGACATTCCCTGAGGCTAGCGCGAACACCACCCGTTACATACACGGCCCGCGCGGCATCCACGCGCAGGAAGCCTGCAGCGGCGTATGGACATGGCCTGCTGCCAGACGGCTTAGGCAGTGTGCGGAGCGTCGCCAGCAATACTCTGGTGGTGAACAGGATGCGGCACTACGCCCCATACGGTGACCCCTTCGGCGTACAGGGCAGCCTGGGAACCTCCTTCGGCTGCACCGGCGAGCAGACCGACGCAAACGGGCTGATCTACCTGCGGGCGCGCCACTACGCGCCGAGCCTGGGCATCTTCCCCTCGCTTGATCCGTTTGAGGGCGATCCCGGCAGGCCGATGAGTTTGAATGGGTATAGCTGGGTTGAGGGGAAAGTTATTTGGTGTAGCGATGCATCTGGCATGAGTCCTGCCTATGACCTACCACCAGAAGTTCAGGAGATTATAGAAATTATACAGGGGGTAAGATGTGAATTTCCTGGTATAAACGGAGCCAGCTTTAGAATTGACGATGATAGCGTTACCAACATAATGACGGTTGGGGCCTTCATAGAGGGTAGATTTGCAGGCCCAGACGGAATTTCATTAAGTGTTGCTACCTACATAAACAAGCTTAAAACCGTGAATTCAGCTGGTATAGGCTCAAGTGTTACCGGAATTTTACAGGATAAGTATAAGTCAACCGCTAAGGCCATTTGCCCTGGTGGAGTAATAACTGGATGTGCAGATACATATGTTAATAGTTTATTGTCTGGAGATTCTGCTTACGAGCCTTATCCTCTAGATAGAGAAATTTATCCGGGTGGTACACCAGTATTGATGCGGAACGCATATTTCCAGACCAAATTGCAACTCCTTTCTGTTTGTGGAAAGCGCGACCTGCTTACTCTATATGCAACTTATGCGGCTGCTTTACCAAAATTGAGTAGCAGTGGTAAAAGCAAAACCCGTTACATTTTAGCTCATCCAGATATCAAAGACGCCTATACCTTTCATATGGATTGGTATAACGAGATGCCCCTTTTAAAAAGATGCATGATAGCCTCGGGTGTTTCAGCTTACGACCATATTACGACAGGTATCATAGGCGTACCTGGTAGCGGCTTAATGGTGACGAATACCCCAGGCGTTATGGATAGAGCTGTATGTTCAGCCCAGTTTCCTAAAAGTGATACTATTGGAGGAGCTTCCTGTGATTTTCCGGTTTGTTGTCGGTCTGCCAGTTCTGGGGGCTTCACGGATACCGCTCGTCGGTTAGCTGATAGCCCACCCTGCATTAAGGGCCAAAGAATATAGACCTCAAGCATCAACGCTTAAGTTAGGTATAATAAAGTTTGTGAAAACTTCAGAGTGGGACGCTAAAGTCCCACTCTGAAACCGAGTAATAGGAAATGATTTTACTTTGAAACTTAGATATGGGCTGAGTGTGGTTTTTTCATCAGTAATATTGATAAACGGAATGACTTACCAGAACTATTGTATAATTAGTTATATTGAGTCGTGTAATGATACAGAGTGTGATAGCCCAAATACAACCTCACAAAGTCATCTTGTTTTTTTAGATATTGATACTCTCACTATCCACAATGAGCTTTCTGTACAAAGCCCGCTTAATTACCAGATATCTCCTAATGGTAAAGTCCTGGCAATTACGGAAATGCAAATCGGCAACACAGAAACTCATGTTATAGATTTAGCAGATAATCTTAATCTAAGAACCTCTATTGTAGACACAATTACATCTTATTGGTCTCCCAACTCCCGATATCTGCTTTTAAAAAGGCCGAGCAGTAGTGTTAGCAATTACACTATATACAGCCTTCAATCAGATACATTAAATGATATAAAGGTCGAAGAAAACTTGAATATCTCACATGTTTTATGGTCTCTTGACAGTAATAAATTAGCCTTTACAGCGAGTTATTATCCACGTTCCCAAGATATATTTGCCTCAAGACTTCACATTTTTGATTTATTAGAACAAGAATATGTTTGGTTGTCTGAACAAGGAGAAGATGTTGACGATTTTATTTGGGTATCAGCTAATGATTTTCTGATCTCAACTTGTAGATCAGGTGGCAACTGCAATTTGGAGTTAGTGAAAGATGGTATAAGGAGTAGGATAGCCACAGGGAACTACAGTCTGGTTGCACTATCTCCCGATGGAGAGAGTGTTTTATTGCACATCGATCAACAGTCCATAGGGGTTTTCGACATAAAAACGCGAACTATTACTGAGATAGCTATTGGAGATCATCTTCCTCTAGTGACAGCAGATGGCATTATCGGAGTCTGGTCAGCCTCTGGTGAATATACTGCATTGTTATTAACTAATCCCTTTTCAAGCAGAGAGAGCGTTTGGTTGCACAATAAAAATACAGGTATCTTAGAATTAGTGGGCGAGTACGTAGCAACATCTATTGAACAATTACTCTGGCATCCAACCGAAAACTATTTACTTGTATATAAGAATTTGCCCGAGCAAGAAACTTTAGATATTTACGAAGTAACCCACGAACAAATTCAACAAAGACTAGAGATTTCCTTAAAAAGTGACGCAAGTAACTTAAGATGGACGTGTTAATTAAATAAAGATAAAAAATCCGATTCGCCAAAACCCAGCATCCACGCTACACTGGATGGGTAACACCTTATGTAAACACAAACACCCGCATCCATAGGCTACCTCTCTCCACAAATCCTTAGCGACATTCCCTGAGACTGGCGCGAACACCACCCGCTACATTCACGGCCCGCGTGGGATTCACGCGCAGGAAGACAACAACGGTGCATGGACATGGCCTGCTGCCAGACGGCTTAGGCAGTGTGCGGAGCGTCGCCAGCAATACTCTGGTGGTGAACGGGATGCGGCACTACGCCGCCTACACTGGATGGGTAACACCTTTATATAAACGCAAACACCCGCATATCTAGGCTACCAACCCTGCGAGTGTTTGGAACCACAGCGCCCCTGAGAAGGAGCGGTATTCACTTGTTACAGCCTTCATGGTAACGCAAAAGGCGGACAGTGGTTTAGCTCATGCCGCCGTCCGGCACCAGGGCAACCCGCTTCAGCGGGCTTTCTACGTCTAGCCCGGTGCTTGAGCGCCGGGCGGATGCTTTGAAATCCTCTATGCTATCTCTGTAATCTCTGCGTCTCGGCGGTTCAAAATAGAATCTTTGTGCCTTCGTGGTTCAAATGCTTTTCCCTGACGGCTGAAAACTGATACCTGATTCGCCGCCACCTCCACACGCGCGGTCAGGCGGCACGTGGTTAATCCCCGCTGGCGATGTCCAGCCAGTCCTCGCGGAACTGCATCTGGTACAGGCGGGCGTAAAGGCCGTCCTGTGCCAGCAGTTCGTCATGGGTGCCGAGTTCGATCAGGTGGCCTTTGTCCAGCACGGCGATGCGATGCGCGACGCGAATCGTGCTGAGGCGGTGGGCGATAATCACGGTGGTGCGGTTTTGCATCAGACGGCCAAGCGCCTCCTGCACCAGATGTTCGCTTTCGTTATCGAGGCTGGACGTAGCCTCGTCCAGCAGCAGGATGCGCGGGTCTTTGAGGATGGCGCGGGCGATGGCGACCCGCTGGCGCTGCCCGCCGCTGAGCCGGATGCCGCGTTCACCGACAATCGTCTCGTACTGGTCGGGAAGCTCCATGATGAAGTCGTGCGCGTTGGCGGCCTTCGCGGCGGCGATCAGTTCATCCTCGCTGGCTTCCAACCGCCCGTAACGGATGTTCTCGCGGATGCTGCCCCCGAACAGCAGCGTCTCCTGCGGCACAATGCCGATCTGCGCGCGCAGGCTGGCCTGTGTGACATCACGCACATCCACGCCGTCCACTTTCAGCGTCCCGCTGCTGACATCGTAAAAGCGCGGGATGAGGTTAAAGATGGTGCTTTTGCCCGCCCCGCTGGGGCCGACCAGCGCGATAATCTCGCCCGGCGCGATGTCCAGATGGATGTTGTGCAGCACTTCCTGCCGTGCTTCGTAGCTGAAGTGGACGTTCTCAAAGCTGATGCGCCCCTCTGCCCGCTGAAGCGTCTGCGCGCCGGGCTTATCCTGCACCTCTGGCGCAATATCCAGCAGTTGAAAGACGCGCTTGGTCGCGCCGATGGCCTCCTGTAACTGGGTGTACAGGCTGACCAGCGCGGCGAAGCTGCCCGCGACAGACAGGCCATAGACCAAAAAGGCGATCAGTTCACCGCCTGTCAGACGGCCTTCCAGTACCTCGCGCCCGCCAAACCACAGGATGAGCGACAGCCCGCCGAACGCCATAAAGCCGACCAGCGGCCCAAAGACCGAACGAATACGCAGCAGCCTGATCGAAGCGCGAAAGGCGTTCTCAATCGCGCCGTTGTAACGCCCGATCTCGTAGCCCTCGCGCACGAAGCTTTTGACTTCGCGGATGTTCTGGAACACCTCGTCCACGACGGTGGTCGCGCCCGCCAGTTCGTCCTGTATCTGGGTGCTGGTGCGCCGCAGGAAGATGCCAAAGACCGCGCCTAACAGCACCACTACAGGTGTGAGCAGCAGGATAAACAGGGTCAGTCGCCAGTTCAGCACCAGCATAATGCCAATCGAGCCGAGCATGATGAGCGTCTGCTGCAAGAGCGTGCTGACGTTGTTGGTCAGCACGGTACGCATAATGGTGACATCGCTGGAAAGGCGCGACACCAGTTCGCCCACGCGCCGGGCAGCGAAAAAGCCGAGCGACAGCCCGGTCAGGTGGTTATAAAGCTGGCGGCGTAAATCCACCACGATTTTTTCGCCGATGTAATTGAGGTTGTAGTTTTCCAGAAATGTCGAGAGGGAGCGCACCAGAAAAACCAGCAGCAGCGCGATGGTGATCTGCGTGAGCAGGTTGACATCGTTGTTGACCAGCACTGAGTCCACGACGGTGCTGATGACGGCGGGGAACACCAGGCTGAGCGCCGCGCTGACCACCAGCGCCAGCAGCGCAACGGCCAACCGCGCTTTATAGGGGGATAGGTAGCCGATCAAACGCCGCCAGTTGACCGGGCCTTCAGGGATTTCTGCGTCAGCGTCTGCGGGGGTGCTGCGCCGGGGTCTGCGTCCAAACATGGGGGCTTCTTTCTGTTACGATAAAAGGCTGTTCATAGCAGCATTACGCAAAAGGTTAGGCGAGTGTTGTATTTTACAGAGGAATTAGCCGGACTGCACCGCGCTGATGACCACGCCCTGCGTGTCTACCGGTACGACCCACGCGCGCGCATCCACGCCCGCGTTATCGAAGGCGGCGACCAGCACCTCGGCCAGCGCGTCATGCTGCGCCCCGGCAAAGGCGACCAGCGCCGGGCCGCTGCCGCAGATGGCTAGCGCTGCTGCTCCGGCACGCCGCGCGACCTCGACCACGTGCGCGTAGCCGGTCAGGCGGGGGATGTAGTGCGGCGTTTGCAGCCTGTCGCTTAAACCATGTGCGATCAGTTGCAGGTCGCCGCTGCGTAAGCCTTCGACCAGCAGCGGCAGGCGCTGTAAGTTGTGCAGCGCGTCCTCACGCGGCACCCGCTGCGGCAGCGCGGTACGTGTCTGGTCGGCATAGCGCTCTAAATCCGGCAGGACGATCACCAGCTTTTGTGATGTCGCCGGGAGCGAACGGTACACCAGCCCTTCATCATCGTGCAGGATGCCTGTCGTCAGCCCGCCGAGCATGGTCGCGGTCACGCTGGCTGGCCTGCCGCTGATCTGCGCGGCTAGTTGCAGGATGTCCGTGCGTGAAAAGGGGCTGTCCAGAAGGTTGTTTGCGCCGACCAACCCGCCCACCAGAAACGCCGCCTCAACACCCAGCCCGCCCTCAAGCGGGATGTGGTTGGTCACGCGCACGGTGATGCCCAACGGCGCGCGCTCGCACTTCTGGAATACGCGCATCATCGCCAGCACGACAGGGTGGCGCAGGCCGATGCTGTAATACCCCGCGCCTTCACCTTCGGTTTCCACGATCAACTGAGCGTCGCGCCGTTCGGTGATTTCGATCACGGTATGCAGGCCGACAGCCAGCCCCAACGCGCCAACCCCCGCGCCGAGGTCGGTAATGACGGCGGGCAGCGTGATTTTAACTTTTCGCATGAGTTCGCCTGTCTACGGTGGGCAGGACAAATGTGAAGGTGCTGCCTTCGCCCAGATTGCTCGATGCCCAGATGTCGCCGCCGTGCCGCTTGATGATGGTGCGGGCGATGGTCAGCCCCAACCCGCCGCCGGGCAGTTCGCGCACCCGCTCATCCCGCGAGCGATAGAGGCGGTCAAAGATCAGTTGCAGTTCGTCGTCGGCGATGCCGATTCCCTGATCGGCGATGCTGCAATAGGCTTCGTGATTGTCTCCCCAGGCGTGTATGGCGACGGTCTGCTCATCAGCGGAATACAGTATGGCGTTATGCAGCAGGTGATAAATCGCCAGTTCCAGCCGCGCCGGGTCGCCCACCACAGGCGGCATGGGCGACTGTACGGAGATAGCAATCGTGATATGGCGGACGTGTGCGGCTTCGCTCAGGTGGCGCACCACTTCGTGGATCGTCCGGTTCAGGTTCATCGGCACGTGCGCCAGCGGCATCCCGGCTTCCATCCATGCGAGGTCTACCAGCGTTTCGGTCAGGTCGTGCAGCTTGTGCGTGGTTTGCTGGATGCGTGTCAGGAAGCGCTGCTGCTGTTCGTTGAGGCTGCCGTACTTGTCCACCAGTTCGGCGAAGCCGCTGAGCGCGCCGATGGGATTACGCAGGTCGTGCGCCAGCGTTTTGATGAGCGCCTCGCGCCGCGATTCCAGTTCGCGCTGCTCGGTCACGTCCTGAAGCAGGATCACCCTTGCGCCGTCCTTGAGGCTGGCCGCCAGCCCTACGGCCAGACGACGCTTCGGCAGGCGAATATCGAGGATTTGCTCGCCGCCGCGCTGGAAAAGGTTTAACAGGGCGGCGTTATGTCGAAAGCATTCGTCCGGCGTTTTGCCCAGCACCGCGTCTACCGTAATCGCCAGCATGGCCGCCGCCGCCGGGTTGATCTGCCGGATGATATTCTGCGTATCGGCGATAAGCACACCGTCCGCCGTGTTACGGAAGATGAAGTCGTACAACTGCTTATCATCAGGCATGACCGGGCTTCCCTGAATAACCACTGACAGGACGAATGCGGCTGTCTACCTCAGTGTATCACGGGGTTTGCCCGATGAAGGTTTCGATTTTGATGTAACGGCTTTCGGTTTATGCGGCTGCGGCGGCTTCAGCAGCGCGGGCTTCGGGTCGGTCACGGCCTGCCACGCCGCGCCTGCGGGCAGTTCTGCCTGATGCCCGGACGGAAAAGTGACCGTTGTGCCTTCGGCGCTGCGCCGCACCGTTACGCCATGCTGCCGGAAGGTGACAGGCGTGGGCCACGGGTACGCGCCCCCTGTCCAGACCTTGCCCGCATCAACGACGCGCACGCCAAGCACCCGCGCCAGCAGGTGCAGCGGCAGCATCCCGGCCAGAACGCCTTTTTCGCCCAGTCCGCGCGGCGCTTCGCTGTCGTAAAACTCGGCAAAGTCGCGCTGCTGCGTCAGCGTGGCGGCCTGTACGGGCAGCAGGCGGCGCAGCAGTTCTGCCGCGCTGTCGAAATCGCCGCTTTCGATCAGCCCTTCGCCGAGTAAAGTTAGCCAGAACGGCCACACGCCGCCGCTGCCGTCGGCGTTCGCCGGGTCGAAGTCCCTGTCCTGTGCAGAGGTCATGGTTACGCCGTTGGGTCGCCAGAAGTGGTCGGCGCTGGTCAGCAGGGTTTTGAGCGCTTCGGCGCGCTCTGTGGGCAGCGCCACCGACCACAGCGGCAGCAGCGCGTTGATGTCCAGCCGTGTCAGGTCGGGCGTATAAAGCGAGAGGCGGTAAACGCGGCTGAGTCCGTCGCAGCGCACCCGCTCCACCTGCGAAAAGACCTGCCGGGTGGTGTATGCGCCCCGGTTATGCTGCCACCTGAAGCCGTTTGATTCCACCGTTTCGGTCACGGCGCTGCCGTTTTCGTCCAGCCCTTCAAGGTGCAGGGTGAAGCGTGGGGTATGGTCAACGCCGCCTTCCACGCGCACGACGACACGGCTGGCCGGGGTCAGTGGCAGCGCAAGGATGTGTGCTTCGTCGCCGCGCCCGTCGCGCAGGATATCCACGCGCGTTGTGGTCTGGTGGGTGGCGCGGTCACGGTAGCTGTAGCGCTCACCGTTCCACAGGGCTTCGAGCGCGTGGTGTAAGGTTTCAATCTGCGTGCTGAGGCGCTGTTCGCTGGCGCTATCGCGCAGGAAATGCGCCATCTCGCGCAGGCTGACCGCCTCGGACAGCAGATAGGCCAGCAGGTCAGGCGTTTCGACCGTGCGAGTGTCGAGGTGCTGTCCCCATGCCTGCCCAAACGCAAACGTCGGGAAAAAGACGTAACCGGTCTGGTTATCGCTTTGCCATTCGGGCAGGCCGTCGCCATCGGCATCTTCGGCCAGCCAGCGTGTAAAGAAGCTGAGCAGGCCGGGAAAGACTTCCTCAATGAATTGCTGATCTTCGGTGTACTGGAAGATGCCCCACGCCAGCCGCGCCAGAAGCGGCAGGCAGAGGATGCCCTGCCGCTGCCCGCCGAGGCCGGGCTTCCAGTCAATCGCGCCGTCCGGCTGCTGTACGGCTAAGTAATTGCGGATAAGCCCCTGCGCCATCTGCGGATCAATAGAGGCCAGCGCCAGCCCAGCCAGATAGCTGTTGGTGGGGGATTGGCCGTTCCACTCGCGCCATGGGTGATTGCCACTGCCCGCCGGGCTGTAGCCGGTGTACGGCTTACGCAGGCCGACGACCGAGGCATGAGGCAGGCTGGCGGTGGGCTTCAGAAATGCCAGCACAAGCTGCTGGTAAGCGGCGGCCAGTGCCAGATCAAGCGCGTCGTTCCCGGTTTCGACCTGTGGGATAAACTGCGCGGCGTGGTTAATCTGTTTGAAGAAGTTGTCCCACTTCTGGCCGAGCCACAACCGCGCCTGCGCCAGCGACTCGCGCACGGTGGGCAGGCCAGCGTGTACCCAGCGCACCGCTGTTTTTTTGCGCCCGCCGACTGTCAGCGTCACGCCAACTTTTGGGCTGGTGGGGATGCCGTCCGTGAGGTCGGCTGTGCCACCTTCCAGCAGCACCACCGGATTGATCGCGCCGATGCTGCCCATGTGCAGCGCGTGCAAGCCGGACTTTACCGGGACGATGTGCAGCGGCTGTTCTTTGCCCTGCGCACCGACATGCCCGAAAAGGTCGAGGTGAACGGTGGTTGGCGCGGTATGGGCGTTGGCGAGCGTAAAACGCCCGCCGACAGTGTGCGAATCAATCGCCCAGTATTCTGCCTGAAGCGCTAACTGTGGGTTGAGCGAAGCCTGCACACGCAGGTAGCCGGGCGCGAAGCCGGTAATCCGGGGCGGGTGGGCGTAAGCCTGTGTTTCGTAAATGGTGCGCCCATCGTGGTTCCACAGCGGGATGAGGCTGGCAAGCCCCACGCGCCCGCCGTAGCGCGTTTGCAGCGCCAGTGCTGGCGCGTCCCCGCTGCCGGGGTGCAGCTCCCATACCTGATCGTCATGGTAATCCGTCGCGCTCAGGCGGGCATCTGCCGCCAGGGGCAGCGAAAAGGCTGTGTCCGGTTCGATAAGCCACCTACGCAGGCTTTGCATGTTCCCCCTCGGCGGTATGAATAATCGCGTTAATGATGCTGTTGGTCAACGTATGAAACGATAATATCCGCAGGGGCAAGTCGCTGACTTGCCCAGGGCGCAGCACGCTGCGCCCCTACGAAAATGAATTCGCCAACACCGTTGTTTTAGTTAAGCTGCCACGTGCTGTCTGACTCGTTAAAGCGGAAGGCTTCTTCGTAAAGGCTGGTCAGAACATGATAACCCAGTGTGCAGCCCGTCTGTCCGGCTTCAGCCGCCTGCTCGCGGCAGTGGTACTCATAGCGGGTGACGTAGCCGAACTCCGGCGTGATCGCCCAGCCGAGCGCGTCCTGAATATCCGGGTTCTCGCGCCACAGCTTGCCGAAGCCGCGCCGGGGCTGCTCCATGCCCGCCGGCGCTTCAAGCTGCGGGTCAATCTCTGGCTCGCCTTCTGCAAAAGTGTCCTCAAAGACCGACCAGTCGCCGCGCCCTTCGCCTGTCACGACCATAATCCATATCTGGTTCGTGGGCTGAATCCAGAACATGCGCCCATTCTCAAAAACCTGTTCCGCCACCTGAATCTGGTTGACCACAGGCGTAGCGGTCGGCGTGCCTGCCGGGGTGCTGGTGGGGGCGTTGCGCGGCGTTTCGGTGGGGGAGGGAGAAGGGTCTTCCGTGATAGCGATTTCTTCCGTGCTGGCCTGCTGATTGGTGGCGTCGGGGGCGTTTGGCGTTGCCGTGACCACCAGAACGATCTGTGTCGGCGGCAGCCCCTGGCACGATGCCAGCAGCAGTAACAGCGCCGGGATAATCAACGGAAGTCGTCGCATACAAAACTCCGAACTGAAGATATGGGCTGGCGGCCTGCCCAACCAAAAAGAAAGCGGACACACCGCCGCCCTGAAATTGTAGCAGACGACCTCTTAGATGCAAGGTTACGCTGTGGCAGGCTGTGATCGGTTGCCCATGCGCGGGCAAAGCTGTGCTAAAATGGGACAGATAAAGTGGAGGGCATAAACGCGATGATAGAGCGATTGTTTATATTTCTGCTGGGTGTTTTAGTGGGGGCGCTGCTGCGGCAGCCTGCACCCAATGGTGAGATGGAAAGTTCGTCTGCGCGGCAGATGGCGGAAAGCACACCACGGGATGTGCCTGTAACGCGCGCGCCGCTGGCGCTGGCAACCACCCCGGAGCGCGACTCGCTGGTCACGATTAACGGCATCGGCCCGGCTTACGAGAAACTGTTGAACGATATGGGAATTTTTACTTTTGCCCAACTGGCGCAGCAGAACGCCGACGAACTAGCGAGTCGGCTGCCCCGGTTGGCGGCGGGCCGTGCGGCGGACTGGATCGCGCAGGCACAGGCCAAGAGTGAAGAGGCAGGGCCGGCGTGAAAAGTAATGTACGCCCCCGGGCGATGACCCTGAATAAAACCGAGGGGTATCTGGAGATCACCTGGAACGACGATCAGGTGTGCCAGTACCCGCTTTCGCATCTGCGTGAAGCCTGCCCGTGTGTCGAGTGCCGGGGGGGGCATCAGTTCATGGGGCAGGAATACGAGCCGGACGACCTGCTCAAGCTGACCCCGAAGCGCTCCTATAAGATCAACGGCATCGAGATGGTGGGCAATTACGCCATCCAGCCCGTTTGGGACGATGGGCATCAAACCGGAATTTATACATGGGATTACCTGAAGCGACTTTGCCCGGCAGAGGAGGCCGCAGACTGATGGATGACTTTGGCGTGATGGGGCTGGCTTCGCTGGCAGAGCTGAATTACCTGCGTCTGGAAGCGATGGATTTATTCGAGCGCTGCCTGACAGAAGGCAGCCCGGCCTGTCTGGAGACCTTTATCGAGGAACAGCTCTCGCATGAGCCGCCGCGTCTGGAACTGCTGCGTGAAGTGGGCGAGGATTTGCACCAGCGCCTGCTGTCGCTGCGCGAGTATCATTACGATGTACTGGAACGGGTGTGGGTCACGCTCAGTCAGGATTACGGCCTGAAAAGCGAGGTGGTGGATAAAACGCAGATCGCGGGCGCGGCGCAGATTATCGCGCAGTTACGGGTAGATAACCCCGACCTGAGCGCTGATGAGGAAGCGCTGCTGCTGAAGATGCTCGACACGTCGCTGAATGCCGCCAGCCAGCTCCGCGAGGACATTACGATGACGGAGCATCTTTATATGTACATCATGGACTGGGTGGACGGCCTGAACGCGACAGTCGCCCGGCGCTTCTGGGTAGATGGCCGAGGCAGCAGCCCTACGAGCAGCGTCCATTAAGCGCGAGTCCGGCTTTCGTTTGTTTACCTTTTCTTTCTGTGGCAAGCCCTTTCAGCCGCTGGTGGTTTTCACTTGTCTGGGTGGCCGTCTCTTCCTTAAGAGTTCCTCAGAAACCTGTTTGGCGAAACGTTCAGGCACGCTATAATCATCATGCGCTGAATTACAATCAGTCACTTCGCTATTGATTTTGATGGTTCATGACACAGAAAAGTTAAAGAAAAGGAGTAGTATATGCGCTTCAGTAAATTCGCGGTACTAGGGCTGCTGCTGGTGCTGCTGGCGGCCATGATTGGTGGTGTGGTGGCACAGGACAAAACCACGCTGGTTCTGTGGCACGCCAAGCAGGACGCTGAAGGCGATGGCCTGCTGGCGTTAATTGAGGCTTTTAACGCTCAATCCGAGACAACCGTTGTGGAGCAGGTCTTTAGCCCCAGCGCCACGATGCAGGACAGCTTCCGCACCGCCGCCGGCGCGGGCGAGGGCCCGGACATGATCTTCTGGGCGAATGACAGCACCGGCGAGTGGGCGCGCAGCGGGCTGGTGGCCGACATCAGCGAGCATATCACCGACGAACTCCGCGAGCAGGTTGCCGAAAGCGGCTGGGGGACGTTCACGTTTGAAGATGGCATTTACGGTGTCCCGGTGAATGCCAAGACGCTGGCGCTGTTTTACAACAAGAGCCTGCTGCTGGACGCGCCCGAAACATGGGAAGACGTGCTGGAAGCCTCCAGCGATCTGGCCGCCAGCGAAGGCATTGCGGGCATTAACTTCCAGAACGGCTTCTTCCACAGCGCGGGCTTCCTGTATTCGCTGGGCGGCAGCCTGATGGATGAGGAAGGCAACGCGGCCTTCGCCCCCGGCACCGAGGGCTTTGATGCGATGGTGGATTACCTGCAATTCCATCAGGATATGTACAACCTGTCACAGGACCCGGCCAGCGGCGTGCTGGTCAACGGCGACTCGCCCGTTCCCGGCTTCCAGGATGTGAGCAACCCGACGGTGGCGATTGTTTACGACGGTATCTGGAATCTGGCGCAGTATGAAAGCGACCTCGGCGATGACCTCGGCGTAGCGCTCATGCCTGCGCTGGATAACGGCAATATTCCGGCGCTGTTCGCGCAGACCGACGGCGTTTACCCGAACGCCAACCTCGCCAATGATGAAGCGAAGATGAACTCTTACATCGAGTTCATGACCTTCCTCACCAGCGAAGAAGGCCAGCAGATTGGTCTGGAAGAAGCCGGGTGGCTGCCTGTCAACCCGAATGTCTCGATTGACGACAGCCCGAACCTGCAAACCTTTGCCGAGCAGTTCGCGCTGGGGACACCCTTCCCCAACCGCGCTGAACTGAGCGTGTTCTGGACACCGATGGCCGATGCGATTGCGGCGGTCAGCGCTGGCGGCGAATCGCCGGAAGAAGTGGCGACCCGCACTTAC
Organism: uncultured Anaerolineaceae bacterium; assembly: GCA_964548765.1. Taxonomy (GTDB): domain Bacteria; phylum Chloroflexota; class Anaerolineae; order Aggregatilineales; family Phototrophicaceae; genus JAIOHN01. The sequence goes on from CAZJSU010000079.1 coordinate 16,292, forward strand.
GAAACCATTCAGACCTCAATTGACGAAATGCACGCCGAGTAGCTGCGTGTGCCAGTGTGTAATCGTCAGATAGCGGGCTAAAATACGGGGCGAGGTCGGGTTGACCTCGCCCTTTTGTTAAAAGTCTTTTGTGGAGATTTTAGAGTATGGCTTCGGTAACGCAGTCTACATCTGCTGATGAGGTTGGCCTGTGGAGCAGTTTCAAGGCGGGGGTGCGCGCCAGCGGGATTCCCTGGTTGTTTATCGTCCCCGCGCTGCTGGTGATGCTGGTCATTACGTTTTACCCGCAGGCGTACCAGATATATCTCTCGTTTTTCGACTTTCGGGCCGAACATCTGACCAACCCCACCAGCGCGCCCTTTGTCGGGCTTGGGAATTACCAGCGGGTGCTTGGTGATGGGCTGAACGTCCCCAATTACAGCTTCTTCCCCCTGCTGGGCTTCAATATCATGTGGACGATTGTGAACGTCTTCTTCCATGTGGTGCTTGGTGTGTTGATCGCGCTTGTGCTGAACAGCAAGGGGGTGTTTGGGCGGCGTTTCTACCGCACCATGTTTGTCATCCCGTGGGGGCTGCCGGTGCTGATTACCGGCCTGATCTGGAACAATATGTGGCAGTTAAACAGCGGCGGCGTGAACCTCATCGCCAGGTCGCTGAACGAAAATCTGGGGACGAGCCTGCCGACCAATACGGACTGGCTTGGCAACCAGATTCCCCCGCTTGACCTGCGTCCGATTGTGCCATACGCCATTATTATCGGCTGTGGGCTGCTTGCCTTGTGGCTGCTGCGCGATTTTATCCGTAACGGCATTGCCGACCCGAAAACCAGACAGCTAAGCCTTGACCGTATCGTCTGGCGCGGCGGCTTTTTCATCCTGTCGGCGGCGGCCTCGATCTTTACGTTGATTGACCTGCTTCAGGGGTCGCTCTCGTCCTCCATCCTGATTCAGAGCTTTGAACGCGCGGGCGCGCCTGTGCTGGCCTTTTACGCGCTGCTGATTACCAACGGCTGGTGGCTGGGCTGGCCGTTTATGATGGTGGTGGCGACTGGCGCGCTGCAAAGCATTCCCTTAGACCTGTACGAAGCGGCTGATGTGGACGGCGCGAACAAGTGGGAGCGGTTCTGGAGCATTACCGTGCCGCTGATCCGCCCGGCGATGGTGCCAGCGATTATGCTCGGCACGATCATGACGTTTAACCTGTTTAACATCATCTACTTCATCTCTAACGGTGGTCCGCGCGGCCAGACGGAACTGCTCATCACGCAGGCGTACAAGCTGGTGCAGCAGGAGCAGCTTTACGGCGCGGCCTCGGCGTTCAGCATGGTGGTGTTTTTCATCCTGTTTATTATCACCCTGATCAACAACCGTTTGACGCGGGCAACGGAGGCTTATGATGCGTGAGGTATCTGTAAACCGTGCAACGACGCAGAACACAGCCGGGGCTGCCCCCGCGCCTGCTGTCAGCACACGCACCCGTATCGCTCGTGCTGTGCCTGTGCGTCCCAACAACATCCTGCGTCAAATCCTGATTCAACTGTTCCTGCTGGCGGTGCTGGCGGTCGTCCTCTTTCCGGTGCTGTGGATTATCTCAATGGCGGTAGACCCGCGCGGCATCTCGCGCCCGACAGACCTGAATCTGTTCCCGGCCAACGCCACGTTAGACGCTTTCTACGAACTGCTGGCAGAGCCGTTTTCCAACGTGCTGCCGCTGTACTTTGGTGAGATGCTGATGAACAGCCTGTTCGTCTCGTTGGGGACAGCGCTGTTCGCGGTGGTGCTGGGCGCTTCGGCGGCCTATTCCTTCTCGCGCTTCAGGTTTATCGGGCGGCAGGGGGGGATGCTCACCTTCATTGTGCTGCTGATGCTGCCCTCAACCGCGACACTTATCCCGCTTTACCTGCTGTTTAACTCGTTTCAGGTCAACACCGTGCTGGCCTACGGGGTGCCGGCGTTCTTCTCGGCGGCGGTCGTTGGGGTGGTGATCCTGCTGGTTTACTATTTGGTCGGCAGTTATTCGCGTTATGACCCTGACCGCCAGTTTAACCCCGGCCCGCGCGTGGTGACAGCGGTGGTTGTGCTGCTGACGCTGGCCGCTGTGATCGTGACGTTCGCGGTGCTGTTCGAGCGCAGCCCGATTTACGCCACAGCCGTAGACGCGCCGTTACGCGAAGCGGCAGCGCCGCAGGTGGCCGCAGAGGCCGATTATGCCCGCCGGGTACAAAGCCTGCCGCGCAGCCAGCGACAGGCTGAGCGTGCCGCAGTCGCTGCCGAAGTCGCTGCCGAGAACTTCGCCGCGCTGCAAACGATTGAGCAGGAAGCGCGGAACGCGGGTGATCTGGCGGTCTATCTGACGGCGCAGATCGAAATCTGGCAGGGCATGGTGGCAGAGGGCGCAGACGACTTCGCGCTTGAGACGCTGCTGGACGCGCAGGCCGCGCTGGAAGAACAGGATGAGGCGGCAGCGCTGACCGTGCTGGCTGAAGGGCTGGCCGAGGCGGAGGAAGAAGCGGCGGACACGGCGGACACCGCGCAGCGGGCAGGGCAGGCGGCGATAGATGCCGAAGCCGCGTTAGCACAGTCCGAAACCGCGCTGTTCGAAGCGCAGGCGATCACCGACGTGGCATCGGCACAGGTGGAAGTTGTGCGTACCGAGGTGCTGCTGCAAATGGTGCCTTATTATCTGGCCGCATGGGTTGGGGCGCTGGTGCTGGCGGGTGTGGTGTGGGGCATCGTCTATGCGCTGCGGGGTGTGATCGAGCCGCGCACACTGGTCAACGCGCTGGCGCTGGCGGTGTTTGCGGCGATGGTCATCGGGCTGGGGATAGACGGGCTGCGCGCGCGGCTCGGCCCTGGCGTGCCAGCGACACAGACGCTGCGGCTGACGTTGTTCGGGCTGTCGCTGGCTTTTGCTTCCGGGCAGCTTCCGTTTGCCATCTGGAATCTGAAGGGCTATTTCGACACCATCCCCAAAGACCTTGAGGAAGCGGCCTTAATTGACGGCGCGGGGCGCATCAGCACCTTCTTCTATATCATGCTGCCGCTGGCGCTGCCGGCGTTCATCATCGTCGTGCTGTTCAGCTTCATGGGGTCGTGGACGGAGTTCATCCTGTCGTGGATTTTCCTGACGGGCAACTTGCAGGATTACACGCTGGCGATGGCGCTGGTGAGCATGGCGAACGGCGCGAACACCGCGCCGCCGGACATGCAGAAGTTCGCGGCGATGTCTATTCTGGTATCCATCCCGATTCTGGTGATCTTCTTCGCCGGGCAGCGCTGGATCGTCGGCGGGCTGACGCTGGGCAGCGTGAAGTAAACAGGCTGTTTTGTAGAGGCAGGCTTGAAACCTGCCTCTACGATAGGCGTTATCCGTCGAAATAGGGGTTGGTCAGGTCATCAATGAGGGTTGTCCCGGCGAAGTTGCAGGTGGGGGCTTCGGGAATGAAGCCCTCGCGCACCGCGTCAAGCGGCGTGTCCGGGTTGTAGTGGTTGTAGATCAGGCGCGACACCTCGGCGATCACCGGCAGCGACTCCTGAAAGTTCAGCCATTCCGGCTGGTGCAGCATCATCACCACCACGTAATCCCCGCCAGGCGTGAAGAACACCGCCGCGTTCCCGTGAGTATCGTCAATCCAGCCGTGTTTGTGCGCCACGCGCGTGTCTTCGGGAACGCCAGCCTTCAGCAGCGCGTCTACCGTGTTGTTGCTCATGACGTGCAGCATCTGGCGGCACTCGCGCGGCTCGAACTGCCCGCCGAAACCTTCCAGCAGCGGGCCGCGCCCCTGATAGCCACACTGGTAAATGCCCGCCAGCAGCCAGCCCATTTCGTCTACGGCAAGCTGGTTAGACAGGTCGGGGTTGGCCTTGACCTGATCGGCTTCGGTGGTGGGCAGGGGAATGGGCGCGGTTGGCGGCTGTGGTGTTGCGCCGGGGATGGTGTAGGGCGCGGTCAGGAATGATTTTTCCAGCCCAAGATCGCGGAAGAGGTCTGTCGTTTCGCTCGCGCCGAGGTACTGGTCGCCGTTGCCGATGATGCTTAACAGGCGGTTGGTGGCGACATTTTCACTACAGATCATGGTGTTGGCGATGTCAATCGCGGTACGGGTATCCGGCGGCGCGCTCAGGCTTTCGTACAGGCGGTTAAGAATGGCGATCTTGTTGATACTGGTGCCGCTGAAGGCGTACTCGCTGCCAAAGGTGAACGCCTCGCCTGTCTGAAGGTCCATCACGAACAGCGCGCCGAAGCGGCTGGTCGCCGGGTCAAAGCCGCCTTGCAGCACGACATTCCATAACTGATCGCCCAGCGCGGCAAATTCCGGGCTGAGCGGAACCGGGCTGCCGCCGTTGATGGTGCTGGCCTGGATCACGGGCTGGGTGGGCGTGAGGGTCGGCAAATTAAAGTTGGTCTGGCTGATGGCTGGCAGGCTGAAGATGTCGCCTTCAACCTCAATCAGTTCAAGCGCGAGCCAGCCCAGCCCGTTAGGCGCTTGCGGATAGTGAATCTGCACCCAGGGCATCTGCGTGTGATAGGCGGTAATCTGGAAGCGGTCGCCAGCATAAGCCACGCCAATACGCGGATAATTCACGCCGGGGCCGAAGCGGATATTGACTTCGCCGTTCAGCAGCGCGGTAATGGCGTTGCTCAGGTCGAGCGTCGGGGATGCTGTCGGCTGTACAGGCACAGCCACGCCGACAAGCGCCTGTGTGGGGGTTGGGGTGGTTTGCGCTGGCGCTGCCGCTTCAGCGGGGGTCGGGCTTATCAGGTTGGATGTGTCGTTGATGATCGTATCGGAGAACGGCACGCTGTTCAGGTCGCCCTGCGTCGTGACGAGTTCCGCATACACCCACCCTAGCGGCGCTCTGGTGACAGGGTCGGCCAGCAGCAGCCATGGATAAAACTCGCTCCGTCCGATCACCGGGTAGCGCGTGCCAGACGCGATCTGGCCGATCAGTTCGGCCTCTATGTCCGTAGTGGCGCGCAGATTGGCCTGACCGAGCGCCTCTGCGGTCACGCCTGTGTCCTGCCCAAGCAGCGGCAGGCAAAGCACCAGCAGCAAGCCCACAAACAGGCTGTAAGGGATAAGTCGTTTCATAACACCCTAACATGATCTAAGTTGTAAAACAGGGGGTAAGTATAGCACGGCATGGAGCAGGTGGAATTGTAATTTTGCCCCGACAAATTTCTCAAATTTGCCCTTGCAGACCATTGACAGGATATGTTTCTCTGCTACAATGCGTCATACTCCACGCCGAAGTGGCGGAATTGGCAGACGCGCTACGTTCAGGGCGTAGTTCTCGCAAGGGAGTGTGGGTTCGACTCCCACCTTCGGCACAAGCAAAAAGCCCGGATCAACGATCCGGGCTTTTTCATTTCATGAGGTGGTGTAGTAAAATGTGAGTCTGGCACGTGGCGCATCTGTGCGCCGTCGCTACACCACGTCTACGGTAGGAAATCGGCACTGATTAATGGCAGAGCAGGCACAAACCAAACGTCGCACAGAACGCAAGCGCACCGGACAGCTTTCCGGCCTTCAGGTGATGTTCGCCGCGATTCTCGCTATCGGCCTGCTGCTGGCGATTAATTTCAGCAGCCGCATCACCGCCGGGCAGCCGCTTCAGGAAGCCTACCAGCGCGTACAGGTGGAGATTGAAGCGCTTAAGCGGGAGCAGGCCGATCTCATCACGCGGCGCGACTTCGTGCAGAGCGATGCTTATGTCGAGCAGTGGGCGCGCAGCGAGGGCGCGATGATCCGCTCCGGTGAGGTGCTGGTGTATCCTGTCCCGGCAGCAGGCGCAGAAACCACCCCCACGCCTGTACCGCTTGGCCCGTCGGTCCCTGTGCAGACCACGCCGCCCCAGCCTGAAGTGTGGCAGGTGTGGTGGGCGCTGTTCTTTGACAGCCCGCCGCCGGAGTTCGGGGATTAGTGTAGCGATCGTGCTGTTGCGCGCCCCTACCTACCCGTTGGTTAACCCTCTTGCTGGCTGGCAAAGTATTCGGGCTGGATGCCCGCCAG
>CAZJSU010000080.1:0-22045 GCA_964548765.1 uncultured Anaerolineaceae bacterium
AATCCACTTGATCAGCAGCGCAAGGTAAACGATAAAACAAACCAACCAGAATACTCTGAACATGGCTTTGCTCATGTTTTCTATCCCAACGACAGCACCTCGTAGGTCAGCCAGGGCAGCGCGGCGCGGTGGATGCCGTAAACCAGATGCAACCGTGTGACGCGAAAAGTTAACGGCGTGTAGTCGGGGTAGACCGCCGCCTGCTGCGCGGCTTCGTCCTCGAACACGCCCACCGTCATGTGAGGGATAATCGTCTCGGTGCCGAAGCACCCCTCATACGGCGGATAAGCCGGGAAAGCGGCGAAAATTTTGCGATAGAGGGCTTGAATCGGCGCGGGGTCGGCGGGCTTGAGGTAAGTCACGCCGGGGAACTGGCCGTAACCGTCGAGCGTGATATCAAACGGCGCGGTCTGCGCGAAGATGTCGCGCAGCACAGGCAGCGCTTCCGGCAGGCGCTCGTAAGGCGCGAAGGGGAACAATAGGGTAATATGCGGCGGCACGCGCACGAAATCGTCCGGCGCGTACTGGCGCATCAGCGGTGCGGCGACCTGCTGGACTTCGTGCGGGGCGTAGATCACGATGGCGCTGACAAGCTGCATGTCAATCTCCCTTCCGTGTGCTGTGAGGTGCTGCTGATGGATTATCCTCATTTATACCGCGAAACCGACCTGCACATCCCCGGCTTAAAGGCATTTTTACGCCAATGACCATCGCCAGCATTCAAGAGGTCACGCCCGGTTGGCTGACCGAGCGCTTACAGGCGGCGGGCATCGCGGCGACGGTCGCCCGCTTTGAGGTGACGAAGACGCACAAAACCAACGTCTCGCTGGCGCATCATCTGGCCGTGACCTATAGCCGCAGCACCGCCGCGCCCGCTGGCCTCATCCTCAAGCTGCCCCATGCTGACCTGCTGTGGAGCCAGCGCGAACCCCAGTTTTACCGCGAGGTCGTCCCCGCGACGCAGGCGCGCTGCGGCCAGATGCCGTTTCTGGTGCGCTGCTACAGCGCCGCCCATGATCCCGAAACAGGCCGCGCACATCTGCTGTTTGAAGACCTTTCCGCCACGCACTACAGCGCCAGCACCGACAGCGCCCCAACCGCCGAGCATTACGCGCAGGTGGTGGACAGCCTCGCCCGCTTTCATGCCTGCTGGTGGGAACATGCCGACTTAGGGGCGCGCTTCGGCCAGCGCTACACCGCGCCCGCGCTGGATGAAAGCCTGCGGCTGGCGCAGGACAGATTCCCGCTGCTGGTCGCCAGCGTGGGCGATCAGCTTTCGGCGGCGCAGCGCCGCTGGCTGGAAAAAGTCATCACCACATGGCCGCCGCTGCGGCGGGAGCGCCTTCTGCACGGGCGCGGCCTCACCCTGGTGCATCGTGACCTGCACCCGCTGAATTTTCTTTATCCGCATCACGACGAACACGTGCGGATCATTGACTGGGATGCGTGGCGGGTGGATACAGGCACCGATGACCTCGCGTACATGATGGCCTGCTGGTGGGACGTGACTTTGCGCGATGTGCTGGAACGCGCGCTGCTGAAGCGGTATCATCAGCGCCTGGCCGATTTCGGCATCACAGGCTACGATTGGGCGGCCTGCGAGTATGATTACCGCGCCTCGATTGCGCGCTGCCTGCTGTTTCTGGTCGCCGCGTGGAGTCCGGCGGTGTGGACGCAGCTTCAGCGCGGCCTGCTCGCGTTTGAGCAGTACGGCTGCGCGGGGGTTTTGGAGTAACTGATGCACTTATCACGCATGACACCATGAACGACGAACTGACCGCGCAGCTCACTTCGACATGGCGCATCCCGCCCTACGCGCAGACCATGCTCTGGCTGACAGGCGAAACGATCACGCCTGTGCAGGCCGAGGGCGAACACGGCCTGTTCGCGCTGGACGCGCCCGCGCCGCTGCTCACGCTGCGCTGGGGCGGGGCGGAAGGGTCGCCGCTGGCGCTGCTGCGCTGGCAGCCGGACAGCCTCGAATGGGACGGCGCGGTGCAGGTTGGCGGGCTGGTGGACGCGCTGCACATCACCGCGCTTCCCGGCGCGGAGTATCCCATCGCGGTCTTCAGCCTGGGCGGGCGGCCTCTCCCCCCCGGCGTGATGCCCTACCCATCCGCCGCGACGCGCCGCCGGGTGCCGTATGCCTTTCCTGATTTTGACGAAGGGCTGAGCGAAGCAGAGGAAGCCGTGACCACGTGGCTTGCGCCAGACGACAGCCCGCTGGTAGCGCTGGCGCAGGATGCGCTGGTCAGCCGTTTAGGGGTGTACTGTTTTGGGCAACTGGCGGATGAGGAAAGCGGCTGGCACGAGCATTTCGCCCTGCCTATCCTGCTAGAGGCGCTGACCCTGTTTGCGCCGTAGGCCGCAGCCGCGACAGGTAGGCGGTGCCGTCGAAAATCTGGCGGGTGGCCTGCGCTTCGGCGATCTCGGCGGCGGGCAGCAGGCCGTAACTCTCGCGGGCAGCCGCCGCGATCCGCAGCGACCCGGCGACGACGACCAGTTCTTCCGACGCGGTATAGACCTGTGCCAGCGCGTCATCCAGTGTTGCGGCGATCTCCACGCTGGCATAACGGTAATCGGCCTCGGCGTACAGCGCGGCGGGCGCGCTGGCGCGGTGGCCGGGCGCTTGCGTCAGCACCACCTGATAGCGCGGCGCGTCGAACTGGCGCAGGTACTCGCGGGCGGCCTTGTCGCCCATCATGCCGATAATCAGCCGCACCGGCTTGAACACCCCGGCAATCTGCGTGATCTCTGAGCGCAGGCGGCGGGCGGCATCCGGCGTGTGGCCGCCGTCAATCAGCAGCGTGTGATTGTCCAACTGCACCCGTTCCATGCGCCCCGGCAGGCTGTTAAAGTTCAGCCCTGGCAGGAAGTGCCGCCGGGGGATTAACCCCTGCGCCAGCAGGTGCTGCCACGCGGCCAGCGCCAGCACCGCTTCGCCGCCTTCGTAGGTGCGGTTACAGCCGCCGTCCAAATGCAGTTGAGCGTTTTTGGCGTGGGCTTCGCGCTGCAAAATCATGAACACATCAGGCGACTGCTTGACCGTCACCGCGTTTCCGCCGGGGCGGATGATGCCCGCCTTGTGCCACGCCACCCCCCCCAGCGTGCCGCCCAGCATGGCGGCGTGTTCGCGCTCGATGCGCGTAAAGACGGCCAGCACGTTCTCGGCCACGTTCACCGCGTCGAAGCGCCCGCCCAGGCCGATCTCCAGCACGATCATGTCCGGCTTCTGGCGGGCGAACCACCAGAAGGCCAGCGCGGTCGCCTGCTCAAAGGTGCTGTAGGTGTGTTCCAGCCGGGCAGCAGCGGTCTGCACCGCCTCGACCCCGGCGATAAAGTCTGTTTCGCTGATGGTGTTTTCGTTAAAGACGAAGCGCTCGCGGAAGCTGTGCAGGTGCGGGCTGGTATACAGGCCGACATTAAGGCCATTGCCGCGCAGCAGCCGCGCGATGTGGTGGCAGGTGGTGCCTTTGCCTGTGGAGCCAGTCACGACGACAGCGGGCAGGCCGATGTGCGGATTACCCATCTCGGCCAGCAGCGCGCGCATGTGGCGCAGCGAACGGGGATACTCCCCGGCGCGGATCGGCTGGCACAGCAGGTTAAGCGCTTCCAGATAATCCATAAGTAAAATAACAAATATCGAACCGATATAAAACCTGAAAGTTACTCTAGCACTGGTTGGAGAAAAGGTCAATCAGAAATAAACGGATTGTTATAACAGGCAGCGCTTAAACGAACCTTAATCACCCGCTATGACACATGGGCTTGCATACCGTCCATTAACTATGATACACTTGAAGTCATCAATTTTCAGATTTACTGAAAACCGAAGTGTTAGACGAACCAGACAACCCTCCCTCTTATTCTGATCACCGGGATAACTTGCGATTTCCACTGCCAGTTTGAGGCCACCGCGCGCCTGACTGGTTTTTTGCGTTTACGGGGTTTGCTGGTCATAGACAAAGGAATGAATAACTTGGACGACGGCGGTTTATCCAGCCTGATAATCCTGTCCCTCATCGTGCTGCATGGCTTCATCCGCCTGGCACATACTGCCCTCACCAACGTGCGGCTTTCGTCCATACGGGACGAGGCCGAGGAGGGCGACCAACGCGCCCAGCGCGTGCTGGACCTGGTGAGCAACCTCGCTCGCCTGAATATTACTTACCAACTGAGCCTGATCCTGATCTGGGTGGCGATCACGGCGGTGGCGACGCTCAACATCGCCCAACCGCTGATCGCGGCCAACCCTGCCCTGTCGCCGCTGGTGGTCTATCTCGGTGTGCTGGGCGCGATCACGCTGGCGGTCGTACTGGTGGGCGACCTGCTGCCCGCCGCGCTGGGCAGCGCGCGTGCCGATGGCGTGTCGCGGGCGCTGGCCGGGCCGATGCGCTTCTTTGTGCTGCTGCTCTCGCCGCTGGTGCGGGTGATTATCTTCGTCGGGCAGGGGCTTGCCAGCCTGTTCGGCGGTGACGTGATGGAAGCGGCAATCACCGAAGAGGAAATCCTGACGCTGGTGGACGCAGGCCAGAAGGAAGGCACCATCGAACATCAGGAAAAGCAGATGATTATCTCCATCCTCCAGCTTGACCAGACGCTGGCGCGCGAGGTCATGGTGCCGCGTATGGACATTGTGGCGCTGGAAGTGAATACGCCGCTGGGCGAAGCACTGGCAAAATTTGTCACCAGCGGGCATTCCCGTATTCCCGTCTATCACGAGACGATTGATAACATTGAAGGGCTGCTCTACGCCAAAGACCTGCTGACCATGATGCACAACGGCAACGGCAAGCCCAGGACCATCCGCGAACTGATGCGCCCGGCGCACTTCATCCCGGAAAGTCTGCGCGCCGACCTGCTGCTGAAAGAACTGCGGCAGAGCAAGATTCACATGGCGATTGTGGTGGACGAGTACGGCGGCACCGCCGGGCTGGTCACGATTGAGAACCTGCTTGAGGAGATCGTCGGCGATATTCAGGACGAGTACGACCTGAACGAAGAAGTGGAATATACCAAGCTGACCGCCGACGAATACCTGATTGATGCCAGCATGGACCTTGACGACCTCAACGGCCTGCTGGATGTCGAACTGCCGACCGACGAAAACGACACGCTCGGCGGGCTGATCTACAGCCGCATCGGGCGGGTGCCGCGCGTGGGCGAGGTCATCGAGGAAACCGAGAACAAGCTGATGCTGGTGGTCGAATCGGTGGACGGGCGGCGCATCCGTAAGGTGCGCGTGACCCGCATCAAGCCGGTGACGCAGCGGGCCGACGAGGACGATATGGAAGAAACGGCGGAAACCCGGCAGGTGCAGGCCGCCCAGCCCGCGCCCGATGACGAGCCAACGCCGCACGCCAGCCGCCGGGCGGGTTGACCCCGATGACGACAGTACAGAGTAATCAGACACAGGCGTTGGTTGCGGCGGCCAGCGCCGTCCTGCGCTATGCCTACGTGCCTTATTCAAATTACCCGGTCGGCGCGGCGCTGCTCACCACAGACGGCACGATTTTCACCGGCTGTAACGTGGAAAACGCGGCCTATCCGTCCGGCATCTGTGCCGAGCGTACCGCGCTGGTCAAGGCGGTGAGCGAAGGCTTTCGCCAGTTCGAGGCGCTGGTGGTGGTCACGCGCAACGGCGGCTTTCCCTGCGGCCAGTGTCGCCAGATGCTCTACGAATTCGCGCCCGACCTGCGGGTCATGATCGCCGAGCCGGACGGCGGCGTGCTGCACGAGGCGCGCCTGCGCGAGCTGCTGCCGCATGGCTTCGGCCCGGCAGAACTGGAACGGTAGGCCATGCCCCGCCCGGAACGCGCTTTTCGTACCCCGGCGCTTATCCTGAAGCGCCGCGACTTTGGCGAGGCCGACCGCCTGCTGACCGTGCTTACCCCCGGTCATGGCAAGCTGGACGTGATCGCTAAAGGCGCGCGCAAGCCCACCAGCACCAAGACCGGCCATGTCGAGCTTTTCACCCGTGCCGACCTGCTCATCCACAAAGGCCGCGAACTGGGCATCGCGGTGCAGGCCGAGATGGTCGCGCCGTACCTGCAGATCCGCGAGGACTTGGGGCGCGGGGCTTATGCCAGCTACGTTGCCGAACTGCTGGATCGCTTTACGGCGGAGGGCGATGAAGAGTCCGCCGGGCTGTTCCGGCTGCTGGACGAGACGCTTGACCGCCTGTGCCATGACGACGATCCGCGCCTCGCGGTGCGCTATTACGAGGTGCGCCTGCTCGATCTGGTCGGCTTTCGGCCAGAGCTGAACGAGTGCGTCATCAGCCGCCAGCCCGTGCAGGCCGAAGACCAGTATTTCAGCTATGTCGAGGGCGGCGTGGTGCGCCCGGAACACGCGGTACACACCGCCTCGATTATCCCCATCCCGATGGTGACGCTCAAGCTGCTGCGCTACATGCAGCGCAGCCCTTACGAACACGTCAAGAGCCTGAAGATTTCACCCACGCTGCACAATGATGTTGAGCGCGTCATGCTGGGCTACATCACGTTCCTGCTGGAGCAAAAGCTGCAAAGTGTGGATTTTATCCAGCGGCTGCGGCGTTAATTGCGGGCAAGTTCACCTGAAGTACACTAGACTCCATCTGCATTCAATGCGATGATCGAAAAGAGATGGCCGAGAGCATTGCAGAATATTCCGGTTTTTGCGTCCTGCATCAACGGTGAATATTATTGTAACGGCGAGTTAAGTTCGGGAAATGTCTGTGCCTGAAACACTTGATCGTGTCATTTACGGAAAACGAAGTCCCGCTGACGCAGCCGACGGTGAGGTGCGGCTGCTGGCGCGCACAGGCGAGTTGAGCGAAGACGATGCCCGACGGTGGCGGGCGCTGGCGGCGGTGGAACCACAGCCGGGCGCGACCACCGAGGAAACGCTGGCGGTAGGGATTTTCGCGGCGGAGCGCGTCTTTGTGCTGGCGCGGGCGCAGGCGCAGAATGCCGACCCGGCGCAGCCTGTTTACGAATACATCCCCCTCTCGCGCCACATCCTCCAGCAGGCCAGTGGCGACCTTGAGCCGTTTTTATCGCTGGCTGGTCAGCCCTTGCCCATCTTTAACGGTGTTGAACCGGAAATCACCCCGCTGGAACAGCCAACCCCGCGCCCCTGGTCGCTGGCGGCGCGGCAGGCGCGTTTTGAAGCGCTGCTGCGCGAGTATGCCCAGGGCGATATGAACCGGGTGCTGGCGCTGCTGGCAGCGGCGCTGGATGAACGCGGCCTGCTGGTGCTGGATTATCCCGGCCAGGCGCGGGAACGGGTGCAGTGGTTACAGGGGCTTTTGGCGCTGCTGCCTGCCGCCGCCCGCCCAGACCTGACCTTTGCCACGCACACCATCCCGCCCGCGCCGCGCGCTGCCCGCGTGGTGTTTGCCGAAAGCCGCGCCGACAGTTCGCGCTGGATTGCGGATGGCGAGGCCGAGGAACTGCCCACCGACCGCGACCAGTGGCCGCCCTACGTCGCGCTGCTGGCCGAGCGCTGGCAGGGGGACAGCGCGGCCTTCATGAAGGCGCTGCTGGCGCTGGAGCCGCTGGCCGATGCCCTGCTGCCGGGGCAGGCGCTCTCCGCCGGACTCAGCCAGTTAACCGAGCATGTGCGGCTGGAGCAGCAGGTGATCGCGGGCGAGGACGTTGCCACCGAGGCGCTCAAAGAGGCGCTGAAGACCGACGCTTCCCTGCCGGAAGCCACACTCCACCGTTACACCGAGCGCCTGCTGACGCAGGTGCTGGAATCGCGCGATACCGAGGCCGCGCTGCTGGTCGCGCTGCAAATGGACGCGAACCCGGCGCTGGATGCCGCTTTAAACCGCGTTTTGCAGGACGCGCTGGAAACCCAGCCGGACGCGGTGTATGTCTTCGTGCGTACCCGGCTGAATGACGCGATGGAGGCCGACGCGCGCTGGATCGAGCGTTTGCAGCTTGCCGGGCTGCTGTCGCTGCGGGTGGCGATCTCCTCCGCCGACCCGACCACCATCACCAGTTGGCTGAAGCTGATCTCGCGCGAGCCTGCCAGTTACGGCCTGAGCGACGTGCTGCGCGGAGGCATCCTCGCCGCCCTCGAGTACGCCCGTAACGATGGTGACATGGCGCGCCAACTGCTGGTGCTGACGGTCAGGCGCGACCCGCAGTTGATTGATACGCTGCTGGACGACGAGGCGCTGGTGGCCGCCGTGCCGGACAATCTGGGGCGGGTGCTGCGCCAGTACGACGGCGACATGCTGGTGACGCTGCAAAATCGCGGGCCAGAGATGTTTCTGGTGGCGGCGGCGCGGGCAGCGCGCACACAGGTCGCGCGCATGTTCAACACCGAAGTGATTGACCACATCTGGCGGCTGTATACTGCCGGGCAGACGTTTAACCTGCCCGCGCATTACCAGCCGGAAAGCATTGTCGAATTCTGGATCAGTGATGGCGCGGCATGGCTGCCGCCAGAGCTGGCCGGGCATATCCTGCGGCTCATGCTGGCCGACACGCGCGACGCGCTTTTCCAGCGCTTTGCCGCCAGCCTCGCCCAGCGCGACCTGCTCGCGCCGCTGCTGGTGAACGCCTTGCAGAACAGCCAGCGCAGCATCACCGACCTGCTGACCAGCCTCAACCAACTGGTTTCCGGCGGCAGCCTGACCCAGCAGCAGGCGGTGAACACTTATATCGAACTGCTCAACCTGCGCGAATGGCGACAGAACGCCCTGCCGCTGGTCGAGCAGCTTGCGCGGATGATGCAGCAGTCGCCCACGCTGGAGATTCCGCTGCCGGTCGTCTGGCACTTACTGGAAACAGCGGCTACCGCCCGCTCTGACCAGATCGCGCGTGTTGCCGCGCGCCAGCTTTTCAGCCGCATCGAAACCAGCGTGCGCGAAAACGCGACCGACGAGAGCGGCATGGGCGCGGTCATCGAGATTCTGGCGCGGCTTTTCGAGCAGGTGCAGTGGAGCAGCGCCGCCCGCCAGCATGTCCTCAACTGGTGGCGCGACTTCGTGCGCGGCCAGCCCATCGCCCGCCTGAGCAGGATGGACAAGGCGCTGGAAGGCAGGCGCGCGCTGGACGACTGCCGCACCGTCCTGCTTTCAACGCTGTCGTTCCGGCGCATGTTGGGCAAACGCTCTATCAGCGATTTCGCCAGAGACATTAACACGGCCTTCTCGGTGCTGGAAGACCTCGCCGACTCATTCGACCCCTCGCCGCGCCGCCCGGCCAGCTTCGACGAAGACACCATCCGCGCCGACCTCGACGCGCACGTGAGCGACCTGTCCGACCAGGAGCGGCGGGTGCTGGCGGCCAACTTCCGCGAGTTGGGACAGTTGATCGGCGAGATGGGCGATCGCCGCAGCAAAGGCAACCTCATGCGCCAGAACATAGACCGCCAGTTGATGGCAGGCGAACAGCAGCCGGACAGCGCGGTGGATATGCTCAAGTGGCTGGCCGGGTATCTGGACGGCGCGCAGGGCCGCGACACCGACGAGGATGCGTAGGGCAGGCGGACGCGCCGTTGCGCGTCCCTACAGGCGTATGCGGTGTCGGGCGGTTCTAGCGCGGCAGCCTCTCCGCCGGGATGTCCTTCAGCAGCGGGTTTTGCGCGTCGCGCGGGGAGAGCATCGGCGCGTCCACACCCCAGGGCAGGGCGATCTGCGGGTCATTCCACGCGACTCCGTGTTCATCATTACCGTCATAATAATTATTGACACAATAGGTCAGCGTTACGTCAGACAGCGCCACGAAGCCGTGCGCCACGCCCTCCGGGATAAACACGCCGACGTTATTATCATCGCCGATTTCCAGCGTTTCGACATTGAGGTAAGTGCTTGACGATGGCCGCAAGTCCACCATGCCGACGCGCACGTTGCCCTTGGAAACGTACCAGTAATCTATCTGATGATGGTGATAGTGCAGCCCGCGCAGCACGCCCTGTTTGCTGTCGGAGCGGTTGCTTTGCATCCGTTCCCAGTTGACCCATGGGAACCACTCGCGCCGGAAGGTTTCCATAAACTGGCCGCGTTCGTCGGCAAAAACGCGAATGGGCATGGTGTACACCCCGGCGATTTTGTCTGAAAGCCGGGCGGGGGTGAGTTGCTTGGTTGGCGCGTTGTTGATCGCCATCGGTCGTCTCTCTCCGTACTCAAAAAGGGGTATCGTACCACAGCATAGCGGCGCTGGCCTTGCCCATACCTAACTAGCGCCGGAACTTGAGGCGCAGGTACAGCACCTCTTCGTCCACGCCATCTACCGGCATGATCTGGGTGAAGCTGTCGCGGAAGCCGAGCCGACGGTACAGCGCCAGCGCGCGCGGGTTACTCTGTGCCGCGCCGATGTCCACGCAGTCGGTGTGCATATCGCGGGCCGCGCGGGTCAGATACTGGATGATGGCTGTCCCCAGGCCCTGCCCCCGGTTGGCAGACGTGACGATGAGATCGCTGATCTCGGCACAACGCGGCCACAGCACGAGCTGTCCATAACCCCGCGCCATCTCCTGCTCGACCACGACCACCCCCAGCCCGCGCCCCTGCGCGGCGGTCTGCCGGATGCGTGAGATAAAGTGATAAATGGCCTCGGAGGAGCGCTCCGGCCAGCAGCTTGTACGCAGCGGTTCAATATCGCCCAGCCGCACCGGGCGAATTTTGATGTTGGGGTCGGGGGGTTGCAAAGCCAGCGGTGTATGATCCATACCCGTATTATACAGGCGTTTTCTAAGCACGGGCTGCCTTGTGGCGGACGCGCCGTTGCGCGTCCCTACGGAACCTCACCCCCAGCCCCTTCAGTGGGCTTGTCTTTTTTCAGCCGCAGGGCTTTAGCCTGCGGCGCAAACAGGCGGGCGCAGCACACTGCGCCCCTACGGGTAATTCGCCGTTATCGGACGCGCCGTTGCGCGTCCCTACGGAACCCATCCTGACAGGGTGTAGGGACGCGATACATCGCGTCCGTTGGTCAACTATCACCACAACCTGACGGGTTCACCCCGGCGAGCGTGACTTTTTCACGAGTTGGCTAAGGGCGTTATAATCACGGGGGCAGGCGTGAAAACAGGCAAGGGAATGTGATCATGGAAAACCGACCACATCAGCACGACCACCCCGCTGAAGAAAACCAGCATCACAGCGAAGCGGCAGAGGGGCATACCCACCCGGACTATCGCGCGAGCGAACCGCTTGAGCCAGACCACGCCCACGCGCATCACGCACACGGCGGCCACGACGCGCACGCCGGACATGGCGTGATGCATGAAGGCCACGCGGAAATGATGCGTAACCGCTTCTTCGTCAGCCTGCCGCTGACGATTATCGTGGTGCTGTATTCGCCAATGGTGCAGCAGTGGCTCGGCTTCACCATGCCCGCCTTCCCCGGCAGCGAGTTCATCCCGCCGCTGCTGGGCAGCGTGATCTTTTTCTACGGCGGCCTGCCGTTTCTCGACATGGCGCGGCAGGAACTGGCCCAGCGCCAGCCGGGCATGATGACGCTGATTTCGCTGGCGATCACCACCGCCTACCTCTACAGCCTGGCGATTTTTTTCTTCCCGCCTGGGGGCGACACGATGCAACCCGGCGTGATGACCGACTTCTTTTGGGAACTGGCGACGCTCATCAGCGTGATGCTGCTCGGCCACTGGATCGAACTACGCAGCGTGGGGCAGGCGCAGGGGGCGCTGCACGAACTGGCGAAGCTGCTGCCAGATACCGCCGAGCGCATCCTGCCATCGGGCGAAACGCAGACCATCGCCCTCAGCCAGCTTCGCGCGGGCGACCGTGTGCTGATCCGCCCCGGCGCGAGTGTCCCGGCGGATGGCGTGGTGGTGGAGGGCGAGAGCAGCGTCAACGAGGCGCTGATTACGGGCGAGAGCAAACCTGTGCATAAGCGCCCCGGCGATACCGTGATCGGCGGCACGGGTAACGGTTCCGGCTCGCTGCGGGTGGAGATTGAGCAGGTCGGCGAGGGGACGACGCTGGCCGGGATCATGCGGCTGGTGGAGGACGCGCAAAAGAGCCAGTCGCGCGCGCAGACGCTGGCACAGCGCGCCGCCTTCTACCTGACCATCATCGCTATCGCCGCCGGGTTGGTGACGCTGATCGGCTGGCTGGTCTTTACAGGCAGCCTTGCCGACGCGGTACGCAGCACAGTAACCGTACTGGTCATCGCCTGCCCGCACGCGCTCGGTCTGGCGGTGCCGCTGGTGGTCGCCATCTCGACCACGCTTTCCGCGCGTAATGGCCTGCTGGTGCGCCAGCGGATGGCGCTGGAAAACGCCCGGGACCTCGATTACGTGATCTTCGACAAAACCGGCACGCTGACCAAAGGCGAGCAGGGCGTTGTGGATATTGTCACCACTGGCTTAAGCCACGCCGAGGCGCTCGGCCTTGTGGCGGGTATCGAGGGCGACAGCGAACACCCGATCGCCGAAGCCGTTCGCCAGTACGCCCAGCAGCACAACATCCAGCCTGTGCCTGTCCAGCAGTTTAAGAGCATGGCCGGGCGCGGCGTGAGCGCCTCGGTGAACGGCGTGACCTATTATGTCGGTGGGCCGCGCCTGCTGGAGCAGCAGGGCTGGAGCGTGCCAGACGCGCTGCAACCCGCGCGGCAGAAAGCCGAGGAAGCCGGGCAGTCCGTCGTTTATCTGGCGAGTGACGAAGGCATCACGGCGCTGGTCGCCATTGCCGATGTCATCCGCGACGAGAGCCGCGAAGCGGTGCGGCAGTTGCACGACCTCGGCCTGAAGGTCGCCATGCTGACAGGCGACAGCGAAGCGGTAGCGCAGGCTGTGGCGCGGGAGCTTGGCATAGACACCGTGTTTGCACAGGTGCTGCCAGAGCATAAGGCCGACAAGGTGCGCCAGTTGCAGCAGGACAGCAGTAAGGTGGCGATGGTCGGCGACGGGGTGAACGACGCACCCGCGCTTGTCACCGCCGATGTCGGCATCGCTATCGGCGCGGGGACGGACGTAGCCATCGAAAGCGCGGGCATTATTCTGGTGAAGTCTAACCCGCTGGACGTGGTGAAGATTATCCGTTTAAGCCGCGCGACCTACCATAAGATGATCCAGAACCTGATCTGGGCGACCGGGTATAACGCGGTGGCGATCCCGCTGGCGATGGGCATCCTCGCGCCTGTCGGCATCACGCTCGACCCAGCGGTCGGCGCGATACTCATGACCATCAGCACCGTCGTGGTGGCGATCAACGCGCAGCTTCTGCGCGGCACTTCGCTGACCGCGCAGCCCGCCTGACGCGATTAATCGGACAGGTTTCCGCCTTCCATGCCCGCATGGTAAGAAAGGCGCGGCCTGCCTTGTCTATTGGATAAGCATACCCATAGGGGTATGGGTATAGGGAGATAGTAAAACAGCATGGCCGCGAATAAAGACGGACAAGTCACCCATGACGACCTGCGCTGTGATTACAACACACAGACGCTGCATCGCATCAGCCGCATTCAGGGGCAGCTCAACGGCCTGAAGAAGCTGATCGAAGCCGACGAAGGCACGTGCGAGGAGCGCGTCATCCGCGCCCGCGCGGTTGAGAAAGGCATGACCAGCCTCATCACGCATCTGGTGGAATGTTATCTGGTGAACACCGCGCGTCATGAAATGGCCGACGACCCGGAAAAGACCACGCAGGACTTAAAGCGGATTTTTGATCTGTTAAATCATTAGGGACGTGCAACGGCGCGTCCATGACTCAGCGCTAGCGAAGGAACAGGATGGCGATTGATGGCAACACAAAAACTTGAACTCCCGATCACGGGTATGACCTGTGCCGGGTGTGTGCGCAACGTGGAACGCGCGTTGAAAAAGACCGAAGGCGTGGACGAGGCGACGGTCAATCTGGCGACAGAACGCGCCAGCGTCGAGTTTGATGCCAGCGCGGTAGACGTGAACCGCATCATCCAGCGCGTGCAGGATGCGGGCTACGGCGTGGCGACTGGCGCTGTCGAGCTGCCGATTACCGGGATGACCTGCGCCAGTTGCGTGCGGAATGTCGAACGCGCGCTTCAGAAGCAGCCCGGTATCCTGTCGGTTAACGTCAATCTGGCGACGGAGAAGGCCACCGTCAACTACCTGCCCGGCGCGGTGCGTCGTGGCGACCTCGTGAAAGCGGTCGAGGCGGCGGGCTATGGAGTCCTCGATTTAGCCAGCGCCGACGCGCCGGAAGACGCGGAACGCGCCGCCCGGCAGGCCGAGATTGACCGCCAGCGGCGTATGGTGCTGATCGGCGCGGTGTTCACGATTCCGCTCTTTATCCTCAGCATGGCGCGTGATCTGTACATGGCGAGCTTCGCTGGCTCTGCCATGAGCGCGCACATCATGAGCGGCACGATGGCCGGCCCCAACCCGGCGCTGAACTGGCTGCTGTGGGCGGGCTGGCCGTTTGTGTTTGGCCTGCTGGCGACCCCGGTGCAGGTGATCGTCGGGCGGCAGTATGTCGTGGGCGCGTACAAAGCCGCGCGCAACGGTTCGGCCAACATGGACACGCTGATCGCGATGGGGTCGCTGGCGGCGTATGGGTACAGCGTGGTCGTGCTGCTGGGGATTGTCTTCGGCTTCAGCGACGCGGTGGGCGATCACGTCTATTTTGAAACCGCCGCCGTCATCCTGACGCTGATTACGCTGGGCAAGCTGCTGGAAGCCCGCGCCAAAGGCCGCACCAGCGAAGCGATCAAGAAGCTGATGGGACTCGCGCCCAGGACGGCCACGCTGCTGCGCGACGGGCAGGAAGTAGAGGTCGCTGTCGAGGATGTGGAAGTGGGCGACCTGCTGCTGGTGCGCCCTGGTGAGCGTATTCCGGTGGATGGCATGGTGGTTGAGGGGCGCTCCGCCGTAGACGAATCGATGCTGACCGGGGAAAGCCTGCCCGTCAACAAGGAGACAGGCAGCGAGGTCATCGGCGCGACGGTCAACAAGCAGGGGCGGCTGGTGATCGAGGCGCAGAAGGTGGGCGCGCATACCACGCTGGCACAGATCGTGCGGCTGGTCGAGCAGGCGCAGGGGTCGAAAGCGCCGATCCAGCGCGTCGCCGATCAGGTCTCTGGCGTGTTTGTGCCGGTGGTGCTGGTGCTGGCCGCGCTGACGTTCTTCGGCTGGCTGGTCATCGGTCAGATCGGTTTCACGGCGGCGATGGTCAACGCGGTCGCTGTGCTGGTGATCGCCTGCCCGTGCGCGCTGGGGCTGGCAACACCGACCGCGATCATGGTCGGCACCGGGCGCGGCGCGGAGATGGGCGTGCTGTTCAAGAGCAGCGAAGCGCTGGAAAACACCCGCCGTTTACAGGTCGTTGCGCTGGATAAAACCGGCACGATCACACGCGGCGAGCCGAGCGTGACCGATATTGTCCCGCTGAATAACGCGGATGCCGACGAACTGCTGCGGCTGGCGGCGATCGCGGAGCGCGGCAGCGAGCATCCGCTGGGCGAGGCGGTCGTGAAGGCGGCACAGGAACACGGCCTGACGCTGACACAGCCGCAGTCGTTTGAGGCCGAGTCCGGGCGGGGAATCCGCGCCGTTGTCGAGGGCAAGGTCGTCCTCGTCGGCAGCCCGCGCTTTATCCGTGAGGAAGGGCATGGGCTGGACGCGGTGCAGGCGCAGGTCGAGCGTTTGCAGGCCAGCGCGCGCACGGTGGTGCTGGTGGTGGTGGACGAGGCGCTGGTCGGCCTGCTCGGTATCGCCGACACGGTGAAGGATGGATCGCGCGAGGCGGTGGCCGCGCTGCGGGCGCTGGGGCTGGAAGTGGTCATGGTGACAGGCGATAACGAGCGCACCGCGCAGGCGATCGCCCGTGAAGTGGGGATCGAGCGCGTGCTGGCCGAGGTGCTGCCCGACCAGAAGGTCGAGGCGGTCAGGCAGTTGCAGGCGGAAGGCAAACACACGGCGATGGTGGGCGATGGCATTAACGATGCGCCCGCGCTGGCGCAGGCAGATGTCGGCATCGCCATCGGCACCGGGACGGATATTGCGATGGAAGCCTCTGACGTAACGCTGGTCAGCGGCGATTTGCGCGGGGTGACGCGGGCGGTCAGCCTCAGCCGGGCGACGATGCGGACGATCCATCAGAACCTGTTCTGGGCGTTCGTCTACAACATCATCCTCATTCCGGTGGCGATGGCGGGCGCGCTTGTCCCCATGCTGGCGGCGGCGGCCATGGCCTTCTCCAGCGTGTTTGTGGTCAGCAACAGCCTGCGGCTTCGCAATAACGCAATTAAAGGATAGTCCGCGCAGAAGCAAAAAGGACTTCTTAATGTTGCAATAACCTGAGATTGGCGTGAAATTTGTTCCATGTCATAATCGATGTATCTATCTTGTCTTATCAGAGAGTTGATACACAATATGGTGCATGGGCGCTATATCCTCCACGACAAACTGGGCGAGGGTGGCATGGGGGTTGTCTACCGTGCCACTGACCGCCTGAATGGTCAAACAGTTGCGCTCAAAAGCGTGAACGCACCGACCAGCTCACTGATATTCAACTCTATGACCGATGCGGGCAGCAGCCTGAAAGTGGCACTGACACACGAGTTCCAGATGCTTGCATCGCTGCGGCATCCCTATATTATCAGTGTCCTCGATTACGGATTTGATGCCGACCAGCAGCCATTTTTTGCGATGGAGTATATCGAAGATGCTCAGACCATTTCGCAGGCGGCGCTGGAAAAATCCCCGCAGGAGCGCTTACGTCTGATAATTCAGTTGACACAGGCGCTGTTGTACCTGCATCGACACGGTGTATTGCACCGTGATTTGAAGCCGGGTAATGTGATGGTTGACAGCACTGGAACCGTCAAAGTCGTGGATTTCGGGCTGGCGCTCAATGTCCAGCGGGCTACAAGCCAAGAAAATAGCATTACCGGGACGATTCCTTACTTGGCACCCGAACTCCTACTCGAATCTCCACCCTCCGTAGCATCCGATCTTTACGCGATTGGCATCATTGCCTGTGAGATTCTGGCGGGACATCACCCATTTGCCACGTCCAGTACCGCTGAACTTATTAATAACATCCTTTATATCGAACCAGACCTGACTGGATTAAGCGATGAGATGCAAAGGGTTATCGGGCGACTGATGGATAGGAACCCGACAGAGCGCTATCCCGGTGCGGATGCAGTCATCGGCGCGCTTTGCGAAGCAAGCGGACAGCCTGTTCCGGTTGAAACGCGGGCAATTCGTGAAAGTTTCCTTCAAGCGGCGAAATTTGTCGGACGAGCCGACGAATTAGACCTGCTCGTAACAGCCCTGCATCATGCTGAGAATGGTGAGAGCAGCCTGTGGTTGGTCGGTGGGGAGAGCGGCATTGGCAAATCGCGTCTGCTGGATGAGCTGCGAATTCATGCGGTTGTGAGCGGTGCGATTGTTTTGAGAGGTCAGGCGGTCAGTGAAGGCAGCGCAGTATATCAACTATGGCGTGAACCTTTACGGCTGATAGCTGCGTATGTGGAATTGACGGATGATGAGGCGGCAGTCTTGAAACTGGTACTTGTGGATATGGACGGATTAATGGGTCGTCCCATTCCTGATGCACCGCCGCTTGACCCGCAGAGTACCCAGATTCGTTTGTTCAACACATTGACTGCGATTTTGAAACGCCAGCAATTATTATTTGCCATTATGCTTGAGGATTTGCACTGGGCAGGCAGCGAAAGCCTAGCGCTGCTTCAACACCTGTTACAGAATCTGGATGGGATGCGGGTATTCATCATTGGGACTTACCGGCACGACGAACAGCCCGCCTTTGCTGTATCTTTCAGCGGCGCAAAACTGTTGTTACTGGAACGCCTTGCTAGTACGGCAGTTGAGGCATTAAGTGTGTCCATGCTCGGTGAAAAGGGGAACGACCCTGCTATCCTGCATTTGCTTCAGCGCGAAACCGAAGGGAATGCCTTTTTCTTGGTCGAAGTGATGCGGGCGCTGGCGGATGCTGCCGGACAGTTGAACCAGATTGATGCTAGGTCGCTGCCGGATGAAGTCTTCGCGCAGGGGGTACAGTCTATTTTGCAGCGCCGCCTGAATCATCTTCCCGATGCTGCTCGTAAATTGCTGCAATTTGCGGCGGTAGTCGGGCGACAGATTGACCTGAGCATCTTAAAACAGGTGGATGCGCTGGCGGATGTGGAAAGCTGGCTGATGCTCTGTTCCAACGCAGCTATCCTGGAAGTACGGGATGATCGCTGGCGGTTTTCACATGATAAATTACGCCAGGAACTTCTGAACACACTTCCGAAAGACGAGAAAAGCGGTTTTCATCGTCAGGTGGCAGCGGCGTTAGAGACGCTCTATCCAGACAACAGGGAACATGCGGCGGCACTCGCCAATCACTGGCATATCGCCGGAGAGCCGTTAAAAGAACTTGGCTATTGTGTGGTTGTGGGGCAGCAGGCGCAAAACAATGGGGCATTTGTTGAAGCCATTCGCTATTTTTCGAGGGCCATCACCCTGCTCCAAGCACTTCCAGCAGACAGTGAACGTGATTCACAGGAGGTTGCTCTCCAGACAGGGTTGGGACTTGCCATCGCTGCCGCTGAAGGTTATGGCTCTCCCCGTGTGCTTCCGGTTTTCGAAAGAATTCGGGAACTGCTCGCGCATACAGAAAATAGTCCTCAAATTGCCCCGGCACTCATGGGTATCTGGATTTATTATTATGCTGGCGCAAAATACACCGAAGCCATTGAGTTCTCATCACAGATTATCAAGCTCGCGCCCAAAACCGATTACCCGGCTCTCTTGCTGGTAGCAGGCAGCACCATTCATGCCGGAAATTACTTCGCGCTGGGTGATTACGAAAAGTCGCTGGAGATTGCCCGCCAGTCAATGCGTTCTTATGACCCATCGCTGGATGCTCCACTGATTAGTATGTTCCAGCATCATCTTGGCATTGTGGCGACCATGTGGGCCGCCGCCAGCCTCGCTATCCTTGGCTACCTTGAACAGGCAAAAAAATATCTTGATGAAGCTCCCCGTCAGGTTGCCAGCTTTAATCACCCGCAGAGTTCAGCGATTGTGCTGGCGATGTCTGGCTGGATTTTGCCAATTCTGGGTGATGTAGAGCAGACAAGAATTAATTCTGAACAGGGTGTTCGGTTGACCACTCGGTATGAACAGCCTTTCTGGCTGGGCTATGCTACCGCCTCACAGGGCTGGGCAGAGGCACAACAGGGCGATGTGATGGCAGGCATTGCCCAAATCAAGAAAGGAAGGGAAATCTATCAGAGCGCGGGTGGATATAATTTCAGTACACACTTCCTGTTCCTGCTGGCTGAGTCGTATCACAGGGCAGGCTTGATCGAAGACGCGCTGGAGTGCATTGCAGCAGCCTTTATACATGTTGAGAAAGACCATGAGGCTTTCTATCATGCCGAGCTTCACCGCCTGAAGGGTGAGCTTCTTCTGAAAATGGGCGATGAAGCCGCCGCCGAAGCCTGTTTCCGTCAGGCACTTAAAACCGCACAGGCGCAAAAAGCGAAATTATTTGAGCTGCGTGCTGCCAGTAACCTCGCCCGCTTGCAATTGTGGCAGGATAAACGATCCGAAGCCTATCAAACGCTGTCCGAAATTTATAACTGGTTTTCTGAGGGTTTTGATACACATGATTTACAGGAAGCAAAACACCTTCTGACTCAGGCTCAATCCAGCACGGGGTTAACCTGATTGCCCAAAAGAAAAACGAAATCCAGAGCTTGCGCTTCCATCAGAAACTTCGCCACATTGAATCGAGCCATTGGATAGCCACTACGATGGCGCTCTCGATAACGTTGGTCAACTCATTTTTGTAGCGGCAGGCCGACGGCTTGCCCTGGGCGAAGCACCGCTTCGCCCCTACAAATGTCTATTATTTGATGAGTTCGCCAACAGCATCGTCAACGCTGTTGATCCTAGTGGGATGATTGGGGAGTTACCTGATAGGTGGAATAGCTGCACACCTACTAATCCTGTGTCACCTAATCCCAACTTAGACCTGTCTTTCTGCGACCAATGGCCGCATAACGATCATCCATTAGTCTATAGGCTGTGTCGGAAGTGCCGTGGGGTTTCAGATACAAGCTTGCCCCCCTACCCAATCTTTGCGAGTGAAAGCGCGCTAAGATCGACTATAGAACAGCATGGCAACTATTACTGTTTGGGAAGTACGTTGAATGGGTCTGACTGTAAGACAAGAGTAGCAGAAATCTTCGGTTGGTTATGGTCGAATGGTGGTGAGATAGGTAGAAGAACTGTTGGTACTTTTGTGAGTGCATTAAATAATGCATCGCCAATACCCGTAATTAGTTTTGAAAATATTGGTAATCCTGCCAAAGCAGGACCGAAAGGTTTCGGAATATTAGGGTTAAGCCGGGGGATTACCATAAAGAGTGAATTCGAAACAGGTTCAATAGATCACACTTTGGCCACGTACATAGTTCATGAAGTCGAGCATTTCTGGAATGATAGCGACTATAGTGGAACAACTATGGGAGGGGTTCGAGCATATCTGACAGGGTATCTGTACCTTTTGGAAAGAGGTTTCACTAATTCCGTTATTACAGGTATTACAGGTATCAATGAACCTACAGGACAGGCTGGGGTGATTTACTGTGATAAGGGTATTCAACCAACGGATGGTACTGCCGATCAATGGAGTCTGTTTAGTAGGAGATTCTTTGAATTTGCACGCGGGACTTTTGGCGGGAGTTATCACTCTGATGAATCAAGGTTGCCAGAATTTTAACCAATCAAATAAATTCCTTAGCGTATAATAAATGAGGAGGCTTGTCTAGAGATAAGCCTCCTCTAAAAACTTACTTAAAATTTTAAGCTAACCATAATATGGGATAAATACCTTGCAAAAAAGAATAATACTATGCATTGTCATAGTCGTTTCACAGATGCTAACTAGGTGTCAGGAATTTCCGAGGTTACCTCCGTCTCTGGAAGTAATTACCGTTTCTAACGCTTCGCAACTTCAGCTATTGCTAAGTATTGACGAAATCGGTTCAAGCGATACGCTATCTTTTAGCCCTACCGAAAATATCTTAGCCTCCGGCAATATTAATAATGAAGTTCATGTATTCGATTGGTTTTCAGGAAAGTTGCTTTTTTCGTTCGACCATAGCGGCATAACTAAATCCGTATCTTTTAGTCACGATGGTGCCTATTTGGCTGTAGGAACTCAGTTAGCCAGTGTAGGCGATCTAATTCTTTGGGATGTTACAACTCAACAAAGATTCGGAATGCTAAATGGACATTCTGGCTGGATTAGTGGTGTAGCTTTTAGCCCTGATGATGGGACATTGGCATCAGCCAGCAGTGATGGTACAGTCCGTCTGTGGAATATAGAATCACAGCAGGAAATAGCAGTTCTTCAGGGTCATACTGATTGGGTAAATAGTATAGCCTTTAGCCCTGATGATGGGACATTGGCATCAGCCAGCAGTGATGGTACAGTCCGTCTGTGGAATATAGAATCACAGCAGGAAACAGCGATCCTACAAGGTAACAGTAGGCATATAGGGGATTTGGCTTATAATTCTCAAGGAACGCTTCTGGCTTCTGGTGGTGACAACCATACCATACAACTATGGTCTATAGTAGATGATAGAAAATTATTGCGAGAATTACAAGGTCACACCGGCGCGATATTTAGTCTATCATTTGCGCCAGGCAGTAATGTGCTGGCCTCAATTGCACTGGATAATACCTTGCATTTATGGGATGTTGAAACTGGGGAATCGCTGATAGAAGTTTCATTTAAAAATATACTAGGTATGCAAGGTGTTGAGTTCAGCCCGGATGGGAAAATCTTGGCAGTAAGTATAAGTGGTGAACTTCAATTGTGGGGGATTCCTGAATAAGCATAATTGCTGGTGTGATGTTTTGAATTATCGATCAAAGCCATGATTCCTCTGCTGACTACTTTACTTATCCGTCAAGCCCCACAATAACAATCAGATGCAAGCCGTTCAGAATAGGAGCCTTACCATGGCCATCCCGTTCGTTCTGCCGCCGCGCCACAATTGGTGATCAGATTCCCGGCTTATCAGCACACACGGTATCCACGCTTCAATCATCTCACAGATGTCTTGCTCCAATA
>CAZJSU010000081.1:0-6402 GCA_964548765.1 uncultured Anaerolineaceae bacterium
ATGCGACTTGAAGACCTGAACTGGATGGATGTCGAGCGTTATTTGCAGACCGACAATCGTATCATCCTCATCACTGGCGCGACAGAGCAGCACGCCTACCTCAGCCTGCTCACCGATATTCTGATTCCTTCAAAAATCGCGCTGGCAGTGGCGGAGCGTGAGCAGGTGCTGGTCGCGCCGCCGCTGAACTTCGGCATCAGCGGCTATTTTGCCGCCTTCCCCGGCACGATCAGCCTGAGCAAGACCACCTTTGACACGGTGCTGCTGGAAGTCGTGCAGAGTTTGCTGCATCAGGGCTTCGGCGGCTTTTTCATCCTCAACGGGCATGGCGGCAACAAACTGCCAGAGGCGCTGAGAGAACTGCAACTGGACGGCCTCGCGCGTATCGTCTGGCACGACTGGTACGAGGGGCCGGCGGTGGCCGCGTTTGAAAACGAACACAACCTGCGCCTCGATCATGCCAACTGGGGCGAGAATTTCCCGTTTAACCGCGTTGCTGAATCGCCGATGAATGAAAAACCGCCCGTGAATCTGGGCTACATTGATGAAGGCCGCCCGGCGCGCGAAGTGCTGGGGGATGGCAGCTTCGGCGGGCTGTATCAGATTCAGGACACGCTGATGCACGACCTGTTCGCGCGGGTCGTGGACGAAGTGGCCGAGATGGTGCGCGGGCTGGCGCGTCAGGTGTGACGGTAGGCCACCGTCAGCATCAGCCGCCCTAAGCGCAGTTCGTCGCCGTGCCGCAGGACGCGCACCTCGTGCGGGTGCAGCCGCTGGCCGTTGATGTACGAGCCGTTCGCGCTGCCCAGATCGAAGATGCTCAGGGTGTGGTATTTAGGCTGGTAGCGGACGCTCAGGTGCAGCCGGGACACGCCGTACTGTTCACCGTCAATGCTGGCGAGGTCTATGTCCGGGATCAACGCGCTGCCTGCGCTGCCCCGCCCTATGATGACTTCGTGCTGCTCGACGATCTGCGGGCGCACCTCAAACGTGACATCGCTGTCGCGTACCCGCAGAAGCAGCACGGAGTCCTGCCCGAAGAAGTCTTCACTCAGCGTCAGGTCGTTGGTTTCAGCCAGGGCATGAGTCTCGTTCTGGCTGTTCGCCCGTTCCAGCAGCCGCCCACAGGCATAGCATAACAACTCATGTTTCTGGTTGCTCTTGCCACAGTGGGGACAGTTGATCCAGATAAGCTCTATCTCACTGGTTTCGAGGGCGCTGATGGTGGTCGTAATCTTGTTCTGCCTGGCCTCTAACGCGCGAAGCTGGCGCGCAAGGCTCTGCTTGGCGCTTTCGTCCAGCTTCTCGATGTCTGCCCGCAGACGGCCTAACACCGTTTTTGTGTCCAGCCCATCAGCCCGCAGCCGCAGGTACTCTCCCAAAATCTGGTCAGTTTGTGTCATGTTGGTTTTGTGTTGTGTTATTGTTTCCTCCCTCCATTGTGACGCGGGTTAGGGAAAAATCAAGCAGGTTGGGCTTAAGATTTGGTAGTGTGCATTGAATTTGTTATATTGGAGCAGGCTGATTCCTGATGGATTAGTGAGCCTGCACAAAGGTAGAGCCGTACATTGATAACGCGATTTAAACATCTGGCGCTGCTGGTTATGATCGTCCTGCTGGTCGCTGTCCCGCCTTTGCGGGGGCAAACCCCCACGCCTGAGCCGCCCGGCCCGACACTGGCTGCGGTGCTGACGCGCGGACAGCTCATCTGTGGCGTAAACGGGGATATTTTCGGTTTCGGCTTTCTCAACCCGAACACCGGCGACATCACAGGTATTCATGTGGACTTTTGCACCGCCATTGCCGTCGCCATCTTTGGCGATGTCGCGGCGGTGGATTACCGTTTACAGCCGATCAACACGCCGCCCACCAGCCTCTTAAACGGTCAGGTGGACGTGATGCTGCTGCACAGCCTGACGCGGAACCTGACCGAGGACAGCAGCACCGCGCTCCAGTTCGGCCCCTTTATCTTCTATGACGGCCAATCGGTGATGGTACGCTTCGACAGCGGCATCGCCACGTGGGAAGACCTTAGCGGCGAGACGATCTGCACCATTGCAGGCACCCCGGCAGAGGCCAACATTCAGGCAGAGATGCAGCGGCGCGGCCTGCCGTTTGACCTGCTCACGTTTGACAGCGGCGCGGCGGTGCAGGAGGCTTTCCAGTCCGGGCGCTGCGATGCCCAGACGCTGGAGCGCTCGCTGCTGGAAATCCGGCGGCAAAGCACCGAGATTCCCGCCGATTACGTGGTGTGGGAACAGCCGTTTACCCGCACCGGGCAGGGCGTGCTGCTGCGTTATGGCGATAAGCAGTGGGAAGCGATTGTGAACTGGACGCTGTGGGGGCTGATCCACGCCGAGGAACTGGGCATCAACAGCCGGAATGTTGGCGAATTTGTGCGGCGGGAGGGCGAAACCGACGAGGCTTATACCGCGCGTGTCGGGCTTCCCATCGCGCAGTTTCTCGACATCAGCCTCGGCACTGGCAGCCGTTTGGGGCTACCCGGTGATTTTATGGTCGAGGTGATCCGGCAGGTGGGCAACTATGCCGAGATTTACAACCGCCACCTCGGCCCGGAGAGTGCTTTACCCATGACGCGCGGCCTGAACGAACTGTGGCAGAACGGTGGCCTGCTGGAAGCGCCCCCCTGGCGCTAGTCGCCTCTTGACGTGCCGCCTGTTCGGGGGAACAATCAAGCATTACCGAACAATCACACGCAGGTCGCCCCTGACGAAAGCTCATGTCTGCCACTGTGCATCCCTCAACGCTGGTCATTATCCCGGCACTTAACGAAGAAGACAGCATCACCCCGGTGATCGCCGCCGTGCGGCAGCAGCTACCATGGGCGGCGATTGCCGTGTTGAACGACGGTTCGACCGACCGCACAGGCGAACTGGCCGAGGCCGCCGGGGCGATCGTGCTGCATTTGCCGTATAACGTGGGTATCGGCGCGACGGTGCAGACCGGCTTTATGTTCGCGGCGGAGCGCGGGTACGAAGTCGTCCTGCGCGTGGATGGCGACGGCCAGCACGACCCGCGCGACTTAAATCGCCTCATCGAAGCGCTGCAGGCAGGCGGCGCAGACATCGTGATCGGCACGCGCTTTATCGAAGACCGGGGGTATCACACCCCGATGCCGCGCCGTTTGGGGATTCTTATCCTCGCCCGGCTGATCTCAACCATTACCGGCCACCCTGTCACCGACCCGACATCGGGCTTCGCGGCCTTTAACCGCCGGGCGATCCGGCTGTTCGCGGTCACTTATCCGCATGACTACCCGGAGCCGGAGGCGCTGGTGGTGGCGCACCGCGCCGGGCTGCGCCTGCGTGAGATTCCGGTGACGATGCAGCCGCGACAGGGCGGGCGTTCCTCAATCACCCGCTTGCGCTCGGCCTATTACATGGTCAAAGTCATTCTGGCGATTCTCATCGGGTTGCTGCGCCCTGCCGGGCTGGTTGAGGGTGAGGCGTAGCGTGGGGGAATCGCTGCGTGTCCTGCTGCTCTCGAAAGCCTGTGTCGTCGGCATCTACCAGCGCAAGCTGGAGGAGATCGCCCGGCTGGGGGTGGAACTGCGGGCGCTTGTGCCGCCATCGTGGAAAGACGAGCGCGGCGAAACACTGCTGGAAGCCGCCTATACGCAGGGCTACCAGCTTAAAGTCACGCCGATGCGCTTCAACGGCAATTTCCATCTCCACTACTACCCCGACTTCCCGCGTGAGCTGCGCCAGTTCCGCCCGCACATCGTCCACATAGACGAAGAACCGTACAACCTTGCCACCTGGCACGCGCTGTATCACGCGCGCCGCGCCGGGGCCAAAACGCTCTTTTTTAGCTGGCAAAACCTGCCGCGCCGCTATCCGCCGCCGTTTCGTTGGGGTGAACAGTGGGTGCTGTCGCATGTGGATTACGCGCTGGCAGGGACGGAGAGCGCGGCGCAGGTCTGGCGCGCGAAGGGTTACACAGGCCCGCTGAGCGTGATTCCGCAGTTTGGGGTTGATCCTGACCTGTTCGCGCCTGCGCTTGAGCCGCCAGCGCCCCGGCCATTCACCATCGGTTATTTCGGGCGGCTGGTGGAGGAAAAAGGTCTGCGCCTGCTGCTGGAAGCGGTCGAACGACTGGAAAACCGTGACTGGCAGGTGCGCTTTGTCGGCAGTGGGCCACAGCGCGCTCCGCTGGAAGCGCTGGCCGGGCGGCTCGGCATCAGCCAGCGTGTGGAGTTCTGCCCCTACGTCCCCTCGACAGAGATGCCCGCGCAGTATCACACGCTGGATGTGTTCGTGCTGCCTTCGCTCACCCGCCCACACTGGAAAGAGCAGTTCGGGCGGGTGCTGATCGAGGCGATGGCGAGCGGCGTGCCTGTGGTTGGGTCGTCCAGCGGGGCGATTCCCGATGTGATCGGCAGCGCCGGGTTGACCTTCGCCGAAGGCGACGTGCTGGCGCTGACACGGCACCTGCACGACCTCCAGACCGACCCCGACTGGCGCGTGTGGCTCGGCCAGCAGGGGCGCGCGCACGTCCTCGAGCATTTCACCCATGCGCGCGTGGCGCAGGCGACGGTGGACGTGTACGAAGCGCTGGCGCTGGAAAGCGTCTACTCGTAAAGCAGCGCCTGCCTTCTGCTGCTCTACACCACAAATGTCTCAAACTGCCATACATCATCCTCATCGGGGGCTGGCCTGCCGTAACCCGTGAACGGATCGAAGCGATTCTTAAGCGGTGTCCAGTCGGTTTGCACCGAAGGGCAGGGGCCGAGGTAGGGATTAGCCACTGCCAGCACGTCGTCATGCGGCAGGTTGTCCGGCACATTCAGCCCCTTACGCGGGTTGCGGATCATCCAGAAGACCGCGCCCAGCACAGAGGCCGCCACCTGAAGCGTGGTAGCGTTCTGATGTGGCACAAGCTGCCGCGCCGCGTGGATGTCTAGCTGCGAACCCGTCCACCATCCGGTTAAGTCATGGCCGAGCAGCAGTACGCCCAACTCGTCGCGCCCTTCGATGATGTCGTCATTCATGATGCGCTGGTTGGGCTGTAGGTCGAAGCCGCGCATCTTCAACTCGTAGACCGAGGCCATCGCCGCGTCGGTGGGCAGGTAGGCATAATGCACGGTTGGGCGATAGCGGGGAATCACACGGTCATCATCCCACACGGTCAGATGATCGCTGATGGTGAACGCCTCGCCATGCCGCACGACCATGCCGATAATCTCCCCGCCCAGCGGCACCCACGAGCGCACGTAAGTAGACATGCCGGGCTGCGCGAGGCAAATCTGGTTGCCGGGGCCGTAACGATGCACATGCGCCCCCGGTGGCAGGCGGCGCTCATGCGTCCCCCAGCCCATCTCCGCCGGGGCAAGCCCCTCCTCATGAAAGCCAGCCACCGACCACGTGTTGACGAACTCATCCACCCGCTTGGGCTGGCTGCTGATCTGCGTGTCGCGCTCGGAGATATGAATGACCTTTGTGCCGCTCAGCATGGCGATGCGCGGATAATGCCTGTCCGCCAGCGCCCGTTCCAGCGCCGACCAGCGCCCGCCGGAAAGATCGCGCCCGGCGTGGAAGCCGTGCTGCAAAATGTTCTGGGCGATGTCCTCCAGCGCGATTTTCGTCCAATGGCTGACCAGTCCCGGATTAGCGCCGTGTTCGATCACGGCTGTCGCCCCCGGCTCAGTCCAGCGCGCGGCGCGTTTTCGCAGCGCCATGTGCCGCACGTACAGCGTGCGCTCGGTGGGCGGGGTGTTGATGTCATACGGGTCCCACAGTTCGACAGACGTGTTGATGTACAGCACGTGATGGTCATGACACCACTGGATGATCTCGCCCGTGTCAATGTTCCACGCCAGATCAATCAGCAGGTCGCCGCTGCCGACATACTGACCCAGCAGGGCGGGCAGGTTTTCCTGCGTGACCTGCTCCTGCACATACTGCGCGCCTGCGGCTAAGGTGTCCGGGATGGCGTGGCGAAGGTCTTCAAAGTCCATAATGGTGAGCCTGGCGAAATCCATGTCGAAGTGGCGCAGCAGAAGCGGTTGAAAGCACTGTGATACCGAACCGCAGCCCAGCACCAGCACACGGCCATTGAACGTAATCTTCAATTCGGGTTTTCCTTACTAGCACTTGCTCAGACAGATACACAAAGACGAATTACTCTCTGCGAAGACGGCGTATTATACCGCTTTTTGAAGGCAGGCCGCGCTTAAACAGCGGTGACCAGCACCGGGCGCTCTTTGGTGATAATGATCGTATGCTCGTACTGGGCAGACAGGCTGCCGTCTACCGTGCGCAGCGTCCAGCCGTCAGGGTCGGTCTTGACGGTTGTTGCGCCGGTGGTGAGGAACGGCTCAATCGTCATGACCAGCCCTTCGGTCAGCCGCTGGCGCGCCCGGCGTTCATAGTAATGGGGGAC
>CAZJSU010000081.1:6502-13095 GCA_964548765.1 uncultured Anaerolineaceae bacterium
TGACCAGCCCTTCGGTCAGCCGCTGGCGCGCCCGGCGTTCATAGTAATGGGGGACAGCGTGCGGCTGCTCATGAATACTGCGCCCCACGCCATGCCCGCCCAGATTGCGAATGATGCGAAAGCCGCTGCGCCGGGCAACAGGCTCAACCGCTTGCCCGATCACGGAGATGGGCAGCCCGGCACGCACCGCGTTAATAGCAGCGGCCAGCGCTTCCTGCGTTGCGTCGCAAAGGCGCTGCTTCTCTGGCGTAACAGGAGGCACAGGGGTAGTTGCGCCTGTGTCTGCCCAGTAACCATCCAACTCTGCCGAGACATCAATATTCACCAGATCGCCGGGCTGAATCACGCGCTCTCCGGGGATGCCGTGCGCGGCTTCGTCGTTCACACTGATGCAGGTGTGGCCGGGGAAGTTATATGCCAATATGGGCGCGGAGCGCGCGCCGTGTTTTTTCAGAAATTCCGCGCCGATCGCGTCCAGTTCGGCGGTAGTCATGCCGGGGCGCAGCGCTTCCTGCATGTGGCGCAGTGTCAGCCCACAGATGCGCCCGATACGCATCAGACCAATCAAATCCTGTTCTGATTCAATAGACATCCAATCGCCTTTCCTAAAGACTTGCACTGTTAACCTTGTGGCTGGCTCATTATAGCGGAGGAACGGTAAAAACCAAACACCCCCAAGAGGGCGGGGGTGTTTGGTGTTCGGGGAAAACCTGTTTCATCTGGTGAAAAGGTGGGGGGCATCTTTCTACCAGATGGCCAGAGAATAACACGAAACGCCAGAGCCTGAAAGACGCTAAACCTACGCTTACCCAACGCTCCGGTTAATAATGTGAATTAATCATTTAATGATTTAAGCGGGCAAAAAACCGCAAAATTTATTATTCCTTGTCGCTGCCGCAGCATTAAATTGTCAAAAAAGCGAAATTGCAGCATCATAGAAGATAAATCTCACGGAAGGAGCAAGCCCAATGTTCAGCAGCACCCCTCGCCGCGCGCGGCTTACATTATTACTGATTGCTTTTGCATTACTTATTCCTGTTTTTGGCACACAGGCTGCGGAAGGAACGCTTGATTTTACCGTTACCTGCACCGGCTTTGTCAGCAATGGCAGCACCCTCAGCCTGACGCGCGACAACACCGGGCAGTTGAGCGAGGCGTTCACGATTAGCGCCATTGATGGCGCAGGCAACAGCATTTTAGAGCCGATCTCCGATGTCTTCTTCGTCGGCGGCAGCGTCACATGGGAGGCGGGCGAGGGCTATGACTGGTCAAGCCAGCCGCTCTATAACCCGATTCGGTTGCAGATTGTCAGCGCGGCGGGGAACGGCCTTGAGGAGCAGGTGCTGCTGGACACAGCGGTGCAGTGTCCGGGGTTGGCGAATTTTGGTGCGATTGATGCGCTGGCCGCCTTTGGCCGCGAGACCCTGCGCCTGCTGACAGGCGAGGCGTTTGTGCTGCAACCTGCCGATGGTGTGACCAGCCCGCCGCTGGAGCTTAACGCTGTGCCGCCGCGCCCGGTGAACCCGCCTGCGCTGCTGACCGGACAGCCCGGTTACGCCATTGTCAACACGGATAACCTGTTCTTCCGCACTGGGGACAGCCCCAACTACAGCGTGATCGGCATCGTGGACGGTGGAACGGAACTGGCGGTGCTTGGGCGCAACGAGGATCGTACATGGTGGTACGTGCAGGTGGGCGGGCTGCGCGGTTGGGTGAAGGGCGAGTTTCTCATCCTGCGCGGCAACCTGACAGGCGTGCCGGAAGTGCCTGTGCTGGGGTCATTAACGCAGCCCAGCCTGTACGTCGGTTACGCGGGCAACCCGGTCTACAGCCTGCCGAACAACTTCGGCGGGGTGGTCTGCATTATCCCCGGCAACCGTGAGTTCGCTGTTGTGGGGCGTACTGCCGCTTCGGACTGGTTCCTGCTGGAAGTGCCGTGCGGTGAAGGGGAAGACGAGGCAGTCAACGCGCTCGGCTGGTTACAGGCCGATCGTGGCCTGCTGCGTAATCCTGCCGGGCTGGTGATTCCGGTGGTGGAATAACTTTACCTCACGATACTGCTGGCGAATTCGGATGCAGGGGCAAGTCGGTGACTTGCCCTGGGCGAAGCACCGCTTCGCCCCTACAGGATTACACACAGTACCCGGTTCGCCAGCAGTACCTCTCACCCCATACCGTTTACGGAGAGGGGTTAGAGGGTGAGGTATCACCAGTGCCAGACCTGATCCCAAGCGGTCATCCAGTCTGGCGCGTGGCTGACGACTTTCAGCGGCTCGACGATCTCTACCCCGTAGCGCCCCTTGAAGTCGTTTACTTTATCCACCGTGTCCACTTCAATCGTGATCGTGGTCGGGCGGGCGGGGACGTATGGCCGGACGCGGCTCAGGTTTTGCAGCGCGTGTTTTGCGCCCTCCTCGATCATCTGGCGCGCGCGGACAGGCGGAATTTGCCGGGCGGAGTAGCGCGACAGCCCTTTCTTAACGGCCACCCCGGTAAAGCTATCCCCCAGAATTTCCCGGCACTCACGCAGCACCGCTTCATCGCCTGTAACCAGCGCAACCGGCACGCCGTAATGCCCGCACAGGGCGGCGTTAATGCCGCTTTCGCCCACCAGATCATCGTTAAACCACAGGTTGCGCCATTTCACCGTCGAGATCGTATGGCACAGCACGCCGTCTGGCGTGTTATTGCGGGCGTGCATCCCCACCAGCAGGCAGGCATCGCAGCCGTTTTCCAGCATTTCGGTGTAGCGTGACCAGGGATGGTGCGCCACCCATTCACAATCCGGGTCGAGCAGTTCTGGCACAAACGAGTTGAATGTCCAGCCGCCCCCCGCGCCATGACAGTCTACCACGACGATTTCCGTTGCTCCGGCGGCTTTTGCGCCGCGCACCGCCGCGTTAATCTCCTCCGTGTACAGGCGGCGGCCTTCTTCGTACATCGGGTCGCCGCCTGTCACCTGCTGCCAGACGACGATGCCGCTTACGCCTTCCATATCACACATAACGAGTACACGCATGATCTTTGCCCCTTTAAAAGCCTTTAGCACTGGTGCGCGCGAGTATAGCCAAAAGCGGGCGCGGGCGCTTAAATTAGTCAGTCTCAGTGAAGGCTCATGTGGGCGGTGAAAACCTGTGCTAATCTAGGAACAGCAGGCCGAAATGTTCAACAGTGCCTCCCGGAGATGCAGGTCATGGACACCGCCTATCAGCAGATTCTCGTCATTATTAACCCGGCATCCGGCCAGCCACAGCCAGTGCTGCACACGCTCAACAAAGTTTTCAGCGAGCAGGAACACGTGGACTGGGACATCCGCATCACACGGAAGCCGGGGGACGGCCAGCGTCTCGCGGCAGAGGCCGCCGCTGCCGGGGTGGATATAGTCGCCGTGTGTGGGGGCGATGGCACTGTGATGGAAGTGGCCTGTGGGCTGATACACACATCCACGCCGTTGATGCTGCTGCCGGGCGGCACCAACAATGTGCTGGCGGCGGAGTTTAACGTGCCGCCATCTCTGGAGGAGGCGGCGCGCCAGATTTTCCAGCGTGTGCCACAACCCGCTGATGTCGGGCAGGTGGGCGGGCAGTATTTTATGCTGCGTGCCGAGATTGGCCTTAACGCCAAAGCCAACGAAAACACCACCCGTGAACTGAAAGATCAGTATGGCCCGCTGGCGTATGCCATAGGCGCGCTGCGCGCGCTGGGGCAGGTCGTGAGAACACGTTACCGCCTGACGGTTGATGGCGAACAGATTGAGGTTGAAGGCATCAACTGCGACATCGTTAACGCCAGCCGCCTCAATTCGATCACCGGGCTGACATACTCGCTCAGTGTTGCGTCGGACGATGGCCTGCTGGACGTGTTTATTCTGGATAACAGCCCCAATTCCGTTGGCGCGGCGCTGTCGCGCTTGTTAAAGCTGGATGAAAGTTGGGGGGTCTATCACTGGCAGGGGCGCGAGATTATCGTTGAGACCGACGAGGTGCAGAATATCTGGTGCGATGGCGAACCCTGTGGGAGTACGCCCTGTGTCATACGCGCCGTGCCGGGCGCAGTCCAGATTTTGCGCCTGCCAGAGCCTGCGCCGTAAACCGCTGCCTGTATTCACCGATTTCGCTAACGACCAGACCGTGCGCCAATGGTAAAATAGATGTCGTTGGCGAATTCAGATGCACGGGTGAAGCGATGCCTCGTCCGTGCCGGATGTCATACAGTTTCCGGTTCGCCAGCAGCACCAAAACAGATATGGATACTGGTGAACGGCCTTTTGTGAGTATGATGCGCGCTGGTTTTATTCTGCTGATTTCCCTGAGTTTTTCAACATTCTCGGTGCTGGCACAGGTAAACGCGCCGTTCTGCGGCGTGGTGGAGGCAATTGATTACCCGATTGATGATCTGGTACAGGGGTACGATGACTTCGCGGTATATCGAGAGCGCTTCGGGGGCAACCACCTCGGCATAGACATCGGCTTTGACCGCTGGGGCGACCCGGTGCGGGCGGTCGCGCGGGGGCGGGTGACGCTTGCCGACATCGAAGAATGGGACACCGAGAAGGGCGTGGTCGTCCTTGAACACACCTTCCCGGACGGCAGCCTTGTGTACACGCTCTATGGTCACATGGAAGAGAGCGACGAGATCAAATTTCCCCCGGTAGGGAGCTGTGTCGAGCAGGGGGACATCGTTGGCGTGATCGGCTGGCCGTCGCGTGGTAGGCCGCACCTGCATTACGAGGTTCGCCGCCTGCTGCCCGGCGAGGGCGGCCCGGGTTACATCACCACCAACCCGCTGGATAACGGCTGGTTTCACCCGCTGGATTTTACCGAGTTGTGGCGGATGCGCCTGCAGCCCGGCTTTATCCGCTATGCCTCGTTTAAGGCGGTTCCCGCGCTGCCCCCTGTGATGCTCGATAATGGCACTTACGCAGTCGCCAGCGGCAACCATATCGAGGGGACGACGGCTGAGGGGAATGTGCTGTGGCGGGTGGATACCGATGGCGTGATTAGCGGGCTGGCGGCGCTCTCTGGTGGGCGGGTCGCCGCGCATACCCAAAGCGGGCAGGCGCTCACGCTGGAGAACGGGCGTTATGCCGCGTTGTGGCGTGTAGATGCGCTGGATGTGCCGTTCCTCAAACTGGAAGGTGACACGCTGGTCTTTGGGCTGGCGGGGGGCGGCGTGGCGGCCTATGACGCGGCAGGGGCGCTGTTGTGGTCACACCCGGCGATTGCCAGCGCGGAACGGCTGGCGGATTTCCAGACCAACGGTCAGCAGGTGGCGCTGGGTGTGCGAACGGACGATGACGCTTATGCGTGGCGCTTGCTGGATGCCGCCGGGCAGGTGGTTTATGAAACCACCTTTGAAAACGCCCCCGTAACCGCGGCGGATCGTTTGGGCAACTGGGTGGCACTGGATGGGGAGCAGATACGGTATTTTGTCGGCGGGGCCAATCATACGATGGGCGAAACCGGGACGCTGCCGGGGCTGACCGCCACCATGACGGTGGACGTGCTTGGCAACAGCTACGTCTACATGGGCGATGATGCCAGCACGCTCGCCTCGTTTGACGCAGGCGGCGCGTCACGCTGGCGTGTGGAATATCCTGTGCCGCCCGTATCGCTGCCCCCGCTGATGGCGACAGGCAACGGTTGCCTGCTGTACACGCTGGATGTGGACGGCACGCTGAACGTCTTCGAGACCGCCACCGGAGAACTGGTGAACCAGACGCACCTCTACGCGGGAGGGCGGCGCAGCAGTAGTCCGCGCGCGCGCCTGCTGCGGATAGACCCCGGCGAGCAGGTTCACGTAAGCAGCGGCTTTCTCACGCTGGTGACGCTGGACGGCTGGGCGCTGGGTGGCGAGGCCGCCGCGAATTGTTTGTTGGGGTAGAGAAAGCAAGCTACCAGATGATCTGTACAGGGTAAGGTTGCAGCAGTGAGTCATACGAAATCATAGGTATGCCTTCGTTGATACACTGCGCCATCAGCAAACGATCAAATGGATCACGATGATGATGGGGTAATTGGTCTAAAGTAAATACATGCTTTAGTGAGATGGATAAAATTTCCAGCCCATTCATTTCCTGCTGGCGCTGAATCTTGTCTTCCACTGGAAGACTGAATTTAAGTTTGCCTAACTGGATTTTGATTTGCATCTCCCAGACACTGGCAATACTTAAAAGTATTGTGTTTTCCCTGTCCTGACATATTGCCAATGCTCTTGAT
Source organism: uncultured Anaerolineaceae bacterium (assembly GCA_964548765.1). Taxonomy (GTDB): domain Bacteria; phylum Chloroflexota; class Anaerolineae; order Aggregatilineales; family Phototrophicaceae; genus JAIOHN01. Next base: position 12,721 of record CAZJSU010000081.1, read on the forward strand.
GAGAGCTGCGTATGGTCGTCATCCCACCAGATGAAGGCGTGAGTGTCCAATAATACTTTCATGCCTCTCCTGACCAAAATTCATCTGGCAGCGGGTCGTCGAAATCATCACTCACCCAGGTTGTTCCAGCGTGCAGGCCCGGAATACGGGGCCTGTCAGGTTTATCATGCGTTTCTATCGGGGAAAGACGGGCCAATAGTATGTCGCCTCTTTTAAGCACGATTTCTGTATCTAGCTGGAGCAGGTCTAGCAGGTCATCGAGATTTAGCGGGGTGGCCTCAAGGTCAATTTGTTTTGTAACCACAAGAGATACCTCAGCAACTATCTTAGGATTATTGTATTGGAAAAAGAGCGTTTCTAAAACCCATACACAGG
>CAZJSU010000081.1:13195-22025 GCA_964548765.1 uncultured Anaerolineaceae bacterium
ACTATCTTAGGATTATTGTATTGGAAAAAGAGCGTTTCTAAAACCCATACACAGGAAGCGCTTTTCTATGACATACGAGAACTTTTCCCCAAATGGGCTTAATCGGCAGTTGAACAGCCCCGTTAGCGTGGGTTATAATCCCTTTGTTCGCACTATTACCCGGAAAATTGAGATCAAAATGAGCAGACGACCCTCAGTGTATCCCTTCACGGCAATTGTCGGCCAGGACTTGATGAAAGTCGCGCTGATCCTCAACGCCATTGATATGCGTATCGGCGGTGTCCTGATTCGCGGTGAGCGCGGCACGGGCAAGTCTACCGCCGCGCGTGGGCTGGCCGCCCTGCTGCCAGAGATTGACGTGATTGCCGACTCGCCCTTTGGCGATGACCCCAACGCGCCCTCCACATGGTCGGACGAAGTACGTGAACGTCATGAGCGTGGTGAAGAGCTTCCTGTCGCCCGCCGCCGTACCCGCTTCGTAGACCTGCCTGTGAGCGCGACGGAAGATCGCGTCGTCGGTACACTGGATATTGAGAAGGCCATTCAAAAAGGCGAGCGCCACTTTGACCCCGGCGTGCTGGCGAACGCCAACCGGGGCATCCTCTATGTGGACGAGGTAAACCTGCTGGATGACCATGTGGTAGACCTGCTGCTGGACTCGGCGGCGATGGGGGTCAATGTGGTCGAGCGCGAGGGCATCAGCTTCTCGCACCCGGCGCGGTTTATTCTGGTAGGGACGATGAACCCCGAAGAAGGCGATCTGCGCCCGCAGTTGCTCGACCGTTTCGCGCTGTCGGTCGAGGTGCGCGGCATCTCGCCCGCTGCCGAGCGTATGGAAATTCTGGAACGGCATATCGCCTATGAGGACGACCCCGAAGCCTTCCGCCGTAGCTGGATGGCTGAGGAGCAGCGGCTGTCCGACCGTATCGCCGCCGCGCGTGAACTGGTGGACAGTGTGGAATATACCCGGCGCGATCTTTACGCCATCGCCACGCTGACCAGCGGCCTGCACATTGACGGCCACCGCGCCGACCTCGTGATCCTGAAGACCGCGCGCGCCAACGCCGCCTTTGAGGGGCGTACCCATATTAACCAGGGTGACATCCTGCTGGCCGCCGAACTCGCCATCCCGCATCGCCTGAAGCGCGGGCCGTTTGCCGACGCGCAGATGAGCATGAGCGCGATGGAAGAACAGCTTGAGCAGGTGATGTCTGAATGGGGCGAGGGTGACGAAGCTGGCGAGATGAGCGACGAAGGCGAACAGAGTAACGTCAAAAAAAAAGTCAATCGGTAGCCACTGAGACAGGCGAGGAACTGCCGGATTACGGCCAGACCGACCCCACACCGCAGAATATGTTTGATAACAACGATGCGTACTGGTGGGAAGGCGGCAAACAGGTGGAATCCGGCAGTGAATTTAACCCGCGCAAGCTGCAAACCCCGCTGGATAAACTTACACGCCACAGCGCCGGACGACGTTCCCGCACACACACAGACCGCAAACGTGGCCGCTACATTCAGGCGCGGCCTGCCAATGGCAAGCATAACGACATCGCCTTTGATGCCACGCTGCGCGCCGCCGCGCCCTACCAGCGCCAGCGCGCAGCGCAGAAGGCCGAAACAGGCATGGCCTACGCGCTGCAAAAGCGCGACCTGCACCGCAAGATTCGCGTGCGCCGCGCGGCCAACCTGATCCTGTTCGTGGTGGACGCGTCGTGGAGCATGGCCGTCTCTGAGCGGATGCAGGCGACCAAAGGCGCGATCATGTCGCTGCTGACCGATGCCTACCAGCGGCGTGACCGCGTGGGGCTGGTCGTGTTCCAGAAAGACCGCGCCTCGCTGGTGCTGCCGCCCACCAATTCGGTTGTGCTGGCGAAAAAGGCACTGGCGAACATCCCCGTTGGCGGTAAGACACCGCTCTCCGCCGGGCTGATGCTGGCTTACGAAACCATCAAGCGTGAGCAGGCGCTGCATCCTGATATTGTGCCGATGATGATCCTGCTAACGGATGGCGCGGGCAACGTGTCCATCAGCAACGCCGCGCCACAGGAAGAGGCGCACCGCATCGCCGAGCGGATTAAGGAAGACGGCATCAAGACCGTGACCATTAACATGGAACACGTCGCCTTCGATCGTGGCCTTGCCGCGCAGCTCGCCCACCAGCTCGGCGGGCCGTGTTATTCCCTCGGCCAGTTGAAGGCCGAAATCCTTTACGAAACTGTGCGAAAAGAGATGGATAATCTGTAGAGTGCTGCTGTTGAAGGACAGGCAGGGTTATAGAGGCGACAGATACGTCGCCTCTGTGCGTTATGGGCCTGGCGTTAGTTCTGAGAAAGCTGGACGTGGCAAGCTCATGCCGTCTTTGTGCAGCAGAGTACGCGGTGTGTATAATGCCCATCGTAATTTTGAGGTGAGGTGAGGTATGACTATCAAAGAGACGTTGCTAACACGGCTGAACCAGCGCGAGGCGACGATTGGTATTGTCGGCCTGGGCTATGTCGGCCTGCCGCTGGCCGTCGAATTTGCCGAGGCGGGCTTTTCCGTGATTGGGCTGGATGTCAGCCCGGAGAAGATCGCCCTGTTAAACCGGGGCGAAAGTTACATTCCCGATATTCCAACAGAGCGTGTGAGGCCGCTGGTGGAGAACGGCAAGCTGTGCGCTACCGTCCATTACCATGATCTGCGGCAGGCCGACGCGATCAGCATCTGCGTGCCGACACCGCTGCGCAAGACCAAAGACCCGGATATGTCTTATGTGATTCAGGCCGTAGACGCGATTGCCGACATCTGCCACGAGGGGATGCTGATCGTGCTGGAAAGCACCACCTACCCCGGCACGACAGAGGAGATCATTGTGCCGCGCCTGCTGAACAACGGCTTTGTGGTGGGCGAGAACGTCTTTGTCGCCTTCTCGCCAGAGCGCATTGACCCCGGCAATCAGCAGTACGGCGTGCGTAATACCCCGAAAGTCGTTGGCGGCGTTACGCCTGCCTGCAACGAAGCGGTGGCGGCGCTTTACAGCACGGCGGTGGATCAGGTGGTGATGGTGTCTTCGCCCACCGTCGCCGAGATGGTGAAGCTGCTGGAGAACACCTTCCGTGCGGTCAACATCGGGTTGGTTAACGAGATGGCGCTAATGTGCGACCGCCTCGGCATTGATGTCTGGGAAGTGATCGAGGCGGCCAGGACCAAGCCATTCGGCTTCATGCCCTTTTACCCCGGCCCCGGCTTAGGCGGGCATTGCATCCCGGTAGACCCGCATTACCTGAGTTGGAAGCTGAAGACCCTTAATTACACGGCGCGCTTTATCGAACTCGCCAGCGAGATCAACACTTCGATGCCGCTGTATGTGCTGGATAAAATCATTCACGCGCTGAACGACGAGGGGAAGGCGGTGCGTGGCTCAAAAATCGTGGTGCTGGGGGTCGCCTTTAAGCCCAACGTGGATGACGTGCGCGAAAGCCCGGCGCTGGATGTGCTGTCGCTGCTGATGGAACGCGGCGCGGAGGTCGTCTACCATGACCCGCATGTGCCGCGTCTGCGCGTGCATGACCAGCAGGAGATGACCTGCCAGCCTTACAGCGCCGACCTGCTGCACGAGGCGGACTGTGTGGTCATTATCACGCATCATAACGATTTTGACTGGCAGCACGTGGCCGATAACAGCCGCCTGATTGTGGACACGCGCCACGTGGTCGTGAACCGTAACGGCAGCGCGCGCGTGGTGCTGCTCTAGCGCCTGTTCAGCACGTGGTTCACACCCGCCCGCTGGCTTCCCGCTGTGCCGCCCGCTGCCAGTGTACCAGCCGGGCATATTCGTAGATCATCGCCCGCCAGCCGGGGTCGCCCTGTTGGAGGGCGTTCATTTTGTGCAGCGTGCCTGCGGCCAGCAGCCGGGTCTGTTCGTTCTCATGCTCCAGCGCGGCCACCAACGGCTGCACAGCAGGCGCGCCGATCTTCACCAGCGCTGCCGAGGCCAGCCGCCAGACCTGCGGATGATTATCGCCCAGCGCTTTAATCAGATATGGCACGGCAGGCTCGCCGATGGCGATCAGGTCGGCCACGGCCTGCATGTTCATCCGTTGGCTGTCAATGCGTAAGGACGCGACCAGCAGATGAACTGTACGCGGCACATTCCTGAACGCGGGTTTGGTGGCTTCCTCAGTCGTAGAGGGGATGGGCGCTGTCTTGATGTCGCTTGCCATAATGCCAGATGCTCTCCTTCAATAGTAATTAATATAATGAAAGGTTGAGCTTGCAGGCAGCTTACAATCACAGCAGGGATTGTGAAATTTCTATAAAAGGGGATAGGGGCGCGACATATCACCCGAAATATCGCGCCCCTGTGGTGTGTGCTAGTTCCCGCGCAGGGTAGCAATCGCCTCGCAGGCCGGGCATGACCTGTCTGGCCGGATGATGGCGTAACCGCCCTGCGGGTCATCCTGTGTGTAGACATCAAAGTCCACGTTCCAGATGATAATCAGCGCGATTTGAACGCTGCTGGTCTGCGCGGCGATCTGGATAGCGTCGCGCAGCCATTCGGCCTGTTCCTCAACGCTGGTGTTGGTCGCCCACGCGAAATTCTGTGGCAGCGGGCCATACCCCTCTGGCGAGAGATAGCCTAGCTCTGAGAAGCACAGCGGGATATTCGCCTGACGGAAGGGGAAGGCTGCCCGCTGGATCATCAGCGGCAGGTAGCGCGTCGGGTAATCTGGCTCGCGTGGGTCGCCGCCTTGCAGGTTGGGCGGGATGATGCCCTCGTTGTAATGCACGCCGATGCAGTCAGCAAAGGCTGCCACGCCCGCATTCGCCATCCCCTGATAATAACGGTCATCGTTCCACACCTTCCCCAGCCCGAACACGCCTTCCGCGCCAGTGGGGGCGGGCGCGCCGGTGACGACCATCACCTCCGGGTCTACCGCTTTGATCGCCGCGTAAGACTGGCGCAGCAGGTCGGCATACATGCGCGGGTCAATCTGGCCTTCCGGCCACTCGCGGTCAAGGTTCTGCTCATTCCAGATTTGGATCGCGTCCGGCTGTAGGGCGGCCACCTGCCCGACGAACTGCGCGAACTGCGGGAAATATTCCTCCGCGCCGAGCGAGGCCAGTTCTTCCTTCTCGCCCTTGATGCTCAGAAAGACCTTAAAGCCGTTGGCGTGGGCGAAGTTGATGCGATCATAGGCCACGTTAATCAGCGACCCTTCGCCGACGATAAACGGAATCTGGTATTTCATCCATGTCATGCCAGCGCCGCGCATGGCCTCGACAGTGGACTCATCGAACCCGATCACATGCCCGCCGACAGGCAAGGGCAGTTCGTTTACCGGGTTCGGGCGCGGGATGATCGTCGGGGTTGGCGTGGGGGTGGGCGGCGCGGCGGCGGTCGGTGTCACGGTCGGGATTTGGGCGACTACGCCGGGCGTGGCCTCGCCCGCCGGGCGCTCTGCCTCGTTGAGCAGGCGCAGCGGCGCGACGGTGTAGAACTGGCTTTCGCCGCTTTCCAGCAGCACCCGCAGCCGCAGCAGGTACAGCCCGTCCGGGTAGATGGTGGTGTCCCACTCGCCGATGACCCCGCCCGTCACCGGGTCACGGCGCGGCAGGCTTACCGGTGTCCAGAAGGCCGGCTCGGCCTGTGGCGTGCTGGGGTCGTAATCGGCAATTTCGAGAAAGTAATTACGCAGCCCCGGCACATTCACCGTGCCGATGACCTGTACTGTGCCAGCGAGGTCATACACGGGCGGCGGCCAGAGAATCTCGACCATCGCGTCCTGCGCGGCGGCGGGCAGTATCAACAGCAGGAGCGCCAGCGGAAGGGGTAAAAATCTTCGCATTCAGACAAGCCTTTCAAAAAATGGCATTCCCATTCTAAAAGGGCGGGCAGATGATCCCGCCCCATGAATAATAATCTTACGCCATTTCCTGATAAACAGGTAAGAAACAGGGGATTAAACCCGCCCGCGACCTGTGATAAACGCCGCCCTAACCGCTGGTTTCGCGCTGTCGCTGGAACTGCGTTTCGTACAACTGCGCGTACAGGCCACCCTGTGCCAGCAGTTCGTCATGCGTGCCGCGCTCGATGATGCGCCCTCTGTCCATGACCAGAATCACATCCGCCGCGAGAATGGTACTGAGGCGGTGGGCGATCACGACACTGGTACGGTGCGTCATGATGCGCTCCAGCGCTTCCTGAATTAAGGCTTCGCTTTGGCTGTCGAGGTGGCTGGTCGCTTCATCCAGCACCAGAATGCGCGGGTCTTTGAGGATGACACGCGCCAGCGCGAGGCGCTGTTTTTCGCCGCCGCTCAAGCGGTAGCCGCGTTCCCCAACGATGGTGTCATAACCTTCTGGCAGCTCCATGATGAAATCGTGGATGTTCGCCGCCCGACACGCCGCCTCGATCTCGGCCTGTGTCGCGTCCAGTTTGGCGTAGAGCATGTTGGTGCGGATGGTGTCGTGGAAAAGAAACGTCTCCTGCGTGACCATGCCGATGTTGTCCGCCAGCGAGTCCAGCGTCACGTCGCGCAGGTCGTGGCCGTCCACACAGATACGGCCTGTAGTCGGGTCGTAGAGGCGCGGGATGAGGTAGGTGAGCGTGGTCTTGCCCGCACCGCTGGGGCCGACGATGGCCGCCAGTTGGCCGGGGCGGATGGTGAACGAAATATCGGTCAGCGCCTGCTCGCGCGCCTGGCTGCGGCCATTTTCCGGCTTCGGCTTTTCGCCGTTTTCCGCCGCTTTGGGCGCGTCGCCAGAAAGCACCGCCTGCACGTTGTCCATGCGCCCGTAGCGACGCACTTCGGTCAGCAGTCCCTCGTCGCCAGCCTGGTAACGAAAGCTAACGCTCTCAAACGTGATCTCGCCGCGCACATCCTTTAGCTCGACCGCGTTTGGCCGCTCGTCAATTTCCAGCGGCAAATCTATAACCTCGAACACGCGCTCGAAGCTGACCGCAGAAACTGCAAATTCCATTGGCACATGGGTGAGATATTCGAGTGGTTGATATATCTGATCGAAATACGCTAAGAAGGCGACAATCGTGCCAATCGTCAGCGCACCATCCAGCACCAGATGCCCGCCACCCCAATACACCAGCGCAATGCCCATAATCCAGAAGAAGCTGGCCGCTGTCCAGAAACCATGCTCCAACACCGCCCGCCTTACGCCGATGTCGCGCACCCGTGCCGCGCGATGGTCAAAGCGCTGAATCTCCATTGGCTTGCGCCCGAACAGCTTGACCAGCAGCGCCCCGCTGATGTTGAGCGTTTCGTTCATCATGGCGTTCATCTGCGCGTTGAGGTCCATCGCCTCGCGGGCGATACGCCGCAGCCGCACCCCTAGCCAGCGGATGGCAAAGAAGGTTACAGGGAACAAAAGTAGCCCCAGAATGGTCAAGCGCCATTCTAACGTGAGCATGACCGCCAACCGTGCCACCAGGCTGATGATGTTGGTAATCGTGCCGACAATCGTATCACTGATGGCAGTCTGCGCGTTGACTACATCGTTATTCAGCCTGCTCATCAGTTCGCCGGTTTTGGTATTGGTGAAGAAGCGCAGCGACATCCCCTGCAAATGGGCAAAGAGACTGTGTCGCAATTCATAAATGACCCCTTCGCCAATGGTGGAGTTGAAATAACGCACAAATACGCTGAGGACATTTCGTATCGTGGGCAGGAAGATTAAACCAAGTGCCAGCAGGTTAAGACGCGCTATATCCCGGTTGGGCAGGGTGTAATCAATGAGATCACGGAAGATGAGGGGATAGAGAATGCCGATAACAGTTTGCAGCAGAATTAAAGTGAGCAGAATGATAATCTGCCTCCGATAAGGCCGCGCGTAGCTGAGGACACGCTTCGCCAGCGGCCACGTGAGCTTCGCTTTGCCGTCGTTATCATCGCCTTCGGGGTAAGCATAGCGCCACATGCATCTTCTCCATTGATGACCCGTCCTGAACCGTGATTATACACACAAACCATGACATCTAGCTTCAGTCTTTTGTACAGTTGTTCGGACGGCAGGGATGCCGTCCGTTGGCAAAAGGCCAGTTACCAACACGCCGCAGTTAAACGTCCGCTAAATAACTGGCAAACGCAGGGAGAGCGTTGGGCGGCCTGCTGCGCCCGGAATGAGAACTATGTTAAAATAGCTGCAACACGCTTACCCTTGTGGAGATTTCACCATGTCGGGAGCCGCCGATTTGCTATGGCGGGTCAATAACGAATACACCAGGCGGCTGACGCACGTAAACAACACGCTCAACCTGCTGGCTCAGTTGATGCTGATGCAGCCGGAGGAGCCGCAAGAGCGCGTGCAGGCCGCGCTGCATCACGCGCTGGAACAGGTGCAGACGATGGTGGAAGAACACCGGGTCTGGCGTTACACCTACTTCTACGAATCGCTGGAAACACGGCGGATGGTGCAGACGGTGAACGCGATCAACCGCGCGCTGGCGCGTTTCACGCGGATGCGTCACCAGCATGAACACCGCCTGAACGACCTGCGGTCGCTGCTTGGTCACCTGCCGCGCCCAGACCCCGACCTGACGCGCGTGCCTAATGGCGACCTGTGGCAGATGACCGAATTCGCGCTCAACGACCTCAACCATTTCGATGATTACCTGCGCGAGCTAAGCAGCGCGTGAAGTTTATCCCTGTTGTGCATGGCTTGTTGTTTTTGCGGCGGACAAGCCTTTTATGCCGTCCCTACAGTGGTTTTGTAGGGAGGCGCAACGGCGCGTCCGCCGTTAGCAGAGAAGCGATTCGTGTTGTGTAGGGGAGGTCCGTGACCCTCCCGCAGAGGCATGGCCGCAGGCCAGGCGGGGTGAGGTTTCACGGGA
>CAZJSU010000082.1:0-21615 GCA_964548765.1 uncultured Anaerolineaceae bacterium
TTACATAACGATTCACATCTGCTCCGAATAGTGCGCGAGAACGCCGCGACTCTAGCCAAAATGCCTGTTATGAGCAAGCCGAAACCCGCCACTAGACCCATTCCCATTGGCCTGTTTTCCGTTACACTGTCCCGCGCTAGACTTATTAAAGCGCCGCGCCTTCTCACGGGAGCAGGTTACAAATTTTATGACCGAACAAATCGCACTGCTGCTGCTTATCCTGGCAGGCACGATGATCCTGCTGGCTTTTGAATGGGTGTCGGCGGATGTCATCGGGCTGGGGGTGATGGTCGCGCTGATCCTGACCGGCCTGCTGCCCTCAGACGAGGCATTCGCCGGGTTCGGCAGCGAGACGGTGCTGATGATCCTTGGCCTGCTGATTATGACGGCGGCGCTGGTGCGAACAGGCGTGGTGGATGCTGTCGGCAGGACGATTCTGCGGCGTGTCAACGTCGGGCCATCACAGTTGATTCTGGTCGTGATGGCAGCGTCGGCGGGCCTGAGCGCCTTTCTGAGTAATACCGCTTCCACCGCCTTCTTCCTGCCCGTCGTGCTGGGGCTGTCGCACCGCCTCAAGACCAGCCCATCGCGCCTGCTGATGCCGCTGGCCTTCGCCACCATCCTCGCCAGTTCGGTCACGCTGGTCAGCACCTCGACCAATCTGGTGGTCAGCGGGGTGATGACCGAGTACGGGATGGAGCCGATGGGCATGTTCGAGCTTACGCCTGTGGGCATCCCGATCGTCATTGTCGGCATCATTTATATGTACTTTGTGGGGATGCGCCTCGTGCCAGACCGCACGCCGCCGGGCAGCCTGGTCAACGGCGGCGAGTACGCCTACATGACCGAAGTGGTCATCCTGCCCGGTTCGCCGCTGATCGGCAAAACGCTGGGCGAGAGCCGCCTGGGGAGCGAGCTGGACCTGACGGTGCTGCGGATTGTGCGCCAGAAGAAGCGCTATCTAACGCCCGGCTCGAACACCACGCTGGAAGAAGGCGACCTGCTGCTGGTGGAAGGGCTGCGCGACGACATCCTCAAAATCAAGGATCGCACCGGAATCGACCTGAAGGCCGACTCCAAGTTTCCAGAGCCGAACGGTGAGGGCGAGGAAATCCAGATGGCGGAGGTGATCGTCATGCCCGGCTCGCCGTTGATCGGGCGCACGCTGAAAGGCTTTCGCTTCCGCGAGCGCTTTAATGTGCAGGTGCTGGCGATTAACCGGCGCAGCGAAACGATTCGCCGCAAGCTCAGCGGTATCTCGCTCAAGGTGGGCGATACGCTGCTGGTGCAGGGCAGCGCCGACGATATGGGGACGCTGCTGGCCGACGACACCCTGCGGCTCATCAGTTCTGTGGAAAACGCGCGCCCCAACACCCGGCGCGCGCCGCTGGCGATCAGCATCTTTGTCGGCACGCTGGTCATCGCCAGCCTGAATATCCTCAGCATCCCGGTGGCGGTCATCCTGGGCGCGCTGCTGGTTTTTGCCACGCGCTGCATCACGCCGCAGGAAGCCTATCGCCGGGTGGAGTGGACGATTATCATCCTCATCGGCTCGATGCTGGCGCTGGGCGTGGCGATGGAGCGTACAGGCGCGGCGGAGTATCTGGCCTCGCTGGTGGTGCAGTACGCGGGCGGGCTGGGCAGCATCGGCCTGCTGACCGCGTTCTTCGTGCTGGCCGTCATCCTGACGCAGCCGATGTCCAACCAGGCCGCCGCCATCGTGCTGCTGCCCGTCGCCATCCAGACAGCGACCCAGCTTGGGCTGAACCCGCGCACCTTCGCCATGATGATCGCTGTCGCGGCAAGCTGCTCGTACATCACGCCGCTGGAGCCTGCCTGCCTGATGGTCTATGCGCCGGGGCGCTACCGCTTTATAGACTTCGTGAAGGTGGGCGCGCTGCTGACAGTCGCAATCTACGCGATTGCCATCATTCTTGTACCTATGGTGTGGCCGCTTGCGATAGAATAGGTAAAGACGTTTTTAGTGGCATGATGGATCATGCCTCTGGGCATCGTTTGCCGAAAGGAACACACACCATGCAAACCGAAGCGAGCCTCGCCCGTACCGCGTTCCAGAACGATGGCTTTTACGTCCATGCCGAATCCCTGTTCCCCGCAGACCTGATTCAGGGCGCGGTCGCGGGCATGGACAAAATCCGCGTGGGCGATTATGACACAGGCGAACCGCCGTTTGAGTCGCCATGGAACCCCGGTGATGACCCGAACAAGCTGTGCAAGATCGAAATGCCGCAGATCGCCAGTCATGGCGTGCGCGCGCTGCTGAACTACCCGGCGCTGGGCAGGCTGGCGGCGGAGATCACAGGCGCGGAGTGGGTGCAAATCTGGTGGGTGCAGCTTCTCTACAAGCCCCCGGCGGTCAGCCAGAACGGCGCGCCGACCATCGGCTGGCATCAGGACTGGCAGTATTGGCAGAATGCGTGGGGCGATGGCAGCGAGTTGTTCACGGCGTGGATCGCGCTGAGCGATGTCACAGAAGAAGCTGGCCCAATGCATTTTGTCCCCGGCTCACAGCGGTGGGGGCTGCTGGATGGCGACTTCTTCGGCGACTTCACGCAGCAGAAAATCCAGACCCCGGACGGCTCGGCATGGCAGGAAGCCAGCGGCGCGCTGCCGCCCGGCGGCGTGAGCTTCCACGACAAGCTGGTGCTGCACGGCAGCGGCCCCAACGTGTCGGACGCGCCGCGTCGCAGTTTCGCCGTCCACCTGCGTACCAATAAGTCCGCCCCGCGCGAGCCGGAAAAGCGCGAAGGGCTGACACTGTATATTGACAATCTCGTTTACTGTCCGGTTATTTACGGCGGGTAACAAGCACAGCAGAGGATAAGATGGGGGTGGCTGCCCCCATCCTGTTTGTATCTTGAAGGTGGTCTGTTACGGCGCGAAAGCGCTGTTACTTCACCAGCGACAGCAGGTGATTGAGCGCGTCCTCGCGCGATTTGTGCAGCGAAAGCTGCTCACGGCGGCGTGTGAGCTTGGCGATCATGTTGCCGATCGCGTCCAGCATGGTCGAGCCAGTGAAAACCGCCATGTGTTCCAGATTAGGATGCGTGAAAAAGCTTTTACGCGCGGTATCCAGGTAATTCGGCGGCAGCGACAGACTGAGGTCTGACGCATCCACCAGCACGTAAACGGGTTCCCCTTTATCCAGACCAATTTCGGTTTCGAGCAGCATATCGGCGGCTTCTGGGTCGCCATAGAGGCGTAAACAGACGATCCGCGGATGAGGACTGGGAAGGATTTCGTGTGCCACGGATAACCTCTCTCGTCATAAAATTACTGTCCTCAGTGTACCGCAAGTTGGTTTGTAATAGTGTAAAGATTATTACACCGCGTACTCGCCTTCAGCGCTCTTGAAGGACTGGCTGTAGGTGTGGCGGTGGAAATGCACAAAGCGCAGAATGACCTCGCCCGCGAAAGTGCTGCCCAGCCGCTGGTTTAACTGTGCCACCCGGCCCGGCAGGCGCTGTAGACGGTCTTCATAAACCAGCGTCAGGCTCTCAAGCTGGTCGGCAAAAACCTCAATCGCGCTGGTGATATTGTCCTGCTGCCGCACCGAATGCAGGCACACGTTGAACTCGCCAAAGCGGATGTCCTTGTTCATGCGCGTCAGCAGCGTTCCCTGCTGCCCGGCCACATCCAGCAGCAGATGCTCAAAGGTGGGGAAGTCCCCCATGTGGTGCATCTCGTGCAGCGTTTGGATAAGCGCCTTGCGGTCGTTGACGGGCTGCTCCAGCAGCAGTGTCCCCATGTCGTTCAGCAGGCGCACCAGCAGCGCCGCGTCCTCCAGCGCCAACAGCAGGCTGCCATCTTCCAGCACACCCCGGTAAGCGGGGAGGGGCTGCACCTTCTCGGCCATCACGCCGATGTAATAGGCCAGCGTCGGCACGACCATAATCGTATCGGTACTGGTATGCAGTAACTGTTCGAACGTGAGCATCGGCTGTTCCAGCAGGTCATTCACGCCCTGATAGCGCCGGATCAGGCCGTCCACCAGCAGCGGGTAGGTGGCGCAGCCTTCCATCACGCGGGTCATATCAATGCAGGTTTCCAGATTGGCGACCAGCAGCGGATACAGCGCGTATTCCAGTTCATCCAGCGATGCGCCGGGGTGCGCCTTCAGGAAATGCCCGGTCAGGTTGCGGTGCTTGTCGGCGCTCAGGCTTTGCTCAAAGGTCGAGATTTCCGCCATAAGCGGCAAAAACGGCTCAAGCAGGTCGCTGGCGCTTTGCTGGGTATGGCCCTTCAGGCGCTGGATGACTGCCCGGTTAAAGCTGTAGACCAACTGGCTGCGTGTGGTGTAGGTGTCGTCGTCTGGCGCGTAGTTTCCCAGCCCGATCGCCAGATTGTCCGAAATCACCTCATACATCTGCGAGACGTTGATCGGGACGCTGTAAGGGGCCAGTTGCAGCCACTCGTCGGCGCTTAACAGGCCATCCAGCAGCCCGCCTGTCAGGCGGATCAGGCTTTCGATGCCCATCAGTTGCAGCCAGCGGCTTGCCATAGACGGCGTATCCAGCGCCCACGCACAGTACGCTTTAAAAGCTGAGTGTGGCATGTGGTGCAGGCTGCGGCGAATCCCTTCAACATTGAGTTGCAGGGCATACTCAAAGCGCGTGGTCGTAGCAGACGTAATTTTTCTCACTTCTCACCCTGTATTAAATTAACCGAATCTTTAGTGTGCTGGTCGAGATAGCGGTGCGCGATGGCGAAGCCCTCGTCCAGCGTGGTGGAGTTATTGCCGATAAGATAAGGCTGATCGCTGGCCGGATTCCGCAGCGGAATCTGGAGCGCTGATAGTTCTGCCCGCCGGGGCAGATAGTGGACATTGCGGTTAACCGCCAGCGGCCCCACCAGCCGGGCGATAAACACCGTCAGCGGGTCGTCGAAATCCACCGCGATCTGGGCAAGCTGCCCGTCGGCCTTGAAGCGCGACATCAGCCGCACCGTAGCGACTGTCGCCTGGGGCAGGTCGCCCACCGTGATGCGCGCGTGGTAAGACTGTACCAGCAGGCTTTTTTGCTGGTTGGTGGGGTCAAGCGGGTGTAAGGCGACGTGGGCAGTGGGCAGAAAGGTGTACGAATAACGGCGGTCAATCGCGTGGCTGTAAACCGGCTGCGTCGTGGTATTGGGCGCGCCATCACTGTCCCGCCGTTCCACAATGGTTATCAGCCCCAGATGAGGGTAGCGGGGGTCAAACGCCTGCAGGACAGCGTAGGTCTTATGGTCGGGGCGCTGGTGCGACACGCCAAGCAGCGCTTCCAGACAGTAAACATCCACTGGCGCATTGGTCAGCGCGGCATAACCCGTATAGCCCGGCAGGACATACCATTCGGTAGGCATATCCTGATCGCGGAGGCGCTGAGTAGTGTGTTCAAATACAGAAGCCCAACGGTCTGTCATCAGCATATAACGATCCCCTATGGCTGGTGGCAGTAGAGTATGGAACTCAGCAACCTGCGCTCGCATATTACAGTTTTCATTATGGGTATATATTGGTAAGGAGTCAACAGATAACTTATTACAAACCTGATGCATATTTTTAACATTTTAAGCTAGAATGTGTTGTTATTATGTTGTGATCTGCCGGATAGCCCAACACCATGCTCGAAAAACCCGCGCTCCCTGACGAGACACTGATCGCCTGCCTGCATGAACACTACGGCATTAGCGCGGTTGATGTTGCGTTCCTGCCCATCGGCAACGACGCAGCGGCGTGGGTGTATCGCACAGAGGGGGAGGGTGGGGAACGCTATTTCCTGAAGCTGAAAAAAGGCGTGCTGAACGAGGCCAGCCTGCTTGTCCCGCACTACCTGCACAATAGCGGGCTGGCGCAGGTCGTCGCGCCGCTGCCCGCCAGCACAGGCCGTCTGTGGGCGGAAGCGGCAGGCTTTACGCTGATCGTATACCCGTTTATTGCGGGGGAGGTCGGTATGGAAGCCGGCCTCTCGCAAAGCCAATGGGACACGCTCGGCACTGTGCTGCGCCAGCTTCACAGCGCTCGCTTGCCCGCAGAGCTGGCCGCGCGAGTGAAGCGCGAAACATTTATGCCCCATTGGAGCGCGATGGTGCGAACGCTTCAGGCGAAGATTGAGGCGGGCGATTATGCCGCGCCTGTCGAGCGGGAACTCGCGGCTTTCTGGACGGAGAAACAGGCTGAGATTACCGCCATCGTGCAGCGTGCCGAGGCGCTGGGACAAAGGCTGCAAGCACAGGCTGGGGCATTCGTACTCTGCCATGCCGATATTCATACCGCGAATGTGCTGCTGGATGCTAACGGCGGGCTGCACATCGTTGATTGGGATGAGGTGATATTTGCGCCAAAAGAGCGTGATCTGGTGTTTGTCGGGGCGGATAACACGGCGGAAGGCGAAGCGGCGTTTTTCTTCAACGGCTATGGCGACACCACGATAGATCGCGCGGCGCTGGCTTACTACCGCTATGAGTGGGTGGTGCAGGAAATCGGCGATTTTGGCGAGCGCGTCTTTTTGGCAAACGAGACGGGTGATGTCACCCGCGCGGATGCGCTGCGCGGCTTTCGCCAGTTGTTCGACCCCGGCGACGTGGTAGAAGGCGCGCACCACGCCGGGCGTTTCGCTTCGTGATGCCCACCTGTGCAGCAGCCCCGCAGGAGATGACAAAGATAAGCACTTGAGGGGACATCTGTCACTTACCCACGCCTCTGCCGCACATTATAGTCATGGAGTAAAGGATGATGGATCATTATGCGCGCTGTTATTGTTATGGCTGTGGCGCTCGGTCTGGTCGTTGTGGCTGTTCTGTTCTTCCAGATGCCGCCCACCGCCACCGCCGCGCCAGAGCTTCGGCTGAGTTCCGACCCCTTCCCGCTGGCCGTTGGCCGGACAAAGTTAACCGTCACCCTGACCGATGATGCAGGCAGCCCGGTGCAGGGCGCGAGCGTTTCGGCCATCGCCAGCAAAAACGCGATGGGTATGCTGCCGCTGCGCGGGCAGGGGCAGGAAAGCGCCGCCGGGCGTTATGATCTGGAACTCATCTGGCCGATGATCGGTACATGGACGCTGGAGGTCAGCGCCGCCGCGCCCAACCATGACCAGCCGCTTGTTGAGCAGTTCGAAGTTTTTATCTATCCAGTGTCGCCACAGGTGAGCAGCAGCGCGGCCAGCTACCGCAGCGTGCGCGAAATCAACAGTCTCACGACCGACCCCGCCCGCGAGAAGCTGATTTACATCCCGCTTGGCACAGAAGCCCTGATGCGTACCGGACACGGCGACGACGTGATCCCGGAACACATCCTGCTGGAAGTTGACGGCCAGAATACGCTGGTCATCCACAATGACGACCTCGCCGATCATACCATCGGGCCGTTCTTTGTGCGCTCTGCCGAGACGCTGCGCCAGACCTTCCGCGAGCCAGCCGTGTTTCAGGGGACATGCAGCATCAACAACGCGACGCTGGTGAATATTGTTGTGGAAGCATGAGGATGAATGCAATGACAAACAGGACATTATGGATATTGGCCGCGACTGTATTCGTGACCGCCATGATTGGGTGCAGCGCCGCGCCGGTGACGGATGTGCCTGCCGATTTGCCCGTCATCAACGACCTGCGCGGGGCAGTCCTGACCCCGCCGCGCCAGCTAACCGACTTCAGCATCAGTTCCACCACAGGCCAGCCCTTTACCCTGAGCGAGCATGAGGGGGAAGTGATCCTGCTGTACTTCGGCTATCGCACCTGCCCGGACTTCTGCCCGACCACGTTTGCAGAGCTGCGGCGTGTCTACGCCGAACTGGGCGAACCGCATGATAAGGTCAAGATCGTCTTTGTCACGATAGACCCTGAGCGCGACACGATGGAGAACCTGACCCGTTATACCGAGGCGTTCCATAAGGATTTCATCGGCCTGCGGCCAGAGGGAGCCGCGCTGGAAGAACTGATCGGCGCGTTTGGCGTGGTCGCGCAGAAGCGCCAGCTAGAGGGTTCTAAACTGTCCTACCTGATTGACCACACCGCGTCGGTGTTTCTGATCGGGCAGGATGGCCGCCTGACGGCGCAGTACCTTTACGGCACTGACTACCGCGACATCGTGCATGATCTGGAGGTGCTGCTGGACGGGACGGCGTGATGAGGGCCATCACGCCGCCCCACTACAGTAAATGACTTATGATTCCAGCTTTTCGACTTCAGTTGGCGGGCAGTTCTTCCATGTCATCGTATACGGCTTGCCCTCAGCATCGTGGGTGTTGATCTGGAATTTGCCATCGCTCAGATACGAAAGCAGGATATTCCCAGACTGCGCCAGTGTCACGTTATCGCCTTCCGCCAGAACAGCCGAATAAGCCTCATTCAATGGCAGCCGAATGGCAAGCTCGCCGCTGCCATCCTCCTGGTTGATCCTGTAAATATCAATGTTTTCCCCGGTGCAGAATATCGCCACTGGCGAGGCACAGTCGAGGCTGTTGACGCGGCCATCACCAACTTCGCAGGCAACGTACACCGTTTCCCCTGCGCCATCTGCGCCAGCCCCATCATCAGCATCTGTGCAGGTGCCGCTGGCCTCCAGCGTTGAGATGCCGGGGCCATAAACGAAATAGACATCAAAGGAGGTGCCTGAGGGGTACGTTTGCCCCAGATTGATCGTCACCCGATGCGGCCCCGGCGCGGCAGAGGCGGTAATCGCTGCGATGGGTGTACCGGCGGGGTCGTCCCCCTGCAAAAATACCTCAATGTTGTAAACATCCGTCGGCACGCTGGCTGGATTACCCGTATAGTCCACAGTAACAGAACGGCAGGTGAAGCTGGCAGAAACCCCTATGGGCGCTGGCACACAGCCCGCCAGCCCCAGCGCCGCCGCGAATAAAAGCACGATACAACGTTTTATAAACACGTATAATCCCCTTAAAAGTGTTTGATGGAAAAATAAAGCGTCTCTTTAATAGTAGAATAAAAATCTGACATAACCCTTAAGATGTATTGGTACGTGCAGCAGCGGCTAAAAAAGTTTACAATTACGGTTACTTGACCGGTCAAGTAGTTGTAAGGAGAAATAACTTTGACCCGCAAACGCTACGCACTCGTCGGCACAGGGGGGCGTGCCGGGATGTTCGTCCGCGCCATCACCGAAACCTACCCCGAACATTGCGAACTGGTCGGCCTGTGCGACCTCAGCCAGACGCGCATGGACTGGTACAACACCAGCCTGCATGAGAGCCTCGGCCTTGCGCCTGTCCCTACGTATCTCGCGGCGGATTTTGACCGGATGATCGCCGAAACCAGGCCGGATACGGTCATCGTCACGACGATGGATGCCACGCATCATGAGTACATCATCCGCGCGATGGAGCTAGGCTGCGATGTCATCAGCGAAAAGCCGATGACCACCGATGCCGAGAAAGCCTGCGCGATCTTCGAGGCGATTGAGCGCACCGGTAAGGCGCTGCGCGTGACCTTCAATTATCGTTACGCGCCCGCCTTTACCAAACTGCGCGCACTGATTATGGAAGGGGCGATTGGCCGCCCGCTGCATGTGGATTTTTCGTGGGTGCTGGATACCTATCACGGCGCGGATTACTTCCGCCGCTGGCACCGTGAAAAGCATAACAGCGGCGGCCTGCTGGTGCATAAGGCGACCCACCATTTCGATCTGGTGAACTGGTGGATTGATTCGTACCCCAAAGAGGTGTTCGCGCTGGGCGACCTGCTGTTCTATGGCAAAGAAAACGCCGACGCGCGCGGTGAGGAATACCCCTACATCCGTTACACGGGCGAGCCTGCGGCGGAGAACGACCCCTTCGCGCTGTTTCTCGATAAAAACGACGCGCTGCGCGGGTTGTACCTGGAAGCGGAGAAGGACAGCGGCTACCTGCGCGACCGCAACGTTTTCGGCGAGCCGATCACCATTGAGGACACCATGTGCGTCACCGCGCGCTACCGCAGCGGCGTGCTGCTGTCGTACAGCCTCGTCGCTTATTCACCCTGGGAAGGGCTGAAGGTCGCCATTACTGGCACCAAAGGCCGGGTGGAACTGGACATCATCGAGGCGGTGGAACAGGCGAAAGAGCCTGAAGAGGTGGACATCGCCGCCAGCAAGGGCAGCTTCAAATACAGCCAGATTCGCGTTTACCCACAGTTCGACGCGCCCTATGAAGCGGAGATTCCGCCCGCGCAGGGCGGTCATGGCGGGGCAGACCCGGTGATGCTGGAGCAGATTTTCGCGCCGGACGCGCCGCCCGACCCGTACAACCGCGCGGCTTCGCACATTGACGGCGCGGCCTCGATCCTGCTGGGCATCAGCGCCAACCAGTCGCTGGCGACCGGGGCGCTGGTACGGGTGGACGACCTGCTCAAGCTGCCGGAAAAGTAGCCTGAGGGGGATGGCAGAGCGGCGCGCGGCGGCGCGTCCCTGTCGTAATTTTACGTAAATTTTATAGAAAAACGGTTTTTTGCCGTTAAAATGCGGGCTTCTTTTGACGGAAAGGAGTCCGTATTTATGCCGCAACCCTTTACCGCCGCCTCTCACCATGACATTCTGGTGCTGCTTGTTCAGGTCGCTGTGCTGCTGCTGACCGCCCGCGTGCTGGGCGAAGTCGCCTTGCGCCTCGGCCAGCCAACTGTTGTTGGCGAAATCCTCGCCGGGATTATCCTGGGGCCGTCGCTGCTCAGCGGCTTTGTGCCTTTCATCAACGAATGGATCGTGCCGCAAACCCCAACACAGGGCTACCTGCTGGAAACCATCAGCCTGCTGGGCGCGATGTTCCTGCTGCTGATTACCGGGCTGGAAACCGACCTGGCGCTCATCCGTCGCCATGCCCGCACCGCTATCGGCGTGTCGCTGGGCGGCATTCTGGTGACATTTGCCACTGGCTTCGTTTTCGGTCAGCTTCTGCCCGATGACCTGCTGGTCAACCCGGCTGACCGGCTGGTCTTCGCCCTGTTGATCGCTATCTCGCTGGCGATTTCATCTATCCCGGTGATCGCTAAAGTGCTGATGGACATGAACCTGATCCGCCGTGACATCGGCCAGACGATCATCGCCGCCGCCATGAGCGACGATACGATTGGCTGGATTCTGCTGTCTATCGTCGCCGGACTTGCCAGCGGCGCGGCGGTCACGGTGGGGTCGGTGCTGCAATCGCTGGGCAGTGTGCTGGCCTTCATGATCCTTAGCTTCACGGTTGGGCTGTGGCTGGTGCGGCGGCTGCTGCGCTATACACAGAGCGAAATCAAGAGCCGCGACCGGGTGCTGTCGCTGGTGGTTATCCTGATGTTCTTCTGGGCGGCGATCACGCAGGCGCTCAACCTTGAGGCAGTATTAGGGGCGTTTGTGCTGGGCATCCTCTTTAGCCAGATGCCGACGCTGCCGGACGAGGTGGTCGCCAAGCTGGAAAGCCTCACGTTGGGGATTTTCGGGCCGATCTTCTTTTCGGTCGCCGGGCTGAAAGTGAACATCCTGCAACTGCTGGAACCGCGCCTGATGGTGCTGACGGTACTGATGATCCTGATCGCCATCGTCTCGAAAGTCGCCGGGACGTACCTGGGCGCGCGGCTGATCGGCGGGCGCGATCACTGGACAGCGCTGACCTTTGGCGCGGGCTTAAGCGCGCGCGGCGCGATGGGGATCATCATCGCCATGATCGGGCTGTCGCTGGGCGTGCTGACACAGGCCATGTTCTCGATCATCGTCGTCATGGCGATCATCACTTCGCTGATCTCGCCGCCGCTGCTGCGCTGGGTGCTGGGCTATGTGCAGCCAGAAGCGCAGGAACTGGAACGGCTGCGCCGCGAAGAGATGAACCGGGGCAACCTGATCGCCAACGTGCGCCGGGTGCTGCTGCCTGTGCGCCGCCGCCAGTCGCTTGAGGAAGGCGCAACCCAGACCATCGAAGCCGTGCTGCTGGAGAAGATCGGCCAGACGAGCGAAGTGTCCGTCACCCTGTTTAACGTGACCGATAACGGCGAGAGCGAGAGCGCGGCCTTCCTCAGCAACCTGAGCAAGCAGTTCTCGCAGCAGAACCCCACCCGCAAGGTCGTTAAAGGCAATGACCCCGCCGCCGCCATTCTGGACGAACTGGAAAAGGACTATGATCTGCTGGTGATGGGCGCTTCGGAGCGTGACCGGGGGGCAGAGGTGCTGTTCACGCCGCTGGTAGACCAGTTGGTGCGCCTCGCGCCGTGTCCGACGATCGTAGTGCATGGCGAGCGCGTCAAGCCGGATTGGGAACCGAAGCGCATCCTTGTGCCGACCAACGGCACACAGGCCGCCCGCCGCGCGGCGGAGGTGGCCTTCGCGCTCACCACCAACGGCGATGAAGAGGTGTTTGTCGTCAACGTCGTGCGCGAGACCAGCGACTTCTATCTGCGCGATTCCGGCGGCAACATCCAGGAACGCCAGTTGCATATCGCGCGGCAGATTGTGGATGAACTGGCGACGCTGGGGCAGGCGCAGGGTGTGCAGACCTCCGGCGAAGTGCTGGTCGGGCAGGAAATCCGCGCAAGCATCCTCGAATTTGCCAACGATTACGAGATTGATCTGATCGTCCTCGGCACCAGCCTGCGTGCCGGGTCGCAGCGCCTGTATCTGGGGCGGCGCGTGGAGAGCATCCTGCAGGACACGCCCTGCCCGGTGATTATCGTCAACTCCTAGAGGCGGGCGCTAACGCAGCCGCAGGATTTTCTTGACGGTCTTTCTGACGGAGCGCTGCGACTGGTAGAACAACTGATAACGCCTGTTGGCGCGGCGGTAGGCTTCCAGACGGCTTTCATCAATGCCGTTTTCGGCCAGCCGCTCGTCAAACAGGCGTTTGGCATATTCGTACAGCTCGAAGTCCAGCGGCGAGTGCCGCTCGATCAGCTTTGTGATCTGCGCTTTGGTTTCATCACGCGACGGGCGCTTCTCGGTAATGTTGACCGCCACGTAATGCGGGTTGCGCCAGCGCAGCGCCTTCTGAAAGAACAGAATCGTCTCGTCGAAGCGTTCCGACAGGCCAAACGCCGCAAACCTGCTCTCCAGATTGGCTTTGGCAATCGCCAGAATATCCGTCTCTGGCTTCATCATGCGCTCCGGGTCGTCTTTGGTGAAGCCGCAGACCATGCGCGTCTGGCGGTTGGGCTGCTGGCCTTCGAGGATATAACGCTCCAGCGTCACGTTCTCGCTGGCGACCCAGTTATGAAACTGGTTGGTCGGCGTGCTTTTGACGTAATAGTAATGGGAGATGAGGCGGTCTACCGGCTCGCGCAGGACGGTGATATAGTCCATCGGGTTCGGCACGAATTCATGCAGCCCGTAGGGCAAATGCCCGACAACGCAGCGATACCTGTCGGAACGCGCCTGCTCCGGCATCAGGATAAAGCGTTTTGTGTCTTCTTCGATGGCATCGTCAATCAGGTAAACAGCCTGTTTGGAATACTGATTTTCGATGACTTTGTAGAGGGTTGTCCCGGCTGCCTTAGGAATATGGACGAACATGAGCATACGGGGCAGGCTATTGTGACTCATTCGAGACAGCTTTCGTTGGTTGGTATACACAAAAATTAGCACATCCAGCTTGCAATCACCTTACCTTATAATGTTTACATTAAACGATAAGATAAATTATGATAAATGAACCTAACCGAGGCGCAGCTTCATCTCAAACTGGCTCATACCTGGTTCATAGCCCAGTGTGGACAGCACAGGCCAGGCCGGGTCATCCTCGCCGAGGTTGGCGAACTGGGCGCTTGCGCCGGGCTGCTGGCGGTGCAGGTAATCTATCAGGCCACGCAGCGCGCTTTCCTCGCCATCACGAAAGCCGACATCGGCCAGGTTAATCACGCGCCCGCTGCTGCGGCCAATAGCATAGGCGCTGGGGCTGTCAGCATCGCCCGCCAGCCAGCCATCCATGCCCACCGCCAGCACCCGCAGCGACTCCCGTTCGCGCTGCCAGGGGTTGGGGACAGCGTGGAATGCGTCGTAGTAATCCAGCACCTCTTCCGCCGTCACACGCTGCACCGTCACGTCCGAGTCCACATCCCGCAGGCGGACACACTGTAAAATCAACAGGCGGCGCGTGATCTCGAACCCCAGACTTTTGTAAAGGTTAAAGGCCACGTCGTTGCCCTCGATCACCTCAAGCTGCACCTGTTCCAGATGCAGATCGCGGGCAGAATCAAGCAGCGCGTTCATCAACTGGCGGCCAATGCCCTGTCCCCGGTGCGCGCTGTGGATGCCCATACCCCCGATCCAGCCGCGCGTTTCGCGCCGCGCCAGCAGCCCCACCCCCACGATGACCCCGTCCAGCCACGCAAGGCGTGAAGCAACGAGGTCAATATTGTTCTGCGCGATATGCCGCAGCATGAGGTCGTTTTCAAGCTGGACAGGTACGGTGTACCCGGCATAGCCTGTGTTGAACGCTTCTACCAGCACGTCAATCTCGACATCCGACGCGGGAGTAAATGTCACGGCCATGTTGCTGCCTCTCTGTATAAACCATCCGCGTTAACTTTAGCAGAGAAACGGGCTTGCTGCGATAATCAGTGGTGCTGTTGGCACTGTATGGAGATGGCCTGATGAAATTCGGCGTGGATATTCCTAACTTCGGCGTGTTTGCCGATGTACGTTTCGTCGCAGACCTTGCGCGGCAGGCCGAGGCGCTCGGCTGGGACGGCTTCTTTATCTGGGATCACTCGGTCTGGGGGCGCGAGCCGCTGGGCGATCATACCGTGATGCTGACCGCGATCGCGCTGGCGACAGAGCGCATCCGCTTCGGCACGATGATTACCCCGCTGGCGCGCCGCCGCCCGTGGAAGTTCGCCCGCGAGATGGCAACGCTTGACCAGCTTTCCGGCGGGCGGTTAATCGTCGGCGTGGGCCTCGGCGGTGATGATTGGGACTTTGGCAACTTCGACGACGCGCCAGAGGCGAAGGAACGTGCCGCGCGGCTGGACGAGGGACTCGACATCCTCAATGGGCTGTGGCAGGGCGAGGTGTTCGATTACGAGGGCGCGCAGTACCGCGTGAAGGACACACAGCACCTGCCGCGCCCGCTGCAAACGCCGCGCATCCCGGTCTGGATTGGCGGGCAGTGGCCGAACAAAGCGCCCATGCGCCGCGCCGCCCGCTGGGACGGCATGTTTCCTATCGGCAGAGGACTCGGCCTGGGCGAGATGCTTTCCGCCGAGGCGCTGCGGGAAGCGGTGGATTTCGTGGCGGCGGAACGCGGCAATCGCGCGTTTGACATCGTGCATTGGGGCATCACCACAGGCGACCCAGCGCAGGACGCGGCCACCCTCGCGCCTTATGCCGAGTTGGGCGTGACATGGTGGCTGGAGAACGTCAGCCCGTGGGCGTATGGCTGGAATGACGTGGGCGCGTGGCCGCTGGAGCCGATGCGCGCGCGGATACTGGCCGGGCCGCCCAAAGCGCCTGTTTCGCAATAAACACCGCAGCACCGCTGGGCAGGGCGGGTGTTTGTGCTATCATTCTATAGATGTTCTGGTATCAACCTGATATGTCGCGCGGTTGTGAAAGCAAGTGATATTGAAGGAAAATGAGATGCAGCACTCAAATAACGCAAACGCATGGGAGCGGAAAATACAACAGAACGAAATAGACGAGCAAACGCGCCAGACCGCCGAACAGGATCGAGTGGACGCTGAAGACAGGCGGGAGGCAGCAGAGCAGTCACGTGTAGGAAACGAAGACGCTCGTCAAATTGCTGAAATGCAGCGACAGCAGCTAGAGGAGGTCAGACAAGCGGCGGAGGTCTTGCGGCAGGCCAGCGAGGAGCAGCGGCAGATTCTGCAGGAAATACGCCAAACGGTACGTCTCGCTTCCTTGCAGGAAAATCAAGAAAATCGTTTGCTGATTGATGAGGTCCGGCAAACGCTCAATGAGGTGCTTCAACTGCTGACCGAGATCATTCACGCCGTTCGCAGCAGCGATAAATCAGACCGCGCTTCCTAGCCGCCTTCGCCCCAGCCACCTCAGCGCCGCATGAAAGGCAATCGCCGCAGGTGCTTGCTCAGCTTCAGCCAGAAGGCATCGCGCAGCGCGTACCAGGGGATGCGAGCAGCCATCCATGCCGGGTCGGTATACGAAAACGTGCCGGGCATCTCCTGCGCGCGCAGATACTGCCCATAGGCCAGCGGCGACAGATGTTCCAGCCCGGCCTCGCGCAGATGCGCCCGATAGACGGCCTGCACACGCTCGATGTTTTGATAGCGCGGGGTGCTGCGCGACAGGCTGGCGCGGTGATGGCGATAATAGAGCAGGTACTCCGGCAGCACATCCAGCTTACACCCGGCCAGCGAGAGACGCGCCAGAAAGGCATGATCCTCACCGGTGATGTAGCGGTAGTGCGGCTGGCTCAGGTCGAAGCCGCCGAGCGCCGCGAACACTTCGCGCCGGATGATGAAGTTGGCATCGCCAAAGCAGTTGACGAAAAAGCCAAGCTCCGGGCAGTTGCCCAACGGCAGATGCGTGTACAGAATACGCGCGGTTGCCCTGTCCGCGCCCGGTGTGTACGGCGGTGCGTCGCCCTCGAAGGCTTGCAGGTAACAGGTCAGGCAGTCGTCGCCGGAACGGTGGATCGCCTCGACAAAGCGCTCGACCATATTCGGCGCAGGCACGTTGTCGCTGTCCACAAACAGCAGGTAGTCAGCACTGCCCTGCCCGGCGGCGGTGTTGCGCGTCGCGCTCAAGCCCTGATTTTCGGCGTTGGTGCTGAAGTGCCAGCCGCGTTTGGCGTAGCGCTCGGCCATCGCCGCGAACACGGCGTTGGCTCGCGCGTCGGTGGAGGCATCGTTGACCACGTACAGGTTGAACTGCTGCGTGGTCTGGTGTTCCAGCGCGGCCAGCGTCTGCGGCAGGTAGCTGGCGTGATTGAAGTAAGGGATGCAGATGTCTACCAGCGGGCGCTGTGGCAGCACGACAGGCTGCGGGGTCGCCGCCCTGGCCTGCCGCGCATGGGCGCACACTTCCTCATGGAAGGCCAGCCAGCCCGCGTTACGCGCCTGCCAGTCGTAATGTCCGCGCTGGTCATCGGGACGCGGGCCGTGCGCCAGCCACCGCGCCAGCGTGTCCGCCAGCGGGCGCGGGTAAGGCATGAACCACTGGTCAGCGCCCGCCGCGCCCAGCACCTCTGGCATCCCGCCGTTGGCCGAGCAGATCAGGTTCAGGCCGGGGATGAGCGACGCTTCGATCACGGTGAAGCCCAGCACCTCGGTCAGGCTGGGCATCACGGCCAGCGTATCAGCGGCGTGGTCGGCCAGGTAACGCTGCGCGGCGTGGGTGTCGAGGTCGGTGTGCAGCACGACAGGCAGGCCGAGCGCGTCGCGCAGCAGGGTTTGCACCTCCTGCGGGCTGCCGTAACGATGCACCCCGGGCTTGCCCAGAAAGACGATCTCCGCCAGCCCGTGCAGCGCGGCGGGCTGCTCCCGGCGCAGGTGCAGCAGCGCCTCCACAAACAGCTCAACCCCCTTGCGCGTCTCCAGACGGCCAAAAAAGACCAATCGCTTAAAGCGCGGCGCGGGCGCTGTCGTCGTGCCTGTAAGCGTTTCATCCGGCAGGAAGGGATAGCCCAGCACGCGCACACGCTCGTCTGGCGGCAGCGCCCAGCCATGCCCGCGCACCCATTCCAGCACGTAGCGGCTGGGCGCGGCGACGAAATCGCTGTGGCGCGCGACGTAACGCTCGCCAAAGTCGGCGCTCAGGTGTTCCTCGGCATCATCCGGGAACAGTTCCATGCCATCGCGCAGCCACGCGCTGCTGCTGTTAAGGACGTTGACAAAGACCGGATACGGTTTGCTGGCGTAACGGCGCGCGCGCAGGCTGTAGAAGCCGTGCGCCAGCCAGTCCTGCGTGTAGATCACATCGGTATCCGGCGGCAGGTGACGCGCTGCCAGTGTGCTGTGATGCACAAACGGGTAACTGCCGGACGACTGGCGCACAGGGGGCGGCTCATAAGCGTGGATGACCTCAACGCCGAGGCTATCATAGAGCGGCTGCCACTGGGCGCGCGGGGCTTCCTGCGGCGCGGTAAAGACGATGCAGACCTCATGCCCGTGCTGGCGCAGCAGGCGCGTGAAGTGCAGCACGAAGGTGCCGATGCCGCCGTTGCGGACCGGCCCGACGAGATCGGGCGTGATAATCGCGGTTTTTACGGGCGTGTGGGGCATGGGCGGGCGGCCTTACAGGCTGTCGAACTTCGGGCGATTGGCCTTGCCATAACTCTCCTCATAGGCGGTCAGCACGGACTCGGCGCTGTCGTCCATCCGCAGGCGGCCACGATCGAGCCACAGCGCGCGCTCGCACAGGGTCCGCACCGCGTTTGCCGAGTGCGAGACGAAGATGATGGTTTTACCTTCCTCTTTCATCGTCTGAATGCGCTGGATGCACTTGTTCTGGAAGCTGGCATCGCCCACCGCCAGCACCTCATCCAGAAAGATGATCTCCGGCAGGATATGCACCGCCACGCTGAAGCCCAGCCGCGCGTTCATGCCGCTGGAGTAATCCTTGACCGGGCTGTCCATAAAATCGCCGAGGTCGGCAAAGGCGATAATGTCCTCGATGATCGCGTCGGTTTCCTGCGGGGGTACGCCGTGAATAGCGGCGTTCAGGTAAACGTTCTCGCGCCCGGTCATGGTGGGGATAAAGCCCGCGCCCAGCCCGATCAGCGCGGTAAAGCGCCCCTCCACCGTCACCCGCCCGCTGGTGGGGCGCATGATGCGCGCCATCACCCGCAGCAGCGTGGACTTGCCCGACCCGTTGCGCCCGATCAGTGCCACCGACTCGCCCGCGTCAACCTCGAAGCTGATGTCGCGCAGCGCGTAGAACGGCTCGTGCTGGCTGGCCGCGCCAGAGCGCCGCAGCAGTTGGCGCAGCGCCGCGCCTGCCTCGTGGCGCAGGCTGATCTGTTTACGCTGGCGCGAGAACACCTTCGTGACGTTCTCCACGCGGATGACCGGGCTGGCTTCAGGCATAATCCACAAACCGATCTTCGTTGACCTTGAAATAAACATAACCGACATACAGCAGCGCCAGCGACACCACCACCGGCAGGTACAGGCGCACCGGGTCTGGCGCGCGCCCGTAAATGGTGATGTCGCGGAACGCCTCGACCACCGCCGACACCGGGTTAATGGACATCAGGAACTCGTAGCGCGGGTCAACATTCCGCGCCGAAAACAGCACCGTGATGTAAAACAGCACCTGCATCCCGATCGAGATCAACTGCTGCATGTCGCGCACCACCATACTCAGCCAGCTTACCGCAAAGCCCGCCCCCAGCGCGAGGACGGTCATCAACATCAGCGGCACGGGCAGCAGCAGCAGGTACGCGGTTGGCACGATGCCCACTACCAGATTGACCGCCAGCAGTGCGAGGAACATAAAGGCGAAGTCCACCAGCGCCTCGCCGACGATCAGGATAATGAGCAGTTCACGCGGGAAGTATACCTGCTTCACCAGCCCCAGCATCCGCAGGATTTCGCCCTTGCTGTTGTTGACGACATGGCTGAACAGCCCGAACATGACCTGCCCCGAAAGCAGGAAGGCGACAAACGGCACGCCGAGGTTATCCGCCCGGCCAAGAAGCTGCGTAAAGGCGAAGGCCATCACCAGCGACATCGAAAGCGGCAGCAGCACGATCCACAGGATGCCCAGAAACGTCTGGCTGTAACGCGCCTGAATACGATAGCGCAGCCACAACCACAGCAGATAGCGGTTCTGGTGAATCTCGCGCAGGTTTTGCGGGGTGCTGCTGGTGATGTAGGCCGAGGCGCGCAGCCGCCCCGGAATGACCACCACGACCACGCCCAGCACCAGCGTGACGACCACGAAATAGGCCATCTGCAACTGCGAGACATCCGGCAGCAGCAGCACGATCGCCGCTGTCGCCAGCGCGGTTGCCAGCACCAGAATGCGGAACTGTCGCCAGGGGGCCAGCCAGCGCCCGGCGCGGCTTTGCGGCGGCAGCGCGAGCGCCACGCCATACGCCCCCAGCGCGGCCAGCGCCAGCAGCCCGTACAGCGCGGCGGGCTGTGCCTGATACTCTGCCCCCAGCGGATTGCCGATGCCGATACGCAGACGTATCCAGACCGCGACCAGCATCCCGCCGACCATGATGCTGAAATTGGCCGCGCACAGGACGAAGGCAGAGGCAGCAGGCAGATGATGAGACATGGCGGGCGCTTCCCGGTTGATGGCGACAAAGACGGCCAATATTATACTGGCGACCCGCGCAGATGGGCATAGCCGACAGGCAAACCGCAAATCCCCCCAATCCAGAGGGGAAAACAGCGAAGCAATTTACACATTTCATTAAATTATTGATATACAATTTCTCATATTGCACTCATCATGTAATGAGCAGATATGTTCGCGCAAGGTGTGACCCTTTAGAATTTATATCTGCAAGATGCAATATGTTTCGTAATGCGTTTGTTGTATCTCTATTATGCAGGAGCAGCAATGCACCACAAAAATCTGTACAGGGCAATCTCCCTTATGGTTGTCCTCTTTTTATTTGTGATGGGCTTTACGTCTGTCGCGGGGCAGGAGATCACCGAAGAACCCGCGCCAGTGGTCGAGTCCACCGAAGAACCGATTGTTGAGCCGACACAGGAACCGACTGTCGAGCCAACCATCGAACCGACACAGGAACCCATCGTCGAGCCAACGATAGCGCCGACGGTGGAAGTGACCGAAGAACCGATTATTGAACCGACCGCCGAGCCAACCGAGGAGCCGCTGCCGACGGTGGAAGTCACCGAAGTGCCGGTAGACCTATTCCAGGACGACTTTCAGGATGGCAGCACGGCGGGCTGGCAGATCAGCGGTGACTGGCAGGTGGCCGCCGAGGGCGGTAACAGCTTCCTGACCTCCAGCGCAGCCGGGTCAGCAGCGGTCGTGGCCGGGGCAGACTGGCCGCATGTGCTGTTCGCCGCGCGCGTGCGCGTAAGCGAGGGCGGCAGCCTGCTGGTGAATGTCCGCGCTGGCGTGAGCGTGAGCGTGGACGCGGCAGGGCAGGCCAGCCTGCTGGTCAACGGCGCGGTGGTGGCGCAGGGCGCGCCGACGGGCAGCGCTGACGGCTGGCGACTGCTGAACATTCAGGCGCTGGGCGACACGATCACCGTCGCGGTAGAGCGCTCAATCCAGTTCAGCCAGACCGACGCGGGCTTCGCGGGCGCGGGCGGGCTGAGCATCAGCAACGGCGGCGGGACAGTCGCGTTTGACGATGTGATGGTCAACCGTCTGGACGCGCCTGTTGTCCAGCCGACCCCGGAAAGCCAGCCGACCACCGAAGTCGTGACTGCCCCGGAGATTGACGCGAACCTGAGCGCGGACGAAATGTCCCTGCTGGACAGGGCAATGGCGCGTGGCACCGTGCGCGTGATCGTCGGGCTGGGCGGGCGTTATGACAACACCTCGCACCTCGACGCGCCAAGCGACGCGCAGATGGACATGCAGTTCCAACTGGCGCAGCGCGGACGCAGCGACCTGCTGGCCGGACTGCACAGCGCGGGCGCACAGGTGACGCTGGATGCCGGGTCGAACGACTGGGTGATCCCCTTCGCGGCGATGGAAGTGGACGCTGCCGGGCTGCTGTACCTGTTCAGCTCGCGCGATGTGATCTCGATTGA